>CAYOBQ010000005.1:0-100565 GCA_964402225.1 uncultured Nannocystaceae bacterium | reverse complement strand
GTTGCCGAGCCCCGACGGGGGGGGCGGCGGCGGCGGCGCCATGCCCATCGGCGGCGGCGGCGGCGGCGGCGCGCCGACCGCGGACATCGAGCCCGTGCTGGCGGTCGACACCGCGGTCGTCTGGCCGTTTCGGAGGGCGAGGAAGCTGTGCAAGCACTTCGGACACTTGATCTGAAGGCCGTCAGGCGGAATCTTGCTCTCGCTGATGTTGTAGTCCGCGCCGCATTTGGGGCAGATGATCTTCACTAGACGACCGCCTCCTGATAACGGGCGCATCCTAACACCGGCCTTTTTCAAACGACAAAAGCATGGTTCCTCGTTATTTCGCGCTGCTGACGACCCTGGCCATCTCACCGGCCCTCGCCGAACAGGCCGTGGAGCTGCGGGCGGGGACGTTGGTGCCGGCTCAGGTGCTCGACGGCGCCAACGTCCACACCGCCCTCGGGTGGCGCCTCGCGCTTGGCGACGCGACGTTCCTGCGGGCCGAGACGGGGCTCGACCGCACGGCCGTGACGGGGCTCACGGCGCAGGTCGAGACGCTGGGCGGCTCCGTCGTCCTGCGCGCCGATCATCAGCTCTGGACGGTCCCGGCGCTGGTGGGGGTCGGCTGGGAGGCCGGGGACCTGGGCCTGACGCTGCTCGGCGGCGCCGCCTACGCCTACGCGGCGACGAGCGCGCAGGTGGTGGACGGCGCGACGCTGCTAGACGAGGATGAGCACCTCATCGAGCCCATGGTACGTGGCCGCGCCGACGCCCGGTGGCCGCTGCCCGCCGGCGAGCTGCTCATCGGCGCCGGCTGGCAGCACGTCTTCGTCGGGGAGCGCTCGACGGGAGAGGTCCACGCGAGCGGGTTGATTCTGGAGGTGGGATGGCGCGCGCAGCTCTGAAGAGGCGTCCCCTCGGACACCTGTTGATCACGGCGCTTCTTCTCGGGTGCGCCGACGCGCCGGTGCTGGAGGTGCCGGCGCCGCTGTTCGTGTTCAACAGCTATCCCGCCAACGGGGCGACCCTCGCGGTGGAGGATCTGGGCGAGCTCTCGTTCACCTTCAGCGAGGATCTGGGCGACCGGGCCGACGTCGAGGAAGCGGCCGCCTCGCTGATCACCCTCGTGGACCGCCGGGGCGCGGTCTCGCTGGGCTCACCGGCCTACGACGCCGAGACCTTCACCCTCTCGCTCCCCGTCGCCGACGACGGCCTGGGGCGGGGTGGCTACGTGGCGACGGTGGACGCCTCGTTGACGGCGCACAGCGGTCGCTCCCTGCCCACGGACTTCATCGTCCAGTTTCAGCTCGCCGAGTCGTCCGACGAGTGACCGGCCCCGTGGGGGACGGGGCCCCAGGGCTCGAGATGCGGCTCCGAGCGGCGGCAGTCGATGGCTCGGACGCCGCGGTGGTCGCAGACCTTCCGAAACAAGGGCCATAGCTGCTCGACGGAGTCGCAGTCCGTCACCTCCAGCAAGATGGAGGACTGCTCGGGGCTGAACATCCACACCTGGAGGCGGCACATCCCGTCGTCGTCCACCACGACGCGGCCACCGCACTTGGCGATCTGCCCCCGCACCTCGAGGCGGAATTGATAGCGCTCGACACGAGGTTCCATCACCGTACCGAGTCTCACGAAGGCGCGTGGATAGACAAGCGGTCCCGGTCGATGGCGAAAAAGGCACCCAAGAAGAAGAAGCAGACGAAGAAGAAGGCGCCGCCCAAGTCCCGTTGGCGCTGGTACCGGCGCGCCCTCTACGCCCTCGCGCTCGTCTGCACCCTGGGGGGGACCGCCCTGCTGGGGGGCTACCTCTACTACGCCCGCGACCTGCCGGACTTCCATTCCCTCGAGGAATGGCGCCCGCCGCAGACCAGCCGCGTCTTCGCCGCCGACGGCACGCTCCTGGCCGAGCTCTACCGCGAGCGGCGCACGGTGGTGCCCCGCGACCGCATCGCCGACGTGCTGGTGCAGGCCGTCCTCTCAGCGGAGGACGCCGACTTCTACCGCCACGAAGGCCTCGACTACATGGGGATGGCGCGGGCGCTCTACAACAGCGTGCGCGCCGGACGGCTCACCGGCTCGGGCAGCACGATCACCCAGCAGACGGTGAAGAACCTGGTGCTCACGCAGGCCAGGACCTTCGAGCGGAAGACCCGCGAGATCATCCTGGCGCGACGCCTCGAGACGCGCCTGACGAAGGACGACATCCTCACGCTCTACCTCAACGCGATCTACTTCGGGCACGGGCGCTATGGCGTACAGGAGGCGGCGCGCGCGTATTGGGCGAAGGACGCCGCCGACCTGTCCCTCGCCGAGGCGGCGACGCTGGCCGGGTTGATCTCGTCGCCGGAGCGCTACTCCCCGCGCAAGCACCCCGACCGCGCTCGAATACGACGGCGCTTCGTGCTCCGGGAGATGGCCGAGAACGGATACATCAACGCCGCCCAGCGTGACGCCGCCGACCGCTCTCCGGTCACGGTGGCCGATCCGCCACGGAGCACCCTCGCCGACGCGGCGTGGTTCGTCGACGCGGTTCGGGCGCAGCTCGTGGAGGCGTTGGGCGAAGACGCCGTGCTCGCCGGGGGACTCCACGTCACCACAACCCTCGATCCCAAACGTCAGAAGGCCGCGGTGGCGTCCGTGCGCGCCGGGTTGCGAGCCCTCGACGCGCGCCAGAAGTTCGGCCGGGCGGCGAAGCCCGTCGGCGACGTGAAGCGCTGGCGGGCGAAGCGGCGCAAGGTCCTCGGCGATCGCGCCCCTCGGGCCGCGCGGCCGGTCCCGGCCCGCGTCGTCAAGGTCGGCGCCCGCGCGCTCACCCTCGACCTCGGCGTCGGCGAGGCCACCCTCCCCCGCGCCGAGATCGCCCGCTTCGCCAAGGACGGCGAGACGCCCTACGCCGTCGGAGATGTGCTCACGGTCGCCGTGCGCGGCGATGGCCCCCAGCACCCCGAGACGATGCACGCCACCTTGGCCCAGGCGCCGCAGGGGGCGCTGGTCGCCCTCGATCCCCACAGCGGCGACGTCCTGGCGATGGTGGGCGGCTACGACCACGCGGCGAACCCCTTCAACCGCGCGACCCAGGCGCGGCGGCAGACGGGGAGCGCGTTTAAGCCCTTCGTCTGGGGCGCCGCCTACGCGTCGCGGCAGTTCACCCCCGCGACGGTGATGATCGACGCGCCGGAGACCTGGCCGCTGCACCGGGGCAAGTGGTGGAAGCCCAAGAATTACAACGGGAAGTACCGCGGCCCGCTGCCGCTCTCGGAGGCGTTGGCGCACTCCGTCAACAGCATCGCCGTCCGCCTCGCCGACGAGGTGGGGGTCTCCGGCGTGCACCGCTTCGCGCGGCGGATCGGTATCGATCGACCGCTGGTCGACAACCTCACGGTGGCCCTCGGCTCGAGCGAGCTGACCCCCCTGGAGTTGGCCTGCGCCTACGCGACCATCGCCTCGGGTGGCCGGCGCGCGCAGCCGCGCCTCGTGGTAGGCGTCCGCGGACCCGACGGGCCCGTCGCCACCGGGCTCACCGACGAGGCGGAGGTCGAGGTGGCCCTCGATCCGGCCTTGGCCTACCTGGTTCGCGACACCATGCGCGCCGTCGTGACCCGGGGCAGCGGCCAGCGCCTGAAGCGCTTCCCACGACCCGTCGCCGGGAAGACGGGGACCAGCAACGAGGCGCGGGACACCTGGTTCGTCGCCCTCCTGCCGGAGGTGGTCACGGTGGCGTGGGTCGGCTTCGACACGCCACGTCGACTGGGCCGCAAGGAGGCCGGCTCACGGACCGCGCTGCCGCTGGTGAAGCGCTATCTGGAGGCGGTGGAGAAGGACGGGCCGAGCTGGCCGCCCGCCCCCGACGGGGTGGTGGTGCGGCTCATCGACCGGGCCAGCGGGAAGCTCGCGTCGCCGGGGGACGAGGGCGCCGCGGAGGTCCCCTTCCTCGAGGGCACCGCCCCCACCGAGTTCGCGCTGGGCACAGGCGAGCTCGACGCCGGCACCTTCGTAATGCGGCAGACACGGCTCCCCGGCCCCGCTGTGGGCGTCCCTCGCGTCGACGTAGCGCCGCTCCCCGAGGACCTTCGACCGCTCGCCGGGACCCCCGTGCGCCCGGCCCCCGAGCCGAAGGCGCCGTCCATCGCCGACCACGGCGACCTGCCGCCGAGCCTGATGCCAGCACAGCCAGTGCGCGCCTCGCCCGCCGTGGGTGACCCGGAGGACGCCCCGTGATCGTTTGACCGCGGGGGGCGTGACCGCGAAGATGCGCCGCATGTCGGGAGAATCGACGAACCCCGCGGGGTGCCGAGTAGCGGTGGTGGGTGCCGGCGCCTGGGGCGCGAACCTGGTGCGCAACTTCGCGGATCTGGGCGCGCTCGCGGCGGTCTGCGACACGTCCGTGGAGGCCCGCGAACGGGCCCCGCGCGGGGTGGCCGTCGGTGGCGACTACCTCGCCTTGCTGGACGACCCCAAGATCGACGCGGTCGCGATCGCCACGCCCAGCGGGACCCACGAGGTGATGGCGCTCGCCGCGTTGGAGGCCGGGAAGGACGTGCTCGTCGAGAAGCCGGTGGCCCTCGACGCCGCGGGGGCGCGGCGGCTCTGCGACGCCGCCGACCGGCACGGACGCGTGCTCATGGCGGGGCACGTCCTGCGCTACCATCCCGCCGTCGAGCGGATGTCGACGCTGCTGCGGGAGGGGGCGATCGGGGCCCTGCGCTACGTGCACGCGAACCGACTCGACTTCGGCTGTCGCGGCGACGAGGGCGAGAGCGTGCTGCTGCACCTCGCGACCCACGACGTGTCGCTGATCCTGCTCCTCTGCGGGCGACGGCCGACGCGGGTGCACTGCGAGGGGGGGATGTACCTCAACGCGACCACCGCCGACGTGGCCTTCGCCCACCTGCACTTCCCCGACGGGGTGCGGGCGGACCTGCACGCGAGCTGGCTGCACCCGTGCAAGGACCAGCGCCTCGTGGTCGCTGGCGACGGCGGCGCGCTGGTCTTCGACGACCAGCGGCCGTGGGCGTCGAAGCTCGTTCGGTACCCTCAGGAGGTCGATTGGTCGAGTCAGCGTCCCGTCGCGCGACGCGGCGCGCCGGAGCCGATCGAGCTGCCGGAGGTCGAGCCGCTTCGTCAGGAGTGCGCGCACTTCTTGGAGTGCGTGACGAGCCGGGCGACGCCGCGCTCCGATGGGCGTGAGGCGGTGGCGGTGCTGGAGGTTGTAGAGCTCGCCCAGGCCTCGTTGGATCGAGGGGCGCCGGTCGAGGTCGACGCGCCCCCGACGACCGGGAGCGCGCCAGCCGAGGAGGCAACAGAGGTGGCGGACTACTTCATCCATCCATCCGCGGTCGTCGATGGCCCCGTCGAGATCGGGCCTGGCACCAAGGTGTGGCACTTCTCGAAGCTCCTCGGCCCATTGACGATCGGCGCGGGGTGCAGCCTCGGGCAGAACGTGGTGGTCGAGCGCAACGTCGTGCTGGGCGACAACGTCAAGATTCAGAACAACGTCTCCGTCTACTCCGGCGTCATCCTCGAAGACGACGTCTTCTGCGGCCCATCGATGGTGTTCACCAACGTGGGCACACCCCGCAGCGGCTTCCCACGCAAGGGGCAATACGAGACCACCCGCGTCAGGCGGGGCGCCAGCATCGGCGCCAACGCCACCGTGGTCTGCGGCCACACGCTGGGACGCTACTGCTTCGTCGGCGCGGGCGCAGTGGTCACCCGCGACGTCCCGGACTACGCGCTGGTCTACGGCAACCCCGCGCGCCTGCGTGCGTGGGCCTGCTTCTGCGGGGCGACGCTGCCCCTGGGGCTCGACGCGGAGTGCGAAGAGGGCTGCGACTGCCCGGAGTGCGGTCGCAGCTACACGCGCCAGGGCCACACCGTCCGTGAGCGAGACCCGGGGAGCCCGAGCTGAGCGCCTTCGACCGCCTGAGAGAGGCGGCTCGCACGGCGCGAGACGTCGCCCGGCGGGGGGCACGTCGGGCCGCCGACGTCGCGATGGAGAACCCGAGGATCAAGCGCAAGGTCACGGAGGTCCGCGCCAATTGGGACGAGGTCCGAGGCGAGGCGGAGCGGCGATTCGAGGCCATCGAGAGCGAGATGTGGGACCGGATCCGGCGGATGCAGGTCGAGGCGAGCAGGAGCCAGCGCCAGACGACCCGAGCCCGGGAGTCCTTCGGCCATTACCGGGTCCTGGGCCTCGCGCCGGGGGCATCGATGGACGAGGTCAAGGCGGCCTGGCGACGGAAGATGAGGGACACGCACCCCGATCGGTTCGCTGGTGATCCGGTGGCCGAGGCGCGGGCCCACGAGGAAGCGCAGGCCATCAACCGCGCCTACCGCGAGCTCACGGCGCTGTTGACTGGTCGGGAGAATCGACGCGCGGACTGACCACGGCGGCGGGCTCCGCCAGGCTTCGAAACTCGAAGTGCTCGAGGTGGAAGCGCTCGCGCTCGACGATCGAGATCTCCCGATTCGTCCGCTGCTCCAGCTCCGCCAGCATCGAGCGCTCGTGCTCTCGCAGCACATGAGCGACCCGGGGGTGAACGGCGACCTGCACCCCGCCGGGCGCCATGAACTCGACCTCTCGGAGCAGGGCCCGGTAGACGTCGTAGACCACTGAGGTGCGGCTCTTCAGGAAGCCCGCCCCGTCGCAGTAGAAGCAAGGCTCCGAGAGTGTGCGCTGGATCGACTCGCGCACCCTCTTGCGGGTCATCTCGACCAGCCCGAGCTCGCTTATCTTCAGTATCTTCGTCTTCGACCGATCAGCCACCAGCGCCTCGCTCAATGCGGTGTAGACGCGGTCGCGGCTCGGCTCGCGCTCCATGTCGATGAAGTCGATGATGATGATCCCACCGAGGTTGCGCAGGCGCAGTTGGTGTACGACCTCGAAGACCGCCTCCAGGTTGGTGCGGACGATGGTCTCCTCGAGGTTGCGCTTCCCGACGTAGCGACCGGTGTTGACGTCGACCGCCGTGAGCGCCTCCGTCTGGTCGATGATCAGGTAGCCGCCGCTCTTGAGCCACACCTTGCGGCCCAGGGCACGGTTGAGCTCCATCTCGACGCCGTAGGCGCCGAAGATGGGGTCGGCGCCCTCGTAGCGCTTCACCACGTCGGTGTAGCGCGGCATGAAGCGGCGCATGAAGCGAACGAGGCGATCGTACTCGTGGGCTTCATCGACCACGATCTCGTGGAGCTCGGGCGTGACCAGATCGCGGGCGGAGCGCAGCACGAGATCGAGGTCTTCGTAGAGCGTGGCCGGCGCCGGCATCGTCTCCATGCGGGTGAGGATGTCGTTGTGCACCTGGCGCAGGAACTCCAGGTCCGCGCGCAGCTCCTCCGGGGTGCGCCCCTCGGCGGCGGTGCGGGCCACGAAGCCTCCGCCGTGGGGGACCAGCGCCTCGAGGATCTCCTTGAGTCGCCGACGCTCCTCCTCGTCGAGGATGCGCCGGCTGATCCCCACGTGATCGACGGTGGGCATGAAGACGAGGTGGCGCCCGGCGATGCTGACGTGGCTCGTGACCCGCGCGCCCTTGGTCCCGATGGGCGCCTTGGCCACCTGGACCATCACCTCCTGCCCCTCCGTGAGCAGGCTCTGGATGGGGCGGTTATGCAGGTCGCTTCGCGCCTCGCTCACGGTGCTCGTCAGGCTCCCGTGGCGGGTCGTGTTCTCGGCGATGTCGTCCACGTAGAGGAAGGCCGCGCGCTCGAGCCCGATGTCGACGAAGGCCGCCTGCATGCCGGGCAGCACCCGAATGACGCGACCCTTGTAGACGTTGCCGACGAGGCTCTGGTCCTTGCGTCGATCGATGAAGAGCTCCGCGACCTTGCCGTCCTCCAGCAGGGCGCAGCGCACCTCGTGAGGGCTGCAGTTGAGGACCAGGGCGTTGGGCATCGCCACATGGTGACGTATGATGCGCGCGGAGCCAACCGGAACGGAGACGACGGCCCGTGCTCGAGCGAATGCAGGCAGGCGAGCTGGAGCAGGTGGTCGCGCTCAACGACCCGGCCACCGGACTGCTCGGGTATATCGTCATCCACGACACCACGCGCGGCCCGGGTCTCGGCGGCTGCCGCCTCTGCCGCTACGAGACCCCCGACGAGGCGTTGACGGACGGCATCGCCCTCGCGAGGGCGATGACCCGCAAGTGCGCCCTCGCGGGTCTCGCGGCGGGGGGCGCCAAGGGCGTGTTCATCAACCACGAGGACATCACCGACCGACGGGAGATGATGCGGGCCCTCGGGCGCTACGTCGACAGCCTCGGCGGTCGCTTCTACACCTCGGGCGACCTCGGCGTCGGGCCCCAGGACATCGCCCACATCCGCGAGACGAGTCGCTACGTCGCGGTCCCCGACGAGCGACATCTCGATCTCTCGGGCGCCGTCGCCGCGGGGTTGGTCTCAGCGATGCGGGCGGCGCTCACAGCGGCGGATATCGGCCGCGATCTGACGGGCCGACGGGCCGCGGTCCAAGGCCTGGGCGCCATGGGCAGCCGGGTCGCTCGCATGCTGGTGGAGGCTGGCGCCACGGTCGTCGCCACCGACATCGATCCCGTCCGACAGGCGGAGGTCGCGGCGAAACACGGCCTGGAGACCTGCGATCCCGACGACATCTACGACGCCGACGTCGACATCTTCAGCCCGTGTGCCCGCGGAGGTGTGCTCAACGCCGGGACCATCGCCCGGCTGAATGCGAAGGTGGTCGTCGGCGCCGCGAACAACCAGCTCGGCGACGGGCGGGCCGACGAGCTGATGGTGGAGCGCGGCATCCGCTATGCGCCGGACTACGCGGTGAACGCCGGCGCGGTGATCCTGAGCGCCCTCGCCCTGGAGCTGCGCGGGAGTGGCCCCGGCAGCGTCGGAGAGGTCGTCGAGCGCATCGCCGAGACCGTGCGGCGCATCTTCCACCAGGCCGACACCCGCGGACTGCCACCGGGCACCGTCGCCGACCAGCTCGCGGCGGAGGCGCTGGTGCGTCCCAAGAGCACCGAGCGCCAATGGTGGCCGGTTCACTGACGCGGTTCGTCGATTCCGACGAGACCGATGGGTAGGCGGTCGGCCTGACGCGCCATCCCGGCTCTGCGCGCGGCCCATTGACGCTCCGCGAAGGTCGGCAACCCCCCGGAGATCAGCGCCTCGGCCTCGGGTGATCCGGGAGCGGGCACGACGACGCCGGCGTCTCGTACGCGGGCGACGTGCTCCATCGAGGACATGATGAGGTGCGTTCGCTCGCAGACAAACTCGCTGCGACGACCCGGGTCGCCCGTCTCGGCGTGGGAGATGCCCGGGCAGTAGTTGCAGTGGCCGTGGAACCCACAACCACCACAGTCGAGGAGGTAGTCGGCGCGGCGCAGCGCGCGTTGCTTCTCGATCTTCGCGTTGCCCCACCACAGCGACTCGAAGGACGCGGTGCGCAGGCTGCCGAGGTCGTCGCGCCAGTGCAGGCAGGGAGAGACTCGGCCATCCGGCGAGATGTAGCCGCTCAACGACGCCGCGCCGCACGCGGGCTGGTCGCTCGAGGCGAGCTGCTGGTCGGCGACGCCGCCCTCCATCGTGGCCCCGGAGTGCTCGAAGCCATGCAACATCGCCAGGATACGCTCGGTGCCGTGGGCGCCGATGCCGCAGAGACCGAAGTCGCTCTGGTCGTCGTTGACGATGTGGGCTTCGTTCTCCCAGACGGCGCCATGCTCCCGAGCGAGCCCGCGGACACGGTGGTAGCTGGTGCGGTTGTGGACCATGAGTGGCGTCTTGAAGACGACTCGGATGTCACGGTCGGCCAGGCGGCGGGCCGCATCGAGCGTCTTGCGAAGGCTGCCGGGGATCTGGGTTATCGCGTCGTGGTGCGCAGCCTCGTCGGAGTAGACCGACAAGCCCACATGACCGACTCGGAGCTGCGCCAGCGCGTCGGCCAGCGCGTCGTCGATCGCGTTGCCATGGGTGTTGATGCGGAGGTCGAACTCACGGGCGCTGGCGGCGCGCATGATGTCGATCGCGTCGGGGCGCAGGAACGGATCGCCGCCGCTGAAGAGGATCGAGAGGGTGCCCGCTTCGGCGAGCTGGTCGAGGACCCCCACCGCCTCTTCGAGGCTGAGCTCCGCCTGGCGCCGATCCGTGAGGTAGCAGTGGACGCAGCTATGGTCGCAGCGCCAGGTCAGGTCCCATTGGATCGAGAGGGGGATGTTCGCGTCGGCGGCGTCGTGGATGGGTCGCGGGAGATGGCTGAGGTCGCGGCTGACAGCCACGGGCGGCCCTTGGGGAAGCTCAGCTCGGCGCATCGGACGGCCTCCGCGACGTCGCAGGCCACTTCAAAGGCCGCGTGACGCGCCAGCGGCGAGGTCTCGTAGATGACCACGCTGCGCAGCAGCCACGCCGCGGCGTCGGCCGGCGCCAGCGGCTCCACACGCACCGCATCGGACTTCGCGGGCCGTGCGAGGACACAGAGCGGTGCGGAGTCCGCCGAGAGGGGGAGCTCGCGGCCCTCGCTCCAGATGGGCGTGCCGTAGATCCGGTAGCCACCGGCGTCGGGACGAAGGGCGATTCGCTCGTCTGAGAGCACGATGTCGAAGCCGCCCCGGGCCGAGGTGCTCTTGCCGGTGCCCGAGGGTCCGGGCAGCAGCCACCCGGCGCCTTCGTAGACCCCGCCCGCGGCGTGGAGCACGCACCCGCCGTCCCTGAGCAAGACAGTCTGCAGCGTGAGATCGATGATCGCCTCGAGGGCCGCGGCGCTGCCCCCGGATCGGGCGCGCACGCGTCGCCGTTGGGCGTCGATGTGGAAGTCGAAGTCCTGGCGGACGAGGGAGAACTCGTCCGTCCCCACGACGTCGGGGACGCCGCCGAGCTCGATGTGGACCACGCGGTCGCAGGGCGCGGGCTCGCGAAACGGCCCAACCCCGGCCAAGTGGTCGAGGTGGGGCTCCAGATCCCCTCCGAACCGGAGCTCGACGCCCGCGATTCGGAGCACGTCTTCACGACGTGGAGGTGCAGTTGAATGGGAACGCAGGGTTGGTGTCCTTCGTCGAGCACGCCAGCGACTTTCGCTCGAAGGCGACCGCGCCGAGGCTCGCCGGCTTCTCGTATCGTCGACGACGCCGAGCAGGTGGCGCCGCGCGCTTCTCTTCAGGTGAGTTCATCGTCAATCCTCCGTGTAGTAGAGCACGACCTGGGCCGGATCCGCCGCCGCGGGGCCCTTCACCACCACGCCGATGTCGGGCATCCCGTCGTTGGTGAAGTCGACCCCACCAGCGATCCCGATCTTCTTGGAAGCCGGCGTGTCGAGGACCGCGTCGGGCGTTCGCGGCGACTCGTCGTCGCCGATCCCGAACTGGCCGAAGCCGTCGTTGAAGTACAAGTACGCGTGGGTGCTCGGCTCGTCGGGGTGGTCGTGGCTGACCACCAGATCGATGGTGCCGTCACCGTCGAGGTCGCCGCCGAGGTCGGTTCGCGAGCCGAAGGACCGCTCCCCGCGACCGAAGCAGTCCGAGCTCTGGAGCGCGTGGTTGAAGACGATCACGCGCTTCGAGTCGCGATCCACGATGACAAAGTCGGGCCCGCCCTCCCCGTCGAGCTCGACGCCGCCGGCGAAGCCGGTGCCGAAGCCCTGGGGCGCCGCGTTGCACGGCGAGGCGAGCTTCACCGTGTCGGCGCTCAGCGCGTTGAAGGTGTAGGTCTCGACCAGGTTCGCGCCGCCGTGGAAGCGGTAGCTATCGTTGATCTGCCCGCCGGCGCTGAACACGATCTCGGAGAAGGTGTCTCCGTTGGTGTCGCCGGTGGTCCCCGCGTACCGTGCCGCGGTGCCCTCCGGGACGCTGATGGCGGTGACGCCGTTGGCGCGATCCAGGTTGGCCTCGTCCACGTCGAGCCCAGCCGGCCACGCCGCGCGGCCCGCGACGACCAACGCGAGATCTCCGCCCCCCCCGATGACCAGGTCGTCGTAGGCCGCGACGTCACCCGGGAGGTGGTTGAAGTTGCCGATCCCGTTGACCCCGAGGGAGGTCCGCGCGACGACGGTGATCAACGAGCTGGGCGCGGCGATGGCGTCGCGACAGGCAGCCGTGTCGGCGGGGTGGTTGCAGCCGGGGGTGCCGAAGTAGAGGCCGATCTTGCCGGCCAGGAAGTTCGACGCGAATCCGAGGACCGCCAGGTCGGGGGCGCCGTCACCGTTCACGTCCCCCGCCGCGTCGGCGTCGGTGCCGTAGAACAGGGCCGAGGTGCCGGCGGGGACGACTAGATCACGGGTCTCGGCGTCCGCGGGATCGGCGGCGCCGAAGATGACCGCCGCGCGCGCCGCGCCGGTGTCGTGAACGGCGGCGAAGAGCAGGTCGTCGAAGCCGTCGTCGTCGAGGTCCCCCGCGTTGTGCACCATCGACTTGGGGTTGATGAAGCCACCGCCCGTCCAGTTCGGGCCGCCAGAGGCCGCCGTCGCCGCGAAGTCCCAGGTGAACTGGGCGAAGCGGAGATCGACCTCGGCGGAGTTCACGGCGCTCATCCGGCCGACATCATCGATGCCGCGGACCGAAACGTAGTGGCGCTTGTTGAGCTCCAGCCCCTCCACCGTCAGGGTCTCTGCGGCCCCCGGCGCGGCGTGCACCTGCGCGTCGAAGTCGATGGAGTCGATGAGCTCGGCGTTGTCCCAATCGGCCTCGTCGGCGATCTCCGCGTCAGCGCGCCGAATCTCGTAGCGCGCCACCGGACCACCGCCGGCGCCGTCGTCGCCCGGGGCGGTGAAGCCGAGGTCGACCTCGGTGCTCCGGGGATCGATGATCTGCGCCGTGAGGTCCGCCAGGGCCCCCGGGTCCTCGGGATCGGCGTTGAATTGAACCTGCTCACAGGCCTGGTTGCCGCCCTCGTCGTCCACGCACACGCGGAAGGTGCCGGCCCCGGCGGGGATGGTGACCCCGGTGAAGCTGACCTGGACCGGTGAGCCCGCCGGCACCGCCTCGGGCTGGCCGACCTGCTCGCCGTCGAGCTCCAGGGTCGCGGTGCGCGGGCTGTCGACCTGGTCCTCCGTGACGGAGACCGTCACCGTCGTCTGCTGTCCGGCGGCGTTGCCGTCGGTGTCACCCATCACCGCGACCGGCTCCGCTCCGGCGGGCGCCACGAAGGCGAGGACCGGCGTCCCCAGATCGACGTGGACGGTCTGGTTGACCGACTCCGTCTGCCCGCCGGGGAAGGTCACGCGCAAGGCGATCTGGTTCTCCCCGCGCGGGAGCGGGACATCGGCGAAGGCGACCTCGCCGTTGGCGGGGACGCCGACCACCGGGCCGGCCAACCCGCCGTTGACGACCATCTGGGCGTCGGCGCCGACACAATCGGGGTTGAACAGGTCCACGGTGCCCGCGAGGTCCATCAACAGCGCCTCGCCCTGGACGTCGCCATCGGCGGGTCCGACGGTGGCCGGGTTCTGTGCGAACGTGGTCTGCACGCTCCCGCAGCCGTCGATGTTGACGGTCACCTCGACCGTCGCCGAGGTGCCCTCGTTGCCGCAGACGTCGCTGGCCCGCGCGGTGAGGGTGTGCCCGCCCGGTGGGAGGGTGATGCGCGCGTCGATGGGCGCCGCGAGGCCCTCCGGTACCAGCAGCGGCGCACCAGCGATCGCGACGCCGTCTTGCCCGGTGAAGATTCGGAGCTCCTGGCCGGCCTCGATCCCGTCCACCGGATCGAAGGTGACGTCGACGTCGGTCTGGAACCCGTCGGCCGGGTTGTTGTTCGCGTCGTTCCCCGCGTTGAGCACCTGACCGTCTTGCACACCACCCAACGCGAGGCTCGGCGCGATCGTGTCGACGCTGAAGGCGAGCGATCGCGGATCATCCCAGTCCTGGAGACCCCCGATCCGGTTGAAGCCAGCCACCGAGCCTACGTTCCCGCAGGGGTCAGCCACCGTGTAGGCCAGGGTGTGGGCGCCCTCGCCAATGGTGGCGGCGGCGAACAGGAACTGCGCGGTGTCGACCTCGCGCTCCTCGGCGAGGGCGTCATCGATGTAGAGGCGGGCCGTGAAGGTCTCCCCTTCCTCTCCGCCGGCGGTCGCGTCGACCTGGTACTGCAGGTCCGCGGCGTCGCCGTCGCCGTCGTCTGCCGCGGCGAGGCACTGCGCGGCGACGAGATTGAGGAGCCCTGGAACGGGGACGATCGGATCGAGCTTCAGCGCGACGATGACAGCCCCCGCGTCCCCCGGCTCGGGCAGCGGGTTGCCGGTCGCGTCCCGCCCACGAATCCAATATGTGTAGTCACCGGCCGCGGCGCCGACGACATCGACCGTCACGGCGCCCCCCTCGACGGCGACGCTATCGACCCGCACCGCCCCGGGGTTGCGACGGAGCTGGACGATCTGGCCGTCTTCGACCCCGTCGAGCTCGACATCCACGTTGAAGGCGCTGTTGTTCCCATTGCCGGAGGCGTTGATGCGCTCGTGACGGTTGAGGCAGGCGTCGGCGTCGGCGTCCTGACGGATCGTGATCGAGGTGACCGATGGCGCGCCGCAGTCGGCCCGGACGGAGACCGCCGGAGAGACGACCAGCACCCCGTTGTTGTTCGCGACCACCGTCAGCTCGTGGGCGCCGTCGGGGAGCGAGAGTTCACACGAGAGCCCTCGGCCGTTCTCGCCGATGACCTGACAGCCCCCCGCACCCATCGCGTCCCAGCCACCAGCGCAATCGGCGGGCTGAGCGCGACCGGTGTCGGCGTCGGAGCAGACCACGAAGGGCGTGCCCAGCGGGATCCCGTCGACGATCCCGCTCAATCGGCTCTGGCAGCCCTCGGCTTCGAGATCGGTGTCGAGGGCGATGTTGAGGTTGGTGTTGTCGTCGGGCGTGGTGACGGTGATCGAGGGATCGGTGTCGACGGTGGCGTTGGAGACGGCCTCCGTCGCGTTGCCGCAGGCGTCGGAGAACCGAGCGTCGAAGCGGATGGCACCCAACGGGAGCGTGTGCTCACCATAGCTGACGTCGGCGCACTCGCGCTGGTCATCGAGGGCCCCGACGTCCGGGTAGGGCAAGGGTGGCGCGCTCGAGAACTCCACCTCCTGGCCCCCGGCCCCACAGTAGCGGACCCGAATCTCGGCCTGGATGCCCTGGGCCTCCGGGATGTCGCGATCGTCCACGTCCTCGAGGTTGCCGACCACCGCTCCGTCCTCGGGGAACAGCATTCGGAAGGTCGGCGCGACGCGGTCGACCACGACCTCGCGCTCTCCGCGCGCCTCCTGACCAGCGCCATCGATGGCGGTCGCGACGAGGGCGCAGGTGGCGTCCATCGGCACCGTCAGCGGCGCGAACTCGACGGAGCCGTCGGCGGCCACCACGCCGCCGGCTTGGAGCGGCCCGCTGCCGCAGTCCGCCATCAGCGTGACGGCGGTGCCCTCCTGGAGGCGCTCGCTGCTCGCCGTGAGGGCGAGCTGGAAGCCGTCGTCGACGGAGGCGTCGGGGTGCTCGGCGTTGACGCAGGGCACGCCCAGGTCGTCGATGTCGAGGACCGGCACCTCGAAGAGGATGGTGAGGTTCGTCACCGGCCCGACCGCATTTTGTGCCACCGAGCGCGCCTGGAGGGTGAAGGCGTGGGGGCCGTCGGGCTCGGCGGGGAGGTCGATCGTGACGGGCACGACCGCGCCGCCATTTGGACCCACCGCCACCGGGCCGTAGATCTGGGCGCCGTCGACCACGATCTCGATCGGAGTGCCCTCCGGCAGGGCGCTGGCCACGGTCACGGTCGTCTGAAGACCCGCCGCCACCGGATCGGTGTCGCTGGCGAGGGCGAGGGCCGCCCCGTCCGGGGGATCGACGATCTCGATGCGCGGGGCGCAGTCGGCGGTCTGGATGTTGATCTCCTGGCGAGTCTCGTTCCCGGCGCAGTCGGTGCTGTTGAAGGCGAGGACGTTGTCGCCGTCGAGAAGCGTGACCTCCGGGACCACGAAGAAGCCCTCCGCGTCGACCTGCCCGCAGCGCTCGACGCCGCCGCCGAGGCTGTAGCAGAGGCGGCTCGCCGTGGCATCCGTGAGCTGGAAGACCAGGCGGGTCTGCACGCAGTCCGCCAGGTTCATGTTCGCGTCGTCCCCCAGACCGAGGGGTGCGTCCACCGCCGGCTCGGTGAGCGCGAGCACGGGCTCGACGGTGTCGACGATGAACTCGACGCCCTCGGCGGGCTCGACCTCGACGTCCACGCCGCCCGGCGCCTCACCGGAGACGGTCACCGTGTAGCGCCCATCGGCGAGGGCGTCGGGGCCACCCTCCTCACCGAAGCGCACCGCGAACTGTCCCTCCCCCTCGGCGCTCAGCGGCGCCTCGACCTCGGCGTCCCCGTCGGTGACGAGGGCGGTGAGGACGGCGCCCTCGAGGGCCGCGCCATTGCCCCCGACGACGACGACGTCCGAGAGGCACTCGATGCCCCCCGGCGGCTGACGCGGATCGGTGATGGTGAAGGTGGGCGCGACGAAGTTGAGCTGGATCTCGAGATCCGCCGGGTCGACGGCGTTGGGTCCCGCCTGGGCGAAGGCGCGGCAGAAGTGGGGCCCGTCGTCGGCCAGGTTGAAGACGGCCTGGATCATGCCCGCGCCGTCGGCGAGCTCCGAGCGGAGCACCTGGCCGCTGGCGAAGCGGTCCTGGAAGTTGGGTCGGTCGTTGGTGCACTGGACGGTGATGGCGTAGTCGACGTCACCCGGTCGCGAGTCTTCGACCTGCACGGCGAAGTCGTACTGCACGCCATCGGCCTGGGCGTCGGCGTCGTCCTCGGTGTTGATCACGTCGTCCTCGCCGTCGCGAAGGGCCAGCGTGAGGGTCGGCACGATCGCGTCGAGAACCACGTCGTAGGCGACGCTCTGGGCGACCGCGCCGCACGCGTCGGTGCCGCTGACCTGGGCGGTGCCGCGGTACCAGGAGGCCGTGGCCGGGAAGGAGAAGGTCCCGTCGGCACCAGCGGCCATCGGCTCCGGGGGCGCCCCGAGGGGGGGATCGAAGGTGATCTGCACCGTGTCCATCTCGGCGAGGCCGGTGGAGGTGCCCGTGAGGTTCCAGGTGTAGGCGCCGTCCTCGGCGGCCTGGCCCCGGCTGCGACCGAGGACGTTGTCCCCCATCTCGTCGAGGTCGAGGGCGACCGTCGGGACCGACGTGCTCGCGACCAGCATCGACTCGGGGGACAAGGCGCCGAGGCCGCCGGGGTTCTGAGCCCGCGCTTGCAGGGTGTTTTCCCCCTCGCTCAGCGTGATCTCGGCGGTGGCGGTGCCGTTGACGACGTCGGCGGTGGTCTCGGCGCCGTTGACGATGAAGACGACGTCGGCGCAGTTGCTCTGGGCGGTGAGCTCGATCTGGTAGCCATCGGCCTCGGGATCGCGGTCGGCGCCGCCCACGCAGCCAACCGGCGGCTCGAAGGTCAGCGCGCAGGCGTCGATCGCGATGTCGACGCTGTGCTCGACGTTGACCTCACCACCAGCGGTGGGGATCGCGGCGGCCAGGTTGATCGTGTTCGCGCCGCTCCCGATGTCGAAGGTGACGCCCGCGAAGGTGGCGAGCGAGTCCCCCTCGAAGTCCGCCTCGCCAGCCGCCGCACCGTTCACCGTGAGCGTGGCCGGCCCGGTCGCCGTGCCGTCGATCTCAAGGACCACGTCGACCTGCAGGCCGTTGCCGAGATCACCGTCGCCGTCGGCGTCCGCGCCCAGGGGGCCTTGGGGCGCGACGAAGGTGACGGTCGCCTGGGTGCCCTGGCAGTCGGGGTCGTCGGCGTTGTACTCGACGAGCACGTCGCGCACCGCCGAGGCGATGATCTCCTCGCCGTCGAGGACCTCCACCACGAGCACGATCTCACCCACCTCCAGAGCGAAGGCGAGGAAGCGCACGAGGCCGTCTTCTCCGATCTCGCCCACGCTCCCCGCGCCGTCGGCGTCTTGGATGCGCAGCCGAGCCACCAGGGCGCCGGGATCGGTCCCCACGAGATCGATGGCGGCCTCGACGTCGATCTCGATGATCGCCAGCGTGCCCTCCCGGTCGACATCCTGCAAGCACCCCAGCGTCGCCCCCTGTGCCGGCGCCTCGAAGCGCACCGTCACCGGTCCGGTGGGCGTGGTCTCGTCGCACGAGCAACCAACGGTGTAAGCCGTGGAAAGAAGCGCCAGCAACCCGAGCCGCGTCGCCTTGTTCATCTGCAATCCTCCGAGGCGCCGTGCCCCGTCTGAAGCCGTCATCGATCAGCCCCCGAGCGCGAAACCCGGTTGCCCTACAGGCCCCCACATCGGACCATCAGGGCTCCGGCTTGACCCCCTTCGGGGTCAATTCGTTCCGCGCTCCTCGAATACGACGAAGCCCCGCGTCTCGAGCCAGGAGAGGAAGGCCCCCAGATCGGCACGCGCGGTGTCCTCGTCGACATCGAACTCCTCTGTGATCGCAGCGCCCAGCTCCGCCTCGTCGTGGCGTCGCTCGAGCAGCTTCGACCAGATGAAGGTCCCGACCTCGTTGAAGCGCTCCAGCTCGTCTCGGCGAGAGTGCAGCAACGTCGCCGTGCCCCGCACCACGCGCGACGCGACGTCACGCGCCGGCACGGGTATCCGCACGGCCTGGGCCTGGTCCGACATCTGACGCACGGTACTTGGGTCCCGCGAGGCGAGTCAATATCCCTCGCGGGTTGTAGAAGATTGCGAAACTACCGAAAATTCCAGCAGTTTCTCGTCAGTCTGGGGGTGGGTCTCAGCCGCGCTCGGCGAGCTTCGAGGTGAGCTCGGGGAGGACGTTGAAGAGGTCCGCGACGATGCCGTAGTCGGCCACCGAGAAGATCGGCGCCTCGGGGTCCTTGTTGATGGCGACGATGGTCTTTGAGCCCTTCATCCCGGCGAGGTGCTGGATCGCACCGCTGATGCCGACGGCGATGTAGAGCTTGGGCGCCACCACCTTGCCGGTCTGGCCGACCTGCCAGTCGTTGGGGACCCAGCCAGCGTCGACGACCGCGCGGGAGGCGCCGATGGCGCCGCCGAGCAGGTCGGCGAGGTTCTCCACCAGCTTGAAGCTCTCGGCGTCCTTGAGGCCACGCCCACCGGCCACGACGACGTCTGCGTCCGTGAGGGCGGGACGCGACGACTCGACGGCGTCGAGGCCGACGTACTGCATGCGCAGGCTGCCCGCGTCCACGCCCGCGTCGACCTTCGTCACCTCGCCCTGGGCGCCGGCGGCGGCCGCCTCGAACTCGGTGGGCCGCACCGTGAGGACCGAGATGTCGGTGTTGATCTTGACCTTGCCGACGATGTTCCCGGCCCACATGGGCCGGGCGTAGACCAGCCCCCCCGAGTCTCCCTCGACGGCGAGGACGTCGCTGGCCATGCCGGCGCCGAGGCGCGCGGCGACGCGCGGCGTGCAGTCCTTGCCGATCGTGGTCGCGGCGCTCACGACGAAGCTCGCGCCGCTCGCCTTCACGGCGGAGTCGAAGGCCTGGGCATAGGCCTGGGCCGTGTAGTGCGCGAGGCTCGCGTCTTCGAGTTGGTAGATCGTGGCCGCGCCGTAGCCGGCGAGCTGCTGCGCGACGGCGTCGATGCCGCTCCCCGCGACCGCGATGTCGTACCCACCGCCGACCTTGGCGACGATGGCCTGGGCCGCGGTGATCGCGCTGAGGGTGGCGTTGGCCAGCTTGCCGTTTTGCTGCTCGGCGAGAACGATTACGTTGCTCATCTCAAATCCCCCTCAGATGACTTTCGCCTCGCCGGCGAGCTTCGCGATGAGCTCGTCGACGTCGGCAACGATCACGCCGGCCTGGCGCGTGGGCGGCAGGGCGTAGCCCACCGTCTCGACCTTCAGATCCATCTCGATGTCGAGGTCGTCTTCGGGATCGAGCACGTCGAGCTGCTTGCGCTTCGCCTTCATGATGCCGGGGAGGCTCGCGTAGCGGGGCTCGTTGAGGCGCAGATCCGCGGTGATGACCGCGGGGAAGGTCAACGAGACCGTCTCCACGCCACCGTCGACCTCGCGCTGCACCTTCGCGGCGTCGCCGTCGTCGTTGACCTCGACCTTGCAGGCGAAGGTGGCCTGGGGCCAGCCGAGGTACTCCGCCAGGAGCTGGGCGACCTGGTTGGAGTCGCCGTCGACGGCCTGCTTGCCCATGATGACGAGGTCGGGCTCCTCGTCGTCGACGATCTTCTTGAGGATCGTCGCGACGAGGTCGCTGTCGAGATCGCTCTCCTCGGCTTCGACGAGGATGCCGCGGTGGGCGCCCATGGCGAGGGCCGTGCGGACCTCCTTGGTGGCCGCCTCCTCGCCGATGGCCACGGCGATGACCTCGCCGTCGTGTTCGTCGCTGATCTGTAGCGCCTCTTCTACGGCGATCTCACAGAAAGGGTTCATCTTGAAGTCGACGTTGTCGTCGTCGATCCCGCTCCCGTCCTTCTTGAGCGTGATCTTCGAGTCGGGGTCCGTGACCCGCTTCGCCGTCACCAGGATCTTCATTCGTTCTCCTCAGGTGGTGACCGTGGTCGGTGATCCGCCGGCGAGAAGGCCAGCGGTGCAGAGTTTCCAGATTTCGTCGGCGGCCGCGGAGAGCTCGTAGGGCTTCCGATGGGCGCCGACCCAGTGAAGGCTGACCTCGTCGAGGGCGCCGAAGAGCGCCAGCGTGACGATCTTCGGATCGACATCTGGCCGCAGCTCCCCGCTGCGCTGGCCGCGCTCGATCAACCCCGTCCAGAGCGTCAGGTACTCGCTGAACTTGGGGGCCTTGTACTCCCGCATGAACTTCGAGGACTGGCGCAGCTCGACGGTGAGGACCTCGGCGAGCGTCGGCTCCTGGGCGACGAGTTCGAGGTGGAGGTGGACCAGACGCCGCAACCCGTCGGTGGCGGTCGAGGTCGACGCCAACGCCTCGCTGAAGGCGCCGAGGATGAGGTCCATCCGGTCCTCGAAGAGGCTGATGAGCAGGTCGTCTTTATTCTTGAAGTAGAGGTAGATCGTCCCATCGGCCACGCCGGCCTCGCGGGCGATGTCGCTGACGCGGGCGTTGTAGAAGCCCCGCGCCGCGAAGACCTGCACGGCGGCGTCCAGGATTCGCCGGCGCTTGTCGCTCTCGGGCTTTCCGTTCGAGATGCCGGCTCTCCTCGTGCTCGCCGAATGATGCGCTCTCTGAATGAGCGCTCATTCAGTCGAAGGGGGTGCTCTTTGTAGAGGTGGGGCCCCACGGTGTCAAGGCGAGGTATAGTGCGCGACCCATGAACCTGAACTCGCTCAACCCCCAGCAGCGCGAGGCCGTGCTCGCCACCGAGGGGCCCGTCCTGGTCCTCGCTGGCGCAGGCTCCGGCAAGACGCGCGTGATCACCTACCGCATCGCGGCGCTGCTCGACCGCGGGGTGCAGGCCGGGCGCATCCTGGCGCTCTCCTTCACCAACAAGGCGGCCACCGAGATGCGGGAGCGCGTGCTCGATCTCGTGGGGCGCGCGGCCCGCGACACGCTGACTTGCACTTTCCACGCCCTCGGCGTGCGCTTCCTGCGCGAGGAAGCGGAGGCGGTCGGCCTGCACCGCGGCTTCTCGATCCTCGATGAGGGAGACCAGCGCGACGCGATCCGGCACGCGCTGGAGGCCACCGGCTTCGACCTCGACCGCTACGAGCCGCGCATGGTCCACGGGCGCCTCAGCCACTACAAGGGTCGCCTCGAGATGCCCGATCCGAAGCTGGGGCCTCTGGACAGCGTGGTGCAGCACGTGTGGCCGCTCTACGAGCAGCGGCTCCGGGCGATGAACGCCGTGGACTTTGACGATCTCGTCACGCTGCCGGTGCGCGCGATGGAGACCGACGCCGACGTCGCTGACCGCTGGGGGGGGAAGTTCCGCTACCTGATGGTCGACGAGTACCAGGACACCAACGCCGCCCAGCTTCGTATGGTGAAGGCCTTGTGTCGCCAGCACGCGAACGTCTGCGTCGTGGGAGACGACGACCAGTCCATCTACGCCTGGCGCGGCGCGGTGGCGGGGAACATCCTGAGCTTCGGGGACCACTTCGAAGGCGCACGCACGATCGCGCTGACGCAGAACTACCGCTCGACGAACAACGTCCTGCGGGCCGCAAACGCCGTCATCTGCAACAACGTCGAGCGCCACGAGAAGTCACTTTGGAGTGAGAACGGCGACGGGCCGCTGTTGCGCTACTTGCTGGCCGACAACGACGAGGAGGAGGCCCGGTTCATCGCCACCGACCTGCTGGGCACGCGCACCAACGAGCGCTTCGCCTGGCAGGACTTCGCGGTGCTGTACCGCACCAACGCCCAATCCCGGGCCCTCGAGGGCGAGCTTCGGGCCGCCGGGATTCCCTACCGCATCGTCGGTGGGACGCGATTCTACGACCGCAAGGAGGTGCGCGACCTCGTCGCCTATCTGCGGGTCTGCGCCAACCCCTTCGACGAGGCGGCCTACCGGCGCATCGTGAACTACCCCAACCGGGGCATCGGCGACCTGAGCATTCAGCGCATTGGTGAGCACGCGCGCCGGACCGGCCGCGCGTTTTCGCAGGTGGTCGCCGACGCCTCCGGCGTAGCCGGGCTCCAGGCCCGGGGGCGCGCGGCGTTGGCGCAGCTCGACGCCGATCTCGGGGTGTTCCGCCGGCGGTTCCGTGAGGAGTCGCTGGCCGCCGTGTGCCGCGACATGGTGACCCACTTCCGCTTCGCCGACGCCGTGACCCGCGACTCCAAGCGCGATCCCCGGCAGGCCCGCCGCCGGTTGGACAACCTCGACGAGGTCGGCAACGCGCTGGCGGCGTTTCGCGAGCGCAACCCCACGGGCACGCTCGTCGACTACCTCGGCAAGCTCTCCCTCGACACCCGCAAGGAAGACGACGCCGACGAGGCCACCGACGAGGTCAGCCTGATGACCCTCCACGGCGCGAAGGGCCTCGAGTTCACCGCCGTCTACCTCGCCGGTTGCGAGGAGGGGTTGATGCCCCATCGTCGGGTCCTGGAGGGCGACGGCGACCTCGCCGAGGAGCGTCGTCTGGCCTACGTGGGCATCACCCGGGCCCGACGACATCTGACGTTGACGGGGGCGAGGCAACGGCTGCGCTACGGCAAGGTGCAGCGCCGTCGTCCCTCGCGCTTCCTCGACGAGATCCCGCCGGAGCTCTTCGCCGGCGGGCGCTCGGGGAAGGTGCCTACGTTGTCGGTCGAAGAGAAGGACCAGAAGGCAAAGAGCGCCTTTGACGAGATGCTCGGCTGATGACCGGGTTCTTTACCTCACGCGCGCGGGATGGAATGGTGCGAGCGGCCTAGCACCCTGAGGACAATGGCGAGACAGAACCTTCTGCTGGTGGACGACGACGCGAAGAGCCTCCGCGTGATGGAGGTCTCGCTGCGCAACGCGGGCTACGCCGTGACCACCGCCGCCAATGGCGCCGAGGCTCTCGCGAAGGTGGCCGCCGCGCGCCCCGGGCTGATCGTAGCCGACACCGAGATGCCGGTTCTCGATGGCTACGAGCTGTGCAGACGCCTCAAGGCGGACGACCAGTTCAAGGAGATCCCGTTCCTCTTCCTCACGGAGGAGGACTCCGTCGAGGCCAAGGTCAAGGGGCTCGAGCTCGGCGCCGACGACTACCTCGCCAAGCCCATCTACATCAAAGAGGTCATCACCCGCGTCCGCATGGTGCTTCAGAAGCGCGAGCGCGAGAGCCTCGAGCGCAAGGACAAGCGGCGGTTCTTCGGCTCCCTCGAGGACATGGGCGTCGTCGACCTGCTCCAGACGATCGAGATGGGTCGCAAGGCCGGCACGATCCGCTTCGAGCGCGGCAACCAGCGGGCCACGCTGTGGTTCGAGGATGGCCGGGTCATCGACGCCAAGGCTGGCCGACTCTCGGGGGAGGAGGCCGTGTTCCGCCTCCTGACCTGGGAGGAGGGCACCTTCGAGATCGACTTCCGCGCCCCGGACGTGCCCACCCGCATCCAGGCCAGCACCCAGGGCCTGCTGATGGAGGGGATGCGGCGCGTCGACGAGTGGGGCCGGATGTGCGAGCAGCTCCCGGCGCTCGACACGGTCTTCCAGGTGGACTACGCCGAGCTCGCGGAGCGGCTGGCGGAGCTCCCCGACGAGGTCAACGCGCTGCTGCGCCTCTTCGACGGGCATCGGACGGCGCTCCAAGCCATCGATGACGCGGCGTTGCCGGACCTCGACGCGCTCTCCGCCATCAGCCGGCTGTACTTCGAGGGCATCATCTACCAGTCGACGGACCGCACCCCCGAGCCCGTCGAGGAGGTCGCTCCGCGACGCGCCGAGCCCCTCGAGGACTGGCTCTCCGAGGCGGCCAAGGTCAACGACGCGCGCACCTCGAGGCCGCCGGCGGCGGCCCCCGCGCTGCCACCCCGAGACGCGATCGAGGGGCGACCCTCCCTCGCCCCGAAGCCGACCCCGCTGGGGCAGGCCGTCGACACCGGCGTCGAACGCAACCTGGTCGACGACCTGCTCGCGTCGGCGGCGGACATCCCGAACCTCGATGTCGCGGATGAGACCGGCGCCTTTGCGATCGACGACGCGGTCGGCGGGGCCGACGCGATGCTCTTCGAGCCCGGCGGCCCGGGCGACTTCGAGGACGATCTGGTCGTCGACGAGTTGGGCCTCGCCGAGCCGGGCTCGAGCCTCGCCGGCGCCGCCCTCCCGATGGCCGACGACTCCGATGGCCGGGTCGGAGACCACGCCCACGAGCAGGACTTCTTCGATCGGCCCCGAGAGGAGGAGCCGCTCCTCCCCGACGACCTCCTGGTCGACGAGGAGCGTGAGACGCCCACCGCCGCCTACATCGCGATGGGCATCATCGGGGCGATCGCGCTGCTGATGATCGGCTACTTCGCGCTGCGCGACACCGTCGAGCTTCGCGATGTGCCGCGCAACGCGCTCAACAGCTCGTGGCATCGCGACCAGCTCAAGAAGCGAGACCCGCTGGGCACGCTGGACCCCATCGACGCTGGCTGGGCCATCCCCAACGAGCCCGACGGTGGGCTGCCCTCCACCCCCGAGACTGGCGACGGCGGTCTCGGCGGCGAGGCCGGCGAGGCCGATGGGGGCGCCGTGGGCTCGCCCGAGCCACCCAAACCGTCGCCCGTGCCCGAGGACCCTGCCCAGGCCAAGAGCTTCAAGCAGCTCATGGCGGAGGGCACCAGGCTGCACCGCCAGGGCAAGTACTCAGACGCCGCGCGCCGCTTCGAGTCAGCGGTCGCGTTGTCGCCGCCCAACCAGGACGCCTGGCTCGCGCTGTCGAAGTCCGAGCTCGAGACGGGGGCCCTCGCGAAGGCCAAGCGCGCCGCGATGCGTGTGCTCCAGCTCAACGCGAAGTCGGCCCCGGCCCACCTGATCGTCGGCACCGTGGCCCAGGAGCAAGGGCAGAAGGAGCGGGCGATCGAGCACTACGACAAGTACCTGAAGCTCGCGCCGAAGGGGCGCTACGCCCCCGACGTCCGAAAGGTGCTCGAGGGCATTCGCTGAACGTCCTCGCCATCGAGACGAGCTGCGACGAGACCGCCGCCGCTGTGGTGCGCGACGGGCATCTGGTGCTGGGAGAGGCCGTCGCGACCCAGATCGACGTACACCGCAAGTGGGGCGGCGTCGTCCCGGAGCTCGCCAGCCGCAACCACGTCGTCGACATCGTCCCGGTGGTGCAGGAGGCCATCTCCCGCGCGGGGCTGAGCTGGCCGGAGCTCGACGCCATCGCCGTGACCCAGGGGCCGGGGCTGGTGGGCGCGTTGCTGGTCGGCCTCCAGGTCGCCAAGGCCATCGCCTATGCCCACGACAAGCCGCTGATCCCGGTCCATCACCTGGCCGGGCACCTCCACGCCGTCCGACTTCACGCCGCGGGGGCGCCCCGACCCGAGGGACCCGGCGATCCCTTCCTCGCCCTCGCCGTGAGCGGCGGCCACACCGCCCTCTACCGGGTCGAGGGCGAGGGCGTCGAGCAGATCGCCAACACCCGCGACGACGCCGCCGGCGAAGCCTTCGACAAGGTCGCCCGGATGCTCGGGCTGGGGTACCCCGGCGGCCCCATCGTCGAGCAGACCGCGCGCGGTGGGGATGAGACGGCCCACAGGTTCACGGTCCCGCGCTTCAAGGACGGCGCCCTCGACTTCAGCTTCAGCGGGCTCAAGACGGCGGTGCTCACCGTCATCGAGCGCCAGGACTCGATGCCCGAGGGACAGGCGCTCGCGGACCTGTGCGCGAGCTTCCAGGCGGCGGCCGTGAAGCAGCTCGTACACCGCACGGTCCGGATGGCGAAGCGAGCGGGGGTGGCGCACGTGGTCCTCGCTGGCGGGGTCGCGTGCAACGGCGTGCTGCGAGCTCGGTTGGGCGAGGCGCTGCGGGCCGACGGCGTGGCGTTGCACGTCCCGCCGCCCAAGTGGTGCACCGACAACGCGGCCATGATCGCGGGGGCCGCGACCGCCGAGGCGCGCCGACGCCAAGGGAGCGGGCACGCGCCCGGCGACGCCCGGCTCAACGCCCGCGGGGCCTGGCCCCTCCATGCGTGACCCGCGCGAGGTGCTGAAGGCCCACGGGCTGTGGGCCAAGAAGCGGTTCGGACAGAACTTCCTGATCGATCCCTCCATTCCGGGGCGAATCGTCGCCGCGGGGGGGGTCTCGGCGGACGACGTGGCCTTCGAAATCGGGCCCGGCTGCGGCACGCTGACGGCGGCCATCGCACAGATCGCGGGGCGGGTGGTCGCCATCGAGCACGATCGTGACCTCGTCCCGGTCGCCCGGGCGGAGTTGGCGGCCACGCCGACCGTCGAGGTGCGCACAGGCGACGTCCTCGACGTCGACTGGCACGCCCTCGCCGCGGAGCTGGGCGGCCCGCCGGTGGTCTACGGCAACGTCCCCTACAACCTGAGCACGCCCATCGTGCTCGGGCTGCTCGCCGCCCGCGGCGCATGGAAGAGAGCCTGCCTGATGCTCCAGCGGGAGTTCGCCGAGCGCGTCGCGGCCCCGCCCGGGACTCGTCGTTGCGGCACGCTCTCCGCCCAGGTGGCGCTGTGGACCCACGCGACCCTCGCCTTCGAGGTCGGCGCCGACAGCTTCCACCCGCGGCCCAAGGTCGACTCGGCGGTGCTGGTGCTCGAGCCCCGCGCCGAGGCCGCCGCCGACGTCGGCGATCCCCAGGTCTTCCGCACGGTCGTAAAGGCGCTGTTCGCGCAGCGGCGCAAGATGTCACGCAAGGCGCTCAAGCAGGTGTGCCGTGATCCGAGAGCGGTGCTCGAAGCCGTCGGGCTCGATCCGACGCGGCGCGGGGAGACCTTCACCCTGGAGGAGCTCGCCGCGCTCTCGACCGAGATCAGTCGATCGCGCTGAGCGCGCCGTCCTTCAGCCGCAGCCCGCCGCCGCCCTCGAAGAGGTAGGTGATGCTCTCGAGGGTCTCGTCGGCCAGCTTGCCGTCGTGCAGCGCCGGCGCCTTGGCGATCGCGCTGTGGGGGACGGCGCCCGGCGGCACGATCTGAACCAGCGGGTTCTCCATCAGCTTCCGCGAGGCGGAGTCGATGGTGAACGGCGGCATCATCCGCATGTACGAGGTGAGCCAGGACATCTCGGCCATCTGCTTCCGCATCGAGTCGACCAGCTCCCGTGGCACACAGATGCCGAGGAAGGGGATGGCCAGCGGATCGGGGTCCTTCTTGCCCAGCGCCAGCCGCAGGAAGATCGCATCATCGACGTAGCCAAAGCCCCCGGGGAGCGCGTCGGGGATGATGTCGTGGGGCTGCACCAGGTAGGCGAGCTGCGCTGCGATCGTGAGCCGCACCCCCGCCTCGGTGTTGGGATTGCCCACGACATCGCCCAGCTCTCGAACCAGGGCCGGCATCTGCTTGACGAGCCTGATCTGGTGCTTGGCGATCGTCACCGCCGCGGCGTTGGCCCGCCGACCGGTCGCCCCCCCGGGAGCTCGTAGAAGACCTCCCGCCGCCGCTGCAAGAGCTGGTCGGCGAAGGCGGCGGCGTCGTTCTCCGCATCGAGGGTCTCGATGAGCGCGTTGGTCTGCTGGAGCATCGGTAGCAACTGCATGGTCACCCCTTTCGCCACCAACCTACCGTCGCCCCCACCCGCGCGCTACCGTCAAGCCGTGCCTGCGCGCACCTACAGCGAAGACGCTCTCGCGCCGCTGGGCGAAGTCCCGCAGGACCAGATCTTCTGCCTGAGGGGCATGAGCTGGCCGGACCACCAGCGTGTTCTGGCGATCCGGGGGGATCACTCCGCGCCACGATAAGAGAGCGACCTCAAGATCGGCTGACCATCCTTCGCAGCATCCAGGGCCGCGGTGGCAGCGGCGAAGCTCCAGCTTGATTCTGGAGTCGCTACTTCCTAAAATGGTCCATTAATGGAGTTAGCAACTCGACTCCTGGAGCCTGCGGAGGGCTCGTTCTTCCTGTTCGGGCCTCGGGGTACCGGGAAGTCCACTTGGCTCCGCCAGCGCTTCCCCGACGCTCGGTTCATCGATTTGCTTTCCCCCGCGCAGGGGCGCCAGCTCGCGGCTCGGCCGGAGCGCCTGGAGGACATCGCTCGCGCGCTCCCTGACGGCGCCGTCGTCGTGGTCGATGAAGTACAGCGCGTCCCGACGCTGCTCCCGGTCGTCCACCGCCTGATCGAGATGGGCTCGTGGCGCTTCGTCCTCACCGGCTCGAGCGCGCGCAAGGTCCGGCGCGCCGGGGTGGATCTCTTGGCGGGGCGTGCGGCCTGGAGGTCGATGCACCCCTTCCTAGCGGCCGAGCAGGGCGCGCGCTTCGATCTTGAGAGGGCGTTGGAGTTGGGCCAACTCCCCCTCGTTCGCCGAGCACCTCAGCCGGCCGACGCCCTCGCCGCCTACGTCGGGCTCTACTTGGAGCAGGAGGTCAAGGCCGAGGGGTTGGTGCGTCGCATCGGGGACTTCGCTCGGTTCCTCGAGGTCGTCTCCTTCTCCCACGCGCAGCAACTCAACCTCGCGGAGGTCGCGCGAGATTGTGCCATCGGCCGAAAGACCGTCGAGGGCTGGGTCGGCGTGCTGGAGGATCTCCTGTTGGCGTTCAGGCTGCCTGTCTTCCGACGCCGGGCCAAGCGCGAGACCGTCCGACGCCGGAAGCTGTATATCTTCGACGCGGGCGTGTTTCGATCGCTTCGACCCGCAGGTCCGTTGGACCGGCCCCAGGAGATCGACGGGGCAGCCCTCGAGGGGCTGGTGGCCCAACACCTCCGGGCCTGGATCGACTACCGAAACAGCCGGGACACGTTGTCTTACTGGCGAACGGTCGGTGGCCGTGAGGTCGACTTCGTCGTCTACGGCCCCGACAACTTCCTGGCGCTGGAGGTCAAGAATTCCTCGACCGTCCGGGCCAAGGACCTGGGCGGACTGCGCGCGTTTCGGGACGACTACCCGGAGGCGACGCCGATGTTGCTATATCGAGGCGATCCACGTGAGATCGACGGCATCCGGTGCTCGCCGGTCGACGTATTCCTGCGTGGCCTCTCGCCGGCAACGACCCACGCGCGCTGACGCCTCCGGCCGTATTTCGCGGCACCCGTCGCCGTGGTGGCGCCAACCGGACTATCATTCCGCCGTGCGGTACGCCTTCGTCTCTTCGATGCTTCTGTGCACCTCCCCGGTGTGGGCCCAGGAGGTGAAGCCTCGCATCTTGCTGGTCTTCGACAGCTCCGGGTCGATGGGGTTCGACGTGGAGAGCGGACAGCCGACCGGGGGAGACAACTCGCAGGCCTATCCTGGGGATGGCGGCACGAGCCGGTTGTCGGTGGCCAAGGAGGTGGTCCGGGGGCTGGTGGAGACGACCAGCGAGGTGGCGTTCGGGCTGATGCGCTACCCGCAGCGGGAGGGCTTGGAGATCAACGATGGGGCTGGGCGGGGGCAGTTCACCTCCTACGCTGGGCTCGACGATCGCCCGTTGAACTACGTCGGGGCGTGCGCCGGCGCCCTGCACCCGGACCCCGACGACGCCACCGTGCCCTTCGCGCTGGCGGCGCCCTTCGCCGCGGACAACGAGAACCGCCTGCTGGGCTGGCTCGACCACCGCGAGGCCTTTCCTGGCGACCGGGAGCTGCGCGCCGAGGGTCCTACGCCGCTGGCCGAGTCGCTGCGGCTGGCCCACGACTACTTCACCGAGCTGCTCGTCGACGACGCCGCCCTGCGTTGTCGGCGCAACTACGTGGTGCTGCTGACGGACGGGGCGGAGTCTTGCATCGCCGCGGCACAACGGCAGGCGACGCTGCTCGAGCGGACGCTGGCGCTGCGGCAGATGCGGATCGGGGGCGCGCGGATCGACGTGCGGGTCTTCGTGGTGGCGCTCTCCGTCGATCCGCTGGGGTTGAGCTTGCTCGACACGATCGCGCGAGCCGGTGGCACCGCGGTGGACGCGATGGGCGAGCCGGATCTCATCGGAGGCCGCGCCTACCAGGCGAACGACGCCGCGGGGCTGCGCCGGGCCTTTGCGCGGGTCCTCGCAGAGGCGATCCCGGTGGAGCGCTGCGACGGGATCGATGACGACTGCGACGGCGCCGTCGACGAGGGGGCGACGAACGCCTGCGGAGACTGCGGCCCACTCCCGATGGAGGTCTGCAACGGGGGGGACGACGACTGCGACGGCCTCGTGGACGAGGGGGAGCGCAACGTCTGTGGGGCCTGTGGTCCGGTCCCCGAGGAGCGCTGCAACGAGATCGACGACGACTGCGACGGCACGGTGGACGAAGGCGTGGTCAACGCCTGCGGGGGCTGCGCGATGGTGGCAGCCGAGGTGTGCAACGGCGTCGACGACGACTGCGACGGACGCGCAGACAACGCTGGCGACGACCCGCTGCGGAGACCGTGCAGCGTAGACGTCGGCGAGTGTCGGATCGGAGCCGAGAGCTGCTCGGAGGGTTCGTGGGGAGCGTGTGACGGCGTGGCGCCGGCCGAAGAGGCCTGCGACGGGCTCGACAACGACTGTGACGGGAGCGTCGACGAGGCGACCGCGCCCTGTGGGCCGGCGGTGGAGATCGGCGACGTGGGGCAATGCCGCGTGGGGGTGATGGGCTGCGCGGGGGCCTGCGAGGGCGCCGTGGGTCCCTCCGAGGAGCTGTGCGACGGCCTCGACAACGACTGCGACGGGCTCAGCGACGAGGGGCTGTTCAACGCCTGCGGCCAATGCGGTCAGCCCCCCCCGGAGGTGTGCAACGGCCTGGACGACAACTGCGACGGCCGCGTCGACGAGGCCGCTCGCTGTCCGCGGGGCTTCATCTGCTACTTCGCCGAGTGCGTCCAACCCTGCGACCAGAGCGGCGAGTGCGCTGGGGGCTTCACCTGCCTCGCCGCCTGGCCCGGGCAGCGACTCTGCCACCCCGACCCCTGCGCCGGCGCCGAGTGTCCCCCCGGCCACGTCTGCGACCCCGACCTCCGCGCCTGCGTCGACCCCTGCGCCGAGGTGGACTGCCCGGACGGGTGCGACCTGGGCGAGTGCGTCGAGGCGAGCTGCCGACACGACGGCTGCCCGGTGGGCGAGCGCTGCTTCGGCGACGCTTGCGAGCCCGACCCCTGTGCCGACGTCGCCTGCCCCGGCGCCGCCTCCTGCCGGGCCGGTGAATGCGTCCCCGCGTGCCACCAGATCGCCTGCGAGGCCGGCGACGTCTGCGTCGATGGGCTGTGCGTCCCCGACGCCTGCGGTGGGCGCTGCGTCCGCGGGCAGATCTGCGATCCCACCGACGGCGTCTGCTTCGAGGACCCGTGCGTGCGCGTGGACTGCGCGGTGGGCACCGCCTGCGTGGAGGGCGAGTGCCGCCCGGGCGCCCCCTGTGTGGGCGTTCGCTGCCCCGGCGGCACCGTCTGCCGCGCCGGGAGCTGTACTGATCTGGCGCCCTCGGATCCGCCCTCGGGGCAGGACCCGCCCGCCCGCGACGGTGGTCTCGGCGCCGACGGGGGGCCCGCGGTGGCGGACGGCGCGGCGCCGCCGAGCCCGGACGCCCCGGGCGCCGACGCCGACGTCGGCGCCGAGGGCGCGCCGCCCAAGGTCGAAGCCGGCTGCGACTGCGACACGAGCGGGGGAGGGACCGGGTGGCTCCTCCTGCTGCTGCTCGGGATCAGAAGCGGGGCACGTCGCTTCGAATGACGAGGAGCCGGTGGGCGCCGCGCCCGCCCGCGGTGGTTCGCAGCTCCAGGGTGCCGACCACCGCCTCTCCGTCCACGAGCACCAACGAGTTGTAGAAGCCCGTGGCGCCTGCGCTCGCGAGCACCAGCGGCGAGCGGGACCAGCCCTCCGCCGTGCGCACGCTCATCAGCACGTCGTTGTCGGTGGCGTCCTGGTAGACGACGACGGGGCGCCCATCGACGGAGAGCGCTATGGCCGGATCGGCGCCCACTAGTCTGCGGAGCCCGCGGCCTCCGGGATCGACGAGCTCGATGACGCCGCCACCCGCGATCTCGCCGCGGTAGGCGAGCAGCGCGTCGGTGGTGCCATCGGTGAAGGCGACGTGGACGCCGACGCCGAACTCGGGGACCAGCGCGCAGAAGCGGCCCAGGTCGTGCTGGTCGAGGCGGTCGTAGCGCCCTCCGGGATCGGGGGGCCAGGCCTCGTCTCGGGTGCCGGCGAGGGGGTGGACCTCGAAGCCGGCGGGGCCGCCCACCGCGAGGTAGAGCCAGCGCTCCGCGCCATCGTAGAAGCCGATGTAGACCAGGCCGTCTCGCCCGACGCGGAGGCAGGGGCGGACGCCGTGGGCCTGGGGCGGGATGCCCGGCGGCGGCACCGGGCCGGCGAGGGCCGCGCGGGTCGACAGCGTCTCCACGACAAAGTCGGCGCCCTCGGGCTCGGCGGTGGCGTAGCGGATCCCGGTCTGCCCGTCGACGGTTCGGGCGACGTGATAGGCGATGTGCGGCCGGCCATCGGAGTCGACGTCTATCCGGGCGTAGCGGCCGACGTCGCCCTCGTCGTCGACCACCACCGGCGCCGCCCACACGCCCTCCTCGTCGGCGCGGAGGTAGCGAAGGGCGCCGGCCTCTGCGTCGTAGTAGGCGATGTGGGGGCGGCCCTTGGGATCGATGGCGAGGCTGGCGTAGCGGCCTCGGTCGGGGCCCGGGAGCGTGCGTCCGCCCCGGGGACCACTCGGGTCGGCCTGCACGGGCCCGTCCCTGGGGACCCCGTCGAGGTAGGTCACGCGGGGGCGGCCCGACTCGACGTCCTCGACGTAGACGAGGTCACCGTAGTCGGCGTCGTAGGCGGCGAAGACCGCCTCGTTGCGCAGCACCGCCATGCTCGCGTGGCGGCCGAAGTCGGCGGGGACCAGCGCCGGGGCGCGGACACACTCGCAGCTCGCGTCTGCGAGATCGCAGGCGGCGCCGAGATAGCGCCGGGGCGCCTCGACGACGCGTACGAAGCCGTCGTCGCAGCTCTGCGTGCACGATGGTGGCGCGACGCGGCAGACGTCCAGATGGGGGTAGCAGGCCTGCGCTTCGGCGCAGCGGCCACGACACGGAGGATCGTGGTGGCAGTGGTTCCCGACGCAGAGCGCCCCGTCGGGGCAGCCCGTCGAGCAGTCGCGGCGCAGACAGTACCCGCCGACGCACTCGAAGGTGGGGTCTGGGCACTCGGCCTCACAGGTTGGCTCCAGATCGGCGCAGGCGCCGGCGACGCACTCGGCCCCGGGGCAACAGTCCGCGCTGGCGGCGCAGGCGCCGGGCGTGCGGCACAGGCCATCGACGCAGACGAGCTCGCCGGGGCAGTCGCGGGTGTCGGCGCAGCTCGCCTCGGCTGCGTCGCGCCGGTCCTCGCAGCCGAGCACGAGGGGCAAGAGCCACCAGGCGTGCCTCATCTTCGCCTCCGCACGGCGAGCAGGAGCCACATCGACCAGAGCGCGAAGGCCTCCCCGGTCGCACAGCCGACGGGGGCCGGGGCGCCGGCCCGGACCGGCGCCACCGCCACCACCGCGGGCGTTGGATCGAGGGTGCGGTAGTCGCCCTCGGCGACGGCGCGAACGGAGAGGCGATGGGCCGCGCCGGGGCGAAGGAGCGGATCGCGGACCCGTAGCTCGCCCCCCGGCGCCCGCGCGAGGGGCCGCCACGGGCCATCGTCGACCCGCCATTGGAAGCGCGCCGGTGTGCCCGCGTCGACGCGCAAGACGGCGACGTCACCAGCGGCGTGGAGAAGCGAGGCGGTCGTCTGGACGGCGGCGCGAGCCCCGCCCGCCGGGGCGCTCGAGAGTGAGAGCAGCACGCTGAGGAAGTCGGCCCGTTCGCCCTCCGTACGCAGCGACGCGATCTGTGGCTCGAGGGGGAGCCCGGTGAGCTGCTCGACGATCCCGTCGAAGCCTAGATCCAGGGCCAACCCGTCGGCGAGCAGCGCCGAGCCGAGGACGTCGACGACCAACTCCAGGAGCTCCGGGACGTTGGCCCCCTCGAGGAGCTCGTTGTAGTCGACGCGGAGGTCCCCGATCTGCGGCGTGGAGATCGCCAACGCCAGCCGATTGTCTGGGGTTGCCTGCATCGTGACGCCCACGGCGATCCGCAGCTTCGCCGCGAAGAGGCGGCTCCAGCGCTCCTCGATCAGCCCGTAGAAGGAGATCCCGACGCCGGGCAGGTCGAGCGCCACCCCCGCCTGGGGGATGCCGCCATCGTCGGCCACATCGAAGAAGTGGGCGAGGGGGAAGTCGTCGGCCTCGAAGCCCACGTCGAGGGCCACTCGCACGGGACGGGGTCCGCCGGTGAGCTCCCGGAGGCCCGGCAGGACGACCGCCAGCGTGTCGGTGTCGATCCGCTGGCCCAGGAGGCCCTCGATCTGCGCGGAGTCGAGGGCGAGGCAGAGCACCCCTCCCCGATAGGCGACCCAGACCGCGCGGTTGACGACGGCGTCTGCGACCGACAGGCCCAGGTGATAGGGGGCGCCGGTGTGGTCATAGCCCGTCAGGACCGGCGGCGGACCCGACGAGAAGAGCGGCGCCTCGCCGACGGGGGGTACGCACGGGTGATCGATCGCGTCCGCGCCGACATCCAGCGTGACGCCGACGCCGTCGCCTGCGGCCCCCGCGCTGCGCAGCGTGAAGCCCTCGGGGCTCGGGGCGACTCGGAAGGCGATCGGGTGGGCGTCCGCTGCGGTCGGCACCAGCATCGAGAGCACCCGTGGATGCAGCTCTCCCTCGACGAAGAGAGGCGTGTCCGTGAAGTCGTCGACGAGGTACTGGACGACCGCCTCGACCAACGGGGAGAAGACCTCGTTGAGCCGGTTGTCGAGGGCCGCCAACAGCGCCTCGGCCAGCTCGAGGCCGGCCTCTCCGAGCCCACACGTGAGCCGGCACTCCGCCGCCGTGACGCCGTCGGCACACTCCGGCAGGGCCCCATCGTAGATGAGCGTGAAGTCCAGCGCGTGCACGGTGAAGGGCAGCAGATCGACGGCGACTTGCAGGCGGCCCTCGGCGTCAACCGTGGGCGCGATGTCGACGCCGAGATCGATCTCCGCCAACGCCTCGCGGGGCGTGCCGGGCTCGAGCCCGTTGCCGAGTCGACAGGCCGCGCTCCCGCCGACCGAGATCCAGACGACGCCCTCGTCGAGCCGCAGCCGGGCCCGACGCACCGTCAATCGCATCCGCGTGGGCTCGGGGAGGAGCTCCAGCTCGATGTCTGCGGTGCGCAGATCGAAGGCGGCCTGGGCCTCGCGAAGGCCCACCCCCAGGCCAACCCCCGCGTCACCGAAATCGAAGGGCGGAAGCGCGAGGCGGACCCAACCATCGTCGTCCACGTCGAAGAGCAGCCCCGCGAGCAGCTCCCGGTGCTCTACCAACAGCGCCATGCCCGCGGCCGTCAGCACCGTATGGACGCCGCCCTCGACGGTGTTGGTCGGGGTCACCTCGAAGGGGCGCTCGCCGGGCTCGGAGCAGCCGGAGATCCCGAGCGTCAGTCCATCACCACAGCCGACGCAGAGGAGGAGCGGCAGCCAGACCGCCCGGGGGTTCACAGCGAGACGCGGCCGCGTCCGCCACGCTTGGCGCGGTAGAGGGCGTCGTCGGCGGCCTTCACGAGTTGGGCGGGGGTCTCGATGTCCTCGCCCAGACCGCCCACGCCGATGCTGATCGAGACGTCGATCGTCTCGCCATCGAAGTCGAAGGGCTCGTCGCCCACCAGATCGAGGACCGCACCGGCGAACTTCTCGGCTTCGGTGACGAGGGACTCGGGCAGCACGATGATGAACTCGTCCCCGGCGTAGCGCGCGAAGAGCTCCTCCTTACGGATGCGCCCGGTGATTCGCGCGGCGAGGGTGCGCAAGACGTGATCTCCCGTCAGGTGTCCGTGCTCGTCGTTGATCCGCTTGAAGTGGTCGACGTCGAACAACAGCAGGGACAGGGGTCGGCCGTGTCTTTTGCAGCGAGAGATCTCCCGCTCCGTGAACTCCTCGAAGTAGCGGCGATTGTGGATCTGCGTCAGGCCATCAAAGATGGCCATCCGGTAGATCTCCTCGTAGTAGGCCGCCTCCACGTTCGCCGTCGAGAGGTACTTGAGGATGGTGCTGCCCACCTTCACATGGTCACCATCATTGAGCAGCGCCCGGGTGACCGGCTCCCCCGCTACATAGGTGCCATTGGTGCTGCCCAGATCCTGGACGTACCAGCCCTCGGGCTCACGCTGGAACTCGCAATGCTGGCGCGAGACCGAGTCGTCGTCGATCGAGAGCGGCGCCTCGGGATCACGCCCCAGGATCGCGGCGGGCGCGACATCTGCCAGCGCGTAGCGTCGGCCGATGGGCTCGCCGTAGATGGTGACCAGGATCTCCGTCGATTCTGCCGCGCTGCCATCGTCCAGTGACGACCGGCGCACGATGCGTGTAGCCGCGTCCCTCATGCTTCCCTACTTAACACGCCGTCAGTCGCCGCCGCCGCCTTTGATCATGCGGATGCGCTCGGCGACCAGCGTGTCATCGCCGTGGGCCGCCAGGTACGCCTCGAAGTGGGCGACGGCGGCGTCGGGGTCTCCGATGACCTCGCTGTAGAGGTAGCCGAGCTGACGGTGGGCCAGGGCCCAGCCGGGATCGATCGAGACGGCCGCCTCGAAGGCGTCGCGTGCGGTGCGGGGATCGCCCGCGGCGACGAAGACGAGCCCCTCGTTGTAGCGCGCGTAGGCGAAGTCCGGATCGAGGCGGGCCGCGTGGCGGAACTGCCAGAGGGCGCGGGCGCGGTCGCCGCGACGAAGATAGGCGACGCCGAGGTCGTTGTTGACCCGGGCGACGTCGGGGCCGAGCTCGACGGCCCGCTCCAGGTGGTAGACGGCGCGGGCGAACTGGCCGCGCTGCAAGTGGGCGTGACCGCGAGTGTAGTGCCAGCCGACGGTGCCCGGTCCCTGCGCACGCCCGCGCGCGGCGAGGCCTCGACAACGCTCGCAGAAACGCTTGGGTGAGCCGTCGAGGTCGGCGAGCGTAGTGTCATCGCGCATCGCGCAGTGGCGGTTCGGGCAGTGACCCAGACCGAGGGTGTGACCGACCTCGTGCACGAGGACCTTGAAGAAGCGCTCGTAGAAGCGGGCGCGGACATCAGCGCGCCCCCACCAATGCCCACGGTAGCGCGCGAGCGAGACGACACCGACGTGGTCCACGAGGCTCGCCAGGCCGAAAACGAAGCGGGAGCGGCCGGCGTCGAAGAGGTCGCCGTTGGTGAGCCCAACCAGGCCCGCGCCGTCCCGCGGCAGCTCGTTGAAGAGGCGCTGCACCAGGCGGTCGGCGTCGTACTGGTTGCGGCGCGCGTCGAAGGCGCGGCGCGGCAGGGGGCGCGCGCGCAGCACCTTGCAGCGCACGTCGAAGCGGTCGCGGATGGTGCGGCAGGCGTAGCGCGCGTGCTCGGGTGCGACGTCACCGAGCGGCAGGACGTAGTAGACCGGCGCCGACATCGGCGGGTCGGCGGCGGAAGCCGACGTCGCCAGCAGAAGCAACGAGCAGCCCGCCAGTATTCGCCAACCGATCAATCTAGGATTCGCTTTCAAAAAGCTTGTCACACAAGGACTTGTGTCGATTCTCCCGACTGTGGCGGGCCCCGTCAACGTGTCGCCGGGTACCCACCGTGACGGAGTGCAAGGACGCTGCGGCAGAGTCGCGTCGCTTTGTCTGCCCCACCGTCCTAGGATGCGCGGCCATGGACAAACGGACCTTCCTCGCCGAGCTCGGCCAACTCGAACGCGCCCAGCGCGGACGCGGGACGCCGGATTGCTTCAACTCCGAAGACTGTGACAACTGCAGCCAGTGCATGTTCTGCACCGACTGCAAGGACTGCCACCGCTGCAACTACGCGGAGCGGTCGACCGGCTGCACTCACTGCACCAAGGTCCGTGATTGCGTCGAGTGCCACCAGAGCAGCCAGCTCGTCTCTTGCACGCGCTGTGTCGACAGCCACTACCTCGTGAAGTGCACCGACTGCGCCGAGTGCACCTACTGCTTCGGCTGCGTGGGGTTGGTGCGCAAGGAGTTCCACATCCTCAACGAACCCTACGACCGCAAGACCTACTTCAAGCTGGTCAAGGCGCTCCAGGCCGAGCTCGGATAGCCGCCCGTGGCGCGCCGTCACGCCCGCGAAGTGGCGCTGCTCTATGGCGCCACGCTGGTCGTCACCGTCGGTCTGACGTTGCTCCAGGGCGTCGTCGGCTGGCTCCGGGGCTACCTGCTGGTCTTCGTCGCCGCGACCTTCCTCTACCTGCCGATCGAGGTCCTGCACCGCAAGGGAGAGGACTCCGCCGCCTTCGGCATCCACCGCGAGGAACCCTGGCGACACCTCCGGCTCGCGTTGCTGGTGATGCTGGTGACCCTCGCCCCCTACCTCGTGGGCTTCCACTTCTGGCAGACCGAGTGGCTCGGGCGCGACGCGGCCCCGGCGGAGGCGCGCTTCGATCGCTGGCCCGTCGAGCTCGAGGACGCGCCGCGGGTGGCGACGATGCGCCCCGGCGAGGTCCGCCTCTACACGGTGGACGAGCGCGTCTGGCTGGAATGGCACCTGCCCGCCGGACAACGCTTCGAGGGGAGAGTCGACAGTGACGCCCCGCTCGTCGTAGTCGCCGGGAGACGGCACACCCGGGACTCAGGCGAGCGCCAGGCCCTCACGATCCGTGGCCGGAGTGACGGGAGGGTGGGCTTCCGGGCCGACGGGACGACGCTCACTGCCCGCCTCGAGGCGGGGGGCGACAGGCTCCCCCCCAAACGCCTGCGCCTGGGGACCGCCCTCGTCGCCGCCGACGCCAACCCCTACACCGCGTCCCGCGACTACCTCTGGCTCCTCAATCTGCTACTGGTGCAGATCCTGCTGGTCGCGCTGCCCGAGGAGGTCTTCTACCGGGGGTACCTCCAGACCCGCCTCGACTCGATGTTCGGGCGGGACGTGCGCGTGCTCGGCGTCATGGTCAACCCCTGGAGCCTCGTGCTCACCAGCGCCCTCTTCGCCATCGGCCATTTCCTGACGATCCCCTCCCCTGCGCGCCTGGCGGTCTTCTTCCCCAGCCTGCTCTTCGGCTGGATGCGACGCGCCTCCGACGGGGTGATGGCCCCCATCCTCTACCACGCGGCGTGCAACATCACGGTGGAGCTGGCGATGCGCTTCTACACATGACCTCCACTCAGGCTGGAACCTCATCGCACCGATGGTGTCGTATGAGAGTGCCCCACGGCGGGGCACCCGGCCGAGGGGGTCTACATCACGCGAGTCGGACGAGCGCTGACCGGTCTGCTGCTGCTCGCCGGCTGCGCCGAGCCCCCCCCGGAGCCCGCGGCACGTAGCGGTCTGGTCTACGTCGTCCCGATCGGCGCGGTCCCGTCGGCGGAGCTCAAGCGCGCCCGCGACGCCCTGGCGGGACAGACCGAACGAACCGCCCTCGTCCTCCCCACGATTCCCTTGCCCGGCGACGCCCGCCGGCACGACGCGGGCGCGCTGCTCGACGCCCTCCTCGCGATCGCCCCCGACGACACCTTCCGCATCCTCGGCGTCACCGCCGCGCCGCTGCGGGCGCCCGAGCACGAGGCCTTGATCGGCTACGCACGCCGCGGCGGTCGGGCCCTGGTCTACTCGATAGACTCGCTGTCCCCCATGCTCGTCACCGAAGCGGCCCACCAACGCTTCACGCGCCGGATCGTCGCCCACGAGCTGGGCCACACCCACGGAGGCGCGCACTGCGAGGGCCAATGCGTCCTCTCCGACGTCACCGACGCCGCCAGCATCGACGACCAGCCCGACGGGTACTGCCCCGAGCACGCCGCGATGGTTCGACGCGCCCTCGCCATCGGACCGGACCACCCCGTGGCGAAGGTCCGCCTCGGCGCGGAGCGGCTGAGCCTCGGCTACTGGCGCCAGTCGGTCGAGGCCTACCGTGACGCGCTGCGCGCGTGGCCCGACGACGCCCGGGTGCGCACCTCGATGGGCGTCGCGCTGATGGCTCGCGGCGAGTGGCTCGCCGCCGAACAAGCCTTCGAGGACGCCTCCCGTGACGTGCCCAGCGCGCCTCAGCCCTACTACGCCCGCGCGGTGCTGTATGCCGCCAACGGCGACGCCCACCGCGCGCCGGCCTTCATCGAGGCGGCTGTCACCCGGGACGGTGACCAGCGCCGGGCCCACCGCGCCGCCGGGATCCTGTACCAGGACGTGCTCGGCGACGACGCCCGCGCGGCCCGGCACTACCACGCCCATCTCCGCAGCGGTGGGCGCAACCCGGCGGTGATCGAGCGACTGGTCAAGCTCATGTCACCCACGACGCTGGTGTTCCACGACCCGGAGCTAGTCGTCGCCCGGTGGGAGCCCGGTGAGGGGCTGGTGCTGGCCTACGCGGGAGCGCGGTAGCGGACCGGCGTTTGGGTCAGGCCTGAGCTTCCAGCGCGGCGGCCTGGAACGCCGCGCGCACCGGCTCGACGACGTCATCGAGGGCGCCCTCGACCACCTCGTCGAGCTTGTAGAGCGTGAGCCCCACGCGGTGGTCCGTGATCCGGTTCTGCGGGTAGTTGTAGGTGCGGATGCGCTCCGAGCGATCGCCGGAGCCGACCATCGCTCGTCGCGCGTCGGCGCGCTCCGCATGGGCGGCGGCCTGCTGGGCGTCGAGCAACCGCGCCCGCAGCACCTTGAGGGCTGAGGCCTTGTTCTTGTGCTGGCTCTTCTCGTCCTGACAGGTCACGACGAGGCCCGTGGGGATGTGCGTGATGCGAATGGCGCTGTCGGTCGTGTTCACGCTCTGGCCACCGGGGCCGCTGGACCGGAAGACGTCGATGCGCAGGTCGCTCTCGGGGACGTCGAGCTCGACCTCCTCCGCCTCGGGCAGGACCGCGACGGTGCACGCGGAGGTATGAATGCGGCCCTGGCTCTCGGTGGCGGGGACCCGTTGTACCCGGTGCACGCCGGCCTCGAACTTCAGCGTGCTGTAGACGCGCTTCCCGCTGATCAGGGCGCCCACCTCCTTGAAGCCCCCCGAGTCGGTCTCTGACGACCACAAGTGCTCGATCTTCCACCGCTTCTTCTCAGCGTAGCGAGCGTACATCCGGTAGAGATCGGCGGCGAAGAGCGCCGCCTCCTCGCCGCCAGTGCCGGCCCGGATCTCGAGCACGATGTTCTTCTCGTCGTTGGGGTCTGTGGGCAAGAGCAGGAGCCGAATCGCCTGCGTGAGCTCGTCGCGCTCGGCTTCGAGCGTCTCGATCTCCGCCAAGGCCAGCTCGCGCATCTCGGGGTCGTCGAGCAGCTCCCGGGTGCCCTCGAGCTCGTCGTCGACGGCGCTCGCCCGACGCCACGCGCGCACCAGCGGCTCGAGGTCGGCGACCTCCTTGGCCAGCTCCTGGTAGGCGCCCTTCTTCTCGTAGATCGCCGGATCGGCCATTCGCGCCGTCAGCTCGTCGTAACGACGAGCTACGTCGTCCAGCTTCTCCTTCATGCGAGCCTACTCGGCGGCGGGGGAGCGACGCCTGTACTTGCGGTTGAATCGCTCGATCCGGCCAGCGGTGTCCATCAGCTTCGCCTTGCCGGTGAAGAACGGGTGGCACGACGAGCAGATATCGATGCTGTACGAGCCCTTGGTGGACTTCGTCTCGATCGCGGCGCCGCAGGCGCAGGTGATCGTCGAGTCAGTGTACTCGGGGTGAATACCCGGCTTCATGGCGACACCTCTTGAATTGGAGGGGCGGGACTATACGCGCCGCCCCTCGTGAGAGCAAGGACTGACGAGGTCAGCCTACCCCATCGACTCCAGGAACTCGTCGTTGCTCTCGGTCTTGGAGACCTTGTCGAGCATGAACTCCATGGAGTCGACGACATTGAGCGGATGCAGGAGCTGGCGCAGGATCCACACGCGGTTGAGCGTGAGCTCCTCCATCAGCAGCTCCTCCTTCCGGGTCCCCGACTTGTTGATGTCGAGGCACGGGAAGATGCGCTTCTCCATCAGCTTGCGATCGAGGTGGAGCTCGCTGTTGCCGGTGCCCTTGAACTCCTCGAAGATGACCTCGTCCATGCGCGAGCCGGTGTCGATCAGCGCCGTGGCGATGATCGTCAGGCTGCCGCCCTCTTCGATGTTCCGGGCCGCGCCGAAGAAGCGCTTCGGCCGGTGCAGCGCGTTCGAGTCGACACCACCGGACAGGATCTTGCCGGAGGGCGGCACCACCGTGTTGTAGGCGCGCGCCAGCCGGGTGATCGAGTCCAGCAGGATGACCACGTCCTTCTTGTGCTCGACGAGGCGCTTGGCCTTCTCGATCACCATCTCGGCCACCTGCACGTGGCGCTGGGCGGGCTCGTCGAAGGTCGAGCTGACGACCTCACCCTCGACCGAGCGCTCCATGTCCGTCACCTCCTCGGGCCGCTCGTCGATGAGCAACACGATCAGGTAGACGTCCGGGTGGTTCTCGGTGATGGCGCGGGCGAGGTTCTGCATCAGCACCGTCTTGCCGGCGCGAGGCGGCGAGACGATCAGCGCGCGCTGACCCATGCCCACCGGGACCAGCAGGTCGACGATGCGGGTGCTGTAGTTCTTGGGATGCCACTCGAGGTTCAGTCGCTCGTCGGGATAGAGCGGCGTGAGGTTGTCGAAGAGGATCTTCTGCTTGGCGACCTCGGGGGGCTCGAAGTTGATCGACTCGACCTTGAGCAGCGCGAAGTAGCGCTCGCTGTCCTTCGGCGGCCGGATCTGACCGCTGACGGTGTCACCCGTGCGCAGCCCGAAGCGCCGAATCTGCGAGGGCGAGACGTAGGTGTCGTCGGGCCCTGGCAGGTAGTTGTAGTCGGGGGCGCGCAGAAAGCCGAACCCGTCCGGGAGGATCTCAAGGACGCCCTGCCCGAAGATGGGTTCGTTCTGCTTCGTGCGCTCGTTGAGCAACGCGAAGATGAGCTCCTGCTTGCGCAGGCCGCCCGAGTTCTCGATGCCCATCTCGCGGGCCATCGCGGCAAGCTCCGCGATCTTCTGCTGCTTCAATTCTTGCAGGTTCATCGGCAACCTTCGTGAAAACGCCGAGCTTTGAATCTTTCGAGTCGGAACGCTGGGCGGGTTGACCTGTGGAAGTGATCATTGCTGGTGCTGATCGCACCTGCCGACATGATCGCGCCGGGAGATTAAGCGTCGTATCGAGCGGTGTCAAGCTGCTTTCTTGGTGACCGGGACCCAGGCACTTAGAATCCCCGACATGCTCCCTCTCTCGACTCGGCTCTTCGCCGCCAACGTCGCCATCGTCGCCGCGGCGCTCCTCTTGATGTTGGGCCTCGAGCGCATCGACACGCCCGGTTGGCTCCTCTTCTTCGCCGCCCTCGTGCCGGCGGCCCTGGGCGCATCCCTCGTCGCTCGCACCATGGCCAGGGACGCGGAGGCGCGGACCCGGCGCCACCGCGATCGACTCGGCGCCGTCGCCGACGGGATGGGCCGCGCCGCCGACGCCGCGGGAAACGCGGGGGCCGACGTCTTCGCGCTCTCCCAACGCACCGCCGAGATCCACGACATGGTGGGGGCCATCGGTCAGATCGCCGAGAAGACCCACCTGCTGAGCGTGAACGCCTCGATCGAGGCCGCCCGCGCCGGGGAGGCCGGACGCGGCTTCGGCGTCGTCGCCGAGGAGATTCGCCGCCTCGCCGACTCCTCCGCCCGAAGCGCAGAGCGCATCGAGGAGATCGTGGCCGGCATCGACGACCACGCCCAACGCGTCGTCGACACGATGCAGGCCTCCACCGACGCCTTGGCCGAGAGCCGCGACCGCCAGCGAGCCCTGGCGGAGTCGCTGGTGGACGACGGCAACCCCAGATGAGCCCAGCGGCGATTGAGCGGAGACGATGAACCGCTACCTGGTCTGCGATCTGGGCCCCACGCGCCTGGGCTTCCCCGTAGAGGCCGCCACCGAGGTTCTCCGCGCCGACGTCTTGGCGCGCGTGCCCTGGGCGCCCGCCTGGGTGGCCGGCGTCATCAACCACCAGGGCCAGATCTACACGGCCGTTGACCTGGGCCGCTTCGCCGCGATCCCGGAGACCGCTCCCGCGTGTGTGGCCGTGCTGGTCGACCACGCCGAGCTCCATATCGCCTTCGCGGTCGCGGGCGTCGAGGTCGTCGAAGCGCGCGCCGCCGTGCAGGTCTCGGATCTCCGGCTCTACCTGCCCGACGCCTCGTGGATCGTAGAGTCGTTGTCCACGCCCGACCTCGACTTCCATCGCGTCGACCTCCGCCGCGTGGTCGACGCGGTGGAGCAGGCGTTCTGATGGACCTCTCGAAGTACCGCCACCTCTACGTGAGCGAGACCGCCGAGAACCTCGAGCGCCTCTCCGGTCTGCTGGTGGAGCTCGAAGCCGATCCGACCCGCTCGGGGCACATCGACTCGGTGTTCCGCCTGTTTCACTCGATCAAGGGCATGAGCGGCACGATGGGCTACACGCCCATGTTCGACCTGGCCCACCTGCTAGAGGACCTGATGGCCGAGGTGCGCGCGGGCCGGCGCGGTTTGGACGCCCACGGCTTCGACCTGCTCCTGGCCGGGGTGGACCGCATGAGCCGCTGGGTCGCCGACGTCGAGGCGGACCACCTGCCGCTCACCACCGACGAGGAGACCCGCGCGCTGACCCGTCGGGTGCAGACCGCGCTGGTCGCCGCCGCGCCCCCCGCCGTGGAGCCCGCCACGCGACGGCTGCGGATCCGCGCGGAGCTCGATCCAGCCTGCGCTGATCCCGGTGTCCGCGGTTTCCTGCTCTACCGAAAGCTGCGCGGCCTGGGGGACGTGCTCGCCTCGAGGCCGGCGGAGGACGTCCTGCGCGCGGGGCAACACGAAGGCGACGTCGAGATCGTGTTGCGCACCGACCACACCGCCGAGCGGGTGGAGACGTTCGTGAAGCTCCAGCCCGAGTGGAAACGGGTGACCGTGGGGGCCGTGGACGCGCCACCGGAGCCCGCCCCCGCCGCGGAAGAAGACGACCTCCTCTTCACCGGTGATCTGGAGCTCGCGGCCCCCCCTGAGCCGGCCCCCACGCCGCCCGCCGCCGCGGCCATCGTGCGCCCCCCATCGGCGCCGAGGACCATCCGCGTCCGCACCGATTGGCTCGACCGGCTGCTGGACCGCGTGGGCGATCTCCAGATCGTGTCGCAACGGCTGTGGAGCGTGAACCAGCAGGCGCCCGTCCCGGCGATGAGCGATGGACTGGGGGAGCTGGCGCGCCTGCTCGGGGGTCTGCGCGGTGACGCGATGTCGGTGCGGATGACCCCCGTCTCGGTGCTCACGCAGCGGCTCCCGCGCGTCGTGCGCGACCTGGCCCGTCACGTCGGGAAGCGCGCCTCGCTGGTGGTCCACGGCGAGGAGCAGCAGCTCGATCGCGCGATCATCGAGGGCCTCGACGCGCCGCTGACGCACATGCTGCGAAACGCCGTCGAGCACGGAATCGAGGCCCCCGCCGATCGCGCCGCCGCAGGCAAGCCGGCGACCGGCGTGCTCACCCTGAGCTGCGAGCGGGTCCGCGACGAGATCGTGGTCGAGCTCCAGGACGACGGTGGCGGCGTCGACGTCGAGCGGCTCGTCGAGCGCGCCGTCGCTGCCGGCCAGCTCGATCGGGCACGCGCGGCGAACCTGGCCCAGCGGGATCTGGCCCGCCTCGTCGCGCTCCCCGGGCTCACGGCGCGGGCGGAGGTCGACGCCCTCGGCGGGCGGGGGGTCGGCATGGACGCCGTGATGGCTGATCTGGCGGCCCTCGGCGGGCGAGTCGAGATGTCGACCGAGCTCAGCGTCGGCACCCGCGTCCGCCTGCGCCTCCCACGCACGCCGGGCATCAGCCGCCTGCTGCTCGTCGAGGCCGACGCGCAGGTCTTCGGGCTCCCGCTGGGACGTATCGTACGGACCGACGTCTTCGGAGCTCGTGACGTGGAGCACGACGGCGGCGCGGAGTACGTCGTCCACGACGAGTCGCGCTGTCGGCTCTACCGCCTGCGGCACCTGCTCGGGCTGCCCGAGGCCGCGCCAGGCGATCGGCTCGCGGGGGTTGTCTTCAGCCGCGGCGAGCACCCGATCGTGATCGGCGTGGACCGCGTCGTCGGCCAGCAGGACGCGGTCATCAAGCCGCTGGGTCCGCTGCTCGAGCGCATCGAGGGACTACAGGGCGTCACGATCGATCCAGTGGGACACCCCGTCTTCGTGGTCGACGTCACGCGCTTCGCCGTGGTGAGCTGATCTGCGTGAGCCGTGACGAGCTACTGACTTTGCTGGAGGGCGTCGCCGGGGGGAGCGCCACCCCGGATGACGCCGCCGACGCGCTGCGTGGCTTCGTGGATCTGGGCTACGCGCGCGTCGATATCGACCGGGCGCGCCGCCGCGGCCTCCCCGAGGTCGTGCTCGGCAGCGGCAAGACGGCGGCCCAGATCACCGGCATCGCGCGCGCCCTCTACGACAACGGCCAGCGCGTCCTGGCGACCCGCGTCCTCCCTCACACGGGGGCCGAGATCGCCCGCGCGCTGTCGGATCTGCCGGTGACGTACGACGCCGACGCCCGCGCGCTCTACGTGCAGGACGCGCCCCCGGAGATCCTCGGCCGCGGGACGATTCTGGTCGTCTCGGCGGGCACCGCGGACCGCCCCGTCGCCGCGGAGGCGGAGCTCACGGCCACCCTGTGCGGCAACGAGGTCTCGACGCTCCACGACGTCGGCGTCGCCGGGCTGCACCGCCTGCTGGCGCACACCGAGCTGCTGCGCTCAGCCGCGGTGATCATCGTGGTCGCAGGGCTCGAGGGCGCGCTGCCGAGCGTGGTCGCCGGGCTGGTCTCGGCGCCGGTCGTCGCGGTCCCGACCAGCGTCGGCTACGGCGCGAGCTTCGCCGGGCTCGCCGCCCTGCTCGGGATGCTCAATAGCTGCGCGGCGGGCGTGACGGTCGTCAACATCGACAACGGCTTCGGAGCGGCGTATTCGGCGTCATTGATGAACCGGGTCCGGGAATCATGAGCCCAGCGGCGATTGAGCGGAGAAGATGAGCCGGCTGCTCTACTTCGATTGCTTCAGCGGGGTCGCTGGAGACATGACCCTCGGCGCGCTGATCGATCTCGGCGTCGAGGCCGACGACCTCCGCGCCGCGTTGGCGACGCTCCCGGTCGAGTCACCCTGGCACCTCGAGGTGGGCGAGCGACACCACCACGGCATCCGCGGCGTCGACGTCCACGTGGTCGTCGACGGCAAGGTCGAGGGGCCGACGGGGGACCACGACCACAGCCACGGGCCGCACTACCACTACGCCGACATCGTGGGCGCCATCGAGGGCGGTCGACTGCCCGAGGCCGTGGTGCGACACGCCCGCGCCGCCTTCGACGCCCTCGCCGACGCCGAGGCCGCGGTCCACGGCGTCCCCCGCGAGCGCGTGCACTTCCACGAGGTGGGGGCCGTCGATGGGATCGTCGATATCGTCGGCGCGGCGTGGGGCGTCTGGCGTCTCGGCGTCGAGGTCATCCGCACCGCGCCGCCACCCATCTCGCGCGGCTTCGTCAAGTGCGCCCACGGCCGAATGCCGCTGCCCGCGCCGGCCACCCTCGAGCTCTTGCGGGGCTTCGAGATCACCCCCTGCGCGGTCGAGCGCGAGCTGGTCACGCCTACCGGCGCCGCGCTGCTCAACGCGTGGGCCGACGGCAGCGGGCCGTTCCCCGAGATGGTGGTCGAGGGGGTCGGCTGGGGCGCCGGCGACCTCTCCCTCGAGGACCGGCCCAACCTGCTGCGCCTCGTCCTGGGCCGCAGCGAGGCCGCCGACAGCGCCGTCGAGCAGATCGAGACGAACCTGGACGACCTCAACCCGGAGCTCACCGGTCACTTGCTCGAGCGGTTGTTCGAGGCAGGGGCCAAAGACGCCTGGTTCACCCCCGTGCAGATGAAGAAGCAGCGCCCGGGCGTGGTGGTCGGAGCCCTCGCCGAGCGGTCCCGCATCGCCGCCGTCTGCGAGGTCTTGCTCCGCGAGTCGAGCGCCATCGGGCTGCGCCACTTCCCCGTCACCCGCGAGAAGCTGGACCGACGCACGGTGCGCGTCGCCACGCCCTGGGGCGAGGTCCCCGTGAAGCTCGCGCATCGCGGCCCCGAGGTCCTCAACGCGGCCCCTGAGTACGAGGCCTGCGCGGCCCTCGCCCGCGGCGCCGGCGTGCCGCTCAAGCTCGTCTACCAACACGCCATCGCGGCCTGGGTGGAGGGCGGCGAGTGAAGCAGCGCGTCCTGATCGTCGATGACGAGAAGCTCATTCGAGAGATGCTCTCCCGCGCCTTGCGGGGGCGCGGACACGAGATCGAGGAGGCGCGCGACGGCGAGGAGGCGCTGATCCGCATCCGCGAAGACCCACCCGACGTGGTCCTGCTCGACCTGATGATGCCCAAGCTCGACGGCTTCGACGTGCTCGACGTGCTGCGCGCAGATCCCCGCACCGAGCGGGTTCAGGTCATCGTGCTCACGGCCCGCGCGAGCACGGACGTCCTCACGGAGGCCCTCGAGGCGGGGGCTGACGACTACGTCTCCAAGCCGTTTCACATCGGCGAGGTCGCCTCCCGCGTCGACGCGCACCTGCGCATCGCGCGATACGCCCGTCAGCTCGACAGTCAGGCCCGCGACGGCGAAACGCTGCTCGCCATCAGCCACCAGCTCACGGGGCACCTCGACGTGAAGGGCATCCTCCAGAGCGTGACCGGTCAGGTCGCCGAGATGCTCGGCACCGAGCGGTGCTCCGTCGTCATCCTGGGCGACGACGCCCGAACCGGGCGAGTGGTCGCCGCCTCCGACCAAGAGGACCTCTTCGACATCGACATCTCGATCGAGGACTACCCCGAGATCCGGCGCGTCCTCGAGACCCGGGAGGCGTTGCTGGTCTCCGACATCGCCGCCGACCCGCTCTTCGCGGCGGTCAAGGCGCAGATCGCGGCCCTCGACGTGCGCTCGGTCGCGCTGTTTCCGATGCTGCACGGCGAGCGGTGCATCGGCGTGCTCTTCCTGCGCAGCTCGCGACCCCTAGAGGCCTTCGGCGCCCGCGAGCGGCAGTTCGGCCAGATCGTGGCCAACGCCGCGGCGATCGCGGTGCGAAACGCCGGCCTCTTCACCGAAGAGCGCGCCATCGCCCGCGAGCTCGCCGAGACGAAGGACTTTCTGCAGAGCCTGGTCGACGCCTCTCCCGACGCGATCATCGCCACCGATCTCACGGGCGTCATCCGGGTCTTCAACAAGGCCGCAGAGGGCCTGTTCGGCTACGGCGCCACCGACGTCATCGATCGCCGCCACGTGCGCGACCTGTACCCGGAGGGTGGCGCGAGCGAGGTGATGACGCTCATCCGGTCCGAGGCCCACGGTGGTGCCGGTCGGCTCACGCCGCCGATCCGCCGCGAGGTCGTGGCCGACGGCGGGACCCGCATCCCGGTGCTGCTCAGCGCCGCGGTGGTCCGCGTCCATGGCCAGCCGGTCGCGACCGTCGGCGTCGTGCGCGACCTGCGTGAGCGGTTGGCCATCGAGCAGCGCCTCGCCGAGAGCGAGCGCCTCGCCGTCCTCGCGGAGTTGGCCGGCACCACGGCCCACGAGCTCAACCAGCCGCTGACCAGCGTGATGGGCTACGCGGAGCTGCTCAAGCGCAAGATCGACGACGACGATCCGAAGTTCAAGGCCGCCTCCACCATCCTGCGGGAGGCCGAGCGGATGGCGGCTATCGTGAAGCAGATCGGGCAGATCACCCGGTACGAGACGAAGCCCTACGTGGGCGGCGCGCGCATCATCGATCTGAAGCGCTCGACGCAGGCGGAGACGTCGCCGCCCCCGAAGGACTCCGATTCTGCTTGATTTGAGCGATCGCGGCGCGGATCTCCGCGGCGCCCACGCCGTCGCTATCGACGTACTCCGGCGCCGCCGCCAGCGTGGCCTCGAAGGCTGCGAGCACCTTCGCCTGGTTGACGGGATCCTGCGGATCGATCGCCATGAGCGCGCGCCCCAGCAGGTAGTGGGCGGTGGGGTCTTTAGGGTTGGCAGCGACGGCCGTGTCGAGGGCGCGTCGGGCGGCCTCGGGGCGTCCCAGGCTGATCAGGACCCGGCCCCACGCCCGGAGCGTCTCGGCGTCCTTCGGCCATCGCTTCGCGGCGTTGTGCAAGAGGGTCTCGGCGAGGAAGGTCTCGTTGCCGCGTAGCAGGATCCCCGCCAGCATCCGCGCCAACTCCGGCGTCATCCGATCGCTCCCGAGGCGCTCCGGATCCTGCCGAAAGAACGCGGCCAGGCGCCGCGGATCACGGGCCAGCGCCTCGGGCGAGGCGTCCTCTGCGAGGGGCACCTCGACCTCGTAGCGGACACGCGCCGTCGCGGGGGGCAGCACGGTCTCGGGCCCCAGCATCTCGTCGAGCGTTTGCGCACCGGCCGGCGCCAGGAACATCAAGAACAGCGCCGCACCCAGCCCGCTTCGGGGCACTCGGCCAACAGCTCGGCGACCGTGCGACCCAGGCCGACGACGAGCTCGCGCGGGGCCACCTCCGCCCAGGGCACGAGCACGAAGCGACGGAGATGCAGCCGCGGGTGCGGCAACGATACCCCGGGCGCCTCCACCGGCTCCGGCCAGCAGAGCAGATCCAGATCGAGCGTCCTCGAGCCCCATCTCTCGTCGCGTCGACGCCCGCATTCGTCCTCCAGCGCGTGCAGCGCCGCCATCAGCTCGACGGGTCCCAGGCGGGGCACCAGACCGAGCACCTGATTGAGGAATGGCGGCTGCTCCGCGACCCCCCACGGCTCGCTCTCGTAGACGCCGCTGCAAACCAGCGGCGCGTCGCTCACCTTCGCGAGGGCGCGGCGGCTGAATTCGAGCGCGCCAGGCACGTCTCCCAGGTTGCCACCGAGCCCGATCCAGGCACGTAGAACCCCCATCGGGGGCGCATTCGAGCACCGGTGCCGGCGGTTGACAAGGCAAAGGACCGCTGTCTACGGTCTCGCCGCGCTCGCCGCGGTTCAAGGCACCCAAGGAGCCCTTCATGCGTCCAGTCACGCTCTCGCTTCTCCTCGCGTGTGGCCTCGCCCACGCTCAGGATCTGCCCGGCGTCGACACCAAGGGTCTCGACAAGAAGGCTCGCGGCAAGCTCGAGACGTTGCTCACCATGATCCCCTGCCCGTGCGACAACAGCGCGCGCACGAACATGAAGCAGTGCGTCGAGGCCAAGACCTGTCCCCCGGCCACCGACCTGGCGGTTCACGCCGTCTCGAAGCTGAAGGAGGGCCTGGGACTCGAGGAGGTCCGCGAAGCGCTCATCAACAAGTACATGGACGACCACGTCAGCTTCCAATTCGACCTGCGCGGCTCCCCGATGAAGGGGGCCAAGAAGGCCAAGGTCGTGATCGTCGAGTTCGCGGACTTCGAGTGCCCGCACTGCGCCGCGATGCGCTCAACGCTGACCGAGGTCGTCAAGGCCTTCCCCAACGACGTCGCGTTGTACTTCAAGCAGTTCCCGCTGCAGCACCACGAGTTCTCGCTCCAGGCCGCCCGCGCCGCGCTGGCCGCCCATCAGCAGGGCCGGTTCTGGCAGATGCACGACATCATCTTCGCCAACCAGGGCAGCCTGAAGGACGAGAGCTTCAAGGCCTTCGCCGCCGAGCTCGGCCTCAACCTGAAGCGGTTCGAGAGGGACCTGAAGAGCGACGAGATCCTGACCCGCGTCCGCGAGGACCTCAAGGAGGGGGAAGGCGGCGTCCGAAGCACTCCCACGCTCTTCATCAATGGCAAGCTCTTCCACGGCGAGAAGACCGTCGCCGGGCTGACGAAGCACATCCGCTCGCAGCTCGGAAAGAAGTAGCTCTCCTCAGAGCCCCTCCACCCACGACACAATCAGCCGCTGCTCGGCGTCGGTCAGCGGGGCCTCGACGGGCATCGGGAGGCCGCGCACCCCCGGATAGCCCTCGAGGACGCGCTGCACCAGATAGCTGCGCAGGGCGTGGCCCGGCTCGACCAGGACGCGCTCCGGCTGGCGCTGGCTGCCGATCCCGATCAGCGCCGTCGGATCGAGGGGCGGGAAGACCGCCGGCTCAGGGCCGTGACAGCCGCACTTCGCCTCGAAAAGCGGGCTCAGATCACGCTCGAAGTCCGGGGGCAGCAGCGGGACGGCGGGCGTCGTCGCCGGCGAGGCCATGAAGCCGAGCACGAAGTCAAAGTCGAGTTGCTCACCGGCGAAGCCCCGTAGACCATCCCGCGGAAGAGTCAGGGTGTAGCCGAGCCCGGGGCGAAGCGGTCGCGTGGGGAAGACCAACAGTGCCCGGCCGACCGGGTCGTAGCGCACGCGCGCCGCCGCGGTGAGCTCGGCGCTGCTCAACACCGCCGCCCCGTCCAGCGGGAGCGCCGGATCGAGGTACCGATCGAAGGCGATCCGTACCGGCAAGTTGGCGACGTGGATGGCGCCGCTGGCGGGCTCGCTGGCCACCACGGACAGCAACTCCGGCTCGCCGACGGGCGCGCACGCACCCAACAAGAGTACACCGGCGAGCGCTGCGCGGTTGACACCGGCCACAGCATCGAATAGCGTCGCCACGTTCGTCGCCTTATCTGGCAATCTAACCTCTTGATATTTCACGCTTTTTTCCACAGGTGAGCATCATGTTCGGAGTGGCTGAGCGTTCGGTCGGTCGTCTGCTTAACGCCCTCGTTTTCGCGGGCGCGGCTCTCTTCTTCGTTGGTTGCGGTCCAACGTACCCCAACTGCGAGAGCGATGATCATTGCACCGAAAAGGGCGAGTACTGCCTGAACAAGGTGTGCGCCCAATGTCGCGACAACAGTCATTGCAAGGGCGCCGGGATGGAGTGCTCGAACGGCCAGTGCCGTCGACGCCCCGGGTACTGCGACGACACCGTCAAGTGCCCCGGCAACCAGAAGTGCCGTGACAACGACTGCGGCCCGGAGTGCCTCGGTGACGCCGAGTGTGGCGCGGGCACATACTGCTCGGGCGGTAGCTGCGCGACCCGTCCGCAGTGCGGCGAGAACTCGATGGGTCAGCCTTGCCCCGAAGGGCAGGAATGCCAAGCCGGGTCCTGCATCGCCAAGGCCATCATGTGCACCGGCACCCCGGTCTACTACGACTTCAACCGGTCGAACGTGAAGCGCAACCAGCGCGGCTCCCTCGATACGGTGGCTCAGTGCCTCGGCGACGCGGGCGCCAACGCCGCCACGGTCCAGTTGCAGGGCTACGCCGACGAGCGGGGCACCACCGAGTACAACCTGGCCCTGGGAGAGCGCCGCGCCGAGTCGGCTCGCCGCTACCTTGAGAACAAGGGCGTGTCGGCTGGGAAGCTGAGCACCATCTCCTACGGCGAGGAGAGCCCCGCCGACCCGGGCCACAACGAGCGCGCCTGGCGGAAGAACCGCCGCGTGGAGTTCGCGCCGCGCTGACATGCGGGTCGTCCTTCTCGCCAGCGCCTTCCTGCTCCTCTCCGGCTGCGTCAGCCATTGGCGCGGCCAGGAGATGGAGGCCGACCTCATCGCCGTCCAGGGCCAGATCGAGCAGATCAACGAGTCCAATCGGGTCGAGCGCGAGAAGCTCGCCGGTGAGCTGAAGCAGATCTCGGCCCGCATCGCCGAGGTCGAGGGTCGCTTCGAGGACGCGATCGATCGCATCCGAACGACCATCGCCGACCGGGGCCTCGAGCTGGACGAGATTCGGCAGCAGCTCGCAGAGCTTCGTGGCAAGGCCGACGAGCTGAAGGGCAAGCTCGAGGAGCAGGCCAGCGGCGTCGCCAACGTGCCGCAACCGGCGGGCGCCCCGGCGCTGCCCGAGGACGCTGGCGACCTGTACCGCTACGGTTGGGAGCAAAAAGGCGCCGACAACTGCGTCGAGGGCATCCGCGCCTTCGCCACCTTCGTGCGCAAGTTCCCCGGCAACGGCCGCGCCGACAACAGCCTCTACCTGATGGCCGAGTGCCAGTACCGGATGAAGAACTACACGGCCTCCGTCCGGTCGCTGCAGATCATCCTCCAGAAGTACTCGAAGGGCGACAAGGTCGACGAGGGGCTCGTGCTGATGCACGACAACTTCGTTGGGCTCGGACGCTGCAAGGACGCGATGCCGTTCCTCGAGACGCTGCTCGCCGACTACCCACGCTCGAACCGGGTCAAGACGGCCCGCAAGAAGCTCGCCCGCACCCGCCGCAAGTGTAAGTAGGGTCCCCCCGGACCCCTCCGACCCACTTCGACCCACCCGTGCGCCGTTCTCCAAGGGAGATGGCAAGCGAGGTGCGTGCGATGGGCGAGGTTCTTCAACTCCGACGCGAGGTGACGCCTGACCCGGAGGTGGTGCTCAACCTCTGGTGGCTCTCGACGCGACCGCCCCCCCCATGGCTGGGCGGGCTGGCCCCCGTCGTTCGCTGCGAAGAGGTCGCAGCGCTCCCGGTGGACGCACCCGTGATCGTGGTTCGTGCCGCGGGGGACGTCGAGTCATTCCTCTTGCTCGCCCAGGTTCGGGCCCGCTGCGACCGCGCCCGCGTGGTCCTGCTTGCACCCAGCCTGGACGCCGTGCAGGAGGCCGAGCTCCTCGACGCTGGCGCGACCCTCATCGCCGATCCCGGGATGGGACACCTCGCGAGGGCGCGGATCTCCGCGTTGATCAACGCGGTCGCAGGGCCCCGCGTCGAGCGCGGCGCCTCTCCGCCCAATCAGCAGGCCGAGAAGCGACAGGCCGCGCTGTCCGTGGCCTCGCACTTGCTCGCGACGCTCCACGACGAAGACGAGACGTTCCAACGCCTCGTCGAGATCGTCGGACGAGAGCTCAACAGCCAACGCGTCTCGCTGATGCGCCTCGACCGCGAGGCTGGGGTGCTGCAGATGCGCGCCGCCGTCGGGATCCCGGAGGTCGTCGTGAAGGCCGCTCGAACCCGAGTCGGGGAAGGTATCGCCGGCACCTGCGCCCAACTGGGCAAGCCCCTCTTCGTCGATGACCACGCCCGTGCGCGAGGTTCCTCGGACCTCGAGGAGTTCGTGTCCGACGGCGAGTCCTTCGGCAACCTGCCCATGTCCCTCACGGTTCCGATCCTGGTGAAGGGCGAGGTCGTCGGCGTCGTGAACGTCACCGACCGCGCTGACAACCGCCCCTACTCGAAGCAGGACATCGCCTTCATCTCCTCGCTGATGGGCCACGCGGGCTACTTGCTCGAGAACGCCGCCCTGATGGTTCACCTGCGTTCCCTTCGCGCGTTCAGCGAACGCGTCGTCAACACGATCGCCGACCCGCTGGTCGTGGTCGACGCGGACCTCACGCTCGTGAGCTGGAACCAGCGCTTCGAGCACGAGTTCGGAGGGGCGAAGGGCGAGCCGATCCCGCTGCCCGCCGACCGCGTCGCGGCCCTCCGCGCCGCCATCAATGACCCGCCCTCCGCCGCACTCGAAGGCTGGCAGCTCGGGGAGCGGGTCTTCGATGTGAAGCTCACGCCCTTCCACGGTGGGGGCTCGGAGCGCTATCTGCTCTTTCTCCACGACGTGACCGACCGGCGCCAGATGGAGCGTCGCCTCGTGAGCGCCGAGAAGATGGCCTCCCTGGGCGTGCTCGCCGCGGGTGTCGCCCACGAGATCAACAACCCGATCGCCTTCGTGAAGGCCAACGCACGGCACACACGCTCGTACTTCGACGACCTCCTCGAGCTGCTCGAGCTGTGGCGTCAGGGCGCCGAGGAGACCGGGCGACCCGAAGCGTTCTCAGCAGCTCGAGACGAAGAGAAGGCGCTGGACCTCCCGCAATTCATCACCGACATCGAGGAGATGGTCACCCAGACCGTCGAAGGCGTGGAGCGGGTCGAGCGCATCGTGTCGGGCCTGAAGAGCTTCGCCCACCCCGACACCCAGAAGACCCGAGAATCCAAGCTCGCCGATCTGCTGGACAACGCCGCCCTCTTGACCCAGGGCGAGTGGCGAACCCGGCTGCGCGTGGAGAAGGACTACCAACCCACCGATCCGATCTCCTGCATCCCGAGTCAGCTCGAGCAGGTGTTCATGAACCTGCTCGTCAACGCCGCTCAGGCCGCGTCCGGGGGCCAGCTTCGCACGCTCCGCATCCGAACCCGACCCACGGAGCGGGGCGCCGCCATCGACTTCATCGACGACTGTGGCGGCATCCCACAGGCAATCGTCGATCGCATCTTCGAGCCGTTCTTCACCACCAAGGACATCGGCGAAGGCACCGGTCTCGGCCTCGCGATCTCCTACAACATCGTCGAGGGGCACGGCGGGACGCTCCGCGTCGTGACCGAGACGGGGAGGGGCACGACCTTCACCGTAGAGCTCCCCCGTGGCGCCGCGGGGACCCCGCTCGTGGTGAAGCAAGCCTCCCGCTATCGAATCTAGGACGGTGCGGCAGACCAAGCGACCAAGTGATGTGCGTGCCCGCCGGCCGAGTTCAAGGCGCGAAGCCGTAGCGATATCCGAAGATATCGACAGGCTTCGCAACGCCGAAATCGGTTGGCGGGCGCGTGCAGCGCGCCGCGTCGCGACTCTGCCGCACCGTCCTAGGACGCGCTCTGGTTCAGCTTCTCGCGGACGCCCAGGACCGCTCGCTCCCCGTCACCTTCGGCCTCCCGCAGCGCCTCGATCAACGGCTCGTGTAGCTTCAGAGTGGCCGGCTCGACCGCCTCGAAATGGGCCTCGAAGCCAGCCCAGTCATTGGCGTCGATCAGCTCCTTGAGGAGCGTGTAGGTCAGCGCGTACTCCGGGAGGGTCCGCAGCGCGTCGAGGTAGTGCACCAGCGCCGCGCCCGGCTCGCGCAACCCGTAGATGTGAATCTCGCCGAGCGTCAGCATGTAGGTGACCGTCATCTCCGCCCGCGCGCCTTGCCCGATCAGCGTGTTGCAGGTCGCGATGGCCGGCTCCCACTCCTCGAGCTCGAGGTAGAGCTTGAGCATCTTGTCGAGCAGATCGGGGTCGTCACCCATCCGCTTCCGCGCAGCCTTGAAGTACTTGCGCGCCTGCTGAGGCTGCCCGAGCTTCGACCAGTAGATATCAGCCAGAGCGATGAGCGACTCGCCCCGCTCGGGCTCGGCGCCGGCCAGCCTCTCAAGCCACGAGGCCGACTCGGCCCAGCGACCACCGAGCTGCGCCAGCGCCGCCCCAGCGCGCAGGGCCGGCAGGTGCGTCGGATCTCGGTCGATGGCCTCGCGCACCTCGACCAGCGCCTCGGACCGCACCCCCGGGCTCAACGCCTCGAGCACGGGCATCGGCGCCGCCTGGCCGGCGAATTGAGCCGCGAGCGCCCCGTCGACCGCCTCACGCTCAGCCTCTCCGACCTTCTCGCGGACCGCGTCGGCCTGCTCGAGCGTAGCCGTCCGCAGCCGGATGGACGCCATGCGCACCAGCAGCGGCGCGCCGAGCTCGCGCTCCTGTCCGTTGAGCTCGTCGAGCACGCGCCGCAGATTCGAGCGAACGCCGTGCCACGCCTGGATCTCGTTCATCGACCCCTCGTGCGGTGCCCCCCAAGGTCACCGCGTCTCGTAGCGCTCTCAGCGCGACAAAGAGATAGCCTGCCCGCCAGTCGTCGACATGGCAAATACTGCGAGATCCGCGCCCACATCGACCGTCACCACGTTCGTGCGCGCGACCGCCACCACCGCCGTCACCCCGAAGGGCGCCCCGGGCGTCACCTGCGACAGTTGCTGCGCCGGCACCGTGAACGAACCCGTGTCCGGCGCCCCGCAAAAGACCCAGTTTCCACGCTCCGGCGAACCGTCCCCCCCCGATGGGAAGACAGTGACCACCACCGTCGTCCCCCCAGCGGCGTTCCAACGAACCGGCAAGTCGTCGTCGCGATCGTGCTCCTCGAGGAAGCCGGGATCGCCGAGCCTGACCTGTGCCGGCGCGGCCAACTCCAGCGTGAAGGCGTCGACGTGCAACCCACCCGGGGCGCTCGCCGTGAGCGTAGCGCCGTCGTCGAAGACGTTGTCGCCCACGCCTCGATTGGCCACGTACAGGCGCGCGCCGTCGCGGGCGAAGACCAGATCGCCGCCGCTCGCGCCGGTGACCGTCACGTCGCCGACGTCGAAGTCCCGCTCACGCGCGGGCGGAGCCGCGTTCGGATCGACGTCCACGACCACGCAGCCGGGCTCGTCGTTCAGCTCGACAGGCGCCCCCACGGCCACCGCCGCCGTCGCCGATTCGCCCTGGGGGATCTCCGTCAGCAGCACCGACGCCACCAACCGCTCCGGGCGAGGCCCCGCGTCGGGCTCGGGCGGCGCTGCGTCGGGATCGACCACCCCATCATCGACGGGGGGCAGCTCGGCGTCCTGCTGCGCCATCCCATCGCCCCCGAGGTCGTCGATCGCCCCACCGTCGGAGCCTCCGACGTCGTCTGGACCGAGGTCGTCGCCGCTGCCGATTCGGGCGTCCTCTCCGACCTGCTGGTTGTCGCCTCCACCACCAGACGGTGCGTCGGCGCAGCCGGAGATGACGAAGACCGCGGCCAACGAATTGAGGGCGAACCGGGCGCACCCGGCGGGGATGTACGACATGGCGGGCATCGTAGGCGTTGGGCGCCGGGCTTGCCAACCCTGCGCACCGATGCTAGGTGCCGGGGTCTTTTTGTCTCGGGGGCGCGCAGGACGTGGACCCACTGCTCAACCACACCGATCGAATGAACGCCCTGGGCCGGCGCGCTCGCGCGGCGTCCCGCGCGCTCGCCAAGGCCCCCGGGCGGACCCGTACCGAGGCGTTGCTGGCGATGGCCACGGCCCTGGAGTCCGCGCGAGACCAGATCAGCGCCGCCAACGCCCTCGATCTCGCCGCCGCCGACTCGAAGGGCATCACCGGCGCCCTGCGTGACCGGCTGAAACTCACGGACGCGCGAATCGACTCGATGACCGGGGGGCTGCGGGAGATCGCCGCGCTCCCCGATCCGGTGGGCGAGACCCTCGGCGAGCGCGTCCGTCCCAACGGCCTTCGGGTTGCCCAGATGCGGATCCCTCTGGGCGTGATCGGGATCGTCTACGAAGCGCGCCCCAACGTCACGGCGGACGCCGCCGGGCTGTGCCTCAAGAGCGGCAACGCCGTGTTCCTCCGCGGCGGCAGCGAGGCCCAGCACACCAACGCCGCCATCCTCGAGGTGCTCCGACACGCCATCGAGGGCGTCGGGCTCCCGGCGGACGCGTTGATGTCGCTGCCCTCCACCGACCGCGCGTGGGTCCTCGCGATGCTGCGCGCCGAGGCGTGGCTCGACGTGGTCATCCCGCGGGGCGGCGAGGCCCTCATCCGCTTCGTCGCGGAGCACGCGCGGGTGCCGGTCATCAAGCATTACAAAGGCGTCTGCCACACCTACGTCGACCGTCACGCCGATCTCGGGAAGGCCTACGAGATCTGCTACAATGCGAAGGTCCAGCGTCCGGGTGTATGCAACTCGATGGAGACGCTGCTGGTTCACGAAGGGGTCGCCGCTGAGTTCCTCCCCAGCATGGCCGAACGCTACGCCGAGGCGGGCGTCGAGCTCCGGGGCTGCGGGCAGACCCGGGCGCACCTCCCACACATCGCCGCCGCCACCGACGAGGACTTCCACGAGGAGTACCTCGATCTCGTGCTGGCCGTGAAGGTCGTGCCCGACCTCGACTCCGCCATCGCGCACATCGAGACCTACGGCTCGGACCACACCGAGTCGATCGTCTCGGAGAACTACTCGACCGTGCGACGCTTCCTCGACGAGGTGCAAAGCTCGGTCGTCATCGCCAACGCCTCCACCCGTTTCTCGGACGGTGGTCAGCTCGGGTTGGGTGCCGAGATCGGCATCAGCACCACGCGGCTGCACGCCTACGGACCCATGGGGGTCACCGATCTCACCACCAAGAAGTACGTGGTCCTGGGCACGGGGCAGACGAGGGGAGCCTGATCATGGAACCCAAAGCACTCGCACTCCTTCTCGCCAACGCCCTCGCCGACCGGAAAGCGGAGGACATCGTGATCCTCGATGTCGACGGGCTGGTGAGCTACACCTCGTACGTGATCGTGGCGAGCGGTCGCAGCAACCGACAGGTGCAGGCCGTGGCCAGCCACGTCGAGCGGGCCGCGCGCGACGAAGGGATGCGTCCCCTCGGCACCGAGGGCGCCGAGACCGGCACCTGGGCGCTGCTCGACTACGGCGACTGCGTGGTGCACATCTTCCGCTACGAAGAGCGGGAGTTCTACGACCTCGAGGGCCTCTGGACCGACGCCGCGCGGGTCGACTTCGAGCCCGCCCCGCCGGAGCACGCCGGCGTCCGCCAGCCCGGCAGGTAGCCGTGCGCCTGCGCGTCGTCGCCGTCGGCCGCCTCAAGGCCGGCTTCGCCCGCGATGGTTGCGCGCTCTACATCGATCGCATTCGACACCCGTTCGCCGCCGAGGTCGTCGAGGTCCGCGAGCCGCGCCGCGGAAGCGGCGGGACGGTCGACCGCTGGCGCACGGCGGAGTCGACGGCGCTGCGTTCGGCGGCGCGCGGGACGACGGTCGCGTTGGACGAGACCGGGCGCCAGTTCGACTCCCGCGGCTTCGCGCGATGGCTGGGCACCCAGCGCGATCGGAGCGTCTCGGAGATCTCGTTTCTGGTGGGCGGCCCGGACGGGCTCGACGAGAGCGTGCGCGAGGCGGCGGGGATGGTGTGGTCCCTGGGGACGCTCACGATGCCCCACGACCTGGCGCGACTGGTGCTCTGCGAGCAGCTCTACCGCGCCACCGCGATCCTGGCGCGCAGCCCCTACCATCGGGACTGATCAAGACGCCTTCTTCTGCCCGTTCCCCCGGGGGTAGTCGGTGATCTCGTAGCGACGCAGCAAGCGGCGGAAGTTGGCTCTGTCCATCTGCGCGTGACGGGCGGCGGCCGACACGCTCTGGTAGCGCGCCATCACGCCGCGCAGGTAGGTCACGCGGAAGGTGCGGTCGGCCCGCTCCAGCGCCTGTCGAAAGGGGAGGTCGAGGTCGATGTTCGTCGCGAACGGCTCGTCGAACGGGTCCCCGCCGTCCTTCGAGGCGTCTCGCACTTCCGGTGGCAGGTGCATCACCGAGAGCTCCTCGCCGGTCTCGAAGACCATCGCCGCCTCGATCACGTGCTCGAGCTCACGCACGTTGCCCCTCCAGTCGTGGGCCTTGAGGACCTCCATGCACGGTGGCGTGATCCCGCTGAGCTCGCGCCCCACGCGGGTCGCGTGGCGCCGGAGGAAGTGATAGGCGAGGCGCGGGATGTCCTCGCGGCGGTCGTTGAGCCCAGGCAAGCCGATCTCGACCACCTTCAAGCGGAAGTAGAGGTCACTGCGGAACTCGCCGTCGTCGATGGCCTTCTGCAAGTCGACCAGCGTCGCGCTGATCACGCGCACGTCGACATCGATGTCCGAAGCGCCCCCGACCCTGCGAACCTTGCCCTCCTGGAGGACGCGGAGGAGGCGGTTCTGCATCGGAGCCGGCATGTTCCCGATCTCGTCGAGGAACATCGTGCCGCCGTTGGCCATCTCGAAGAGGCCGGCCTTGTCGGAGACCGCTCCGGTGAACGCCCCCTTCACGTGGCCGAAGAGCTCGGACTCGATGAGCTCCGCCGGGATCGATCCGCAATCCACGCAAATGAAGGGCCCACTCCGCCGCGGCCCCCCCCCGTGGATGGCGCGGGCGATCACGTTCTTCCCGGATCCCGTGGGCCCGGTGATCAACACGTTGGAGTCCACCCGCGCGACTTGGGAGACCTTCGCCAGCACCGGCTTCATCGAAGGGCTCTGCGTGTCGAGAAGGGGCGAGTTCGGGGAGGCGTCGGCTTCGCAGCGCAGCGCGAGGTTCTCCTCCCGGAGTCGCTTGAGCCGCGCGGCCTGACGCACCTTGTTGATGCACTCCTCGATCTCGGTGAAGGGCTTGGTGAGGTAGTCGAAGGCGCCGGCGCGCATGGCCCGCACGGCGCTGGAGATGGTCCCCACGCCGGTCATGATGATGACCTCGATGTTGGGCCGCGACTGCTTGATGCGGTCGAGGAGCTCGAGGCCGTCGATCCCGGGCATCGACACGTCGCTGATGACGACGTCGACCGGGGTCGCGCCGAGCAGCTCCAGCGCCTGGCTGGCGTTGGCGGCGAACTCCACCGCGAACTCGTCGCCCATCAGCATCCACCGCCACGCCTTGCGCACCCGGTCATCGTCGTCAACGACCAGCGCGCGAGTCACGGCGGGGTTGTGCGGAGGAGGTGTTCCAATACTCGCCATCTCGATCACCCAACCACGATGGGCAGCTCCACGATGAATCGCGCGCCGCCTTCAGGAGCGTTTTCTACCGACACCCGACCCCCATGGTCGCGGACCACGTTGCTCACGATCGCGAGCCCCAGGCCGGTGCCGCCCTTGTTCTTTGCTTTGGTCGTGAAGAACGGCCGGAAGACCTTGTCGACCAGCTCGTCGGGCACGCCCGGACCCGTGTCCTGGACGCTGACCTGGATCATTCGCTCTTCCACCACCGCGGTGGCCTCGATGGTCACCGTCCCGTTGCGCTCCATCGCCTGGATCGCGTTGTTGATCAGGTTCAGGAACAGCGACTTCAGCGCGTCGACGTTTCCGTAGACCGGCGTCAGCCCCCGCGGGGCATCCCACACCACGCTGACCGGGTCTTCTCCGGTGAGCTGGAAATGAGCGAGGTTCACGCAGTCGCTGATGAGCTCCGGCAAGTCGACGGTCGTCAGCTCGGCCGGGCCCTGCCCGCCACCTCGGGCGAAGTCCAGCAGGCTCTGGACGATGCGCGTGCAACGCCGCGCGGCCTGCTCGATGTCCTCCGCGAGGTTCGACACGTCGTCGAGATCGGCGGTCCCCCGGCGCATGACCTGGCTGAAGGTGAGGATCCCCGTGAGCGGGTTGTTCAGCTCGTGGGCGACGCACCCGGCGAGCTCGCCGATCGCCGCGAGCTTCTCCAGCATGATCACCTGGCGTTGCAGCGCGCGGGCGTTCGACACGTCCTTGTAGTGGCAGACCGCCCACGCCTCCCCGTCGGCGACCTGCCCCTCCTCGGTGAGCGGCCACGCGCTCACCTCCCAGGTCCGACCGTCACGCTCGTCGGAGATCTCGACCTGGCGCGGCGCGTCGAAGGGCCCCTCTTGGGTGAGCGGGCATTCGTCGCAGACGCACCCACGGCCAAAGAGCACCTCGTGACACTTCCGGCCGATCAGCGTGCGGATGTCGTCGTGGGCCACCGTCGCCACCGCGAGGTTGGCGCGACGAAGGCGGAACTCCTTGTCGACCAGCGCCATCGGGTCGTCGATCGAGTCGAAGGTGCTGCGCCACGTGCGAGTCGCCCGCTCCAGCGCCGCCGTCCGATGGGCCACCTTGACCTCGAGATCGGCCGTCAGCGAGAGCAGCGCCTCCTTCTGGCGGGTGGTCACGTCGAGCAGCCGGTCACGCTCGGCGAAGACCGCCCACTGCTCGATGCTCTGCCGCACCGTCTCGACCAGGGTCGGCGCCGCGTAGGGCTTGGACAGGAACCGGTGGACGCCGGCGCGGTTGATCGCGAGCTCGACGTCCTCCATCTCGTAGTGACCACTGAGCAGGATGCGCTGCACGCTCGGGTGACGCGTCCGCACCCACGACAGCAAGCTGATCCCGTCACCGTCGGGCATCTTGAGATCAGAGATGACGGCGTGGACCTCCACCTCCGCCAACAGCGCGCGGGCGGTGGTCGGCCCCTCCGCCGAGTAGACGGTCACCCCGTTGATCCGCAGCACGCGCTCGAGGGCCCGTCGCACGGGTGGATCGTCGTCGACGACCATCACCGCGGGCCGCTCGACGGCGAACCCGTGGGATGGGCGACGGTGAATGTGGGTCAACTCGCCCACCTGTACCCTCCGATTCAAGGAAGTGTCGTGACTTCGTTTTCGTCGATCAGGATGGCCCCGCGTTCGTCGCGACGCACGCTGTGAATCCCCGGGTGCTCGTCTTCGAGCTCCTGGATCCGCCGCGCCTGCTTGGAGACGAGGGCCAAGAGGCGCCGATTCTCGCGCTCCATCGACACCTGCCGGATGGCGAGGTGGATCGTGAGCTTCACCTCGTCGTCGTCCCAGGGCTTGGTCAGAAAGCGAAAGACCGCGCCATCGTTGATGGCCGCGATCACGGTCTCCATCTCGGCCTGGCCCGTCAGCACGATCCGGCCGACATCGGGGTACATCAGGCGACAACGCTGTAGGAAGTCGAGGCCAGTCATCTCGGGCATCAGGTGGTCGCTGATGATGAGATCTGGCTGAGCCTCACGCAGCATCTCGAGGGCCACGGCGGCCGACTCGGCGAAGCTGAGCTCGTAGTTCTCCTTGCGCAGCGTCCGTCGCAGCGACGAGCGCACGCTGGGCTCGTCGTCGACGATGAGAATCCTGGCTCGTTGCTCGTCACCCATGGCGCCTCCGCGGTGCAAGTGCTGCTTACCCCTGCACTTACGGTGCACCGTCCCGTTGGATTTAGTGCGGGGTGGCGTTGACCCCCCGCCCTACGAGGGGTAAACCCGCGCCATGCCTCGCCGAACGCGCTCTCGTCGCCCCGCCGCTATCGATCTCGCGACCCTCCCTGAGGCGCCGCCCGAGTGGCAGACGCCGGAGAGTCGGTTCCCGCTTCACCCGCCCACCGTCGACCGGATCGTCGCCCACGCGATCGACCATCGGTCGGTGCATGTCCACTGGACCCTCACGCCGGAGTCCGTCGCGCGCGCCCGCGCCTCGCTCGACGGGCCGTCCCGGCTGGTCCTGCGGATCTACGTCGGCGGCGAGGAGAGCGGTGCCGCGCGGCTCAAGGCCTACCCCGCGACGGAGTGGATCGGAGCGCGCACCGTCAAGGTCGGCTCCCGCGGCGATCGGGTGGTCGCCGCGGTGGGCTTCGAGACCGGCGGTGGCTTCGCCCACGTCGCCCGCGCCTCCGCCGTGAGGCTCCTGCGCGCTGGCCCCGGCGAGGCGCCGATATCGATGAGCGATGGCGCCACGCCGGAGAGCGACGTCGCGGCGCTCAACCGCTTCTCCATGGGCCGCGCGCGGCCAGGTTTGCGCTTCGTCGACCTGGGGGCGCTCCGATGAGCGAGGCCCACATCGCCCTGGTCGTGCACCTCCGCATGCCGCCCGTCGCCCCGGATGATCCCCGCGTCAGTGCCCTCGCCGCGCGCCTCCGCGACGCGACGCTCGATGGGGTCGCCGTCGCCATCTCGGCGGTCACGCTCGACGCCCTCGCGAAGGTCGCTCCAGACGCCCTCGTCCACCTGCAGACCGCCGCCGAGCTGCTCACCACCCCCGCCACCGGAGCCTTCTTCCCGCTGCTCGACCACGACCGGCCCGCGATGTCCGCCCAGCTCGCGGCGGCGGCGCGCGTCCACGAGCGTCACCTCGGCGCGTCGCCACAGGGCATCTGGTTCGATGACGGCGGCTACGAGCCCCGCACCGACGACCTCGTCAGCGCCGCCGGGCTGCGATACGCCGTGGTCGATGCAGACGCCGTGCGCTGCGCGTCGGCGCCCGCGGCCTACGGCGTCTACGCCCCGATCTCGTGCCCTGGCAGCGGCCTGGCCGTGTTCGCCCGCGACCCAGAAGCGCGCCGCCTCGCTGGAGCGCCCGCGCGCCCCGTCGCGCCGGACGCCGACGCGACGAGCGCCTACGAGGGTGCCGTCGCCCATGCCTTCGCCGAGGCGCGCGTCGCCCAGGCGCGGGCTCTTCGGAAGCGAATGGACCGCAGCCCGCTCATCGTCTGCGCCCTCGGGCTCGACGAGCTTCGGCCCACCCTCGTGGCGGCCCTGCGCAGCGCCGACGGTCTCCGGCTGACGACGCCCGGCGCGTGGCTGGGAGACGGGAGCGGGAGCATCCAGCGCGCCTGGCCCGGGCCCTCCCGGGCGGGGGGGCTCGTGGCCTCGATGAGCGAGCCCGAGCGCGCCTGGGTCCTGCGCCACCTGCACGCGGCGAGCGCGCGGCTCGCCGACGTCTTCGCCGCGGGCGTCGATGCGGCCTCGAAGCTCGCCGCACGCGAGCTCGTCTTTGCCCAGAGCGGCGAGTGGTTGCGTGGCCTCGCTGGCGGCGTCGACGAAGCGCGGGAGCGTCTCATCGACCACCTGGAGGCGTTCAATCGCGTCGCCGACGACCCCGCGGCCTTCGCTGATCCGAGCTCGGAGGCGAGCGCGTGGGGTGCAGGCCGCGCGGCGAAGTGGCCGCTGCTCGACGACCTCTCACCGGCGGATTTCGAGGTCGCCACCCCCGCCCGCGTCCCGAAGCCGCCGACCGACCGCGCCGTCGATCGTCACGCGCTCCCTCGCCCGAACGAGATCTGGTAGGCTGAACGCCTGTTCACCAAGGTAGAGCAGCCCCCCGATGCGCCAATACACCCTCGAAGTCGAAGCCCCTCCGCCCGCGCCGGCCGGCTTCACCGACGCGCTCAACGAGGCGCAGCGACGGGTCGTCACCGCAGGGCCCGGGCCCATGCTGGTCATCGCGGGGGCCGGCTCGGGGAAGACACGCACCCTCACCTACCGCGCCGCCTGGCTGATCGGGCAGGGCATCGACGCGCGCCGTATCTTGTTGCTCACCTTCACCAACAAGGCGGCGCGGGAGATGATCGATCGCGTCGAGCGCCTGGTACCCCGCGACGCACGCCGCGTGTGGGCCGGCACCTTCCACGCCATCGCCCACCGCATTCTTCGCCAGCACGCCGAGCGCATCGGCTACGGCCCCAACTACGGCATCCTCGATCCCCAGGAGGCCCGCGACCTGATGGACTTCGTCGTCGCGGGTCACGCTGGCGACATCACCAAGAAGCGGTTCCCCAAGAACCGCGTCTTGCTGTCCATGCTGTCGAGCAGCGTCAACACCCACCGACCGCTGCGCGATGTCGTGTTCAACGACTACGCGCAGTTCGCCGACCAGCTCGAGACGATCGATCGCGTCCTCACGACCTACCTCTCCCAGAAGGTCGAGATGAACGTGATGGACTACGACGACCTGCTGGTGAACTTGCGCTGGTTGCTCGAGGACCATGGTGACGTCCGCGCGCAATACGCCGACCGATTCCAGCACCTGCTGGTCGATGAGTACCAGGACACCAATCGCTTGCAGGCCACGCTGGTCGAGCTGCTGGCCGGGGCCAACACGAGCGTGGTCGCGGTGGGCGACGACTGTCAGTCGATCTACCGCTTCCGAGGCGCCGACGTGCACAACATCCTCGAGTTCCCCGAGCGCTTCCGCGGGGCGAACGTGCACCGCCTCGAGACGAACTACCGATCCACGCCGGAGATCCTGGCGGTGGCCAACGCTGGCATCCGCCACAACACGAAGCGCTACGACAAGACGCTGCGCGCCGAGCGACCGAGCGGCGAGCGACCCGCCTTCGTGGCCCTCGCCGACGCCGAGCAGCAGGCCGCGTTCGTCGCCCAGCGTTGCCTCGAGCTACGCGACCAGGGCGTCGAGCTGCATCGACAGGCGGTCTTGTACCGGGCCCACTACCAGTCGATGGAGCTCCAGCTCGAGCTCCAGCGACGCGGCATCCCCTTCACCGTGCGAAGCGGGCTGCGCTTCTTCGAGCAGGCCCACGTTCGCGATGTGCTCGCCCACCTCCGCATCCTCGCCAACCCCCTGGACCGCCTCGCGTGGATGCGGGTGCTCAAGCTCCAGGAGGGCATCGGTGGCAAGCAATCCACCCGCGTCTACGGGATGCTCGCCGGCGGCGGCGATCCCTGGTCGGCCCTCGAAGCCGACGTGGTCAGCGGTCACCTCCCCGCCCCCGCCCAGCGAGGCTACGAGCGACTGCGCGGGCTGATGCTCGCCCTCGGCCACCCGCAGCTCACAGGCGATCCGGGCGGGATGCTCGAGCGCATCTTGGAGGGCGGCTACAGCGCCCACCTCCGGGCCAAGGAGAGCAACGCGGCCGAGCGGGAGGACGACATCCGTCAGCTCGCACACTTCGCGAGCCAGTTCGCCGATTGCCAGTCCTTCCTCGAAGAGCTGGTGCTCGTCGAGAGCGTGAGCGTCGAGGCGCTCGAGGAGGGCGCGGCCCCGGACGAGAAGCTCCTGCTCAGCTCGGTCCATCAGGCCAAGGGGTTGGAGTGGGACGTGGTCTTCGTGCTGCACCTCGCCGACGGCCACTTCCCGCTGCGTCGCGCGCTGAATCGCCCGGAGGACGTGGAGGAGGCCCGCCGCCTCTTCTACGTCGCCGTCACCCGCGCCCGCACGCATCTGCACCTCTGCTATCCGCAGTTCGGGCGCGATCGAGAGCGGAGTCGCGTGATGCAGCGCCCCAGCCGCTTCGTCACCGAGCTCCCGCACACGCGGGAGGATCTCGTAGAGACCTGGCGGATCAACCAGCAGGCGGCCCACCTCTGATGCCGTCGGAGCAACTCGGCGATCTGCTGATCTACCTGCTGACCTTCTGGGCCGGCGCCCTTGTCGTGATCTGGCTGATCGGGCGCCGCGTCTTCCGCGAGCAGATCAACGAGCTGCGCACCATTCGCCGGCTGCTTCGCGAGATCTCCCCGTTCTACAAGGACTTCGACACCGACACGATCCGCACCTGGGTCGAGCTGGCCTCGGACCACCTCTGGGCCGGGTGGCGCAACGGCGATCTCACCAGCCTACGGGACTACAGCACCGATGCGTTCCAGACGACGGCGGCGGCCCGCATCGCCGAGCGCGAGCGCCAGGGCCAGATCCACGACGCGAAGCTCCACAGCATCCTGAAGGTCCACCCCCTCGGGCTCTACATGGTCGGCGACGGACCTCCGCCGGCGGACACCGAGCTGATGTTGCGGCTTGAGACCAAGGCCGTCGACTGCGTGCGTGACCGCCAGGGACAGGTCGTCGAGGGGAAGCCCGGCGCCCAGCAGGTGCAACACCTCTGGACTTTGCGCCATGATGGCGACCGCTGGCGCCTCCACGCCGTGGAGCGCGCCACCGGTGATGTCAAAGACCTCGCCGACCGCCCCCCGGTACCGCCGGTGGGCGAGTGGGCGAGGCCACGGAGCGGAGAGGGGCACTAGACGTGGTCCGAGCGTGTGCGGTGGCTTTGGTTCTCGGGATGGCGACGTTCGGCGCGGGTTGCGTGAGCGACGGTGGCGGCGGCGGTGAAGGAGAGCGCGATGGCGGCCAAGGGGGCGGCGGCGGTAGCGGCGGCGGGGAGGACCTGCGCGACGTGCCCTACGAAGGGGGGGTGCCGGCGCTCCCCGCCGAAGCGGTCATCGACGAGGGCGACTTCTTCCCGATGGTGCCCGGCTCCGTGTGGCGCTACCGCAAGCAGACCAGCGACTGGCAAGACCCGCCCCCCGTCACGCAGGGCGGCGAGTCCACCGTCGAGCCCGGCGAAGACGAGAACGAGTGGATCCGCAGCACGGTCACGATCATCGACCTGGTCGTCGAGGACGAGCCCGCCAAGGTCCGTCAGGTCGTGGAGGAGCTCTACATCGTCACGCCCCCCATGGCGATGGTCGGCGCCAAGGTGCAGTTCAAAGGCATCACCGTCACCGAGCGCGAGGTCGAGACGCAGGCCTTCGTGCGCAAGCTCGAGCGCCGCTATCTGCCACCCTACACGTTGATCTCCGACGCCTGGCAGGTGGGCAACTTCGACACCAACCTCCAGGGCTCCGACATCCGGCTCATTCAATCGCTGACCCTGCGCGGTGACGAGGAGCCTCGGGAGACGGAGGGCCTCATCAACTACCGAGTCGAAACCAGCACCTCACCGCAGGTCGTGCCGATGGAGGGTCAGTACCGAGAAGGCGTCCGCAAGATCGAGGTCTTCGACGACTTCACCGACGCCCTCGCGCGCACCTACTGGGTCCAACAGGGCGTGGGCCTGGTTCAGTGGCGCTTCCGCGAGACCAACAACATCACCTTCACGCTCACCGAGACGAACCTTGAGTCGGCGGAGCCGCCGCCGGAGTAGCGCGCGCCTCGAGCATCTCGGCGACCGCGTCGAGCACGATCTCCGCCGACCCGCGCAGGAACTCCCTGTCGATCGTCTCCGGGCGATCGGTGGGTTGGTGGTAGTGGGGGCTGCGCAGCTCGGCGGTGTCGGTCACCATCACCGCGCCGACGCCTGCATCCCAGAACGGGGCGTGGTCGCTGCGTCGAGTGTCCGGCAGCGTCTGCCCCTTGGCCGGGACCGGTAGGACGCGCACCGCGGGACGCCCGGGGCCCGTCGCGCGACGGAAGGGCGCCAGCAACTCGAGGTGCTCCAGATCACCGACTACGCCGAGGAAGTCGCCACGGCTCGGCAACAGCGCCCGCGGGAGCCCGGCTGGCGCACGTTGGCAACCCGGCGCCGGGCAGGAGAAGCCGACCATCTCCACCACGACCGCGGCCACCAGCCCCGAGAGCCGCTCTGGATCAGCGCAGTAGGCTCGGCTCCCGAGCAACCCTCGCTCCTCGGAGTCGAAGAGCACGATCCGTAGGCCCCGGGCGGTCTCACGGCCCGCAAAGCGGCGCGCCGCGGCGAGCACCACGGCGACACCCGACGCGTTGTCGTCGGCGCCAACCGTGCCCGCGACGGTGTCGAGATGCGCGCCCAAGAGCACCTCTCCGGCCCCCGGATCCCGTCCCCGCTGGGACGCGACCACGTTGACGCCCGCCCCAAACGCTTGGAGGGAGGGGGCCCAGCCGGAGGCCGTCAGGGCGTGGGCGACATAGGCTCGCGCACGCTCACGGTCCGCGTCGTGGAAGCGCTCGAAGGCCAGGGCCTCGACATCCCGCGCGAGCCGATCGCGCAGCGCCGAGGTGCCCTCGGTCTCCGCCGTCGACGAAGGCGCGGGAGGAGTCCGTGGGGGGTCGTCGGGCACCACGGCGTTGAGGGCGCGGACCTGCGCCACCCACGCCGCCTCGGCCTTCGCCTGCGCGCGCTCCACCTCCGCGGCCCGCGAGGCGAACCAAGCCGTCCAGCCCACGCCGACCAGCACCAGCCAGCCGATCGTCGCCCACCACCAGCCGCGGGCGCTCAATCGGGCGCCCCTCCCTCGATTTTCACCCCCAAAAGGGCTATCACTGCGGCCCCCTTTTTGAGGTGCGAGAGGCCCTATGGACCACCCCGTCTCGAGCTTCGCAACCGTCGCGCTCTTCCTCGCGCTCCTCGCCGCTGGCGGCGCCGCCTTCGTCTACGCCATCCGGCTGCGCCTCAACCAGGTCAAGCTCGCCAAGCGTCCGGAGATACGCTGGGACGAGATCCCCCTCCGCATCAAGAACGTCCTGGTCTACGTGGTCGGGCAAAAGCGCTTGCCCCGTAACGGCTACCTCTACTCCGGCGTCCTGCACATGTTCATCTTCGGCGCCTTCATGGTGCTGAGCGTCGACACCGTCAACTTCGTCATCGACGGTCTCCTGCGCACGCTCGACGTCTTCACCGGCCAGCCCACCGAGTCGACCTTCCACCTCCCCGGCAGCCACGGTCCGTACCAGGCCCTCGCCGACACCTTCCGCTTCCTGTGCATCGTAGGCCTCGGCATGGCCTTCGTGAACCGCACGATCATCAAGCCCAAGCGCCTCCCACTCACCCGCGACGCGATGTACACGCTCTGGTTCATCCTCGGGCTGATGGTCTTCGAGGTGACGCAGACCGGCTTCAAGATCGCCCTCGACGGGCACCAGGGCACCGGCCAGATGTGGTTCAGCAGCCTCTTCGCCCACGCCGTGGGCGGCCTCGACCGCGGCGCGCAGCAGACCGGCTACGAGGTCTCCTGGTGGCTGCACCTCGTCAACCTCCTCGCCTTCACCAACTACGTCCCCTTCTCCAAACACAGCCACGTCTTCGCCGCGCCGCTCAACATCTTCTTCATGTCCACGGAGCCCAAGGGCGCGCTGCGCAAGATGAACCTCGAGATGGACGACGAGGAAGAGGAGATCACCTACTTCGGCGCCCGCACCCTCGAGGACCTCTCCTGGAAGCAGATCTTCGACGGCCTCTCCTGCACCGAATGCGGCCGCTGCACCGACAACTGCCCGGCGGCGATGAGCGACAAGCCGCTGAAGCCGATGAACGTCATCGTCGACCTCAAGCACCACATGGAGGATCGCTGGAAGGCGCGGGACACCGAGCAGGACCTCGAAGGCGACGAGAAGCTCCACCTCGCCGGCGGCGTCATCGATCCCGACGTCCTCTGGAGCTGCACCACCTGCCGCGCCTGCATGGAGGTCTGCCCCGTCGGCAACGAGCACATCCCCGACATCATCGACATGCGCCGCTACCTCACGATGACGATGGGCGAGGTCGGCCACGGCGGCTCCAGCGCGCTGAAGCACATGGATCGCCGCGGGAACCCATGGGGCATGGGGAAGAAGGAGCGCGAGAAGTGGACCGAGGGGCTCGACATTCCCCGCTGGAAAAAGGACGAGCCCGCTGAGTACCTCTACTGGGTCGGCTGCGCCGGTGCCTACGACGACCGCGCCCAGCGCGTCACCAAGTCCGTCGCCCGCCTGATGAAGAAGGCCGGCGTCGACTACGCCATCCTCGGAAACAAGGAGAAGTGCTGCGGCGACTCAGCCCGCCGCCTCGGCGACGAGTACCTCTTCCAGAACCTCGCCGAGTCGAACATCAAGACCCTCGGCAAGGTCGGCGTGAAGAAGATCGTCACCCACTGCCCCCACTGCTTCAACACGCTCCAAAACGAGTACTCGCAGTTCGACGGCGACTACGAGGTCATCCACCACAGCGAGCTCCTCTCGACCCTCGTCGCCCAGGGCAAGCTGAAGCCCGAGACCCCGTCCGAAGGCGACAAGAAGCGCGTCGTCTACCACGACTCCTGCTACCTCGGTCGTTACAACGACATCTACGATCCCCAGCGCGACATCATCGACGCGCTCCCCGACGTCCAACGCGTCGAGACCGAGCGCACCCGGAACCGGGGCCTCTGCTGCGGGGCCGGCGGCGGGCAGATGTGGATGGAGCTCAACATCGGCGAACGGATGAACTACGTCCGCACCGACGAGCTCCTCGCCAACCAGCCCGACGTGATCGCCGTCGCCTGCAACTTCTGCATGACGATGATCGACGACGGCGTGAAGGACCGCTCCAAGGAAGAGGAGGTCGAGATCCTGGATCTCGCCGAGCTCCTCGACCGCAGAATCCCCGAATGACCCACACCGCCGAGCTGCCCCGCGCCACCGCCCTCGCCGGCCTCCCCGGCATCGGCGGACACCTCGACGGCCACCCGGAGCACTTCCAGGTCGAAGAGATCCCGCTCTACGAGCCGACCGGTGAAGGCACTCACTGGTTCCTGCGAGTCCGCAAACGCGGTATCGGCACCCCCGAGGTCCGAGACCTCCTCGCCAGAGCCGCTGGCGTCCACCGTCGCGACATCGGCGTCGCCGGCCGCAAGGACCGAAACGCCGTCACCACCCAGACCTTCTCGCTCCCGACCGAGCCCGTAGATCCCGCCGACGACCGCGTTGAGCTCCTCGAGAGCGTCCGTCATCCCCACAAGCTCCGCACCGGCCACCTGCTCGGCAATCGGTTCACGATTCGGCTGCTGGAGGTCCACCCCGACGCCGACAAGCGCCTCTCCGCCCTGCGCGCGACGGTCGAACGAGGCATCCCAAACTACTTTGGAGAGCAACGCTTCGGCCGTGATGACCGCAACCTGCAACAGGCCCGCGCGCTCCTCGACAACCCCCGCCGGCGCGTCCGAGATCCGCGCTTCCTCGCCAGCGCCCTCCAGTCCTACGTCTTCAATGTCTGGCTCGCCGCCCGCGTCACCGACGGCCTGCTCCATACGCCCCTCCTGGGTGATGTCCTACGCAAACGGGAGACCGGCGGCCTCTTCGATTGCACCGATCCCAAGCTCGACCAACCCCGCGCCGACGCGGGGGAGATCGATCCCACCGGACCGCTCCCGGGCCCCAAGATGCGCCCCACGGATCACGACGCCGCGAAGCGAGAGGACACCGCCTTCGCCGACAGCGGCCTGGACGACGACCGACGCACAGCGCTGGGCCGCTTCGCCAAAGGCACCCGCCGCGTCGCCCGCCTCGTCCCCGGCGAGCTCGACCTCCAACTCGACGGTCGCGACCTCGTCGCGCGCTTCACGCTCCCCAAGGGGGCCTACGCCACGACCCTGCTCGCAGAGCTGGCACAACCGAGCGGACCGATGCGTCAGTCACGCGCGACATAGGCCGCCGCGAGCACGCGCACCCGGCCCGCGCCGGCGCGCCCGAGCACCTTCGCCGCCGCCCGCGCCGTCGCCCCCGTCGTGAGCACATCGTCGACCAGCAACACGTCGCGTCCCCGCACTCGGTGGGACGCACGGAAGGCCCCGCGGACGTTCGTTCGTCGTTGGCGATCGCTCAGCCCCGCCTGGCGGGGCGTGTGGCGCACCCGGCGCAGCCACCTCGACCGACGCGCCACTCGCAAGTGACCGGCGACGGCGCTGGCGAGTTGTAGCGGCGGTGAGAAGCCACGCGCGTCGAGCCGCCGCCAATGCAGCGGCATCGGCAGCACGACCTCGGGCGGATCTCTGCACAGCTCATGGGGCAAGCGAGCCGCGAGCGCCCGCGCCACCACCGGGAGCCCGTCGACGCGCCCCCCGTACTTGCCGGCCCGGATCGCGTCGCCCACCGGGCCGGAGTAGTCGAAGCAACCCCACGCTCTCTCGAAGGGCGGCGGCAACGAGATGCACTCACCGCACCGCCCGGCCGGTCCCGGCGCCGGCACGTGCACGTCGCACACCGCGCAGAGTGGCCCATCGCGGGGCCCCACCAGCGAGCCGCACTCGCCGCAGAAACCGACACGGCCCACCGCCTGCCCGCAGCAGGGGCAATCCGCTGGCCACATCACCGTCGCAAACGCGCTCCACAGACTCTCCACACCGATTCTCCTCGTCGTGCCTACGAGACCTTTATCGGACAGAGAAATCGGCTGTTGCGTGGAAAACGCAGAAAACGAAGATCAGTCGCTGAGCAACACCAGATCGTCGCGATGGACGATCTCCGGGGACCCAGGGTCGAGTTGGTGGTCGGCGCTTCTTCGGCCGAGGACCTCACGGATGGTCTCTGCGTCATGGCTCACGAGGCCTCGAGCGAACGGCGCCCCAGAAGGCCCGACGACATCGACCAGATCGCCGACGCCGAAGGTGCCGACCACCGCGGTCACGCCAATCGGGAGCAAGCTCCGGCCCCGCTCGCGCAGCGCGACGACGGCGCCCTCATCGACGTGCAGCGTGCCCTCGGGTCGCAGCGCGTAAGCGATCCAGTGCTTGCGCAAGCTCATCGCGTTCGGCTCGGGGTCGAACCAGGTGCCCACCTCCTCCCCGCCGTGCAGCGCGCGCAAGACGCCGGGCCGCTTCCCATGGGCCAGGATGGCGGGCACTCCAAGCTGATTGACCTGGCGAACGGCCTCGAGCTTGGTCCTCATGCCGCCGCTACCAAAGCCCGTCCCGCTCGTCCCGGCTCGCCCCAGCACCGCCGAATCGACACGCTCCACCCGGTGGATAGTCTGCGCGCCCGACTCCGAGGGGTCCCGGTCCAAGAGCCCTCGCACGTCGGAGAGGAGGATGAGCATCCCGGCGCCGACGAGGCTGACTATCTGGCTCGAGAGCAGGTCGTTGTCGCCCAACTTGATCTCGTCGAAGGCGACGGTGTCGTTCTCGTTGATCACCGGCACCGCGCCCAGCTCGATCAACGCTCGAAGCGTGTGGCGAGCCGCCAGGTACCGCTTCCGGTCGCGCAGGCCGTCGTGGGTCAGCAAGACCTGCCCCACGGTCTGCCCGTGGTGGGCCAGCTCATCGTCCCACAAACGCATCAAGCGACCCTGACCGATCGCCGCGGTCGCCTGGAGCAGGTCCAGTTGCACGGGCCGCTCCGTGCGCCCGAGCCGCGCCAGGCCGAGGGCGACGGCGCCGCTGCACACCACCACCACTTCGAGGCCGCGCGACCTCAACCAAGCGAGCTCGTGCGCCAAGGAGACAAAGGTGACGCGGTCGAAGTCGGCCTCGTCGCGCAGCACCGCGCTGCCGATCTTGACGACCACGCGCCTCGCGCCTCCGAACTCAACGGGTCTCACGGCGGGGCGTCCTCCTCTTCGGACTCTCGGCTCGGGAGGTCCTCGATATCGAGGGCGGCCTCGTCTGAGCCGAGCTTCAAGCGCGGCGCGTCTCCGGGCTTGGGGAGCGGCACCTCCACGGGGCGATCCAGCTTGCCCAGGAGCGCTTCCCGGTCCACGAAGATGCGTGGCCGAGCCGCGAAGAGGCGTGCGCCCTCTGGCGCCTCGATCTCGCCAACCAGCGCCTCGGCGCTCAGGCCGATTCGCACCTCGAGGACCGCTGGGCGATTCGACTTCCGCAACGCAAAACGGGCGTGGAGTCGCCCGCTCAGCACGACCCCGGTCTCCGCATCCAGGACCAGATCACCCGTCGCCTCCTGGGTGACGGCGTGGCCCTCGATCAGGGGAGCACGGGGCCCCCAGACCGCCTTCGAATCGGGCCCCGACCAGGCCTCGGGGATCGCCTTCGGCTCTGGCGCGTGGTCGGCGCGTCGCAGAAAGACGACCTTGATCGCTTCGCGTCCGAGGGCGCGCACCTTGCCAGTTGGGGAGATCTGGAGCTCGGGGAGGAGCCGCCGGAGCAGCCCGAGGAAGGGCTCGAGGGCAGAGTCGAGGCAGGCTTCGTCCTCCGCCGCTCGGATCGGCACCTCGGTCGCCGGGCCGTGACGCCGCGCCGTGTAGAAGCGCCCGTCCGCGCGGACGCAGCTTCGGCCATCCTCGCCGGCTTCGTCTTCTCGTGACCGATACTCGTTGCGGTGGACGAGGTCGTATTGGCCGACGCCATCGACCCGGAGCGAGAGCGTCTCCTCGAGTCGGACTTCGACCTCCCCCGCGGCACGGATCTCATAGCTGGACTCGAGCTTCTGCGTCAGGCCGCCCAGGGCTATCACGTGGTGTGCGAAACGGCGCGAGAGGACCTCGCCCAGGCGCCTGGACGTATCGAGGGCGGTCGCCGTCAGGGGCGCTGGAGTCGCCGCCGCTTCCGCCTCGACGAGTCCAGCCTTCAGGGCGCGCGTACGCCCAGCCTTCCGCTCGTCGCAGCCGGTTGAGCACACGCAGACGAAGAGAACCAAGCGCCACATCGGTCGCGCTCCCCGAACGCGGCGCTCGACCGGTGCCGCAAGATGGAGCACGGTAGTCGACGGGTGCCACTCGCTCAAGCCACGCCGCTGCCAGCACCGCTCACCATCCTCGCCCTGCTCGTGCTCACGGCCATCGTGGTCGTGCTCGCGCGAAGCGTACTCGGAGCTCGGGCGCGAAGACGGCGTATTCGCCGCGCCGTGGACCGCGGCCACGAGGCCGAGATGGAGGCGCCACGCGCCCTCGCGCGGCGTGGCTTCCGCGTGCTCCGGCGTCACCCGCGGGGTGCCCTCGAGTGGCGGCTGAACGGGGAGCCGCGGCGCTCGGAGGTGGAGGCGGATCTCCTGGTGAGCCGCGCAGGACAGCGCTACGTGGTCGAGGTCAAGACCGGTCGCGGGACCCGCCCGACCAAGCGCGACACCCGCCGACAACTCCTCGAGTACACGCTGGCCTACGATGTCGATGGCGTCCTCTTGCTCGACGCCGACGCCGACACCCTGCATCGCGTCGAGTTTCCGACGGGACGCGGCAGACCTGCGAACCGGATCGCGTGGTTCATCGCGGGCGTCGCCGTGGGGCTCGCCGCGGTCATGCTGACGCATTGACAGCCGTCGATCGCGCCCTACAATGTGCCCCCTTTGACTCGGGACCAGGAGCGCCCCCCATGGCCAGGACTTGGATTTTCACGTCGGAGTCGGTGACCGAAGGCCACCCCGACAAGATGGCCGACCAGATCTCCGACGCGATCCTCGATGCGCTCCTGGAGCAGGACCCGAAGAGCCGTGTCGCGTGCGAGACGCTGGTGAACACCGGACATGTGCACCTCGCCGGCGAGATCACGAGCGCCGCCAACATCGACTACAACGAGGTGGTCCGCGCGACGATCCGAGATATCGGCTACGTCGACTCCAAGATGGGCTTCGACGCCGACACCTGCGCGGTTCTGCTCTCCCTCGACAAGCAGTCACCGGACATCGCCCAGGGCGTCAACGAGGGACAGGGCGACTTCACCGAGCAGGGTGCCGGCGACCAGGGCCTCATGTTCGGCTACGCCTGCAACGAGACGCGGGAGCTGATGCCGCTGCCGATCTCGATGTCCCACAAGCTGACGCGACAGCTCAGCAAGGTGCGCAAGAGCGGCTTGCTGCCCTATCTGCGGCCAGACGGGAAGAGCCAGGTCTCCGTCGAGTACATCGATGGCAAGCCCAGCCGTATCTCGGCGGTCGTGGTGAGCACCCAGCACGCCGAGGAGGTCACCACCGAGCAGCTCCGTGCGGACGTGCGGCGCCACGTGATCGACGCGGTCCTCCCCGACACCTTCGTGGATGCAGAGACCCAGTACTTCATCAACCCGACCGGGCGTTTCGTCATCGGCGGGCCGATGGGTGACGCGGGGCTCACTGGGCGCAAGATCATCGTCGACACCTACGGGGGCATGGGCCGCCACGGCGGCGGCGCGTTCAGCGGGAAGGACCCCTCAAAGGTCGACCGAAGCGCTGCCTACATGGCGCGCTACGTCGCGAAGAACGTCGTCGCTGGCGGGCTCGCGGATCGCATCGAGGTGCAGCTCGCGTACGCCATCGGCGTCGCTGAGCCGGTGAGCATCTTCGCCAACACCTTCGGCACCGCGAAGGTCGAGGAGGCGCGCATCGAGGCGCTCATCCGTGAGCACTTCCCGCTCAAGCCTCGGGGGATCATCGAGCACCTGGACCTGTTGAAGCCGATGTACCGCCTCACGGCGGCCTATGGGCACTTCGGTCGGGAAGACGCCGGCTTCCGCTGGGAGCAGATCGACAAGGCGTCGGCCCTGCGCGACGCCGCCGGCTTGTAGTCGTCCCTCACTCCACCGGTACGCGCTCGATGGCTGCGCCGAGCGCGCGCAGCTTCGACTCCACGCGCTCGTACCCCCGATCGATCTGGTGGATGTTGTAGATGTGGGTAGTGCCCTTGGCGCACAACCCCGCGATCAACAACGCCATTCCGGCACGCACGTCCGGGCTCTCGACTCGTCCGCCGCGCAACGTCTGCGGCCCGACGACGACTACGCGATGCGGGTCACAGAGGATGATCTGCGCGCCCATGTTCTGGAGATGGTCCACGAAGAACATGCGCCCCTCGAACATCTTCTCGAAGAAGAGGACCGTCCCCTTGCACTGGGTCGCGACCGTGATCGCGATGCTCATCAGATCGGTGGGGAAGGCCGGCCAGGGTGCGTCATCGATCTTGGGCACCTGGTTGCCATAGTCCGGGCGAATCTCGAGTTGCTGGTCGCCGGGCACCACGAGCTTCCCGTCGCCGGCCTCGGAGTGAACCCCCAATCGGTCGAAGACCATTCGGATCATCCGCACATCATCGGCGTCGACCCGGTCGATGGTGATCGCGCTCCCGGTGACGGCGGCGAGCCCCATGAAGCTGCCGATCTCGAGGTAGTCGCTCCCGATGGAGTGCTCGGTTCCACCGAGGTGATCACGGCCATGGATGGTGAGCGTGTTGGTGCCGATGCCGTCGATCTGGGCGCCCATCGAGACCAGCATGCGCGCGAGGTTCGAGACGTGGGGCTCGCTCGCCGCGTTGCGCAGCACGGTGGTCCCCGTCGCCAACGCGGCGGCCATCAAGGCGTTCTCCGTGGCGGTCACCGAGGCCTCGTCGAGGAAGATGTCCGCGCCGCGAAGCCGCTCGGCGCGGATGTCGTAGGCCCGATTGACCTCGACCCGCGCACCGAGCGCCTCGAAGGCGTGAAAGTGGGTGTCCAGGCGTCGGCGCCCGATGACGTCGCCTCCGGGCGGAGGCAACTCGACCTTGCCCATCCGGGCCACCATCGGACCCGCGAAGAGGATGGAGGCGCGAATCCGACGACACAGCTCGGCGTCGAGCTCGGGTCGGACGTTGGCGTTGCAAATGCGGACGCGGTTTGGCCCCAACCACTCCACGGTGGCGCCTGCGCGCTCAAGGACCCGGCACATCACCAGCGCGTCGCGGATGCGCGGGACGTTGTCCAGGATGACCGGCTCGTCGGTGAGCAACGTCGCGGCCAGCGCGGGGAGGGCCTCGTTCTTGTTGCCGCTCGGGACGACGGTGCCCGACAGGGTCCGGCCCCCTTCGATGATGAACTTCTCCATGCTCAGTCCTCCCTTGGCGTCACCGCGCCCGCTGCGACCGACCACACGCGGCGGTCGGTCTCGATGTGCAGGAAGCGCGAGTCGGTGGTGGTGATGAAGACCTGCCCGCCAAAACCCTCGAGGAACTCGAAGAGGCGAGCGTTTCTGCGCTCGTCGAGCTCACTCGAGACGTCGTCGAGCAGCAGGACCGGCGCGGTCCCCGTAGTCTGCTCGAGGAGCTGGATCTCGGCGATCTTGAGCGCCAGGACGATGGCCCGTTGCTGTCCTTGGCTGGCGTAGCTACGCGCCGAGCGCTCGAACAGGCGCAGCGAGAGGTCGGCCGTGTGGGGGCCGCGTTGGGTGAAGCCGCGTTGACGGTCGTGGGCGCGACCCGCACGCCAGGCCACGGTGAGAGCTTCGGCGACAGGGCGCTCGTCGAGCTCGATCCCCGGTCGATACGCGATCGACGCTGGAAGCCCTGAACCGGCGATGCCCTCAAAGGCCCTGACAAAGGCCGTAGAGAGGCGTTCGACGTAATCGGAGCGGGCACCATGGAGGCGGGCTCCCGCGTCGGCGAGAGCCTGCTCGTAGGCGTCGAAGAGCATTGAGTCGGCGCCATCGCGAAGCAGCCTGTTGCGTCCATCGAGCGCACGCCGGTAGGCGAGCACGTCGGCGAGGTGCGCCGGCCGCCCGGTGAAGACGGCGCGGTCGAGGAAACGACGGCGGTCCTCCGGGGGCCCCCGGACGAGCCCGACGTCGTCGGGCACGAAGACAACGACCGCCAGCGCACCAAAGTAGTCGCTCGTTCGCGCGGTCTTGCCCTCGCGCTCGGCCACGCGCTCGCCACCCCGCAGCGACACGGCCAATCGATGCTCGAGCCCTTCGTGCTCGACGGTCGCCGCGACGCGACAACCAGCAGCGCCCCACGCGACGAGCTCGCGTAGACGTGTCGCCCGCAGGGGACGCAGCGTCGCCAACCAGAAGAGGGACTCCAGCAGGTTGGTCTTGCCCTGCCCATTCTCGCCTTCGAGCACATTGAAGCGTGGGTGGGGCTCGAGCCGGACGTCAGCGAGGTTGCGGAGATCGCGGATACGCAGACCAGTGACGTGCACCCGGCGCTCAGAGCCGCATCGGCATCACCACGAAGAGGTAATCCTCGTTCTCGTGCTCGCGGAACAACCCGGGCGACAGGGCCTCGTTCAGGGACATCTGAACCCGGTCGGCGTCGAGGATCGAGAGGATGTCGCGGACATACTTGGCGTTGAAGGCGATGCTGACATCCCCGCCGTCGTAGTCGACCTCGATGTCCTCGCGCGCGCGCCCCAGGTCGGGGTTATCGCTGAGCAGCGTCATGCGTCCAGCCGAGACCTCGACCTTGACGCCGTGGGTGCGCTCGCTGGCCAGCAGGCTGATGCGCTTGAGCGACTCGAGGAAGCGCTCTCGTGGGAGGACGACGTGTCGCTCACTCGACTTGGGGATGACCTGCCGGTAGTCGGGGAAGGCCGACTCGATGAGGCGGATGAAGAGGCAGAGGTTGTCCCCGCTGACGACCAGGTTGTTCTCGAGGAAGCCAAAGCTGACGTCCTTGCCGGTCTCGTCGAGCAGTCGCTTCAGCTCGGTGCAACCCTTGCGCGGGATGATGACCCCGTCCCGTTGTGGGATCTCTGCGCCCCGCCCCGCCTCTCGCTCCCCCTGGCTGAGGCGATGCCCATCGGTCGAGACGACGCGGATACGGTTCGCGTCGATGCAACGGAAGTAGACGCCGTTGAGGTTCTGACGCGACTCGTCGGTCGAGACGGAGAAGAGCGTGCGCTCGAGCAACTCGCGCAGCACGTGACCATCGACGGGTACGAGCTCGGCGCCGGTGGCCGAGGGCAAGGGCGGATACGCATCGGCGGAGGCGCCGAGGAGCACAAACTCGGTGTTCTTGCACCGCAGCGTGGCGCGCTCCTCGTCGCCCACGTCGATGTCGACCTCCTCCCCGGGGAGGCTGCGTATGACCTCGAAGAGGCGCTTGCCGTCGAGGGTGGTGCGACCGGGCTCGGCGACGCGCGCGCCGAGAGACCCGTCGAACGTGACGTCGAGATCGGTGGCGGCGACACGGAGCCGGCCGTCGGGCGTTGCCTCCAGCAAGACGTTCGACAACGCGGGCACGGTGGCCTTGCGGTTGACGACGCCCTGGATGCGCTGCAGGGCCCGAGCGAAGAGGTCCCGGTTGACGACGAACTTCATCGCAAACCTGCTTCCGGTGGGCAGAGATTGGAGCGGTATTTAGTACAGGGATCTCTCAATTAGGAAGGACTAATCGTCATCATAGGGCCTGTGAAATTGTGGAAAACGGGGCCAAGTCTCCAGACTTCAAAGGAAAGCTGGTGTGGGCAGGGTGCGAAGGACGGGTGTGGAGAGATTGGGGACGAGCCGGTCGGGGCTGGGTACCCCCACCTACTCCACAACAGGTCCACACACGTAGCCACACGTTATCCACGCGCTGACCACAGGCGCGGCTGTGCACGTATGTTGGCTATTGTCTGGGGAAATGTAAGGAATTCGGCGGCGGTGTGGGGGCCCGTCGAGCGGGTCACCCGTGGAACTTGCGCTCGATGGCCTCAACCTCGGCGCGGGTCGCGAGGTCGGCTTCCAACGCCTTGGTGACCTTGCGGCAGGCGGCGATGATGGTGGTGTGGTCCTTCTTGTCGAAGCCACGAGCGATCTGGGGAAAGGACGCTTGCGTGTGCTTGCGGCACAAGAACATCGCGATGCCGCGAGGGTGGGAGACGACGCGGTGACGTCGCTTCGACCGGAGGTCGCTCACCTTGAGGTCGTAGTGCTCGGCGACGAGCTTCTGGATGGACTCGATGGTCAGCGCCCTGGCGCGCGTCGCGACGACGTCCTGTAGCGCCTGCTGGGCGAACTCGACGGTCATCCGTTGGTTGCGGAAGGAGGCGAAGGCGGAGAGGCGGATGAGCGCGCCCTCGAGCTCTCGCACGTTGCTGCGGACGATGCCCGCCAGAAAGAAGGCGACGTCGTCGGGGAGCTCGATGCCGTCGCGCTCGGCGAAGCGCTGGAGGATAGCGACTCGAGTTTCGAACTGAGGCGCCTTGATGTCGGTGATCAGCCCCCACTGGAACCGCGAGCGGAGGCGCTCCTCGAGCCGCTGGATCTCCTGGGGCGGCCGGTCGCTGGTGAGCACGATTTGCTTCTGGGCCGCGTGGAGCGCGTTGAAGGTGTGGAAGAACTCCTCCTGCGTGCGCTCCTTCCCGGCGAGGACGTGGACGTCGTCGACGAGGAGGACGTCGCAGCGGCTGCGGTAGCGCTGATGGAAGAGGTGCATCTCCTGGCGGGAGATGCCGCGGATCACCTGGTTGGTGAACTCCTCGGCGCTCAGGTACATGATGCGCTGGCGGCCGGTCATCGAGTTCGAGAGCGTCTGGCCGATGGCGTGGAGCAGGTGCGTCTTGCCCAGGCCCGTCCCGCCGTAGATGAACAGCGGGTTGAAGGCGCGAGCGGGATCCCGGGCGACGGCGCTCGCGGCTGCGTGGGCCATCTCGTTGCCGGAGCCGACGACGAAGGAGTCGAAGCGGTAGTGGGGGTTGAGCGGGAAGGCGTCCCAATCATTATCTACGGCGGTCACCACCGAGGGGCGGTCCGCAGGCAGGTTCTCGACCGGCAGGTCGAAGTCGTCGGTCGCCGGAAGATCGACCGTCGCGTTGTCCGCGCTGCGGTAGCTGATCGAGACCGGAACGGGTCGTCCGCCGATGCTCTCCAGAGCATCTTCGAGCACGCCCTGGTAGTGGTTTCGAACCCACTCGGCGAGAAAAGGGTCGTCGATGACGACCTGAATCTCATCGTTGGCGTGACCGACGTAGCGCAGCCGCCCGAAGTAGGTCGCGAAGTCTTCCTCGTTCACCCGGAACCGGATGGACTCGACGGCGCTGTACCAGAGCTCCTTCACACACAAACCTGTTGCAGTCGAGCGCTTGGCGCTCGGCCATCCGAGGGATGGGAATGGGAGCAATCCACTCGGTGGATCGCCCACTGACGATTTCATTGCGTTGGCCGGGTGCGGTGACCGACCGACAACTTTTTTAGCAGCGCCGTTTCCGCACCCGCAAGTCGTTTCAAAGGCTTTGTTTTTTCCTCAATAGAGTTGAATAGCTTTGGGCAATCCAGTCAGGGAGAGCTTGAAAGCATCGCGGATTCGATACCGAGGTCACGACCGTTTTGGGACATTCTGGTTACCGCGTTGACAGCGGGAGGAGGTCGTGTCATCATTTTGCGCCGTTTTTCTAGCTCCATCCTCGGAGGATTCCGATGTCCAAGCGGACGTTTCAGCCCAGCAACGTCTCCCGTCGCCGCACCCACGGGTTTCGCGCGCGTATGAAGACGCGCGGTGGACGTGCTGTCATCAAGCGCCGCCGCCAGAAGGGGCGCAAGCGCCTCACGGTGACCACCTACCGCAAGTGACCCCCGATTCGGGCGCTTCCTTTCCCAAGTCGGTCCGTTTGCGCCGACGTCGCCAGTTCCTGGCGGTGCAGCGCGGAGGACGTCGTCTGACGACGGAGCACTTCCTGGTCCACGCCCGATCGAACGGCGGACGCCCGACCCGACTTGGGGTCACGGTGAGCAAGAAGGTCGGCAACGCGGTGGTTCGCAATCGAGTGAAGCGCCTGTGCCGCGAGGCATTCCGACGCAACTTGGAGCGTCTGCCCGGCGGGCTCGACGTGGTGATGGTGGCCCGTCATGGTCGCCCGGTCGATGGATACGCCGAGGTGGTGAACGAAATGCTCGACGCGGTGGCCCGGTTGAAGTCCGGAGGCGGCGGACGAAAGCGACGGCGAAGGTGAGGAACTTCTTGGCGAGAGTGGCCGTGGGGATCATCCGCGTGTACCAGCGCGTGGTGTCCCCCGCGTTGCCCCCGACGTGCCGATTCGTGCCCACGTGCTCGCAGTACGCCGTCGACGCCTATCAGGCGCACGGCTTCCTCGGTGGCTCCTGGCGCACGGCCCGCCGCCTGTGCCGCTGCCATCCCTGGCACCCTGGCGGCCACGATCCAGTGGACGCCTGTTGAATCCGAAGCAACCCGATCCCGACGAGCAAAAGCGCCTCTTCCTCGCCATCCTGCTGTGCGGGGGGATCCTCTTTGCCTGGCAAGGGCTGGTCGTTCAACCCGCGCCCGGGCCCACCGCGACCGACGGTGGCGTCGCGGCGCAGTCCGACGCGAGGACCCCCGCCGATGCCGGCGCGGTCGCGCCGAAGGCGGTGGAGCGGGCCGCACAGCCGACCCCCGGAGCGCCGGTGCCGACGCCGGTTTTCGAGCCCCGGACGGTGCACACGCTCGTCGCCGACGGCGTCATGCACGTCGAGCTCGACGACGCCGGGCAGATCGCCGCGTGGACGTTGCTCGAGCCGCAATATCGGGTGAAGGCCGAGGGCCAGGAGGACGCGCCCTATCGGTTCGTCGATGCGCTCTCCCCGAAGGGCGACAGGGGGCAGTTCTTGCCACCCGTCCTCGATCTGCAGCTCGCGGGCGCGCCCGCCCACGGGCAGTACACGGCCGACGGCGCAGCGTTGCGGTGGAAGAGCCCGGCCGGGGTCGAGGTCGTCCGGCGATTCGAGGTGGTCGAGGGCTACACGGTCACCGAGAAGGTGACGCTCACCAACCAGACCGGGGCGCCGATTCCCTATGACCTCACGGTCTTGCTCCGCGGCGCTCAGCACGCCGACGAGGGCTCGGTCAGCCTCTTCAACCAGCCGATCTACCTGTTCGAGGGCGTCTGCGAGCACTCGAAGGACTTCGAGCGCGAGCCCCTATCGGACGTAGCGTCGCTGCGGGAGAAGAAGGAAGACCTCCCCGTCTGGAGCGACGGCGTGCGCTGGGCCGGGGTGGACAACCGCTACTTCATGGTGGCGGCGCTCCCCGCCGAGGGCGAGGCCGAGCGCTGCGAGCTCTTCGACGGCGCGACGGCCGCGCGCGTCGACCCCAAGAAGGTCGGCGCCAAGATCGAGCTGTTGGCCGCTCGTCTCGACCTGAAGGGGGGGACCCTCGAGCCCGGCAAGTCCGTGACCCGCACGCTCAGCTTCTATGCCGGTCCGAAACGACTGTCGGTGCTCGGCGCGGCCTCCCCGTCCCTCAAGGAGGCCATCGACTTCGGGTGGTTCAGCCCGATCTGCCTGCCGATGCTGTGGCTGATGCGCCTCTTCTTCTCCTTGGTGGGGAACTGGGGTCTGGCGATCATCTTGCTGACCGTCCTGGTGAAGATCATCACGCTCCCGCTCACCCACAAGCAGTACAAGTCGATGGCGGCGATGAAGCTCCTGCAGCCGCAGCTCAAGGTCATCCAAGAGAAGCACAAGGATGACAAGATGAAGCTCCAGCAGGAGATGATGGGGCTCTACAAGAAGCACAACGTGAGCCCGCTGGCGGGGTGTCTGCCGGCGGTCATGATGATGCCCATCTACTTCGCGCTCTACCGGACCATCTACTCTGCCGTCGAGCTCTTCCAGGCTCCGTTGGGGCTGTGGATATCCGACCTGTCGGCCCGCGATCCGCTCTTCGTGACGCCGGTGCTTCTCGGCGGCTTGATGGTCATTCAGACCCGGCTGAACCCGACCACCGGCGCCGATCCGATGCAGCAGAAGATCATGATGACCATGATGCCGATCATGTTCACTGCCTTCATGCTCTTCCTGCCGAGCGGTCTGGTGGTCTACATCGCCGTCAACACGGTCCTCGGCATCGCCCAGCAGATGGTCCTACTCAAGAAGGGGGAGCAAGCAGCCCCCGCACCCGTGAAGGCCTGACATGTCTGAATCTACTGCCTCCGAAGGCGCGGCGTTCCTCAACGAGATCTTCGATCGCCTCGATCTGGGTGTACGCGCCGAGATCGGCGAGACCCGCGACGACACGCAGATCTTCGCGCTCGAAGGTGCCACCGACGCCCTCGACCGCGCCCCGGGGCTTCGGTCGGCCATCGCGCTGTTGGCCTCCCAGGCGCTCAGCCGCGCGGCGGGGCATCGGCTCCGCTGTGCCCTCGACGTCGATGGACGGCTCGCCCAGCGGGAGACCTTGCTGGAGCAAGCGGCCGGTGACATCGCGCGGGCCGTGTCGATCAGCGGGCGCCGCGCGGTCCTCGACGGCTTGAGCGCCGCCGAAAGGCGCGTGGTGCACACCGCCTTGGCGGACGCTCCTGAGGTGGCCACGCGGAGCGACGGCGCGGGGCCGCACCGTTGGCTCTACGTCGAGCGCAGCGAAGACGCTGCGGAGTGAGGGGGAATCGATGAGCGAGCAGGAACAGGGCCCGGGGCCAGGCACCGACCCGCCGACGTCTGACTACGACGCCTCCAGCATCACGGTCCTCGAGGGCCTCGAGGCGGTGCGCAAGCGGCCGGGCATGTACATCGGCGACCCCAACGACGGCACCGGGCTGCATCAACTCGTCTACGAGGCCGTCGACAACGCCATCGACGAGGCCCTCGCCGGGTATTGCGACCAGGTCAGTGTCACCTTGCACCTCGACGGCTCCTGCTCCGTCGAAGACAACGGGCGCGGGATCCCGGTCGGCATCCACGAGAAGGAGCAGCGCAGCGCGGCGGAGGTCATCATGACCGTGCTGCACGCGGGCGGTAAGTTCGACGACAACTCCTACAAGGTCTCCGGCGGGCTCCACGGCGTTGGGATCTCCTGCGTCAACGCGCTGTCCAGCGAGCTCGAGCTCGAGATCAACCGCGACGGTGGACGTCACCTCCAGCGCTACGCCTTCGGTGAACCCCTCGCGCCGATCGAACGCGTCAGCGACGCGGAAACGACCGGCACTCGCCTCCGCTTCCTCCCCGATCGGCAGATCTTCGAGGAGACCTACGAGTTCAGCTTCGACGTGCTCTCTCAGCGCCTCCGCGAGCTCTCGTTCCTCAACAGCGGGGTGGCGATCGTCATCGTCGACGAGCGGGGCGACGGGAAGCGCCACGACTTCAAGTACGAGGGCGGTATCGCGTCATTCGTCGAGCACCTCAACCGGAACAAGTCGCCGATCCACAAAGCGCCGATCCACTTCTGCGCCGAGCGCGACGGGATCGAGGTCGAGGTCGCGATGCAGTGGAACGACTCCTATCAGGAGAACATCTACTGCTTCACGAACAACATCCGAAACCGCGACGGTGGGGCCCACCTCTCGGGCTTCAGGGACGCGCTGACGCGCACCATCAACAACTATGCGCAGGCCGAGAACCTCCTGAAGGGGATGAAGGCCAACCTCTCGGGCGACGATGTCCGCGAGGGCATCACGGCCGTCGTCTCGACGAAGGTGCCCGACCCCAAGTTCAGCAGTCAGACGAAGGACAAGCTCGTCAGCTCCGAGGTCAAGCCGGTGGTGCAGAGCACCGTCACCGACAAGCTCGGCGACTGGCTGCTCGAGCACCCGGCGGAGGCCAAGGCGGCGGTCAACAAGGCGATCGGCGCCTCCCGTGCGCGCGACGCCGCCCGGCGGGCCCGCGAGATGGTTCGGCGCAAGGGTGCCCTCGACTCCGCGGCGCTCCCCGGCAAGCTGGCCGATTGCCAGGAGAAGGCGCCGGAGCGCTCCGAGATCTTCCTGGTGGAGGGTGACTCCGCCGGAGGTTCGGCCAAGCAGGGCCGTGATCGCGCGACGCAGGCGATCCTTCCGCTGCGGGGGAAGATCCTCAACGTGGAGAAGGCCCGCCTGGACCGGATGCTCGGCAGCGCCGAGATCGCCACCTTGATCACGGCGTTGGGGACCGGCATCGGGATCGACAACTTCGACGTCTCGAAGCTGCGCTACCACAAGGTCATCATCATGACCGACGCCGATGTGGACGGCTCCCACATCCGCACGCTGCTGCTGACCTTCTTCTACCGGCAGATGCAGGAGGTCATCGAACGCGGTCACCTCTACATCGCCCAGCCGCCCCTGTTCCGGGCCAAGAAGGGCAAGTCGGTGCGCTACCTCAAAAACGAGCTGGCCATGTCGGAGTACCTCATCGACGCCGCGGCGAAGAACGCCTCGATCAGTGACGGTGAGGGCGGGGTCCTCCAGTCCGAGCATCTGCGCAACTTGCTCACCAAGCTGGTGGCGTTCTACGAGGAGCTGGAGCACATCCAACGACGCGGCGATGTCCGGCTCTTCGAGGCCATGCTGGAGCAACCGCCCGAGGCCGGCGTCTTCGACGAGCGGGCTGCGCTCGTGGCCTACACCGACGAGTTGGCCGCCGAGATGACCGTGCGCTACCCCGGGGACATGGCGATCAAGGTCGTGGTCGAGCAAGAGCCGCTGCCGCCGCTCCTGCGAGCGGTGTACGAGCCGGTCGAGTCCGACGAGGAGCCGGACGCCGGGGCCGAGATCGAGGCGCCACCGCCGCAACCGGCGGAGCCCGTGGGGCCCCGGCCATGGAGGGCGGTGGTGATCTCGCGCTGTGAGGGGAGCGAGCGGCGCACGATCATCGAGCAGAAGCTGCTCTCCGCCCCGCACTACGTGTCCGCCGACGAGACCCGGAAGCATCTCACGCAGCTCGGGGACGGGCCGTTCGTCTTCCAGGTTGGCGAGACCGAGCACAGCCACGGCGCTCGTCGCGCGATGCTCGAGGCGCTCCTCGCGCTGGGCCGCAAGGGTGTCGACATCCAGCGCTACAAGGGCCTCGGTGAGATGAACCCGGACCAGCTCTGGGAGACCACCATGGATCCGGACACCCGCACGCTGCTCGAGGTCCGAATCGACGACACCGTCGAGGCCGACGAGATCTTCACCGTGCTGATGGGCGACAACGTGGAGCCGCGGCGCGAGTTCATCGAGCTCAACGCGCTCAACGTCAAGAACCTGGACGTGTGAGCCCCGACTACTTCGCGCGCGTCGAGGCGGTCTTCCTCGCCGGGGCGGGCCGCGGGCTGATGTTGTCGGCCCGGGACGCCGCGATCGTCGAGGGCTGGGGGCGCGCGCGCATCCCGATCGAGGTCGTCTGCGCGGGGGTGGAGGCGGCGTTCGAAGGGACGCCACCCGCCCGTGTGCGCAGCTTGTCCTACGCGGTCCCCGCCGTCGAAGACGCCATCCGAGCGTGGCGTGAGCGACGAGTGGGTGCGTCGACGGTACCGAGGGTGGTGCCAGACGAGCAGGCGGCGCTCGCCGCCCTCGCCTCTCGGCTCGGAGTGGCGGCCGTCGAGCCCGCCCTGCGGGGAGCCATCGAGACCGCAGCCGCGTCGATTCGGGGGATCGCCACCGGCGACGTGTCCGAAGCGCTGGCCGACATCGAGGCCCGGTTGTGCGACGATGTTCTGGCGGCGTTGGTCGAACCCGCGCGAGCCACCATCGAGGCGCGAGTAGACGCGCAGCTCGCCGGCCAGCGCGCGGATCCAGCCGTTCGACGGGCGCAGTTGTGGCGCGCCGTCCGCGAGGAGGTGGGCGTGCCGGCCCTGGTTCTGCATCGGGAGGCGTGGTGATTCACGACTGCGAGACCTGCAAGGACCTGAAGCTCGTGGTCCGGCCGCGGGGTGACTACGCGGTGGCTGTGCGCTGCGTCTGCGCGCCCGTGGGCGCCTGCTGCGACGACGGCTTCGTCGTCGAGCTGGACGCCTCGGGCTACTCCGTCGCCCGCCGGTGCGCGATCTGCGCCGACGTGTGTGCACGGCGCGCGCTCTTCGACGCCGCGCACGTCCCCCGACGTTTCCATGCCGCGACCTTGCTGGGCTTCGAGCAGTCGTCAGTGAACCGCCATGCTCCGGCGCGGGCCTATCGTTTCGCCCACGAGTTCCAGCCGGGGGATCCGGGCCTGCTCTTCTACGGCGAGCCCGGACGCGGCAAGACGCACCTGATGGTCGGCATCCTGCGCTATCTGCTGCTGCATCGAGGCATCTCGGCGCGCTATGTGGAGTTCATGCACCTGCTCAGCGATCTGCGGGCGACCTTCTCCGGCGGAAACGCAGCTTTGGTGATGGGGCCGTTGGTGGACGTCCCGGTCCTGGTCCTCGACGAGCTCGGCAAGGGTCGATCCGCTCGGCGCACGGGCAACGTTCGGGCGGCGCCCGAGGTGAGTGATTGGGTGGGGGCGGTGCTCGACGAGATCATCTCCAAACGCTACAACGCCGGCCGCACCACGTTGTTCGCCACGAACTACTACCCCGGCCGATCGACCGGCGACGCCCCTTCCCTCGAGGAGCGAATCGGCCAGCGGATGTACTCGCGCCTGATGGAGATGTGCGAGGCGGTGCACATCGCTGGCGACGACTATCGGGAGAAGAAGGCCGAGCGCCGCCGCGCGCTCTGAGCGTCTAGGACCCTGCGGCAGAGTCGCGACGCGGCGCGCTGCACGCGCCCGCCAACCGATTTCGGCGTTGCGAAGCCTACCGATATCTTCGGATATCGCTACGGCTTCGCGCCTTGAACTCAGTCAGCGGGCACGCACATCGCTTGGTCGCTTGGTCTGCCGCAGTGTCCTACGGAGAGAACGCCGGCTTGCGCAGCAAGGTCTCGAGATCCGGGATCAATCGCCGGACTGTGCCATCCGAGAGTACGAAGACCCGGGTGGGGCGGTCACTCGCTCGGACGTACCGACCACGCTCACCGTAGCGTGCGCCGATCGTGAGGGTGAGCACGCGGGCGTCGTTCAGGCGGATGCCGATGCGACCGAAGGGGCGCGCGAAGGCGTCGTCGGGGACCCGCGGGGGGAAGCCCGCGGCGCGCAGGTGGGCCAGACCGTCGATGAGCAATCTGGCCGCGTCGGGCTCGAGGGCCACGCGTCGAGGTGCCTCGGCCCACCACCCGGCGCTACGCCTTCTCAGGTCGAGGGTGCCCGTGCGGACGCCATCGATCTCGGCGACATCGAAGGTGAAGATGCGGCGGTCCCGGAGATCCGCGGCGCCCACGTCGAGGAAGGTGAGCAGGTGGCGCGGCAGGGCCGCCACGACTCCGTCGTCGAGCCGTCGCACCAGCCCGCCACCGTCCGGGGCCCGAGGGCCGAGCTCCAAGCCGAAGCGTTGGCCGTCGAAGCTCGTGGCTTCGAGGCGGCCGAGGGGACGGAACCCGTCGCCAGCCACGAAACGGTCGGCCTTCGCCGTCGACAGGGTGTTGGCGACCGCGTGGAGCTCGGACTGCCCGGGATCCGCGGTCGCTGGGCGCTCGAAGACCCAAGGGGCTTCGGTGGAAGGTCGGGCGGCAGACCAGTCGACTCGGTCGCCTCGTCGCATCTCGAGATGAGCGACCTGGGCGGGGCCACGACCGGCGAAGAGCCGATGCTCGCGCCAACGGTCGGCGGGGCGGTCGAAGGCGCGACGCAGGTTGGCCCGCGCCCGGTAGACGACGGACCCATCCGGGCGGCGGACGAAGGTGTGCCTGCCGTCGGCGACCTTCCCGATCCGCCACCGGGCGCCGTCACCCAGGTCGATCAGGAGCGCGTCGTCGCTGATCGCGAACCGCCCGAAGTCGGTGAATCGCCCCATCGGATCGAGGGCTACGCCGCTCCCAAGGGTCTGCTCGATCGTCTCGATCGCGAAGGCGTCGATCGGAGCGCCGCCGGTGCGCCACCCCGCCGGCGTTCGGTCGAGCTCGACGTCGGCCTGACCGGTGCGCTCGAGAGCGATACGCTGTACGTCTGCGAAGGCGGGGAGACGCGCGGCGGGCGGTCGCGGCTTCGTGTCGGGACGGGTGGCGATCGCCGCCACGGAGAGGGCGACGCACAGCGCCCCGAGCACGACGATCCGGAGGCTCATGCTTCCCGCTCAATCGCCGCGCGGCTCATTGTAGCCTGCCGCGACGGCGCCAGCGCCAGACGCCAGCCAGCAATACGAACACGGGCGGGAGCAGCGTCGCGCCCCACTTCACGGCAGCGCGGTGAGCGGTGGTGACGGGTCCTAGGGGCGGATCGTCTGCGCGACGCGCCCGGATCTCTACGAGATCGGTGTCGGCGAGGGCCCAATCGACGGCGTTTTGAAGGAGGAGCAGCCCATTGGGGTGGGCCGACAGGAGCCGCGCGCCGCTGGTGATGAGGAAGATCCGAGCCTCCCCCTGACCGGTGACGAGCTTCGGCGGATCGGGTCTGTGTGCGCGGCCGGTCAAGACCGCGTCACCGCGCGGCGGGATGGGCTGGTCTGTGAAGTAGCTGGGCAGGGTGCCGACGAGGGTGGCACCAACGACGGCGGGTCCGGGGCGCTCCTCCGGTGAAGGGGCGGCGACGTCCGATGGATCGACCTTTCGGACGCCTGTGCGCAGTCGGGCGTCGGGCCCGGTGCGCACCACCGCGCGGGCGGCGACCCCGGCGGGGGCGTCGAGATGGATCGGCGAGGCCATCGGCACCACGAGGCTCGTGAGGCCGCGCGTCACCGGATGGGGGCCCGGCTCCGCGGCTTCGGCGTAGAGGGGGTGGTTGGCGAAAACGACCTGACCATCGGCGCCCCGGGTGAGACCCGCGCGGGCGTTTCGGACACGATCGACGACGGTGTGTTCGTGCTCCACCCGGAGACCGTAGCCCGCCAGCAGCGGCTCGAGGCCCGTCGTGTTCGGGACCAGGAGCTGAGGGAAAGGCTCGCTGCGTTGCCGGTAGTCGAGGAGGGCCACGAGCGCCTTGCCCTCCATGAGGAACTGGTCGATTGCGTAGCGTGCGCGTGCTGTGAATGCACGTCTTGGGCCTAGGACCACCAACACGTCGACCGCTGGGGGGACCAACGCCCCGCCGAGGTCCACCGCCTGAAGCTCCCCGGCCGACGCGAGGAGCGACGCGACCGGGCTGCCGATGAGGTCTGGCTCGCCGTGGCCCCTCGTCACGCCGATTACGGGGCGGCGCGCCCGGGGCCGGAGCACCTCGCGGAGGGCGCGCGTCAGCTCGTACTCCAGTCGGTCCCGGGCGCCGATGGGTCGAACCACGGCGTGGCGATCGTGATGAAGCAGGGCGACGCCGGTGACGACGCGTTGACGCACCCGCTTGTCGCCACGGGTGATGACCAACTCCGTCGGCTCGATCCCGTAGTCCTTCGCCTCCAACTCGAGGGCGGCCCGGGCGGGGCCGTCGAGGTCCTCGTCTCCGGTATCGCGCCAGACGATGCGCATCCTGCCGGAGCTGGCGGCGCGGAACTCCTCCAGGAGATCTCGGGCGGCTTGGAGGGTGGCGGCGTGGGGTGGCTGGACGCCGGTGGGCAGATAGGCGCGGGCCTCGAGGGGCGCGTCGAGGGCGTCGAGCATCCGCCGCGTCACGGGTGAGAGCGTGTAGCGCTGATCGGCCGTCAGATCGAGGCGGGCGCCGGTCTGCGCGCCGACCAGGTTCAGCAGCCAGGCGGCCAGACAGAGCAAGGCGACCGCGATGAGCGACTCGAATGCTTGGCGCCGTCGCATCAGCGCCACCTCCGGGCCGCGAGGCGCTCGGCGGTGAGGCCGAGGGCCAGCAGCACCACGCTCGCGAAGTAGGCGAGGTCCCGGGTGTCGACGATCCCTCGGGCGACGTGTTCGAAGCGGCGCTCGAAGCTCAGCCAGTCGAGCCAGGGCACCATCCAATCGGGGGCGACGGGGAGCGCTTTGCCCACGATGTAGAGGGAGAAGCACGCCAGGAAGCCGGCGACGAAGGCCACGATCTGACTGCTCGTGTGGGCGCTGACGAGGATCCCCACGGAGAGGTAGGCGGCGCCGAGGAGCAGGAGTCCGAGGTATCCGCCGGCGACGGGCCCCCAGTCGAGGGCGCCGAGGGCGCTGATGGAGAGCGGGTAGACCACGGTGAGGGCGAGGGCGACGGCCAGCAGTCCGAGGGCGCCCAGGAACTTGCCGGCGACGATCGACCAGTCCGCGAGAGGCCAACTCAGCAGCAGCTCGAGGGTGCCGGTGCGACGCTCCTCGGCGAGCAACCGCATGGTGATCGCCGGCGCGAGGAGCGTGAGAAGGAAGGGCGCGAATTCGAAGAAGGGACGAATCGTCGCGCGACCGACCACGAAGAAGGGGTGGAGGATGAAGAGGTAGGTGCCCGAGAGCACGAGGAAGGTGGCGACGACGACGTAGGCGACCGGCTGGTTGAAGTAGCCGAGCAGCTCCCTGCGGGCGACCGCGATCGTCTTCATCACTCCGCCGTCAGCGATCGGAACACGCTCTCGAGGTCGGCGCCCTCATGGCGCAGCTCGAGCAGGTCCCAGCCCCGCGTCGTCACCGCGCGCGCCAGGGCTGCGCGTATGTCTGAGTCACACACGACCGTGAGCGTCACGTGGGGCGGGTCCGCGGGGCGGACTTCAGTGATCCCCGGGACCGCGCGCAGGGCTTCCGTCAGCGAAGCCGCGTCGCAGCCGGCGACGGTCAGCCGGACGCGAGGTGGGCCCGCCGTGAGGGCGTCTGGGGTGTCGTCGGCGACGACGCGCCCCTCGTGGAGGATGATGACCCGGGTCGCGACGGCCTGGACCTCCTGCATCACGTGGCTGCTGAAGATGACGGTGTGCGTCTCCCCCAACTCGCGAACGAGGGACCTGATCTCGACCACTTGATTGGGGTCGAGCCCAGTGGTGGGCTCGTCGAGGATGAGGACCTCGGGGTCGTGGAGGATCGCCTGGGCCAGGCCCACTCGCTGTCGATATCCCTTCGAGAGGGCGCCCAACGGACGTCGGCGCATGGGGACGAGCCCGCAGCGCTCGAGGGCATGCTCGATCTGGCCTTGCCTCTCATCTCGCGCGAGCGCGCGCACGCGAGAGACGAAGCTGAGGTATTCGTCCACCGTGAGCTCCGGGTAGACGGGGGCGTGCTCGGGAAGGTAGCCGACGATGGGCCGCGGGTCGCGGGTGCCGCCCACCTCGAGTCCGGCGATCCAGGCGCGCCCTGCCGTGGGTGCGAGGTACCCCGTGAGGATCTTCATGGTCGTCGTCTTGCCAGCGCCGTTCGGCCCGAGGAAGCCCACGACCTCGCCCCGATCGATCTCGAAGCTGATGCCGTCGAGGGCCACCACCGGGCCGTACTCCCGGCGCAGATCGGAGACGCGAATCACAACCTGGATTGTGCCCGATTGGACCGACGGAGGGGGAATCCAACGTTGCATTTCGTCGCGCGTCTTGTCGGGTTGATCTCCCTGTGACCCTCTGGTAGCTTCCGCCGTCCCCGGCCCCGAGGTTGCATGAATTCGCCGCAAATCGAGCTTGAGCCCGCGCTCTCAGCGATGGCTTCGGTCTCCCTCGATCTGGACTGGACGCTCTTCTTTCAGGCCGTCCTGATCCTCGCGCTGATGGTCGTGCTGCGAGCGCTCGTCTTCCGACCGTATCTCGACAACCTCGACGCGCGCGCCGCGCGTACGTCGGAGACCCGCGAGGGCGCGACCTCGTTGCGTGCGAGGGCGGACGCCCTCGCGTCACGGTACGAGGAGGCGCTCGCTGGCGCCCGCGCCGAAGGTCTCGCCGAGCGTGGCGGGCTGCGCACCGCGGGGCAGTCTCACAAGGACGAGGTCGTGACCCAGGCTCGCGCCGACGCGTCGAAGACGCTCGAGGCCGGGCGCACGAAGGTCGAGGCCGATGTCGGTCGTGCCCGCGAGGCGCTGCTGACGCAGGTCGACGACATCGCCCGCATGGTCGCCGAGAAGGTGCTCGGTCGGAGTGTCTGAGATGAGGCGCCTCGCATTTCTTGCCGTGATGTTCACCGCCACGCCGGCGTTCGCGTCGGGAGGTGAGGCGGGCTGGACGATGGTCCTCTTCCAGGCCATCAACCTGGCCATCCTGCTGTGGCTCATCGTCCGCTACGCGGGCAAGCCCATCGCCGGGGCGCTGGTGCGCCGCTCCGAGAGCGTGAGCAAAGAGATCGACGAGGCGACCCGGTTGCACGCCGAGGCCCAGGCGCTGCTCGATCAGTACGAAGAGAAGATCGCTGGGCTCGAGGCGGCGACGACCGATGTCGTCAGCAGCCTCCGTGCGCAGGGAGAAGCGGAGAAGGAGCGGCTGATCGCCGAGGCCACGAGCGACGCGGAACGAATTCGACGGGACGCTGAGCGTGCCGCGCGAAACGAGTTCATTCGCGCGCGGGAGCGGCTGGAGGCGGAGGTGATCGATCTTGCGATCGCCGCCGCCGAGCAAGCGATTCGCGAGAAGCTGACGCCGGCGGACCATCGCCGCCTGACCGGCGAGTACCTTGGCCGTCTGGAGGAGGCGAACCGGGGCTGACCAGCCCCGTCGCAAGGAGATCCACCGGTGTCCTCACCCGCCATTGCACATCGCTACGCCCGGGCCTTGCTCGACATTGGCCTGGAGCGCAGGAATTTCGAGCAGCTCGGGCGTGAGCTCGACCGCGTCGCTGGGCTCTTCGAGTCTGCCGATCTTCGCGAGCTCTTCCGGAACCCGAAGTTTCGGAAGGAGGCGCGCAAGAAGGTGCTGACCGACCTCCTCCGGCGAGTGATGGTCAGCCCTGTTTGCCGGAACTTCCTGCTGCTACTCGTCGACCGCAACCGCATCGCCTATCTGCCCGAGATCGCGGCGGCCTTCCACGAGCAGGCCGACGAGCACGCCGGGAGGCTGCGCGCGCGGGTGACCGTGGCGAGGCGGCTGAGTGAGCCTGAAGCGGCGCGCTTGCGGACGGTCTTGCAGAAGGTCACGGGGCGGCAAGTCCTGGTCGAGCAGAGTGAGGACCCCGAGATCATCGGTGGCGTGATCGCGCGCATCGGCGGGCGGATCTACGACGGTAGCGTGCGGACGCAACTCGATACGTTGCGCGGACAGCTCAAGCGAGCCGGAACCTGACTTAGTCGGCCCGCGAAACGCGGGCCAGGCACGAAAGAGAGCGGCCGAATGGACATCAAGGTCGAGGAGATCAGCCGGATCATCCGGAAGCAGATCGAGGACTACGACAAGCAGGTCGAGGTCTCGGAGACCGGCAGCGTGCTGTCGGCCGGCGACGGCATCGCGCGAGTCTACGGGCTCGAGAAGGCGATGGCCGGTGAGCTGCTCGAGTTCCCGCACGACGTGCAGGGGATGGTGCTGAACCTCGAGGAGGACAACGTCGGCGTGGCGCTTCTGGGCGCGGCGCACCTCATCAAGGAAGGCGACGAGGTCAAGCGCACCGGGCGCATCGTCGATGTCCCGGTGGGTGAAGCGCTCCTCGGTCGCGTGGTCAACGCGTTGGGGCTGGCCATCGACGGGATGGGCGAGATCGACAGCCCGCACAGCCGGAAGATCGAGATCAAGGCGCCGGGTATCATGCCGCGCCAGTCGGTCTGCGAGCCGCTTCAGACGGGGCTCAAGGCCGTCGACTCGATGGTCCCGATCGGGCGTGGCCAGCGCGAGTTGATCATCGGGGACCGCCAGACCGGCAAGACGGCGGTGGCGATCGACACGATCATCAACCAGAAGAACACCGACGTGTTCTGCATCTACGTCGCCATCGGCCAGAAGCAGAGCACGGTGGCGCAGGTGGTCGACAAGCTGAAGGCCCACGGCGCGATGGAGTACACCACCGTCGTCGCCGCGTCGGCTTCCGAGCTCGCGCCTTTGCAGTTCCTGGCCCCCTACACCGGCTGTACGATCGGTGAGTACTTCCGCGACAACGGGAAGCACGCGCTGATCATCTACGACGACCTTTCGAAGCAGGCCGTCGCGTATCGGCAGATGTCGTTGCTCCTGCGTCGCCCGCCGGGCCGCGAGGCGTATCCTGGCGACGTCTTCTACCTGCACAGCCGCCTGCTCGAGCGCGCGGCGAAGATGAGCGACGAGTACGGGGGCGGCAGCCTCACGGCGCTGCCGATCATCGAGACGCAGGCGGGCGACGTGTCGGCGTACATCCCGACGAACGTCATCTCGATCACCGACGGGCAGATCTACCTGGAGAGCGACCTGTTCTTCTCGGGTGTGCGGCCCGCGATCAACGTCGGACTCTCCGTCTCCCGAGTGGGCGGCGCGGCGCAGACCAAGGCGATGAAGAAGGTCGCCGGTACGCTCCGCCTCGACCTCGCTCAGTACCGTGAGATGCAGGCCTTCGCACAGTTCGCCAGCGATCTCGACAAGAGCACCCAGATGCAGCTCGCGCGGGGCGAGCGGCTCGTCGAGGTGCTCAAGCAGGGTCAGTACAAGCCGATGGGCTTCGAGTACCAGGTGCTGGTCATCTTCGCGGCCACCAACGGTTACGTCGATGATCTCCCGGTGAAGAGCCTCGGTGAGTACGAGTCGCAGCTCATCGGCCACTTCGACGCGAAGTACAAGAGCGTGCTCGATGAGCTGAAGGCCAGCGGGAAGCTCGACGACAACATCGTCGCTGGGTTCCGCAGCGGCATCGAAGAGTTCAACGCCGGCTTCTCGGCCTGAGGTAGCGAGCGAGATGCCCAGCCTCAAAGACATCCGGAAGCGGATCGCGTCGGTCAAGAACACGCAGAAGATCACGCGTGCCTTGAAGCTCGTCAGCGCGGCGAAGCTCAAGCGTGCCCAGGACGCGATGAACGAGCTGAAGCCATACGCCGAGACGTATCGCACGCTCCTTGGCAACCTCATGGCCCAGCTCGGCGAGGACGTCCCTCACCCGCTGCTCGAGCGGCGGGAGACGGTGACGGCCGTCGGCGTGCTCGCGCTCAACAGCGACCGCGGGATGTGCGGCGGCTTCAACAGTGGCTTGCAGCGCAAGGTGCAGGCCTTCTGCGACGAGCGGGGCAACGCGAGGGTCTTCCCGCTCGGGCGACGCATCAACAGCTACGTAGCCAAGCGCGACTTCGACGTCGGCGAGGCCTTCGGGATGATTGTGCCGCCCTCGGACGACGCGATGCGCCACATGACCGACACGCTGGTGTCGGCGTTCTTGTCGGGGGAGCTCGACGAGGTGGTCATCATCTCGAACCGCTTCAAGTCCGCCATCTCCCAGGAACCCACGGTCATGCCGCTGTTGCCGGTGGTCGCCGAGGCTGGGGGAGATGACTCGGGCGCCGATGTGCTCTACGAGCCCGACCAGACGCAGCTGTTGGCCCACGTGCTGCCTCGCTATGTCGAGGTGCAGGTGCGGCAGGCCGTGCTGGAGTCGATCGCAGGCGAGCACGCGGCGCGAATGAACGCCATGAACTCCGCCACCGACAACGCCACCGACATGATCGCTTCGCTCACGCTGCAACGAAACCGTGCGCGGCAGGCGGCGATCACTCGCGAGCTGATGGAGATCATCGGCGGCGCTGAAGCACTGAGTTAAGTGAGGAATTGTTACGATGAGTGAGACTGCTGGAAGCATCTCGCAGGTCCTCGGCGCGGTGGTCGACGTCCACTTCGAGGGCGGCGACCTGCCCGAGATCAACACCG
>CAYOBQ010000004.1:44729-111064 GCA_964402225.1 uncultured Nannocystaceae bacterium | reverse complement strand
CCTGAGCGGCTGCGCGCTCCGAGAGCGGTTCAGACGCCAATCATCGCTGGAGCAAACTGACGGCTGAGTGCTGAAAGCTGACAGCCTCTCCAAAGACGACCGCAGATCTGGGATTTGCACCTAGAGAAAATGGCTCCGGGAGGAGTGGGTCGTTCCCCCCGGAGCCCCCGACCCGTGGAGAGCCGCGCCTAACGGGCCCGCCTCGGCACGGCGCACCTAGCTGGCGAGGAGGTTGAGTGCCAGCTCGGGTCGGATATTTGCCTGCGCGAGCACCGAGACACCGGCGCTCTGCAGGATCGTGTTTCTAGCCATCGACGCCGCCTCATCGGCGAAGTCGACGTCGACGATGCGGCTGTGGGCCGCGCTCAGGTTCTCGGTCTCGATCTGGAGGTTCTCGACGGTCGACTCCAGTCGGTTCTGCGAGGCCCCGATCTTCCCGCGGAGACGCGTGATCTGCTCCAGGGCGACGTCGGCGATGTCGATGGTCCGGTTGGCGCCCTCGGTGGTGGACACATCGACCGTCCCCAGAGCGTTCGTCTCATCGACGCCGAAGAGGAAGGTGCCGGCGCCGACGCCGAAGCCGATCGCCCCCGCGGTGGCGGCGACGTTGATGACCATCGTGATGTTCTCCTCCGACTGGAGGGTGATCGAGCCGCCCGTGACCACGAGGTTCGCGGCGTTGTTGTTCAACCCCGAGATCTGAGCCGAGGCGGCGGTGCTGGTCTGGACGGCGATGTTGCGTCCGTCCTTGGCCTCGAAGGCCAGGATGCTGTCCTCGTTGCGGGTCGCCACGATCCCGGTGGAGGACGAGACGGCGTTGATCGCGTCGACCAGCGCGCCGTCGGCGTCGGCGGCCTGGACCGTGAAGCCGTTGATGGTCTCGCCGTTGATGACCAGGAAGTCGGTCGAGTCGAGATCCCCTCCCTGGGCGACGAAGTCACCGCTGACGGTGGTCGAGTTGACGATGGCGCGCACGCCAGTGAACTCGAAGGCGTCGTTGATGGTCTGCGCCTTGGCGATCGACGAACCCAGGTTCTTGGTGGACGACAGCGTGTCGTCGGTGTCGGCGGTGCCGCGGATGGAGATGCCGTTGAGCTGGAAGTCGTCGAAGTTGGTCGGCGTCGTCGTGATCGTCGCCCCGTCGGGCCGCGCCTGGCGCCCGATCCGCGAGGAGCGAGCGTCGCCGAAGGTGAGCGACACCGTCTCGCGGGCGTTCGCCCCGACGTGGATGCGCTGCTCCAGGAACGTGCCGTCGAGCAGCGACGCCCCGTTGAACTCGGTCTCCTCGGCGATGCGCGTGACCTCGCTGAGCAGCTCGTCCACCTCCCCCTGGATGCTCTCGCGATCGTCGTCGGAGTTGGTGTCGCTCGCCGCCTGCACCGCGAGCTCACGGATGCGGGTGACCAGGTTGGTCGTCTCCTCGAGGGCGCCCTCGGCCGTCTGCGCGACGGAGATGCCGTCGTTGGTGTTGCGCACCCCCTGGTTGAGCCCACGGATTCGGGCCTGGAGGCGGCTGGCGATGGTCAGCCCCGTGGGATCGTCGGCGGCGTGGTTGATGCGCAAGCCCGACGAGAGACGCTCGACGTTCTGGCTCACCTTGCGCGTGGCGCGCCCCAGGTTCCGCTGGGAGATCATCGAATCGATGTTGGTGTTGATACGAAAGGCCATGATGCAACCTCCTCGAAGCATCCGGCGCCGCCCGTTGGACGGACGCCAATTGCGGTGCGACGGCCGACCCACAGGCCTACTCGCACCGAGCGGCTTACGTCGTTCGACCCACGAACGACGTCGCCAACGACGCGGCAGCCGACCCCTCGGCCACGCGCGTCAACAGCACTGCTGATCGCGGCCCCCATGACCCACATGGGAAGCCGCGCAAGGGCGAGCAACGAGGACCGGACAGCTCGAAGAGCCTCGGTATCCTCATCACCCCACGACGCTCCCGGACACGCACCGAACCGGGAGACGCCGGAATCACGGACCAGCTCGGCACCACCCGGCACCGGTCCGCACAGGCCGCATAACGCGGCATGATCACACCGTCGTATAACGGCGCATTTCACGTCTACACGATACCTCCAGGTTGTGGAAGCCTTATCGTGCGAGCGCTCTAAGGGGTCGATTCAACTAGAGATTGTCGTTATGCGGCGAACGCGGGCGACCGCGCAGCGAGGCCCGTGAAGCATGTGTGATTTACACACACATCGCCCCCACAGCTCACATTCCCCCGATCAATCGTCGGGGACGGTGACCCCGAGGACATAGCCGAAGACGGATCCGGCGCCGCTGCCGAGGAGGTGGTAGTGGCCTACCGGGAGGTTGCGCACGATGCGCGGGCATTGGCCCACGCCGTCGTTGTCGTCCTCCTCGATCTGCGCCCCGCGCGCCCCGGTCGCCGCGTCGACGCCATAGAGCCGCAGCCGCACGTCGCCGGGGCAGCCCCCGTTGCCGTTCGTCACGTCGAGGGTGTAGGAGCCCCCCGTCAGCACCCGGAGCAGGAACAGGTCGTTGCCGCCCGCCGCGTAGCCGCCCGTGAAGTCGCCGCCGTCGGTGATCTCGGTGTGCATCCAGAAGGTCAGCTCGTAGCGCTCGACCGGCCCGCGACCGAAGCCCTCGATGTCGACCTCGTAGCTCCCCGCCAGGATGTTGCGCTCCATTCGGGCGCAGAACCCGATGCCACCGTCGTCGTCGAAGGCCACTCGCCGACGGCTCCCGTTGGCGCGCACCTCGTAGAGCGTCATCGTCGTGTCGATGCCGCAGGCCCCCGCGGCCTCACGCGTCGCGATGGAGATCCGCGCCCGGTCGTCGGCGGTGAAGCTCCAGGTGTCGGTGCCGTTTTGCTCGATGCTCCCGACCCGCAGCGCGTCGTGGGTGATGATCTCCATCTGCTCGACCTGACAGGTGGCGCTGCACCCGTCGCCGTTGGTGTTGTTCCCGTCGTCGCACTGCTCGTCGCCTTCGATCTGCGCGTTGCCGCAGACCACCTCGACCTGGCAGTTGGCGTCGCAGCCGTCGCCGTTGTCGCGGTTCCCGTCGTCGCAGGCCTCGCCCCCTTCGATCCGCCCGTTGCCGCAGCCCTCCTCGTTGCGGCATTGGCTGTCGCAGCCGTCACCATCGACGTTGTTCCCGTCGTCGCATTGCTCCCCCGCCGCCACGGCGCCGTCCCCACAGAAGCCACCCTGCGGGTCGTACTCAAAGATATAGGGCGGCAACGCACCTCCGCCGAACTCGACCACGACGGCCTCGTAGTCCCCCGCCGCGAGGTTCGCCTCGACGCGCGAGCAGGTGCCCATCCCGCCGTCGTCGTCGCGTTCGACCAACTCCCGTGCCCCCTGGTCGAGCCGGAACACGTCGAGGATGGTGTCCGCCGGGCACCCGCCATCGCCATCGCCGACCTCGACGCGCACGGACGCACCCTGCGCGAGGCTGAACTCGAAGGTGTCGTCCCCGCGCGGGGCCACGAGGCCAGAGAAGCTCCCGCCACCGTTGGCGTCGACCGCCATCCGGTACACCAACCCGTAGCGTTCGATCTCGACGTTGCCCACCGAGCCCACCCGAATCTCGTACAGCCCCGGACCCAGGTTCCGCTGGATCCGCGAGCACACCCCAGTCCCGCCATCGTCGTCTTGGACCACGAGCTGCGGGTTGCCATCAACTACGCGGTAGAGCTGCATCAGGGTGTCGCCCGGGCATCCCGCGCCGCCGTCGTCGGTCGCCACCACCAGCCGCGAGTCGTCGTCCACCGTGAACAAGTAGCGGTCCTGCGACCCGCCCGCCCCGATGGCGCTGAAGTTGCGGTAGCGGCCGGTCAAGATGCGGAAGATGCGTCCCTCGATGCGGCAATCCGCGCTGCAGCCGTCCCCCGCCACCTGATTGCCATCGTCGCACTCCTCGCCCGCCTCGAGCACGTCGTTGCCGCAGGCCACTTCGACCTGACACACCGAGCTGCAACCGTCGCCGTTGGCGCGGTTCCCGTCGTCGCAGGCCTCACCGTCGTCGAGATCACCGTCGCCGCACTCGTAGCGGCATTGGAAGCATCCGTCGCCGGCGTCGCCGTTGCCGTCGTCGCACTGCTCGTCGCCCTCGACGGCGCCGTCACCACAGATGATCTCGCGTTCGCAGTCCTCGCTGCACCCGTCTCCGCTGTCGTGGTTGCCGTCGTCGCATTCCTCGCCAATGTTGAGGATGTTGTTGCCGCACTCGAGCTGGCAGAGGTCGTCACATCCGTCGCCCAGCGCGAGGTTTCCGTCGTCGCACTCCTCGCCGACCTCTACCTCGTCGTTGCCGCACGCCCCGCCGGCGTTGGTGAACCCGACGTCGATGGCGTAGCTCGCGAGCGCCGCGGCGGCCGTCGCCGTCAGCTCGTAGTTGCCCGGAGCGAGCTCGCGCTCGAGCAGCGAGCACTGCCCCGAGCCGCCGTTGCTGTCGCTGGCGACGTTGGACCGCTCACCCAGGCGTGACACGCGCACCAACGCCAGCGTCGTGTTCCCCGGGCACCCCCCCGACCCGTTGCTGGTCTCCGCGCTGAGGTTCTGCCGGGACCGCAGCGAGAACTCGTAGAGGTCGTCGCCATTCGCCGCGACGGCGCCGGCGAACTCGCCGCCCGCGCTGACGTCCACCGCCAGTCGGTAGTCGAGGGTGTAGGGCCCGACGGCGCCACTGCTGAAGCCGATGACCTCGATCTCGTAGGTCCCCGGATCGACCGTCGTCACGAGCAGCGAGCAGAGCCCGGCTCCCCCGTCGTCGTCGCTGCCCCTCCGATCACGGGCCCCGCCGGTGGTGTTGTAGAGCGTGACCACGGTGTCGTCCGCGCAACGCCCGGCGCCGTCGCTGGTCTCGATGCGCAGCGACGCTCGGCTGTCCGCCGTGAACCGGTAGCGGTCCAACTCGCCGGCGCCGAAGCCGTCGCGCTCCCGACGCTCGATGCCGCGGATCAGGTCGATCGCCTCCCGCTGGCATTGGGCGTTGCAGCCGTCACCGCTCTGGGCGTTGCCGTCGTCGCACTGCTCGCCGGGCTCCACGACCTCGTTGCCGCACTCCGTCTCGATGCGACAGTCGCTGTCACACCCATCGCCGTTGTTCCGGTTGCCGTCGTCGCAGGTCTCGCCGAGATCGATGGCGCCGTTGCCGCACTCCGACTCGAACTGGCACTGCGCGCTGCACCCATCCCCCGCGGCGTCGTTGCCGTCGTCGCAGGTCTCGCCCGCCTCGACCACCCCGTTCCCGCACACGGCGTCGCCGCCGCCACCCTCGGGATCGGTGAAGCGCACCGTGAGCCGATAGTTCTCGACGCCGCGGCGACCGAAGGAGTCGACCGTCAGCGCGTACGCCCCCGGCTGGAGCCGCATCGCGAGCCGAGAGCACGGCCCCGATCCGCCATCGTCGTCCACGCCGATGGGCCGATTCTGGGCGTTGAAGAGCACCAGCCGCGTGTCCCCCGGACAGCCGTTGGCGCCGTTGTGGGTCCAGGCGACCATGTCCTGCACCTCGGCCAGGAAGAAGGTGTAGCGATCGAAGGTCCCTGGCTCGTGGCCACCGACGAAGGTCCCGCCTCCGGGCTCCACGAAGACCGGCTCGACGGCGCACTGTCCCGAGCAGCCATCGCCGTTGGAGCCGTTGCCGTCGTCGCACTCCTCGCCCTCGTCGATGCGTCCGTCTCCGCAGCGCCCCTGGAGGTCGCCGAAGGTCGCGCTGATCGCGTACTCCGTGATCGGCAGCCCGGCGAAGCGGTCGACGATCACCTCGTAGCGCCCCGGATCGAGCTCGCGCTGGACCCGCGAGCAGAAGTCGATGCCGTGGTCATCGTCGAAGGCGACCCGCGTCCGGCCGTTGTTCACGATGCGGAAGACCGAGATGCGCGTGTCGCCGGGGCAGCCGCCCTCGCCGTCGTGGGTCCACAGCGTCACGTCGGCGGCGAAGTCCACGTCGAAGAAGTAGGTGTCGTAGCGCCCGAAGGGGAACCCACCGCTCATCTCGCCGCCGTCCTCCTCGAACTGCTCGACGGCCCGCGTCTCCTGCTCGATGCGGCAGTCGCGGGCCATCTCGATGCAGCTCTCCCAGTGGGTCGTGAAGACCCCCGACCCGTAGATCGCGGGCATCCCGTTCGCCATCCCGTTGGCGAGATCGATTTGCTGGCCCTCGTGCTGGTCGTGGTCGCACTCCATCCCCGGCCCGCAGATTCGCCCGATGACCTGGCGCTGGAGCGTGCGCATCGCGTCGAGTTGCGTGGCGAGCCCCTGGACCTGCGCTCGCCCGGGTCCCGGATCGTTGGCACCGCCGGCTGCGACGTAGGCGCCCAGCTCGTCGCGTAGCGCGCTGAGCTGGTCGGTCATGGAGCTCTTCAACTCCGCGGCGGCGTCGCGCCGGTCGACGGGATCGATGACCCGCGGCAACGCGGCCGCGTCACAGGTGTTGCACGGGTGCGCCGCGTAGGACATCAGGCGCCAGGCTTGGAACGCGTCGTTGTAGAGCGTGACCGAGGTGTGCCCTCGGTTCCGGCTTCGCGCGTCCCCCTCGAAGTCGTCGTCCCGGTAGCGCGCGTCGACCAGGGCGATGGGGCGCCGCGCCTCCCCCATGGCCGGATGGCCCGGCCCAGGGCCGCCCTCGATGGCGAGCACCGCCTCCTGGTAGCGGTTCGTCTCACGCCAGAGCTGGCGCGAGAGGGCCCACAGCTCATCGCCCCAGTCCATCCCCGAGCTCTGGCTCTGCACCAGTCGGGAGACGATGCGGTCGAGGGCCAGCCAGGTCACGCCGCGCTGCCGGTGCTCCTCGCCCCAACGCACCCGGTCGATGTAGCTGTCGAGGCCGATGAGCGGGAAGAGCGCCTGGATGTTGTCCCCCGCGTCCAGGGCCGCCGCCATCTTCTCGCCGATCCAGCGCACCTGGTCGGCGAGCGTGACCTCGCGCACCTGAAGGGGGAGGAAGCGAATCGTGTTCGAGTCGGTGTCGCGCACCGTCACCGTCAGGTTGTAGTTCCCGGCGGTGCGGAAGATGTGCTTGATGGTGTGCGTGTCGGGGCCCTCATACTCCGGGACCCCATCGCCATCGATGTCCCAGCGGTAGACGCTGATCGGGTCGGAGACGACGCCGGCGACGGCGTTGACGCTGAGTTCCATCGGCACCGCCTCGTAGAGGTCCTCCGGGATGTCGAAGCCCTGGATGATCGGGGACACGTTGCGCACGTCCACGCGGGTGATCTCGGTCGCCGAGCTGTCGGTGTCGTGAACCGTGAGGCGCAGCTCGTACTCGTCGATGCGGTTGTAGGTGTGGGAGGCGGTGGCGCCCTCGCTGGGCTCCGAGCCGTCGCCCCAATCCCACACGTAGCGGGTGATCGGCTCCCCCTCGACGCCCTGCCGGCTGCGGCTCCCGTCGACGTCGAGTCGGAACCCGACGAAGACCACGTAGGGACCGCCGGAGCGCACGATCGGGCTGACATCGTCGATGGTCACGCGGAAGGGCACCGTGTGGGACAGACCGAAGCTGTCGGTCACCGTGAGGGTGCCGTTGCTGGCGCCCTGGCTGCCGGTGGGGAACTGCGCCGTGTTGCCGTTGGCGTCGGTGTTCCCGTCACCGTCGAAGTCCCACGCCCAGGACTCGATCGAGTCCCCCTCGTCGTTGGGCTGCGACTCGCCGCCGTCGAGCACCAGGAAGCCACCCTGCTGGGCGACGTAGGCGTTGGCCCGATCGGGATCGGCGTTGGGGTGTCCGTTCGGGATCGCCACCGCGGTGGGTGGCCCGTTGACCCGGAAGCTGCGCAGGGTCTGGCGCTCGGTCCCCGCGCAGTCGGCGACGGTGACGGTGAGCAAGTAGTTGCCGGGCTGGCTGATGAGCTGGTTTGCGGGGTACGGCACGGGGTTGGCGCCGTTGCGCGAGATACGCGCCGTGACCGCCGAGACGCAGGCGGGGTTGCCGCTCAGCGTCCAGGTGATGCGTGCCGAGCCGACCAGCGCCGCCTCGGCGGCCCCGTTGATCGTGAGGTCCACCGCCTCCGCCACGCGGTACTCGCGGACAAACTCGCGGCTGTTCTCGCAGGCGTCGCTCCCGGTGAGCGTCAGCGTGCGCGAGCACTGGTTCTCCGCGAGCTGCGGGACCACGATCGGCACCGGATCGAAGCCGTCCTCGATCTCGTAGCGCGTCTCTGGAACATCGTCCGGGTCGTAGCAGACGCCGTCGGCCGGGCCGCCGGTGATGGTGACCACCGGTGGCGTTCGGTCGAAGGCGACGCGCCCGCCCGAGTCGAGCTCGGCGGTCCCGCCGCGGCCGTCATCGACGAGCACCTGCACGATGTGGCGCCCCTCGGGGATCTGCGCGGAGTCGATGGGCACCGCGACGTCGACCTCGGCGCCGTTGTTGGGCAGGTCGAACTGCCGCTGCCCCACCACCCGCGTCGCGATGGTGACGGTGACGGTGACGTTGTCGCCGGCGGGATCACTCAGGCGCAGATCGACGTCGAAGTTGCCCACACCCACGCAGTCGCCGTTCTCGTTGCGGGGGCTGAGCAGCTCACCGCGCGGCGGCGGCTCGCCCTGCACCTCGACGATGCCCTCACCGGGATCGGAGCACAGCCCGAAGGCGTCGCAGACGATGAGGCGGACGGTCTGGACCGTGTTGACCTGCCAGGTCTCGCCGATGAAGCCCTCAACGAGGGCCCCCTCCACGTCGTGGGGCGCCCCATAGGTCCCGTCGCCGTCGGTGTCCCACTTGAAGATCGCGACCCGGTCGCAGGGCCGGTTCGGATCGATCGAGGCTCGACCGTCGAGGGTGACGGGCGTGAACGTGCCGTTGATCGGACCCGTGGTGTAGGGCCCGCCCGGCACGGCGAAGGGCTTGACGTTGAAGACGTTGATGTCGACCTCGACGTTGGAGGTCGCGCGGCGTCCGCCCTCATCGGTGACCTCGAGGCCCACCCGCATCACGGTGTCGCCGTTGTTGTCGGGCACCGCGACCGCGGACGCGGAGTAGATGCGGCCGACCGCGTCGCTGTAGTCCCCGTCGTTGTTGAGGTCCCAGCGGAAGCGGTTGATCGCCCACCCCTGGTCGACGGGGCCGTCGGTCACGCTGGCGCCGGCGTTGAGCGTCACAATGTCCTCGCAGCCCACCCGGTTCGGGACCACGTTGGCGATGGGCTCCGGGCCGCGCAGCAGGCTGATGCTGGCGACCGAGTCGGCGGTGGCACCGAAGCGATCCGTCACCCGGAGTCGAACCTCGTAGACGCCGTAGTCATCGAGGCCCGCCGCGGCGAGCTGGTTGGCGCCGAAGCCGACGATCTGATCGTCGGGGTGGTCACGCTCGTAGGTGCCGTCGTTGTTGAGGTCCCACTGGTAGCGCACCACGTCGTCGCCGCAGGCGGCGTCCGGATCGGCGGTCCCCGCCGGGTTGAGCCGGACGCTCTCGCCGAGGCGCGTCGCGTAGCCACCGGCGACCCGCCCGTTCCCGTCGCGATAGCCACCCGCCACCGGCAGCGGCGGGCTGTTGCCCTGATCGATCGTCACCTCCACCGATGCGGTCGCCGTCGCGCCACTGGTGGTGGTCACCCGCACCTCGACCTCGTTGGTCCCACCAAACTCACCGAAGCGGTGCTGGATGATCGGCCCGAAGGCGTCGTCGAAGCCCCCGTCCGCGTCGAGGTCCCACTCGTAGCGGATCACGTCGACCTCGGGGTGCGGGTGCAGGGAGCCGCTCGCGTCGAAGGTGACGCGTTCGTTGCACGCCACGTTCAGCGGCGCGGCGGTCAGGTGGGCCGTGGGTTCGAGGGGGTGGACGGTGATGCTCGAGGCGTCCTCGTTGGTCAGCCCCGTCAGGTCCTCGACCTGGAGTCGGATGGGGTAGGTCCCGGCGCCGTCGACGCCGCGGTTGCCGAGCTGCTGGGCGCTCAACTCGACGCGGGACTCGCGGGCGTCACCGTTGACGTCCTGGAACTCGAAGTCCGCCTGGAAGCCGTCGGCGGCGTCGTACGTCAGGTCCCAGCGGTAGAAGGTGATGAAGTCACCGAACTCGTTGAAGTCGGGATCGGAGGACTGGGAGCCGTTGAGCGTCACGCCCTCTCCCAGGAGGATGTGGTAGCCGCGCTCGGGCGGGTCGCTGGGATCGGCGTCGGGGTTGGGCGGCGTCGGCGGGACGTCGAACACGATCTGGTGGCGCGCCGTGGCCGTGCGTCCGTCCTCATCGACGGCGCGGACCCGCACGAAGCGCTCCGGGAGGTCGTCCTCCGCCGGCAGCGCGCCGAAGACCTCGAACCAATCGACGGTGGGGGTGTTCTCGACCTCGAAGGTCCCGTCGTCGTCCAGATCCCAGTCGAAGCGCACGATCTCGACGCCATCGACGGGGGACGTGCTCTCGCGCCCGTCGAAGGTCGCGTCGGCGCGACGGTTGCCGAGCTGGATGGGGGTCGGCGTAGGCGACTGGACGATCCGCGCCGTCGGCGTCGCGTCGAAGACCGTGACCAGAAGCTGGACGACGGTCGCGGCGCCGAACCCATCGGTCACGCGCAGGCGGATGGTGTTCTTGGGCTCCCCGGTGGCGAGGTCCGCGAGCTGCAGGTTCGCCGCGATGACGTTCCAGGGGACGGTGGGGTTCGCGCCCGCGCGGTCCGTCGCGTCGTCGAAGCGGCCGTTGTTGTTGATGTCCCACTCGAAGGCGGCGATCTCGTCGCCGCAGTCGGCGTTGGGATCGAAGGAGTCGCGGGCGTCGAGGACCAGCGAGGCCCCCGTGAGCATCACGTACTCCGCCTCGGAGGCGCGGACGGTCGGCGCCACGTTGCCCTGGTCGACCACGACCTCGAAGCTGTCGGTGTCGGTCCGCCCACGGTCGTCGGTGACGGTGAGGGTGACGTCGTAGCTCCCGAACTCGGTGTAGGCGTACTGGAAGACGGCGCCGGCCCCATCGTTGGCGCCGTCGCCATCGGCGTCCCAACCATAGGCGGCGATCGCGCGCTGCGGGCTGGGGTGAGTCGAGGCGCTGCCGTCAAAGCTGATGGGCCGTCGGCACTCCGCGGGGTTGGGCGTCGCGCGGCCGTCGGCGATGGGCTCGCGCGGGTAGATCGTCAGCGTGGTCTCGTGGACGGCCGTCAGACCCGCGGCGTCCCGCGCCTGGGCGCGGATGGGGATCGGCTCGCCGACCTGGGCGCCGATGAGCTCGTTCCAGGGGAGGTCGACCTCGAGGCCCTGGGCGTCGTCGAAGCTCCCGTCGTTGTCGAGATCCCAGGCCAGCGAGACCGTGTCGCCACAGCCGGTGTTCTGGTCGGTGGCGCTACCCTGGAGGGTCACGCCGGTGCCCACCTCCGTGCGGTAGGGGCCCCCGGCGTGGGCGGCGGGGCCTACGTTGGCCGCGGGCTTCACGAGCACGGCGCCCTCGGCGGTGTCGTCGAGGCCGAGGTTGTCGACGACACGCAGCATCCAGGGGTAGGTGCCGGGGTTGATCCAGGTGAACTGGTAGGCGTTCTCGACGAGGCCCTGCTCACCGTCGATCTCAAAGTCCGGGTCGGCCCCGGTCACCCACCAGAGGCCGTCGCGGGTGTCGAGGTCGAGCTGGTAGACGACGATGCTGGAGTCGCTGTTGGGGTGGAAGGACGCGCTGTAGTCATAGGTGACACGACCCGCGTTGCCGCCCGCGCAGCCGGCCGTGGCCTCCTCGGGCAGGGCGAAGCCGGAGGCGACGGGGCGTGGGTTGAAGATGGTGGGCGTCATCACCAACGCCCCCATCGCCGCGCTCATGTAGCCGGATCCGTAACCGCAGGACACCGACCAGCGGGTGCAGTAGGTGTCGTAGATGCGCCCGAACTCGTCGTAGCCGGACCACGGGTTGTTGGGATCGGCGGAGCGGTCCTGGGCGCGGATGTAGTAGGTGTTGAACTCGCGATACCAGTCCTTGTTGCCGACCCGATCGGGCGTCGGCAGCCCGGTGCGCAGCCCCTTGGCCGTGGAGTAGAGCCCGTAGGTGTTGCCGCAGCGGCCCTGGTTGTAGACGCCGCTCGTGTCGCCGCAGAGGTAGTCGCCGTGGTGCCACAGGCCGTCGAGCCAGGAGATCGAGCCGTAGCGGTTGTCGGAGTTCCACTCGTTGGCGATGTAGGAGATGTATCGGTCGTAGTTGGCTCGGAGTTGGTCGCGGTTGTAGCCGCTCTGGTCGGGGAAGGGCACGGTGCCGTCCCCGCGGTTCATGTGGTGTGTCTCCATCCACCGGTGGGTCACGATCGCGCCCCCCGTGAGCTGGAGGTTTGATCGCCCCTGGCTGCTCCGGTAGGCGGAGCCGCCGTCCCCGCGCATGTTCGAGATCATGAAATCGGCGACGCGATACTTGTGCCGGTTGTTGACGAAGACACCGTAGGGGCCGCCGGCCACCTCCGCCGACTCCAGACCGATGTACATCCACTGAGAGGTGGAGGCGTCCCCCGCCGAGCACCCGCCGTCACCATTGAAGTGGTGGTAGAGCCAGCCGCCGCGGCTACAACCGCCGTCGATCTGGTTGTCGCCGATGATGTCGACGGCCTGCTGGATGATCCAGTTCCAGTCCTGACCCCGGAGGCCGCCGGTCTGGGCCCGCGTGCCGGCCAGCGCCGGCAGGGTGGTGGCGGCGGCGCCGGTGTACAGACCCATCACGTAGTTGACCTTGTGTCCGCCGCGGGGCAGCGCGTTGCCCAGATAGGCGCCGTGGGAGTCGGTGGTGCCAGCGATTCGATTGCAGCGGCGGACGCTGCGGTCGGCGTTGTGTCCGCAGGTGTTGTCCTCTTCGGCCCCGCCCCCGTGCAGGTGCCCCGTCCCGGAGCCATACTGGAGGAAGTCGTTGGTCATGCGCATGACCGTCTCGGCGTAGGGGTCGCGGGCCCAACGGGTGTCGTTCCGGGTCGCCCAGCCGTCCGGGGGGTTGAGCCCCAGCGGCTCCAGCGTCCCCGGCGGATAGGAGGGGAGGTGGCCGTTGATGGTCATCAGCCAGGTCGCGAGGGTCGCCGCGTCTCGATACGGCTGCTGCCCGCCGATCTGCGAGTTGTTGTAGTTGGTGAAGCCGGTGATCTTGCGGTGGAAGCGCCAAAGCGCTTCCTGGACGGCCATGGCGGCCATGATCCCGATCTGCTCCAGGCTCCAGTTGCGCGGATCGCTGCTCGGGGCCCAGTTGAAGACGAAGAGCCGGAAGGTGCCGTAGAAGAACTGGTTGTTGCACTTGTTGCGGACGCGGACCGAGATGTTCATCTGCTGGTCGCGCGGCACCGACGGCACAACGAAGGTGCGCCCCAAGTCCCAGACCGAGTGCGTCGTGCCGTTGCGCCCCAGGTCTCGGTATGCGTCGTTGTCGTAGTTTCCGTCCAGGTTGACGTCCCACCGGGCGCGATAGCCCGAGCCGCACTCGGCGTTCTTGAGCACCGCCTTGAGGGTGATCGGCGCCCCCTCGTGGGCAAAGTGCGGGATGCGGACGTTCTTCGGCGACATGGGAACGACGAGCACCTCCTCGACGGCGCCGGCGGAGCCGGGCCAGAGGAAGAGCAGCGCCGTCCACGTCAAGAGCGCGCGGCACACGCGTCTCATTGGCGGACTCCCGGTGCAGAGGTTCGCAGCATAAGCCACTGTAGAACATAGCTCACGCGCGCCACGAGATCCAGGCTGAGCGGAACGCTACACCACCCCACACGGCACTACACCTACGCGGAGCTCAGTCGCGCGGGCGCGAGTCGAACAACACACGGCCCCACAGATACATCTTGCCTGGCTCGATGATCCGCGGCACGTGATCGCCCTCGACCTGGAAGGGCTGCCAGGCGAAGAGGCAGAGCTCGCTGCAATAGAACCGCTCGTCTGTCGAGAGCCCGACGAGGCCCGTGAAATCGTAGCCCTTGCCCACCGCGGCTCGCGCGCGCCCGATCGCCTCGGCGCCAGCGCCCTCCGTCTCGGCCCAGCGCGGGCGGATCAGCAGGACCCGGTGGGCGTGGTCGACGAACTCGTGCAGGGGCGTGACGATCACCCCCGCGGCCACGGACTCAATGACCTCACGTCGCTCCAGATCCAGCATCGCCGCGTGGCTGAGCGGGGTGTTCGTGGCGGCGACGATGAGGTCGTCGGCGGCCTTGTAGCCTCGAATCACGAGCCAATCCCCGGACCGCCCTTCACGTTCGATGTCGGCGAGCCAGGCTTCCGTCTGGGGGAGCCGCACCTCGTCGGCGGGGCGCTCGACGTGGATCCGCGTCCCACCGCAGGCGGTCAGTAGAAGGGCTGCGAGAGAGATCCTCATGGCGCAGAGGTATATGCGCCCTCGAGAGCCCGCGGCAACTGGGCTGTCGACGCCCCCCAATCCACGGAGATGCGGCGGCCCTGGCGCGGGCGGGCCTCTTACCGGTGGAGCGGATGAGGCGCGCTCTTCTTTGAGGCTCTCGCGCCGTTCCGATATAGCCTGTCGCGACATTCTTCCTCGGGGGGAGCAGAAATGGCGTCGGACATCGAGATCGCACGGGCCCACACGTATGAGCCCATTGGTGAAGTGGCGGCCCGCATCGGCGTCGGTGCAGAGCACCTCGAGCTCTACGGGTCGTACAAGGCCAAGCTGCGGGCATCCGCGGGGGACGGCCGTCCGATGGACGGCAAGCTGGTCCTGGTCACCGCCATCACGCCGACCCCCGCGGGGGAGGGCAAGACGACCACCACCATCGGGCTGACGGACGGGCTGCGGCGAATCGGAGAGTCGGCCGTCGCCGCCATTCGTGAGCCATCGTTGGGGCCCTGTCTGGGGATGAAGGGTGGCGCGACGGGCGGGGGACACGCGCAGGTGGTGCCGATGGAGGACATCAACCTCCACTTCACCGGTGACCTGCACGCCGTGACCTCCGCCCACAACCTGCTCTCGGCGCTCCTCGACAACGCGATCCACCACGGGACGGGGCCGCGGCTCGATCCCCGGCGGACGGTCTGGCGGCGAGTCCTTGACATGAACGACCGGGCGCTGCGCGACATCGTGGTGGGGCTCGGCGGGCGTCCCAACGGCGTGCCGCGGGAGACCGGCTTCGACATCACGGCCGCCTCCGAGGTGATGGCCGCCCTCTGCCTCGCCGAGGATCTGCAGGACCTCGAGGCGCGGATGGGGCGGATCATCGTCGGCTACGACTTTGACGGGACGCCGGTCACGGCCGCGGCGCTCAACGCGACGGGGGCTATGGCGGCGCTGCTCAAGGACGCCGTGCTGCCCAACCTCGTCCAGACGCTGGAGGGGACGCCGGTCCTGGTCCACGGCGGCCCCTTCGCGAACATCGCCCACGGCACCAGCAGCGTCATCGCCGACAAGCTCGCGCTGCGACTGGCGGACTTCGTTGTCACGGAGGCCGGCTTCGGCTGCGACCTCGGGGCCGAGAAGTTCTTCGACATCATGTGCCGGTCATCGGGGCTCTCGCCCTCCTGCGTGGTGCTGGTGGCCACGGTGCGGGCGCTGAAGATGCACGGCGGCGTGGCCCTGACGGATTTGGAGACGCCCGACGCCGACGCCGTCCGCGAAGGGCTGCCGAACCTCGAGAAGCACCTCGAGACCCTCGCCCACTTCGGCGTCCCGGCGCTCGTCGTCGTGAACCGATTCACGGCGGACACCGACGCGGAGGTCAGCGCGATCACCGATCGGGTCGAGGCCCTCGGCCACTCGGTCAGCGTGATGGACTCCTGGACGCGCGGGGGGATCGGCGCCACCGACGCCGCGAAGGAGGTCGCGCGGCTCGCCCGCGGCTTTGATGGACACTGCAAGCTGCTCTACGAGCTCGAGGACTCGGTGGAGGACAAGATCGCCGCCGTCGCGCGCAACGTCTACGGCGCGCGCCACGTCGACTACACCCCGCAGGCCCGGCGGAATCTGCGACAGGTGCGACGCCTCGGCTTCGAGAAGCTGCCCGTCTGCATCGCCAAGACCCAGAAGTCCCTGAGTGACAACCCCAAGCTGCTCGGACGACCCAAGGACTTTCTGGTCACGGTGCGCGAGGTCGTCATCGCCGCGGGCGCCGGCTTCCTGGTGCCCATCACCGGCAACATCCTGCGGATGCCAGGGCTCGCGAAGCGGCCCGCCGCCTTCGACATCGACGTCGACGACGACGGCAACATCACTGGGCTCAGCTAGAGTTCCCCAAATCGCTCGCGGTACTTGGCGAGCAATGCCTCGGCCTCGGCCGCCTGGGTCCGAGCTTCCCTTGCCCGCTCGTCTCCGGTCATGACCACCCCACCGTCAGGCTCGAACCAGCGCAGCCAGGGGGCCTCCGTGCCGTGGATCTTCCCCTCCCACACGCCCAGCTCCAACCCGAGCCCCGGCACCTCGTACCGGCCGCTCCCCTTCTGCTCGGCGGCCCGATACCGCCCCGTCTCATCATCGAGGTAGCTCACCTCGAGGTCGGCGCTGTAGGGGTCGTAGAGGACGTAGGTCGGCACGCCCACGATGGAGTAGACGTCCTTCTTCCGCCCGCGGTCCACATGCTCCGTCGTCTTCGACATCAGCTCGATGATCACGGCGGGGACCTTTCCATCCTCCTCCCACAGGACCCAGGACTTTCGCCCCGTGTGCCGGTCCACATCGAGCACGACGAAGACGTCGGGCCCACGGAACTCGATCCGCTTCGACTGCATGGCGCTGTAGTAGAAGAACATGTCGCCGCCGACGAAGAAGTCGTCGCGGTCCGCCCAATGAGTCTTGAGGCTCCGGATCAAGAGATGCATGGCCTCGACATGACGATCGGTCTCCAAGGGCTCTCCATCGCTGTGCGTCAGCTCGTCGCTGCTCGGCAATGGTCCAACCCATTCGGGGCAGCCAAACTCGTCCAGTCGCTCTGGTTCGGACACCTCGAACCTCCTCCTCTCGACGAAGCCGCCGCGGCCCAGGAATGATCGCACGGTTGGCCGGAACCTGGCCAGCGGACGGTGGGATGTCTCGCCGGTTTCGTCCGTCGGCGCTTCCTGCGAGAGTCGGCACATGCGCACGTTCTTCATCCTCGCCAGCCCCGCCGCCACCGCCCACGCCGGCGACCCCTGCCCCATCGAATTCCGGGTCTTCGACGCGGGTTCGCCCCCTTGGCTCGACCGCGGGAAGCTGCTCGACGCCACGTACGGCGCGGACACCTCTACGCCCGCGAGCTCGACGGACCGAAGCTCGACGTCACCCGCCTCTTCGAGAAGCTCACGGCGGCCTACGTCGCCGACCGCCACGCGAACCCGTGATCTACTCGCTCGCGGGGGCCGCTGGCGTCTCCACCTCGAGGCAGTCGGCGTCCCCGCAGGGCGCCGCGTCGCGCTCGTTGCCCCGGCGGTGGACGGGGCCGGCGTCGGGGGGAAGCGGCGCGCCGTAGAGGATCCCCACCACCGCGTCGAAGAGGCTGCCCTCGGCGAGCGAGACCTCCTCGATCGCCGCCACGCCCACCCGATGACCGCGGACCAGGAACTCGGTGAGCGCGAGGCTCCCGCGGTTCACCACGCCGTCGCGCCGGCCCTCGCCGAGGACGCTGTCCACGACCTCGACGCGGGTCAGCTCGGCGGAGCCGCCGCCATCGACCCGCAGCCCCACCGTGGCGTTGCGCGTGAGGGCGAGGCGACTCCCAGTCACCGACGCCCCACCGCCGATCAACAGCCCCCAACCGGCCACGCCCGGGAGCGGCCTGGTGTCCCGCACGAGGAGGCCCCGCAGCGCCGTCTCGCCGAAGGTCTGCATCCCGAAGGCCTCGCTCTCGAGCAAGGCCACGTCGTCCAGCGTCGCGTTGGCCCCCGGGCCGACCGTCACGGCCGGGCGCGCGCCGACGACCTCCGTGAGCTCCATCCGCAGCGTCCCGGAGTCCGCCTCCACGCCCGCCGCCGTGCCGCCGACGAGCCGCGCTCCGTAGAGGTCGAGCAGACCCTCGTTCAGCTCGGCGACCTCCTCGGCGCCGCCCAGCACCGCGCTTCGGAGGATGGCTGAGCCGCCGCCCACCTCGAGGGCGTCTCCCAGATCGCTCACCAGCGAGGCGCGCTCCAGCTCCACCGCCGCCTCGCGCGCGACCACCACCGCCGCCGTCCCCGCGGGGCCGCCGTCGTGGATCATCACGGTGTTCGCGACCAGCTCCGTGCCCCGGTCCACCACCCGCAACGACGGACCCTCGTCGCTGGCGACCGACAAGCCCACCGCCGAGACCGACGCCCCCCCCTCCAAGCTCACCGTTCCACCCCGCACGCGGACCTCCTCGCTCGTCAACTCGGTGGCTGTCACCCGCAAGCCGATGGGCCCCCGCGCCACGATGTCGACCTCTTGCAGGTCGCTCGCCCCCGCCTGTTCGAGCAGAATCGCCGGCTCGTCGAGGCCGTCTCCAGTGTCCGCGACCACCACCCGCGTCGCCTCGAGCACCCCGCCCATCTGGGCCCTCACACCGATCCCGGTCGCCCCAACGACGCGCACGTCCGTCAGCCGCGCGATCGCCGTCTGACCGAAGATCTTCACGCCGACCCCGCCCCCGCCTCCGGGGTAGTCGCGCACGTCGCGCACCACGGCGTTGGTGAGGTTGGCGGTGGCGGGGGCCACGAAGCCATTGACCAAGACACCAGCTCCTGCGCCTCCGCTGATCCGGCACCCACCGGAGCACACGAAGGAGCTGTCCTGGACCGCTACGGTGGCCGAGTTTGTGTCTGCCGGGGCGTCGATCCGGGTCCGAGTGAGGATCAGCATCGCCCCTCCGTTGAGCTGAACGGCGCCGGTGTCGCCGCCAACGACGACCAGGTTGTCACCGCCCATCGGGAACCCACCGCTCACGTCAAATGGCGCGTTGTTCAACCCAGACACGGTCAGGCCCTCCAGAAACACTCCGGGCGGTCCAATGAACACCCCGCTCACCTGGAGCTCCGTGTCCGCCGGACAGTGGCCGATGAGCGTGAAGGGCGGCCCCTCCGGCAGATTCGTGACCCCCAAGGTGTACTGCCCGGGGGCCAGCATCACGATCCGGTGCTCGTTGGCGAGCTCCAGCGCATCCACGGCAGCCGCCACGGTCCGCAAGGGGTCGAGCCGCCCCCCGAGCCCTCCCTCACGTGCGTTCATGTCCACGTAGACCACGAAGTCGCCGGGCTCCGGTGGCTCGCGCCACGAATCCCCCCCGCAGGGCCCCCCGAAGTCGACACATCCGAGGCCGGGGACCGACCGCGCTGGCGGGTCGCACGGGGCCAACGCCGGCGACTCGCAGCCCGGGCTCTCCGGCATCGCCATCCAACCCCCGGTACATGCCGAGGCGCGCGAGCAGCCGTCCCCTCCGGGGATCGCGAAGCGACCGGGGCCGCAGTCATCGCGCAAGGGCGGCGGCACGCAGCCCTGGGTTGATTCGTCGCGCACCCAGCCCTCGCGACACACCCACGGCTCGACACAACGGAAGCCCCCGCCAGCCTCGAGAGGTACGTGCATCGAGCCTTCGGGGCAGTCGTTGCACACCGGCGCACAGGTGGGCCTCGGCGGCGCCTCGAGGCGCCCTTCCAACTCCAACTCCACGTCGCCCTCGAGGTCAGCCCCGTCGCCGACGAGGAGCGTGTCGCCGACGGCGTTGCCCCCGATCAGCCCTTCCCCCACCACGAGGCTCCCGCCGACGGGGTGCTCCTCGTCGTAGATGAGCAACCCGAGGCCAGCAGCCCCGGTGATGTCATTGTCCACGAAGCTCAAGCTCCGATCGGCCAACTTGCGCCAGCGCGCCGTGCCCGAGACGACCACGTTATGACCGCCCTGCTCGGCCCCTGCGCGGGTGTCGCGAACCGCGCTCGCCTCGAGGCGCAGCACCGCACCGGCCGACCACAGACCGATGCCGAGGTTGTCGCCGATCACCGCGCCGCGGACCGCGACGGCGGCGTCCGTGAGCACGACGCCGATCCCATCGTTGCCCTCGATTCGACCGCCATCGATCACGACCCGAGCGGCGGGGAAAGGATGCGTCACGGCGTCTGGCGGCGCCGGCCCGCCACAGGGGTCCCCGAAGGGATCGGCGGCCCGCGCGCCATCGCAGAGCAGCATCACGCCGTCGGCGCGGACGCCCTCACCCTCGTTGTCGGTGACCTCGACCTCCGACAGCGCGCTGAGGGCGACGGTGCTGCTCCCGCCGAAGCGCAACGGCACATCGCTGCGCTGCTCGACGCGAATCGCCGCCGACGAGGCCCCCAACGTCCCCTCCACGGCGACCTCGTGGAGCCGCGTCGCGTGCCCCGATAGCCGGAAGCCGAAGCCGTGGTTCCCCCGCGCCAAGACGGAGTTGATCTGAACCCGCGCCCAACGGTGCAGATCCCGGTCCGCGGCCTGATGGACCGGCTCGGTGTCGTCACGGAGGGCGTACGGGAGCGCGTCGTCGAAGGGGCTGGCGGGCATCCAATCATCGCGCGGCCTCCAGTCGTCCCGCGGGCGCCACTCGCCACCGGGCATCCAGTCGGCCACCGGGAGCCAGTCATCCCGGGGGCGCCAGTCGTCCCGCGGACGCCAGTCGTCCCTCGGCCGCCAATCATCTCGCGGACGCGCGCCCCCCTCGGCGAAGGCCTGGACCTGCTCCGGTGGCAGCCGGGACACGTGCACGCCGCCCCCGGCGGCCCCCACGACGACGCCCCCCGTGACCTGTCCGCGGGCGCTGCGCAGTCCGACGCCGACGCCGGCCACCTCGGCGACGGCGAGGTCGTCGACCACGACGAAGCTCTGGGTCGCGAGGACCCCGAAGGCGTCGACGGCGGCCTCCGTGTCTTCGACGCCCTCTACCCGGGAGCGGCGGACGCGGAGCAAGCCGCGGTGCGCGTCGACCCCCCGGTCCCCCACCCCCGTGACGACGCTGGCGTCGAGCAACACGAAGCCAGCGAAGGGGCACACCAGGCTGCGCGCCCCCTCACAGCCCACGCGCGCAGGCTCCGCCGTCCCGAGGACGATCCCATCGCCGGCGCCGGGTCCGATGACCGAGTGCCGGACCAACACCACGGAGTCGAGGGCCAGGACGTGCCGCTCACTCGCGCCGTCGATCACCACCGCCGTGAGATCGGCGGTGCCGACGCCGTCGAGGGAGAGCCCCACCCCCTCCGCGCCACGGACGCGGGCGTGGCGCATCAACAGCAGCGGTACGTCGCGCGCGGCGACGGATCCCTCGATCGTGACCTGCGCCGCGACGAAGCGCTCGACCCCCTCGACGGTCAGCGTCGGACCCTCGGGCGGGGCTTCGATCACGGTGTCGTCGGGGCACGCGCCGACGAGGGCGAGCGGCCCCGCGGCGTCAACCCCACCGGCGTAGCGACCCGGGGCGAGCACGATCGCCGTCGGCGCCGCCCCCGCTTGCGCAAGCGCCTCGGCCAGCGTCGCGAAGGGCGTCGCTTCCGACCCGTCGCCGCCCGGCTCGGCCTCGGCTTCGACGAAGACGCGTCGCCAGCCCTCGGGCACGGACGTGAGATCGGTGCGCTCGAAACGGTCGGCGCAGGCGCCGCAGAGCCCCGCGCGCCCCTCCGCCGCCGCCGTCGTGACCGCGACACACGGCCCCGCCGAGACGCGCCGCTGCGGCGGTGGCGGCGCCGCGTCCGGGACCGAAGCGTCCGGGGGGATCGGCTCGACGTCGTCGTCGGGGGTCCCCGAATCGAGCGCCCCGTCGGGCGTCGCGCCGTCGGGCATCGCACCGTCGGGCATCGCACCGTCCAGCGCCGCCCCGTCCGGCGTCGACCCGTCCGGTGCCGCTACATCGGGAGCCGTTGCGTCGATGAGCGCGTCTGGATCCGCCCGGCCCGCGTCGACCTCATCCCCGGCGCTGTCGCATCCGAAGCAGGCCAGCAAAGCCCCGCACACAATCCACCGCTGCATCACCGACTCCGCGTCCGTTCCACACTCGAAACGGCGCGGCGGGCCTCAGAATTGAGCCCAGGGTAAGCCGTGGTGGCGCCACCCGTTGAAGGTGCCACGGTGCTGGTCGTCGTCGAGGTCGCCCTCGAAACCCTCGTCCACCGACCAGACGTTGCGGAACCCGTGCTGCACGAGACGCCAGGCGGCCACCACCGAGCGCTTGCCGCTGCGACAGATGAGCAGGATCGGCGCGGTCAGGATCTCATGGGGCTCTACGACATCGGCGGCGTGCATCCGCACGTCCTTCACGAAGTCCGGGTTCTCCTCCCAGTCGGGCTCGTCCACCCACGGGACGTGGACGCCGTCGCGGGGGTGACCCACGAAGGTGAACTCCGCGGTGGAGCGGATGTCGATCAGCAGCACCCGGGGATCAGCGCGCAGCATCGCCCAGGCGGCGGGGGGGTCGATTCGGCGGATGGCGATCTGGTTCATGGCCGGTCCTCGCGGTCGAACGCCCCCTTTGTAGCGGACCGCCCCCCGCTAAATCCACCTAATCCGATAGGATTAACCGGCCCGCTATATTCTCAGGGCTCCAGGCGGGCCGGTGTCACCGCCCGTTGGCCACAGGCGCGCACCCCGGCGTGGTCCGTGACCTGGGCGGCGATGTCGACCTCGACCCCCAGCATATCCGCGGCGCGCATGTCGGGATCGACGGTGAGGATGAGCCCCGCGGCGGTCCCATCGCGGAGGCCCACGCGCTGCTGGAGATGGCCAACCAGGCGCCCTCCGAGGGTGGCGCGCATCTGGACCAGCGGGTTGCCCGCCGCCAGCGGATCGTCGGCGTCGCCGGGGGCGAGGCCATCGGCGCGCAGGCCGAAGAAGAGCATGAAGGAGCCCTGGGGCCCGACCACCAGGGGGACCGGTCCCCCGTCGTCCAGCGGCTCGAACCGCTCCTCGCCGCTCCCGATCTCGAGCGGGCGGGTGCACGGCACCTCGGGGCCGGTCTCGGCGGGGCCGTCGGCGACGGGCGGGCCGTCCGCGAGCAGCTCGATGTCGAGGTAGCTCATGTACTCGGAGGGCGGCCGGAAGATCATCACCGAGTACATGACGTCGTTGAGGTTGGTGGTCCGCAGCAGCAGCTCATCGCCGGCGCGGAGCTCCACGTCCCGGCGCGCCTCCGTCACGTCGAAGGGGTTGTAGCCGCTGTCCCCAGCCTGGGTGTCGATGGTCTCGGCGAGGAGCGTCGATACGCCCCCACGGTCGCGGAAGAGCTGATGGCGCGCCTCGCTGCCGGGATCGTCGTTGTTGGGAATGTAGAAGCGGATCTCGGGGCCCAGGTCGGCGCAGACCGGGACTCGCCACTCGGCGAAGGCCCCTTCACCCAGCAAGTAGTGCTCTCCGTGGACGATCTCGCCTTCGTCTTCGAGCAGCGGGTAGCGGCCCAGCCCATCGGGATCGCCCTGCCGGCCTTGGAGGTAGAGCCGGTGCGGCCCCGCGCCGCGGATCGCCCCCGGAAAGCAGGAGGCCGCGGCGTCGGGCGGGGACGCCCCCGTGTCCGGCGGGGGCACGGTGGCGTCTCCCTCGAGGGGCGGGCGACCCGCGACGGGGCGACCGCCGGCGCGCAGCACCACCCCGTGGTGGTCCCCGCGCGGGCTCAACAGGTTCCCGCCGACGGCCCAGCGCTCCCCGTTCGGCGCCACCCACACGCCGTGGAGCATGTCCCGCGTCAGCGGCGGCGCCGCGCTCCACGCGCCGCTGGGATCCCGCTCGAAGATGCGCCCCGAGGCGCCGGCGACCAGCACGGCGCCGTCCCCCGCGGCGAAGACCCCGGCCAAGCCGGGGACCGGCGGGGGCGGCTCCTCCTCGATCCAGGCGTCCCCCTCGAGGCGAAGGACGCGGCCGGATGCGCGCCCGCCCACCGCCCAGACGCCCGCGGGACCGCCGTGCACCGTGAGCACCGCGTCCACGTCGGGGGCGGGCATGCGCTGCCAGCCCGCGCCGTCGTAGCGCAGCATCACGCCCCGGTCGCCGGCGGCGAAGACCCGGTCGCTCGCGGTGCCCCAGACCTTGAACAACGCCTTGGGGACCTTGTCGCCGAAGTCGGGGAGCGCCGCGTCGTTCCACGCGGCGCCGTCCCAGTGGCGTAGCACGGGCGGCCCTTCGACCACGTCGCCCCCCACCACCCAGAGGTCATCCGGCGACGTGCCCCAGACACCGAAGAGGGTCGCGCCGGAGACGCCCGTTCGCCACTCCATCCAGGGCCCGTCTCCCTGGCGCCGTAGCCCCATCCCGTCCTCGCCGACGACGTATGTCGAGGGCGGATCGTCGAAGCCGAAGACCCACCACGCGCGGCGCGCGCCAGGGTTGTCCAGCCACGTGAGGGCGGCGCCGTCCCAGTGGGCGATCGCCGCCCGGTCGTCGTGGCCCCCCGCGATGTAGACGTCGTCGGCGGCGCGGCCCCAGACGCTCAAGAGCAAGCCTTGCGGGGCGTCTTCGAGGGTGGTTCGCCAGCCCTCGGGTAGCGAGCGCCCGGCGTCGACCGCCGCCTCGGGATCGCTCCCACAGCCCACGGCGGCGAACAGCACGGCGACGACGAACCACTTCTGCAAGAGCCGACCCCAGTCGAACGGCAGGCATCGTAGCAGAAAGTTTTTCCACTTCGCGCGGGGTCGCGTGTCGGTGGGGACGAGACGAACAATCAGAACCCGGAGGAAGAATGACCACCAGGATCCCACTCCTCGTCACCGTAGCGCTGTGCGCCTGCGCGCCCAACGATGACGCCGAGACCACGGAAGCCGTACAGGCGATGCGCGGCGCGCTGCCCCTGGCCGAAGAGATGAACCTGCGGATGCCGAGCGCCATGGCGTTGGCCCCCGACCAGGCGACGTTCTACGAGTTCACGCGGGGCGTGACGGTGGGCGTCAACGGCCTCGTCCGAAACATCTCCAACGTCATCGAGGACATCACCGAGCAGCCGCCGACGCTGACCGACGGGGAGACCTTCGCCGTGTGGGGTCCGTACACGGCGCCCCTCGCCCCGGCGACCTGGCGGGTCCGCGTCGATGTCGTCGCCGAGGACCGCTTCGAGTACGTGATCGAGGGCTGGCCCAAGGCCGAGGGCCCCGACGCCGCGCGCGTCGTCTTCACCGGAGCCCACGCGCGCCACGACGGCGGCGAGACCGGGACCTGGACCTACGACATGACGACGGCCCACGCCCTGGCGCCCATCGCCCACCCCGCCATCGGCGTGGTCGAAGTGGCCTACGAGCTCGGCGAGACGCGCACGCTCGAGGTTCACTTCGACGAGGTCCAGGGGCGCCACGACCCGATGACGACCTCCACGCTCTACCGGTACTTCGAGGGCGCGGATCGCGCGGGGGCCCTCGACTTCGTCTCAAACCTCGACATCCACGAGGATGACGACCCCGCCCTCGATCGGCGGGAGCTGCTCCAGGTGCGCTCACGCTGGACCGCCGCCGGTGAAGGTCGGGCGGACGTGGTCGCGACCCACGGAGACCTCCCGGTGGGCACCGCGGCGGAGATCACGGAGTGCTGGAGCGACGCCTTCTCACGCACCTACATGTCCCTCGCCTACGGGGACGTCGAGCACACCGAGGGCGACGCCGCGGCGTGCCCCTACGCCGACGCCGAGCGGCCCGACTTCGAGGCCCTCGATCCCGACGCCTTCGCCGACGACGACCTCGTCGCGGCCCTCCCCCAGCCCGCCGATCTCGATCTCGAGCCCGCCGCCGTGGACGATCCCGCCGCCGAGCCCGCCACCTGGTTCGTCGTGGCGCGCACCACCGTCGCCGGCCTCACGCACCACGTCGGCGGGGTCATCGACCTCGTCCGCGACATCACACGGCACCCGCCCAGCGACTGCGAGCCCGACGCCTGCACCTGGGGCCCGTACACGAACTGGGAGGAGGGCACGACGTTCCTGCTGGCCGTCCACCGCGAGGAAGAGGGGGCCTTTGCCTTCGAGCTGCGGGGCAAGCGCTTCGGCGCGCCGGCCGACGAGTGGCGGACCGCGATCGCGGGCGGCTTCGTGGACGCCGACGGCGACGACAACGGCCAGGGGTGGTTCGACTACGACCTGGGCGTGGTCGCCGATCTCGACCCCGACGAGGAGACGCGCGGGTCCTTCCGCGCGGAGTTCGCCCGAATGGACGACGAGGGTCAACTCGCGGTGCGGCTCGACGGCGTCGAGACCTCCGAAGAGCCGGAGCCCGTCGACGCGCGGTACTTCGTGGGCGCCACCGCCGCGGGGGGGCTGCTCGAGCTGCGGATCCCCCACGACACCGACGAGGACGGCTCGGCGCGGGAGACGCTCGAGGGGACCGTGCGCTGGCGGGCCAACGGCGCGGGCGTCGCGAACATCCGGGCCGCCGACGGCGATCTGGGCGACGAGGAGGTGCTCGTCGTGGAGTGCTGGGACCGCCGCGCGGCCCAGCGCCACATCGCCTTCGTGCGACAGGACGCCGGCGCCGGTGAGCTGCCGGAGATCGACCCCGAGGCCTGCGTCTTCCCCGACTGGCTGGCCCCCGTCCTCGCCCCGATGGGTGACGAGCTCGCCGGGAGCTGAAGGGCAGATACCCTCGGGTGGGCGCAGACGGTACCGTTGGATGATGGCTCGCTGGTCCCCCACCGCCCTCGCAGTCCTCGCCCTCGCCGGATGCGACGACGGGCCCCGCCCCGAGCCCATCGCTGACGCGGCGCGCCCCGCCCCGGACGTCGTCGACGGCGCGGTGGCGGCCCCGCCCGATTGCGCGCCCGTCGACGCCCCCGACGCGCGCCCGGCCCCGAGCCTGCCCGCCTGCGACCGGGCGTGCGACCGAGTCGTCGACTGCGCGACGGACGGCTGCGAGGGCTACGCCTGGAGCAACTCGGGCCGGCTCGCCGGCGACTGCCATGGCGTCTGCCGAGGCGACTTCGCGGAAGATGTGCTGGGCAAGGAGACCTGCGAGGAGGTCTCGGAGCGCGTCGCTTTCAGCCTGCCCGCCTTCCCCCGGGCCTGCGCCACCAACCCCTGCTTCCCCGCGTGCCGGCGGCTCGGTCGCTGCGTCGTGCAGGAGTGCCCCGGGTTCAACCTGCCCATCGACCAGCAGATCGCCGCCGACTGCTCCAGCCGCTGCAACCCCGAGGACGCAGCCTGGATCGAGAACGCAGAGAGCTGCGCCGAGATCGTGGGCGCCATCGCCGACTCCGATCCGGACTTCGCCCGGGAGTGCCGTGGCGGGGAGGCGCCCGGGTGTCCCCCCGCGGGGGTCTGCGAGGCCTACGGGGAGAAGGTCTCGCGCTGCATGTTGCTGCACTGCGACGGTCACCTCGACCCGTTCGACGAGGGGCTGCGCCAGGCCCTCGCCGGCTACTGTCACAACGACGAGGACTGCCCCGATTCGCTGACGGTCGAGGCGATCCTCAGCGAGGAGGTGGGCTGCGACCACCCCTGGTTGCGCGAGGCCGGCCCCGCGCCGCCCTTCGCGGCGATGTGCGCCGGCGAGGTCCCGCCGGCGGAGGATCTGCACGCGGCCTGCGAGGCGCTCGTGGCCTGCCCCGCCGGGGAGGGGCTGCCGTCGGTCGAGCTGTGCGCGGTCTCTCTCGGCGTGCGCGACGACGTCTGGGAGTTGACGCCTTGCCTGCTCGACGCCGAGGGCTGCCCGCAGGTCCACGGGTGCCTCGAGTGATGCGCTGGATGTGGCTGGCCTGCCTCGTCGTTGGGTGCGACGCCCGTGAGGGGCCGCCCGTCGAGCAGCGAAGCGCGGCGCTCTGCGAGGCACCGGACGCCGGCCCGACGCCGTCGAAGACCGAGCGCCTCTTCGACGACGAGGCGCCGCCGCGGCTCTTCAGGATCACGGTGGCGCCGGCGGACCTGGCGTTTCTGGATGAGGACCCGCGCCGCGAGGAGTGGGTCCCGGCCGCCGTGGAGTGGGAGGGCGAGCGATTCGCCGAAGCGGCGCTGCGCTACAAGGGCGCCTACGGATCGCTCTTCGCGTGCGTGGACGACGACGGCAACCGCACCTGCCCCAAGCTCTCGTTGAAGGTCAGCTTCAACGAGTACGTCGACGGCGGGCGCTTCGCGGGCGTGCGCAAGCTGGTGTTCAACTCCGCCGTCCGCGACCGGTCCTACCTGCGCGAGCGGCTCGCCTACTCGCTGTTCCGCTCCGTCGGGATCACCGCGAGCCGGGCCGTCCACGCGCGGGTCAGCATCAACGGCGCCCCGCCGAGCCTCTTCGTGCTCGTCGAGAACATCGACAAGGAGTGGATCGAGGACCGCTTCGAGCGCGACGAGGGCAACCTCTACAAGCAGGTCTGGCCGCAGCACACACAGCCCGATCCCTACCTCCACGCGCTGCGCACCAACGAGGAGCGCCACGACGTATCGCGCATGGTCGAGCTCGCGCGCCTGCTCCCGACGCTGACCCCGGAGACCTTCAACGAGGGCATCGATCCGTGGATCGACCGAGACGTGATGGCCAGCTACTTCGTCGTCGACCAGGTGACCCAGAACTGGGATGGCATCTGGAAGTTCTACTGTCACCGAGGCCGCTGCGGGAACCACAACTTCTACATCTACGACGACCCCGGCACGGACCAATTCGTGGTGCTGCCCTGGGATCTGGACTTCACCTTCGGGAGCCCCAACGCGGACCTCGCGCGCTCGTGGTGGAACGACGACGCGAGGGCCTGCGAGGCGCCCGGGCGCACGAGGCCGCCCCAATGCGACCTGCTCCTGCGGGGGTTGATGCGCTCGAACTGGGCGACCTACCGGCGGCGACTCAGCGACCTCACGGCCCCCGGCGCCCCCCTCTCCGAGGCCGTCATCATGGCCCGCCTCGACCGCTACCGAGCCGACATCCTGCCCTTCGTCGACGGCGATCCCCAGGGCCCCGACGTCGACCGCTGGCGCCGCGAGGTCGCGCGCCTGCGACAGGTCGTACGCGCCCAGGCGGTACAGGCGAGGCTCTTCGCCGACGAATAGAACCCCGTTGCGTCGTCGGGTGATTGGGTCCAGGCTCCCACGCACGACACAGGAGGTCACAGATGGAGTACTTCGCGTTGGTGGTGGGGGCAGACCCCCCGCGCAAGAAGGGCGTGGACCGCGACACGTCGAGCGGTGAGTGGGCGTGCGAGCAGATCGCCAACCTCTGCGCGCAGGGGGTGCCCCCGACGAGCATCAAGCTGCTGCTCACGAACCCCGAGGCCGCGGTGGGGATCCCGCCAGGGGTCAGCATCGGGCGCGCGGATGAGTCGGCGATGTCGAGGGGCCTGGAGTGGCTGGCTGACGGCGCCAGCGAGGCGCGGCAGCCGCTGCTCTTCTTCGGCGGCGAGTGGGGCTGGGACGGGCCGCGGGTCCACGTGGGCGACGGGGGGATGCGCGAGATCAGCCTCGACAGAGAGCGGCTCGCGGGGGTGCTCGGCGGTCACATCCGACCGCGAATGCCCCTCGGTCTCGGGACGCCCCAGCCCATCGACATCGTGCTGTGCCGGCCACCGAGCCCCTGCCAGATCGACGGGGTCGACACGCTCCCGACGCCACTGTTCCATCGGCCCGGGGACGGATGGATCGGCCCCGGCAGCCTCACCCACCAGCTCGGCGGCTACGACATCAGGGTGGGGAGCGATACGGTGGGCGCGTTCGTCGTCGCGAGGGGGAGCGTCAACGGCTTCGTGAAGGGGTACGAATACTGGTCCTTTACCGGGACGCCCTGGCCCTCGTCCTTCGACCTGGTGCCCACCGACGACATGCGCACCTGCATGAGCTCGGGGTGGGATGTGCATGTCTTTCAAGCCTTCGACCCCCTCGGGGAGGCGACGCTGCCGAACCTGAACAAGTCACGGAAGACACACCGCGCCTTCTCGATCACCGAGATCTCGAAGGGGGGCACGCCGCTTCCCACCACGGCGTGGCTGCTCCTCGACCTCGATAGCCAGGGATACCGGCAATCCTGGTACGCCGACGAGGCGAGTTTGCACCCCACGCGCCACACCTTGCCCCGCACCCCGGGCGCCTCGCTGCGCTTCGAGACGCAGACGCCCCCCGCGGGCAAGAAGCTCCTGCATGTGAAGCTCGACCACGCGCCGGCGCCTCACTGCAAGTGGTAGGGCGCGACCAGCCGAAAACCGCGCCGCGTCAGGCGGGTGTCGGGGGGTGAGGCGAGTCGGGTGGCCGCGCGACAGGCCTCGGGCTGCCCAATCCAACTCCCACCGCGGACCATGCGATACGGCGCGCCCGCGTCGGGCGCCTCCACGACGACACGAGCTCCCGCTTCGGGACCCTGGCGCTCGTACCCGTTGAAGCACCAGTCGCGCACGTTGCCCGCCATCCCGCGGACGCCGTAGGGGCTGAGATCGATCGGGTCCGCCTCGACGGCGCGCCACCAGGGCGCCACCGCGTGGCTCTGCACCATGCAGGCCCAGGTCGGATCGAGGAAGTCGCCGAAGGGGAAGGCGCGCCCATCGGTCCCCCGTGCCGCCTTCTCCCACTCCTGGTCATGGGGCAGCCGCCAGCGTCGCCCCTCTCGCGCCCCCCGCCACCGGGCGAAGGCGACCGCGTCGTGCCAGCTCACGAGGACCACCGGCCACGCCGGAACCCAACGGAAGCCTTGGAAGGCTGTGCCCAGCACATAGCGACCGTCGGCTCCGCGCGTGAAGGCGCGATGGTTCTCCTCCGCGTAGATCGGGACCCGCGCCTCGGCGTCCTCGAGACGGCCGGCGGCGACCAGGTCGTTCACGAAGGCCAGATACTCGGCGTTGGTCACGGGGTCCCGCTTGATGACGAAGGGGTCGATCCAGATGCGCCGGGCGCCCAGACCATCGAGGGCGCGGGGATCGCCGCCGCTGGTGAAGAAGCCGCCCGGGACGTAGCGGTCATCGGGCGCGAGGGTCTCCGGCCGCGGCAGGTGGACTGGCAGCGGCTCCGTCTCCCCCGGGGGGACGCCGGTCCAGTGCTCGGCCCGCCCGACACACACGGGATAGAGCACACCGGCGCGGGCCGGGTGCTTGATGCGCAGCCGCCAGCTCCCCCGGGGCAGGGACCTCTCTCGGAGGGGGGTCATCCCCAGGTCGACCGTCTCGACGACCGCGAGCCTGCGGTCCACCGGCTCGAGCCGCTCGGCCCGCACCGAGGCGCCCGGCGGATCGGTGAGCAGCGTGACGGCGCCATCACCTTGTAGCCAGGCGGTGTGGCGGCCCCGGTCGTGGGTGCGGAGCAGGGCCTCGGCGCGGACGGCGGCGGAGGCGTCCCGGGCCGCCTCCGCGCGCTCCAGCTCGGCGCGATGGTGGTCAGCGAGGCGGCGATGGGCCTCGGGGAGCTCGCTCTCGATGTTGAGGGCGGCGCGCAGGCCCTGCTCGTACGTCGTCTCTTGCAGATCCGCGTCGGCCTCGGACCACGACGCCTCGAGCTCCAGATCCCAGGCCGGCTTCTTGCGCTCCACGGGATCATGGGGACGGAGCCCGGAGAGCAGCTCGGCGGCGCGGTCGCGCAGGGCCGCCGCCCGGGCCCGAGCGTCCCGCGCCTCGGCGAGCAACGGCACCACCTCCGTGACGCGGGCCATCGCGCGGGCGCGGCGCCGCGATCCGTCCAGCCAATCGCGAACCCCGGCCGCCAGCTCGGCGGCGGAGGGGCGCGCCCTGGGATCTGCGGTCATCGCGCGATCGCAGAGGCCCTCCAGCTCGGCGGGGCGGGGCGGCCCCGGAAGCTCCGCCAGGGGTGATGGCCCCCGCCCGAGGCAGAGCTGAACCACCGCCGCCAGCGCGCCGCAGCGCATCGGGTCCTGGCCGGAGAGCAGGGCGTAGAGGATGCCACCGAGGGCGTAGACGTCCGTCGCCGGCAGGTGGCGATCGATCTCGCCCGAAGCTTGCTCGGGGGCCATGTAGGCGGGGGTGCCGACGACGGCCCCGTCCAGCGTGCCGGGTCCCAGAACGAAGGGGTCGGCGTCCCCTGGCGACAGGCTGTCCACCAAGAGGCGCGCGACGCCCCAATCCATGACCTGCACCTCGCCGAAGGCGCCCACCATGATGTTGGCGGGCTTCAGATCCCGATGGACGACCCCACAGCCGTGGGCATAGGCGACGGTCTGGCAGATCGACTCGAAGGCCGAGAGCAGGCGGCGCAGACCCCACCCGGCGTCGGTCTCCCCCCAGGCGCTCGGGTCGCTGACGAGGTGGACCGATCGGACGATCGCCCGGAGCGTGCGGCCGCGGACCTCGCGCATCGTGAACCAGAGGCGCCCGTCGGGGAGCGTCCCGAGGTCATGGATGGGGACCACGCCGGGGTGTTGCAGGTGGGCGACGACCCGGGCCTCGCGGCGAAAGCGGTGGGCGCCCTCCGAGGCCGCGACGGAGCCGTGGTGCATCACCTTGATGGCCAGCACGCGCCCGAGGTGGTGGTCGTAGACGCGCCGAACCTCGCCCATCGCCCCCTCGGCGATGGGGCCTCGATCCTCGTAGCGTTCGGGGAGGTCGAGATCTGACGCCCCCGGGCGAGTCTCCTGCGCCGGGAGCGCGTCGACGACGGTGTTGACGGGCGCTGGCGGGGCGGCGGAGTCGGTGGTCGGTCGAGCCACGGTCAGGGGACGGGCGGCGAGGAGCGATGTTGCGCCGATGCGGGGATCTCCCGGAGGCGCGGCTGCGGCCCCGGCTCGATCGCAAGGCCCACGCGCCCGGAGTACACCGCGTAGAGCGCACCACCGGCCAGCTCGGCGCGCCACCCGTCGAGCCCCGCCGCCGCGCAGAAGGAGGCGACGTCCCCCGGGCGGGCCCGCACCGCGGCGTTGAGGCCGGCCTTGTTCAGCAGGTGCGTCGAGGCGACCTGGTTGGCCCGCGCGAGCCGGCCCAGGACGATGGCGAGCAGGGCGACGACCTCGGTGTCCTCGCGGGACGGGGTCGACGCCCGATCCACCTCGATCGGCGGAGCCCGCAGCCCCGCCTGGACCGCCTCCACGAGGGCGGCCCCGTGCCGGTTGATGAGGTGCGGCTTGATGCGGCGATTGGAGCGCAGATCGTCGACGCGGCGCGGTGGGTGTTGGGCCAGGGCCAGCACGATGTCGTCGGCGAAGACGTGGCGCAGCGGCATGTCTTTGTGCCGCGCGAGGTCCAGACGCAGCCGCGCCACCTCCCGCGCGACGGCGCGCTCCCGCGCGTCCAGCTTCCCGCTCCCCTTCACCCGCCGCCACGCGTCCTCGGGCGGCGGCGCGTAGCGCGAGGGTGTGAGCAGACCGACGTTCTCCTCCGCCACCCAAGCGAGGCGCCCCGACCCCCGCGCCGCCGTCCGAAACAGCTCCGCCAGCGCGCCCAGATGTGCCACGTCCTGCACCGCGTACCGGCGCTGAGCCGACGACAGGGGCCGGCACGTCCAATCACTCGTCCGCTGGGCCTTGTTGAGCTCGACCCTCAGCCGATGGCGCAGCAACGCCGCCAGGCCCATCTGCGGATCATGCCCACAGAACCCCGCCGCGAGTTGAGTATCGAAGACCACCGAGGGCAACGGCAGCCCCGCCAGGACCAGCGCCCGCAGATCGCTGTCGAGGGCGTGCCCCACGACGACCACCCGCGCCGCGGCGAGGCGCTCCAGGAGCGGTCGGAGATCCAACGCCAGGGGATCGACGAGATACACCGATTCCCCCAGCGCCACCTGGACCAGCGTCAGCTTCGGGACGTAGGTTCGCTCCCCGTGGAACTCGGTGTCGAAGCCGATCTCGGCGCCCTCTTCGAGTCTGTCGCAGAGATCAGCGAGCCCCCGCTCGTCCCCTACCCAGATGCCAGTGCTTGCGTCGCTCATGGCGCCGACCCTACCCCGCCCACGCAGAGATTGGAGCCCAAACCGCCCAGCGCGCGATCGTCAGACGCGCTCGACGCTGGTGCCGGCGGGGGCCTCTGCCGGGGCGTGGGCGGTGGTGCCGGGGTCACCGCAGTGGCGGGCGCGGTCGGCGTCGAGGACCTCTACGATGTAGGGGCGCAGGCGATCGGCGGGGATGATGTCGTCGATGCTGCCTACGTCGCGGGCGCGCTCTACGGTGTGGACGCCGTCGAAGCGGGCGGCGAGCTCGGCGGTGGCCTTGACCTTGGCGTCCTCTCCGCCGAGCTCGGCGGCGCGGGCGGAGACATCTCGGGCGAAGACGACGGCGGCGGCGGGGGCGCCGCCGATGACCGAGGCGTAGCTGCCCTCGATAGCGACCGCCCGGAGCTGGTCGTTGAGGGCCTTGGAGAAGACCACGTAGGCGCCGCCGTGGTAGCGGCTCACGACGACGAAGACGATGGGGCCGTCGAAGTTGACGACGGACCGTCCGATCTCCGCGCCGTACTCGAGCTGCCAGTGGCGCAGGGACTCGGGGGAGCCGTCGAAGCCGCTGAGGTTGGCGAGGACGACGACCGGGCGCCGGCCGCTGGCGGCGTTGAGCGCGCGGGCGACCTTGCGCGAGGCTTGGGGGTAAAGCGTCCCGCCGGCGAACTGCTCCGGACCGTCGGCGCGGGTCTTGCCGAGGCGGGCGACGGGGCGATTCTCGATGCCGATGAGCGTGACGGCGTGGCCGCCGACTCGGGTCTCCCAGACCACGGCGCTCTCGGCGCCGTGCATCGCGGCCCAGCGCTCGACCTGCTGGGTGTCTTCGTCGGCGACGGCGGACATCACCGGCCGAATCGCGAAGGGCCGCTTGCGGTCGGGGTTGTGCGCCCTGGAGAAGAGCTCTCCGACCGTCGCGAACCCATGGCCCAACGCCTCGGGATACGGCGTGACGCAGACATCGCGGTCCGGCGGATCGATGGTCGTCACGCGGGGCGGGCGCGCGGCGTCCCCCGACTGGTAGGTCAGACCGTAGTAGCGATAGAGGAGCTGGTAGGCGGCGCCGAGGTCCGGCGCGTAGGCCTGCGCCTGGCCGTTGGGGCCCATCACGGAAGTGTATCCGCCGAGCTCGAGCTCGTCGGCGGCGGAGACGCAGCCCGAGAAGTCCAGCGCCCGCTTCCCGGTGAGCACCATGGTGCCCCGATCGGTCATGATCAACAACCCTCGGGTGTGCATCAGCATGGTCGCTTCTGCGTTCCAGTAGGACTGGGCGCCGACACAGACCCCGGGCACGATGAGGTTGACCTCGCCGCCGGCCTGGGTGAACTCGATGATCTGCTTGAGCGTACGGGCGGTCCAGTCGAGGTTCTCCGTCCCCGTCTCCCAGTCGATGCGTGCCCCCGAGCTGACGGAGACCCACTCGACGGGCACGCCCATCCGCTCGGCGAGCTGGAAGGCGCCGATGATCCGCGCGCACTCGGGCTCGGCGAGGGCGCCGAAGTCTCGGGTCGGGTCGGAGAGGACGAGCACGCGGGACAGCGCATCGGAGCGATCGGCGAGGACGGTCCGCATGACCCCGAAGACCACCCCCGCGCGGTTGAGGCCGTGGCTGCGGCCACGCACGCTGCGCAACCGACCCTTGGCGTCGAGGTCGTACTCCTCGAACTCACCGGGGGCGACGGTGTCCCCGCTCTCGAGCATCTTGACGAGCTCGTAGGGGTGCACCAGCCCGCGCCGCCGGGCCGCCGCGACGTTGGACTCGTAGCGGGTCCGCGGCATCAGCGGCTTGTGGGAGGACTTCTTGAGCTGGAGCTCCGTGCGGTGGCCGGAGTGGTCGACGATCGAGAGATCCTGCATCGCGCTGGTCTGTCCGTCGGGGCCGGCGAGCTGGAGCCGCACGACCACCCGCTCCATCCCTAGCCTGGCGGCCATCGGCGCGAGCTTCCGGGCGTAGGCCTCGACCTCGGAGTAGGCGTAGGGGACGACTGGGATGATCCTGATGGTGAGCCGATTCCAGTGCAGTCGGCGACGCGGGTCGACGCTCTGTCGCGCCGCCTGAAGCGCCCGAATGGCCTGGCGCAGCACGCGCTCGAGGCCCGGCAAGCGGAAAGTGTCGCTGCCCTCCGCCCGTGACACATCCTGGACCTCGGCGAAGGCCATCAGACGTACATCTTCGGCGTTCCTTCGCGCCGTCGCCAGGAAGACGAAGACGTCCCTCTCACTGACGACGGGGCGCACGTGGAAGTGGCGCAGTCGGTCGAAATCGAAGCGACGCTCGACCGTCGGCAACACATCCCGACGGTGCTCGCGCTCAGTGCCGTTGGCCCGGAATCGGCGGACGTGGATCTCCTCGTCCCCGAGGGTGACGACGCAGAGTTCGGACCACGGCGCGCGTCGGAGCTGGAGCTCGGCGACGAGCTCATCGACGTCGGCAGCCCCCGCGACGACGAGATCGACGCGCCCCTCGGGCTCGAGGCCGCGCAACGCGGCCAGGGTCTCGGACGCTTCGCCGGATCGGCAGGTCGCTACCACGACGGAGTCCCCGCTCCGGCCGACCTGCCAGAGCATTCGGTTGCCGAGCCAGACCGGTTGGCAGGTCTCGGTAGCGCGCCCCGCGAGCAGCCGCGCCACGGCCTGGCCCGCGAGGGCGTCGCCCTCGGCCGCGGCGGGGGCCAGGACCCGCAGATACGAGGTCGGCAGCCGCGAGACCGCTTGCCAGTCGATGGCCGGGGCCGCATGAAGCCGCGCGAGCAGACCTCCGCCCTCGGTGTCCCCGGCCTCCGTCTCCCGTAGCTCGTAGCCCGCCCGGTCGACGGCGTCGTGAACCGCCCGGAAGCGGACGGGCTCGAGGCGCCGGAGGCGCTCCAGAAGGTCCGGTGGGACCGTCTCCAGCGCGCGCAGCGCCGCGAGGGCCGCCCGCATCGTGCGCGGCAGATGGACGCCGGCCCGCTCCAGGCGCCGCAGCGACTGCTCCAGCTCGGGCGACGGCGTCAGCTCCTCCAAGCCGTGGTGTGCCAGCGCCCGCGCCACCGCCTCGCGGCGGCTCACGGGGAGCGCGTCGGGCCCTCGCTGGCGCAGCGTCTCGAAGGAGATCGTCGCCGTCACCGCGTCGGCGGCGCCGTTCTCAGGCTGCCGCGTCGGGCGCCGCTCGAAGAGCTCGGCCACGTCTGCGAACGCGGTGAGCAGCTCCACGCTCCCCTGGGCCGAGAGGCGCTCCACGTCGATCTGGAACTGCTTCGGCTCGATGTCCCAGCCGATGACCGCGGCGGTGAGCCGATGCCCGGCGTTTGACGGATCGGGTCCCAAGGCCGCCCACGGAATGTCGAGGGGCGCCCGCTCTCCCTCACTGTCGCCCTCGACGACGAGGAGCACCTGGCCGGCGCGCACCTGGGCGCCCGCCGCGACCCGCAGCTCGCGGACCCGGCCCGAGACGGGGGCGACGACGGCGACCTCCATCTTCATCGACTCGACGGTGCCCACCCGCTGCCCGGCGGCGACCTCGTCTCCGGCGCGGACGGTGATGTCGAGGACCAGCGCCGCAGACGGCGCCGTCACGGAGCCACCGGAGTCCTTCGCGATGCGGTGCGGCGCGCCGTCGATGACGTAGTTGTTGTCGGCGGGGGCCCGCTCGATGCGGTGGCGGCGCCCGTGCAAGTGAAGCCAGACCTGATAGGGGCCGTCGGTTCGGTAGCGGAAGCCCACCGCACCACCCGCGCCCACGACGCGGAAGAGCTCGGGTCCCGTGCGGTACACCTCGAGACGCTCGCCGACGTCCACGACGTGGCGGTCGCCGTCTACGTCACCGGCGTCATCCCCCGCGGCGAGGAATCGATCGACGGCGGCGGCGAGCAGGGCGACGCCCTCCCCGGCCTGCGGTCCGAGGACGATGCGGTCCACGAGCCCCGTGTCGACCCGACCCTCGCGGACGTCTTCTCGTTGAAGGAGTCGCCGGAGAAAGGCGAGGTTGGTGGTGCCACCCTCGACGACCACCCGCATCTTCTCCAACGCGCGCGACAGGCGGGCGACGGCGGCGGCTCGGCTCGGTCCCCAGGCGATGACCTTCGCCACCAGCGGATCGAACTCGGGGGAGATGTCGTCACCCTCGTCGAAGCCCGTGTCGACGCGGACGCCGGGGCCCGCCGGGAGTTGGAAACGCACCAGCCGGCCGGGGGCGGGGGCGAAGCCGTTGGCGACGTCCTCCGCGCACACGCGCGCCTCGAGTGCCCAGCCGCGCGGAGGCGGTGCCGCCGGGAGCGGCCGGCCGCGGGCGATGTCGATCTGGGCGCGGACGAGATCGAGCCCGAAGACCTCCTCCGTCACCGGGTGCTCGACCTGGAGGCGCGTGTTGACCTCCAGGAAGTACGCGGCGTCGGCGCCGGCGTCGTAGAGGAACTCGACGGTCCCCGCCGAACGGTAGCGCACCGACGTACACAGCCGCCGCGCCGCCTCCACGAGGCGCTGCTCGGAGGCCGCGGGCAGGTGCGGCGCGAGGCACTCCTCGATCACCTTCTGGCGGCGACGCTGCAACGAGCAGTCGCGTACGCCGAGGACAGTGACGCCGCCCTCCCCGTCGCCGATGACCTGAACCTCGACGTGACGCGCACCCAAGACGCAGCGCTCCATCAAGATCCCGTGGGACCGAAACGAGCGCTCGGCCTCGTCGCGGGCGGCGACGTAGGCGCCCTCGAGCTCCTCGGCGGCGTTGACCAGGCGGATCCCCCGCCCTCCCCCGCCGCCGGCGGCCTTGAGCAGCAGCGGGTAGCCGATGCGCTCGGCCTCGACCACGGCGTCCTCGATGCCGCCGGGCTCGACGATCGCCCAGGGGGCGACCGGGACGTCGCTCTGCTCGGCGAGCTGCTTGGCGCGGATCTTGTCGCCGAGGGCCTCCATCGTCTCGGGGCGCGGCGCGAGCAGCGTGATCCCCCCCGCTTCCAAGACCGCGTTGTACTCGGCGTCCTCGGAGGCGAAGCCCCACCCGAGCCACGCGGCGTCGCAGCCGGCGCGCCGCAGCGCGGTGAGGACGACCTGCGCGTCGAGGTAGGCGGCCCGCCCCTCGCCGATTCGCTCGGCGTGGTCGCAGAGGCGCACGTACAGCGAGTCGGCGTCGCCGTCGGTGTAGAGCGCGACCGCCTCGGGGGTGTCCTCCGACTCGCGGCGGAGCGCGTCGAGGGTGGAGAGGAAGCGCACGGCTGCCTCGCCGCGGTTCACGATCCCAATTCGTGCGAGTCGCTGGCTCGGCATCACCCCTCCAGGACCACCACGGCGGCGGCGGTCGATTCTTCGTGGGTCAGGCTCAACCAAATGTGGCGAACCCCCAATTGCTCGGCTGTGGCCTGTGCCTCACCGCTGAGGACGAGATAGGGCCTCCCATACTCGTCGTTGCGCACCTCGATGTCGCGCTGATCCAGGCGCGCCACGCGCGGCCGCCGGTGCCGGTGGCTCGCCCCGAGCGCCTTGACGAAGGCCTCCTTCGCGGCGAAGCGGGCGGCGAGGTGCTCGGCGACCTCCCCCGACGTGGACCGCGCGTAGGACAACTCCGCGGGCGTGAAGGTGCCCGCGAGCACGTCGGTGGCGGGGTCTTCGAGGGCGTCGCGCCAAAACGCGGTAGCCGCCAGATCGAGGCCGACGCCGATCAGCACGGCACACGCGCCCCGGGATCGAGGAGCATCGCGCGCTCCGTGGCGTCGTCGAAGGGCTTCTCCGTCCGCATCTCGAAGAGCGGCCGATCGCCGAGGAGCACCGCGTGCTGGTCGAGGAAGCGGGCGTGCCCGCGCGCGGCGCGCTTGGACGCGTAGGCCCCCACGGTCTCCTCGTCGAGGGTCTCGAGCAGCACGTCGGGGTGCGCCATGAGCACCGCCGCGCCGACGTGCCCGAAGCCGAGGCTCGTCAACAGCCCGGCGCGCAGCGGGCCCCGTACGGCGCGGTCGGGGAAGACCAGCGGCGGACGGTCGGCCAGCTTCGGATCGGGGTCGTCGAGGTTGCGCATCGGCGGCACGACGCCGTCATTCATCGCTTGCAGGAGCCCCGCGGCCTGCCACGCCGCGGCGCCGCCCTTGGAGTGGCCCGTCAGCGCCTTCTGCGCGATCAACGGCAACGGGTTGCCGGGCGTCCGTCCGATCGCCGCGGCCAGATCGACGTGGAGCCGCGTCTCGTTGAGGTCGTTGGCCTCGGTGCTGGTCCCGTGCATCGAGACGACGCCGATGTCGTCGGCGCAGAGCCCCAGCGCCGACAGCGCGAGGGCCAGGGGCGAGTCGACACCGCCGCCGCCGATGCGCAGGAGGCCCGGACCCGGCGCGGGCACCGAGCGCTGTAGCCCGTCCCCGGCGGACCACGCTCCGGCGACGAGGCCGTAGATCGGCAGGCCCATCTCGAGGGCGATGTCGCCACGGCACAGGAGCAACGTGCCGCCGCCCTGGGACTCGACGAAGCCGCCGCGGCGGGTGTCGCAGGGCCGGCTCGCCTGATCGGCGTCGAAGCCGCGCATGGCGATGGTCGCCGCGTCGATGGTGGCGTTCATGTCGCCAAAGCCGCGCGCCCCCTCCCGCCCGAGGTCGTCGAAGGCGCCGGCGACCACGAAGTCCGCCTTGCCGGCGCGGATCAGGTCGGCCCCGGCCTCCAGCGAGACCGCCGCGCTCGCGCAGGCGCCGACGGGGTGGATCATCGGCCCGTAGCTCCCGTAGAGGGACATCGCGGGCCAGGCGGCGGTTACGTTGATCAGCGTCTCCTGCACCACGTCCGACTGCCGTGGGCGATCGAGGACGGGGTCGATGTAGAGGCGCTGGAGCGCTCGCATCCCGCCGATCCCGCTGCCCTGGGTGCAGCCGATGCGCCCCGGATGGACCTCGCTCCAGAGCTCCTCCGGCGTGAGCCCCGCGGAGCGGAAGGCCTCGGCGGTCGCCAGCAAGTTGAAGACGCCCGTCGGATCGACCTGCTCGCTGAGCACCTCGTCGACGCCGAAGAGCGCCGGTTCCCAGCCCGTGGGGAGCTGTCCGCCGATGTTGCGCTCGAACTCGATCACCCGCGGGACGCGGATCTTGGAGCCCGCGCGGCGCACCACGCGGAAGCCGCCCTCGCCGTCGGGGAAGACCTCCGTGCGCTCTGGATCGAGGGCCAGGAAGCTGCGCGCCTTGGCCTCGTCACCGACGGTGAAGACGAGGTCCTCCGAGAGGATGACCTCGGTGTGGACACAGACCCGAGAGGGATCGAAGATCTCCAGGGCACGGACCCCCACGCGCTCGTCCAGGCGGTACCGCTCGTAGACGTCGGCGGGCTCAACGGCCTCCCCCGACTCGGCGTCGACCCAGCTCGCGCCCTCGAAGCGGATGCAGCCGCAGAGCCACGCGAGCTCCAAGGCGGCCTCGGTCGACAGCGCGCCGTCGCGCTCCATCGACCAGCGGACGCGCTCGTTGCCGAAGGGGCCGACCTCGGCGAAGCCGACGACGGCGACGGCCTGCGCGGGATCGATGGGCGTCGAGCCCCGCGACTCCGGCAGCTCAGGGAAGCCGAAGGCGGCGTAGGGCAAAGGCTCGGGGCGCTCGCCGACGTCGGGCGTCTCGGCCGTCGCGGCCTGCAACGCACGCTCGATGAGCTCGCGCAGGCCGGTCGCTGTGCCGAAGCCAGCCGTGAAGTCCGCCACGAGCGGCTCGGTGCCCGCGCGTTCGCGGTGCTCGGCGTCGCACCACTCGAGCAACAGCGCCGCCATCTCGTCGCTGGAGAAGGTCTTGATGCCGAGCTCCTCTTCGACCTGGGCGTAGACGCGGTCGAGGGCGGCCATCAGGCCGGTCCCGCGGACCCAACCGATGCGGGCGCCGACCAGCGTCGTGTGGCGACCCCAGTGCTCGTATTCCGCGCGCCAACGCAGGAGCAACGCCTCCAGGCCGGCCTTGGCTTCGGCGTAGAGCCCGTCGCGGCCCATCTGACCGTGGTTCGGGCTGAGCGGGAGCACCACGTGGACCGGCGTCGCCGCGTTGGCGGCGGCCTCGCGAGCCATCGCCCCGACGAGCCGCTCGACGCCGACGAGGTTCACCACCAGGGTGTGGGCCAGGTCGTCGTCGAAGTCCGTGGGATCGCCCTCGGCAGGGGCCGCCCCGAAGGGGAAGCAGAGCGTGGGCACCCAGGGACCCTTCACGCGCACGCGCTTGGGGCCGCGGACCTCGTAGGCGGAGCGGTAGACCCAGTGGGCGAGGGCGTCGACGTCCCCGCGGTCGCCCTGGTCGAAGGGCACCACGTGCAGCTCGGCGCCGGGGGTCGCGTGCGCGCGGTACAGCGCCTTGTAGCGGGCGACGCGGGCCCGACCGAGGCGCGAGGTCGTGACCACCACACGCGCGCCACCGGCGAGCAGGCGAGCCACGACGGACTCGGCGATGGAGCCGGGCCCGGCGCCGGTGACGAGGGCGGTCTCCCCGAGCCAGGCCTGGTTCGGCGCCTCCTGCGAGAGCACCCCTCGCAGCGCGGCGGCGACGTCGTCGCGCCCCGCGTCCTGGGCCCGCTGCGCGAGGAAGGAGATCGTCTCATCGAGCTGCGGCGTCCGGCAGGCGGCGACGCGGCTCAACGAGACCGGGCTCCCCGCCATGTGCTCGCCGAAGGCCCACAGCAGATCCGCCCGCGCCCAGACCGCCGCGGCGGTGAAGGCCACGTGCTTCCCGGCGTCGAAGGCCCCCCGGCGTTCGCCGCCAGAATTGGTCTGATAATCAAACAATGTGGTCTGTTTATCAGACCAATTGGTGCCGGTGCCGGTGGCGGCGGTGCCCGGCGACGGGGCGGCGACGGCGCGGTCGACGAGGGCGGGATCGAGGCCCGCCGCCTCCAGGGCGGCCTTGGCCAGCGGGCGCCAGCGCGCCTTCTCGGCCTCGGGATCGACCACCATGCCCACCGCTTGGGTGGTCTGGGCCACCACCGGGGCGGGGGCCATCGCCTCCAGCTCGCCGCCCTCGAGCGCGAGCCGGGTGAGCAGCCCCGCCGCGGTGCCCGCGGGGACCCCTCGATTCGACAGCAGCGTCTCCGCCGCCTTCCTCGTCATGCCGGCCTGCGCCAACGCCTCGTCCTGGGCGGCTCGCAGGTACGGGCCCGGGTGTCGGTAGCGGAGGCCGACGTCGCGGTCGAGGGTGTCGGCCAGCTCGTTGATCGGCATCGTGTGCGCGCCGTCGACCGGCCCGACGCCAAACTCCTTGCCGATGTCGAGCAACACTTGGTTGCGCTTGGCGGAGTTGCCGCCGAGCAGGTCGTCGAGGCTCTCCGCGGGGGAGATCTCGTCGCGTCCCGAGGCGCGGGCGAGCAACGCCGACAGCGCCTCGGCCACGCCGTAGGGGACGTCCTCCGCCGCCACCGGCGCCGCCTGGACCGGCGTGGCGACCGGGGCCTCCGGCGCCACCGCCGCCGCCAACTCCACCACGGGCTCGATCTCGACCACCTCCGGCCCCAGACCCAACACGGCGTCGCGGTCGCGCTCGGCGTGGAGCAGCTCCACCTCCGCGTCGGCGCCGCGCAGGGAGCTGCGCATCATGTTCACCAGCACCGGCGCCGCCCCGGGGCCCACCTCGACCAGCCGCTCGACGCGCTGGCCGAGCAGCTCCTGGGTGTCGATCCACTGGACCGGCGAGGCGAACTGCCACGCGAGGAGCTCGATCAGGATCGTCCGCCCGCTCGGCTCACCCGCCAGCGCGTCGGTCCCCGTCGTCTCGACCACGGCGCCCACGAAGTCGGGCCCGGTGTCGAAGGGCCGCGCGACCAGGTTCGGGATGTAGCGCCCAACGAGGGCCTCGGTGTCGATGTCCTGGGGGATGCAGCCCTCGAGGACCTCGCGGAACGCCGCCACGCCGTCGGACAACAACGGCGAGTGGAACGGCACGTCGATTCCAGCCAGATCCACCCACGCCTCGGGGTTGGGGAGCGCGGCCTTCAGCTCGCTGATGGCGTCCACGTGACCGGCGACGGCGTACTGGCGGTCGCGCACGTTGTGGTTGACCACGTAGAGCGGCTTCCCCGTCCGTTGGGCCACGAGCTCCACGAGGGTCGTCGCCCGCAGGCCATCCATCCCCACCTTGTGGGGTCGGATGACGCCCATCCCGTAGGGCGAGCGGCCGTGCTCATCCCGCGGCACGAAGTGCTGCATCGTGCGCCCGCGCTGATAGACCACCTCCACGAGGGCCTCGAGGGGCAGCACGAAGGTCATCGCCGACAGCGCCGAGTACTCACCCACGGAGTGGCCGCAGAACATCGCGTCCGGCGGCATCGCGCCAGCCTCCGAGAGCTCCGCCACCCCCGCGACGGCGAGGACGGTCAACGCCACCTGGGTGATCTGCGTGACGTTGAGCACGCCCTGCGGGTGCCGCAGAAGCTCCCCGCCCACATCGAGCTCCGTCGGGTTCTCGCGCACCACCTCGATGAGCGAGAAGCCGAAGGTCCGCCGCGTATGACCATCGGCGCGCCTCCAGACCTCGCGGGCGGCCTCGGAACGATCGAAGGCGTCCATTCCCATGCCGCGCCGCTGGCACCCCTGCCCGGGGAACACGATCGCGGTGGGCGCGGCCGGCCGGAGCGCGGTGAGGGCGAGCACCACCGTCTCCCCACAGCGGACCTCCGCCTCGATGACCTCGTCGCCCTGCGCGCGCCCCACGGCGCGGGCCGTCACCCGCAGCTCTGCTCCGGGCGTGACGGGGGCGAGGAAGCGCACCGACGCGGCGCGGAGGCCACGCTCCGAGAGCAGCGCGCAGGTCGCCGCGGCGGTCCACTGACCGTGGACGATCGGCCCGCCCTCGAGCCCCGCGAGGGCCGCGAGCGCCGGGTCGCGATGGATCGGGTTGAGGTCGCCGGAGGCCGCCGCGAAGGGCACCAGATCCAATGGCGCGCGCAGCGTCGCGTCCACCACGGGCCGGGGGCGCTCGAGGCCCACGAAGCCGGGCATCAGCGACTCCGGTGCGGCGCCCACCTCACCGGCGTAGGGGCGATCCGTGCTGCGGATCAGGAACCGCTGGACCAGCCGCGCGACGAGCGCGTCGTCCTGGACGATCCGGGCGGCCACGCCCACGAGCCGCCCGCCGGGGGTGTCCTCTACCAGCGGCGCGTCCACCTCCACGGTGAAGGGCGCCGGACGCAGCGAGCTCATCCGCTCGATCTCCCCCCCGTGGTGCAGAAGCGAGAGGGGATCGCCGCCCAGGCCGTCGGCGAGCATCGGCCGCATCATCGCGGGCATCGCGGCGGCGAAGAGCAGGTGCAGCGGGGTCTCGGGGCCATCGTCGGAGGTCGTGCGGCGGTAGGTCCCCAGCCGCTCCGCGTCGAGCTCGTAGGTCGCCGGCATCACGCGCCGGTAGAACCCTCGCAACCGCGAAGCCAGGTCCCCCGCGGCCCGCAGCGGGACGCTGTGGCCCGGGCGCACGTCGAAGTCCACGGCGAGCTTGCAGCTCCCCTCGGGCAGCGCGTGCTGCACCGTCATTCGCACCCGATCCGCCCCGAGCAGGCGCAGCTCGGCGCCGCCGGCGAGCATCGCGGGCAGCGGGTTCGGGCGCTCGCGGCCCGCGATCAGGCATCCCGCCGCCGTGCGCGCGACCTCGAGCAGGTCGGGGGCCGGCCGCTCGACCCTCTCCGCCGAAGCGACCGTCGGCTCCAAGAAGCGTCCGAGCAGCTCCGCGACCGGCTCATCGGCGCGCTCGATCCCACCGACGGCGGGGCCCGGCAGCACCAGGACTTCCTCGGCGTCGAAGCGGTCGTCGTGGGACTGCCAGAGGGAGTCGCTGCTGTACCAACGGTGCACGTTGGCGTCGATCACGGGCACGAAGGGGACCGGCTTGCCCGGCCACCCGCAGACCTCCAGGAAGTAGCGCGCGTCCTCCGGCAGGACCGGCGTGTCGGCGAGGGCCGGACAATCGATGGAGGCCAGCACATCGCGTTGATTCAGCGTCTCATCCGCCGGCAACGCCCGGGCGTAGCCGCAACGGCGCAGGGCCCGCCGCAGCAGGGCGCCGAAGCGTCGCCGGTGGGTCACGTCCAGCCAGATTCCGTCCTCGTAGGCACCATCGCGGCCGAGGGCCATCGTCGCGACGAGCCGCTCCAGGAGCCCCCCGTAGGTCATCGACTCGACGTCGCCGAAGTAGGGCTTGGCGGTGTGCGACAACGCGGTGACGACCTCGCCCTTGCGCGCCGCGACGGCCTCGGCGTCTCCCGCGAGCGTGTCGAGGAGCTGGGCTGTGTGCCCGGCGCGGTTCGCGAGATAGAAGATGTCGGCCCCGAGCCCACTCCGCGTCGACAGGACGCCGCCCGCCTCCCCGCCACGGGCGATCTGGGCGTCCACGCCGCGGGCGCGGACCAGCGCCGACTTCACGACGGCGGAGGTGCAGGCCTCGGCGGCGGCCATCGCCGCCGTCCCGACGAAGACCGCGTCCACCGGCATCGGCGCCACGCCATGCGGCCGGCTCCAGCGTCCGGTCAACAGCGCGTCGGCGCGCTCGGGCGTGGAGATCCCACCGCCGACGCAGAGCACCACGTTGGGCTGACGGCGGATGCGCGCGTACCACCGCAACAGCAACTCATCGAGGTTCGAGAAGTTGTGGTGGCCGCCGGCGCGGCCCCCCTCGACGTGCATGTAGACCGGCCCGTCATCCGCCGCCGAGGCGATGGCCAGGACGCTTCGGATCTGTTCGTCGGTGCCTACCTTGATCGCGTTGGTGTGCATCCCCAGCGCCCGCCACTCGCGCAGCAGCGCGACCGCCTCCTCGAGGGGGGGGATGCCGGCGCTCACGGTGACGCCCAGGATGGGGTGCCCTTCGGCGCGCAGCCGCTGGACGAGACCCTCGCGGCCGATGTGGAGCCCCCACAGATAGGGATCGAGGTAGAGCGTGTTGAAGACGTACCCTTCGCCGGGCTCGAGCTGCCCACGCAGCTCCTCGCAGCGCTGGCGCAGGATGGCCTCGCTGGTCTGTCCACCACCCGCGAGCTCGGCGACGTAGCCCGCGTTGGCGGCGGCGGCGACGATCGGCGCCTCCACCGTCGTCGGCGTCATCCCGGGCAACAGGATCGGCGCGCGACCGGTCGCGCGAGTGAAGGCGTTCTCGAGGCGGATCTCGCCTCCCTGCTGCACCGCGACCGGCGCGAAGGACGACCACGGCGCGGGCGGCTCGACGACGTCGGCCTCGAGGCTCCGAAGCGTCTCGGTCCCCGCGGGCGTGGCGCCGGCGATGATCGCCACGCCGAAGCCGCGCGTGCACAGCGCGTTGAGGGCCGACACGCCGACCCCCGGGCCGAGATCGATGACGTGGGTGACGTCCAGGCGCCGCGCGGCGCCGAGGGTAGCGGGCCAATCGACGGGGCGGACGCACTGATTCGCCGGCAGGTCGTCGGTGGCGCTCCACACCTTGCCGTCCTCGTTGTCGAGCACCGGCACCGCGAAGTCGTCGGGGGCCAACGCCAGCCGGCGGACGTCGGCGCGCAACGGCTCCACCGCATCTTCGAGGGCCGGTGAGTGCGCCGGAATACTGATCGGCAGCCACTCGAGCGTCGGCGTGCGCGGCATCTCCCGTCGCCCCTCAGAGTGAGCCTGCGTGGCCGCCTCGGCGATCCGCTCGAGGCGGCGGGTCGTGCGTTCCAGCGCCTCGGTCGACCCGCTGAGCACGAAGCGCCGCGGCGCGTTGATCAGCGCCACCGTGGCGCCGGGATCGAGGGCGGCCTCGAGCTCCTCGAGCGTGAGCCCGGTGACGGCGACCATCGGGGTGGCGCCCCGACCGCTGTGGCCGTAGGCGGCCTGCATCCGAATGCCCTCCCACAGCCCGTAGCGCGCGTAGGCCGCCGCGCGGGCCGGCAGCTCGGCGGAGGTGCACGCCTCGGCGGCGAGCATCGCCGCGAGCAGACCCTGGGAGTGCCCGGTCGTCGCCACGCACCACTCGCCGATGGCCTCCGGCGAGAGCCCATAGCGCGCCAGCGTCGCGAGGCGCGCCGCCTGGCAGACGAGGGTCAGCGGCAGCGAGTGCGCGAGCCCGTCGGCGAGCTCCGCGGGGGGCCGGCTGGCGGGGTCGGCGATCCACGCCCTCAGCTCGATCCCAAAGGGGTGCAGGCCGTGGAGCGCGGCGCCCTGGGCCAGCTCGTCGGCGAGGGCGTCGGCGCACGCGCAGATCACGTCCCGCGCGTCTGGATCCTCGGCGTAGAGCGTGACCAGATCGTCCATGTAGCTCTGGCCCTGGCCGGCGAAGGTGAGCAGCAGCCGAGCCTCACCACGGCGCGCCATCGACGCCAGCGCCGGGAGCGGAGCCCGCAGATCCACGCCGCCCTCGAAGCGCTCCGTGATCGCACGCAGCGTCGGCGGCGAGACCCGCGCCTCGAGTTGCGTCAGCAGCTCGCCCATCGAGCCCGCCTCACGGCAGGCGTCGCGCACCACCGGCGCCTCGTCCTCGGGCACCAGGAGGCGAACACGACCCAGGTGGGCGGGTGATTCGAGCCAGATGTGACGGTCGGCGCTCATCGTGTCTTTCATGACCTGTCCCCGGAGCCAAGAGTCGAAGGGCGGCGGCGGAAGCAAGAACCAGGCCACATGACAGTTCGAGGAAGAACCGCCGCTCGGCGCAGGGTGCAGCGCGCCCCGCACCGCCCGGGCGTGTGGGGGACTGCGCGGGTGCGTGCCCCGTTACGCACCTCCAACTTCGGTGTGGTACACCGTGTGGATGCCGCGCGGGGTCCACGGAACATGCCTGGTCGCTTGGCTCGTGGCCGGGTGCCTCGAGGTCCCCGATCGCGAGTTCGTGGTGCCCCCGGACGCGAGCGCCACGCCGACGGACGGGCCGCCGCCCGATCGTGCCCCCCTCGACGAAGGCGCCGACCTCTCTGAGGCGGGGCGACCCGAAGACGCGGGGCTCGACGCTCGCGCGGACCTCGCCGTCGACGTCGAGAGCCCAGACCTCGGCCCCGACGCGAGGGCCCCGGGACCCTGGCGGCCGGAGTCCTGCCCCTACGACGTCGAGTGGGAGATCGGGGACGCCGTCTGGGCCGCGGGGGAAGACGGCCTCCACGGCCTTTGGCGCGATCTCGACGAGGTCGTCGAACGGGTGGTGCCCCTGGAGGGCGCCCACCGCGTGGCGCTGCACCCCACCGGGGCCCGCGCCATCGTGCTCACGCACAACGCCGTGGCCCGGGTAGATCTCGTCGCCGGACGGGTGATCGACGCCCGCGTCGGCGGGCTACCCCAGGAGGTCGCCTTGACCCTCGACGGTCGCCACGCGGCGGTGCTCGCGCGGGGCGGCGGGGGGGCGACGCAGTTAGCGATCGTGGACCTCGAGGCCGGCACGGTCGTCGACCAGGATCCAGACACCCCCGGCGACCAGCACGGCGCGCTGCGGAGCGACACGGAGCATCTCGCCGTCACCCACGACAACCGGGTCTTCCTCGGCGAAGGCCCCGGCCTGGTCCGGGAGTACGACGAGTTCCCGGTCCTGCGTCGAAACCGCCTCGCCGAGGTCTGCCAGGGCGTCGAGAACGAGGGGCCGATGGTCGTCACCCACGACGGCGCCTCGCTGGTGGTCGCGGCGGACCACCGACTCGCGACCGTCACGCTGAGTGAACCGCCGCTTTTCACCGAGTGCCGAAGCGTCCTCGAAGACGGCCTCGAAGGGCGGATCAGCGACGTCGTGGCGCTGCCCGACGGGGATGTCGTCGCCGTCGTCGGCGTCGAGACGCTCAGGCCAAGGGTCGAGCTGGTTCGGCTGGAGCCGCGCACCCTCGCCGTGCGGTGGCGCCAGGTCATCGAGGAGGATCTGACGGCGGAGACGCTGGCCGCCGACCGACGCCTCGCCTACGTCCCGATGGAGGAGTGGGTGGTGGTCCTCTCCCCCACCGCCGAGGCGACGTTCTCCATCGAGATCGAGCACGGAGGCGACGGGGGCGGGCCCCAACTCACGAGCGCCGGGCTGCGGGACCTCGCCGCGCTCCCCATCCCGAGCGAGGCCCTCAACGGGGTCGACGACGACTGCGATGGGCTGGTCGACGAGGACGCGCCGACGCCCCCGGAGAACCCCGTCGTCGAGGGCGCCGTGCGCGTCTCGGAGCACGGCTTCGTGGCCACCCAACCGTCCATCACCGGGACCGGGGAGGACGTCCTCCTGGCGTGGGTCGAAGAGAGCGGCGCGGCCTGGCGCATCGGCGTCACACGGCGAGATGTCGACCTCCGGGAGTTGGTCACGGTGTACATCGATCGTGAGCGGATGCCGGCGCACCCCGTGATCGCCTCGTCGGCGGGCGGCGGACTATTCCTCCTCGCATGGATCGAGGAGAACGGCGCCAGCCCGCGACTCCAAGCCGTCCTCCTCGACGAAGATCTGCGACAACAGGGCGGTCTCTTCTCCCCCGCGGTGGGCGTCGAGCCCGTCGCGCCGGACGTCACCTTCGCGGGCGGCCAATGGCACATCTGCTACGCCCACGCCCGACAGCAAGGCCTCCAATGTGCCGAATACGCGCGGGGCGGGGGCGCGGGCCAGACCCGCGTCTACGGCGGCGTCGGCCTCCACGCCCTCGCGGTCTCCGCGACCGAGGACAACCTGCGATGGGCGATCCGCACCGGCGATGGCGCCGCCCGCATGGTCTCGGTCGGCGGCGCTCGAGGTGAGCCCTCGGCGCTGTTCCTGACCCCACAGGGCACCGACCTCGACATCGCCTGGGGCCAAGGCGACAGCTTCGGCCTGGTCTACGAGAGAGGCAACCCGCAGCAGATCATCTTCACCACCTTCACCGACCGCCTCGGTGAAGCCGTCGAGGTGACGGTCCCCAACGGCCACGACGCGCGGCCCCGGCTCGCCTGGACCGACGGCGCCTTCGCCGTGGTGTGGGTCGACCGGCGAATTCTGTCGACCGTCGCCCTCGGCTGGTTCGACCGTTCGGGCATCCCTCTCGCGGCGCGCCAGCCCCTCGTCCCCGGCGGGCGCCAGCCGGTGGTGGCGGGTTTCCCCGAGCGCGCCGTCGTCGGCTGGGTGATCCCCGACGCCGACAACCGCAACAGCCTGTGGATCACCAACCGCCAGCCTTAAGTGACTCGAAACACCCGCGATATGGATCCGCCGTGACGGATCACGACGAGCTGATGAGCACGCTCGAGGTCCCGCGTCGCGCCCACGAGGCGACGATGCGCTCCTGGCCGATGCTCACCATCCTGGCGCACCCCGACCCCGCTCGGGTGGGGGCGTGCGCGTGGCTGGGGGTGGGCCGCACGGAGCTGTCCCGCCTCGCGCCACTCTTCGAGCCCCCGACGGGGGGCCCCGCCCGTGGCCTCGATGACCGCTCCATCAGTCGCCAGCCGGTGCTGCTCTCGGTCACGAAGGACGGCGCCGTCCGCCTCGATCCAGGGCAGGGACGCATCGAGGTCATCTCCGCCGGTCGCCTCCTCGACCGCGCCGAGCGAATCGACGCGAGCCTGTTGGAGCGCGGGGTCGTCCTCGAGATCGCCGACCGCGTTGCGCTGCTCGTGCACACGGTCCCGCGCGCGCGCACGGCCCTCCCGGACACCCTCGGCCTCATCGGGCGCAGCGACGCGATGGAGACCGTCCGCCGACAGGTGCTCCAGGTCGCCGATCTCTCCATTCCCGTGCTCGTTCGCGGCGAGTCCGGCGTCGGCAAGGAGCTCGTCGCCCGGGCCGTGCACCGGGCGAGCAAACGCGGCTGTGCCCCCTACGAGGCGGTGAACATGGCCGCCGTGCCCCCGACCCTGGCGGCGTCGGAGCTCTTCGGTCACGAGCGAGGGGCCTTCAGCGGAGCCGACCGCGCCCGACGAGGCTACTTCGAGCGCGCCGACGGCGGGACGCTCTTCCTCGACGAGATTGGCGACACCCCCGTGGACGTACAGGCGCTGCTGTTGCGCGCCCTCGAGAGCGGCGAGATCCAGCGCGTGGGGGCCGACCGGACGAAGACCGTCTCGGTGCGCGTCGTCGCGGCCACCGACGCCGATCTCGAGGCGGCGTCTGCGCGCGGCGACTTCCGCGGTCCGCTGCTGCACCGCCTCGCGGGCTTCCAGATTCAGGTCCCTCCGCTGAGACGTCGCCGGGAGGACATCGGCCGCCTCTTTTTCCACTTCGTGCGCGAGGCCCTCGACAGCATGGGCGGCGCCGATCGCCTGGGGGCGCCGACGACGGACACCCGACGCCCCTGGATCCCCACCGCCCTGGTGACGACGCTGTGCCACTACGACTGGCCGGGCAACGTGCGCCAGCTCAGAAACGTCGCCAGGCAGCTCGTGATCACCAACCGAGACGTCGACGAGATGGCCTGGCAGGCCCAGATCGCGGATCTCCTGCCACCTCGAAGCGGCGCCACGACGACCCAGGCGCCGGCGCCGAAGCCGGCGACGCCCACCCGCAGCTACCGCAAGCCAGCGGACGTCGGCGAAGACGAGCTCGTCTCGGCGCTGCGCGCCCACGGGTGGCGGCTCGCGCCCACGGCGAAGGCCCTCGAGATCTCGCGGACCACGCTCTACACCCTCGTCGAGCGGTCATCGCGGATCCGCAAGGCATCGGACCTCTCCGGTGCCGAGATCCTGGCGTCCCTCGAGTCGGAGGGCGCCGTCGCCCCCGCGGCCCGGAAGCTGGAAGTCTCGACCCACGCGCTGAAGCTGCGCATGAAGGCGCTTCACCTCACGCGTTGAGCTTCGCCATCGCGTCGGTCTGGTAGTGGACCGGGGTGAAGCCGAAGGACTCGTAGATCTTGCGCGGGAAGTCGTCGACCTCCGCGGCGATGACGATCTCGGTGTCGGGGTGGTGCTCCGCCGCGTGCTGGAGCGCCCGCGTCATCAAGGTCCGACACACGCCAAGCCGCCGATAGCGCGGGTGCGTGTCGACGTTTTGGAAGCGCCCAAGCCCCTCGCCGAAGTAGAGGCCGAGGCTGCCGATGACCCGGCCGTCCGCCGCCCGGGCGATCCACCAGCCCCCCGGCCCTTTCCGTTCTCGGAAGTCCGCGCCGAGGCGGGCCAGGTACGAGAACCCGTGCTGCGAGAACACCTCCAGCCAGAGCCCCAACAGCGCCTCCCATTGCGGATCCGAGCGGACGCGCTCGACGCGCAGATCGGGATCGATGGGTAGATCGAGTCGGGGCGCCCGAGAGCTGAGGCAGACGCAGGTCGACAGCTCGTACCCGCGCGCCTCGAGGGCCGCCGCCTCCTCGGGCATCTCACCGAGCCAGTCGAAGTTGCGGCGGGAGCCGGGGAGCTCCGCGTCGAAGACCCCTTCGAGCCGCTCCAGGTCCGCCACCGAGGGCGGCTCCGGCAGCATGAGGACGTGGCCCCCGTAGAAGGTGGGGTTCGTGGGCGTGCGCACCACCACGTACTCGCCCCGGTCGATCCACTCCGTCCGGTGGCGGTTCACCATGCGCTGGCTGCGCGACATCAAGCTGAGCTCCATGACTATCCTCCTGGTCAACGACCTATTGACGCACGGATGCCGGCGCGTTTGCAGACGGCTTGCGCCCGCCCGCGTTTGGAAGTACGGACGGGGCATGTCGAGCGCGCGCGTCTTGGTCGTCGGCGGCGGCCCCTTCCAGATCGACATCGTCAACGCCGTCCGGGCCGTCGGCGCCGAGTCGGTCGTGGTCGACCGGGACGCGGACGCGGTCGCGATGGCCCTGGCGGACCAGCCGGTGGCGGTGGACGTGCTCGACCTGCCGGCGGTGGTGCGAGTGGCGCGCGACGCAGGGGTCGACGCGGTGGTGACGGCGGCCTCCGACGTCGCGGTCTACGGCGTCTCCGCGGTGGTCGACGCGCTGGGGCTGCGCGGACTCTCGACGGAGGTCGCCCGGCGGTGCCGGGACAAGCTCGCGACGTACGCCGCCGTCGCCGCGGCGGGGCTGCCGATGCCCAAGACGCTGCGGGTCGACTCGGCGGCGGAGGCGGAGGCGCGGGTGGACGAGGTCGGCGGCGTGCCGCTGGTGGTGAAGCCTCGCTCCAGCGCCGGCGGGCGCGGCGTGTCCATCGTGGACACCATCGAGGGGCTGCCCGCGGCCTTCGAGCGCGCGTGCCGCTACGACAGCGGGGGCGACGGCGTTCTGCTGCAAGCCCACGTCGGAGGAGAGTCGATCGGCGTCGAGGCGATCTTCGTCGATGGCGAGGTGACCCGAGCGCTCGTGCTCGAGGACCAGTACCGACCCGACTTCGTGTCCCCCGTCGGACACGCGCTCCCCTCCCGGGCCACCGACGCGGTCCGTGAAGCCGCCGTCCAAGGGGCCGCCGACTTCGCGAGAGCGGTGGGCCTCACCGACGGCCCCGCCAACTTCGATCTGCGACGCGACGACGACGAGATCGTCCTCATCGAGCTCAACCCGCGGCTGGGTGGCAGCTCGATCACCGAGCTCGCGCGCTGCGGGCTCGGCGTGGATCTGAGCCGCGCGACCGTCTCGATGGCCCTCGGCCGCGACCCCGGCGACGCGCTTCGACCGCGTCGTACGCAGCCCTGCGCCTCGCGCCTGCTACTCCACGCGGGGCCGATTCGCGCCGTGGATGCGGCGGTCGCGGCGCGCTGGTCGGCCCGCGACGACGTAGAGTGGTTGAAGCTCGACGTGGCGGCGGGCCGGACGCCATCGGTGGATCAGTGGTCGCTCTTCGGGCGGTGCCTCGTGCGGGGCGACACGGTCGCGGGCGCGATCGCCACGGCGGCGGCCCTCGCCGACGAGCTGGAGGCGAGCGCGCGCTGATGGGGACCGAACGTGACGAGGGCCGGCTCGCCGGGGACTGGTGGGATCGGGACACGAGCGCGAAGGGGGACGAGGATCTCGCCCTCCTGGGCACCGTCACCGAGCAAGCCGAGGTGGTGCGGCTGCGCGACCAACTCGAGAAGGCCGCCTTCGCCAGCGCCGTCGAGTTGCGGCGGGATCAGCGGGTCCTCGACCTGGGCGGCGGCGCGGGGCGCATCGCCTTGTTCCTCGCGCCCCGGGTGGCCGAGGTCGTCGTGGTCGACAGCAGCGAGGGGCTGCTCGAGCGCGGGCGCCGCGCGGCGGCGCGGATGGGCGTCGACAACGTGCGCTTCGTCCACGGCTCCGTCACCGCCCCCCCGGTGGAGGGCCGCTACGACCTGGTCATCGCCTTCGGGGTCGGTGCGCACCTCGACGACGGCGAGCTCGAGGGCTTCGCCGCCGACTGCGCCCGACTCGTCGAGCCGGGGGGTCGGGTCGTGCTCAAGGAGCCCGTCACCACCGACGGTGAGCTGCGCTTCGACCGGCGCTACGAGGGGGACGCGCTGCTCTACGAGGTGCGTTTCCGGCCACGGGAGGCCTACGCCGACGCCTTCGGACGCCACCTCGAGTTGGTACATCAGCGGCCCACCTGCGCCCACCTCGTCCCTTGGTTTCTGGGCTCCACGCAGGGCGCGGCGGAGGCGACGGAGTCCGGCGCTGGGGGGCGCCTGCTCAACGCCGTGGGGCCTTGGATGACGCGGCACGACGCCGATCTCCAGGCCCTCGAGCGGCGGCTTCGCGGGCACCCCTTGGGGCGTCGACTCCTGGCGCCGGTCCCGGTGCTGCAAGACCTCTACGTGTTGCGCCCGCGCCCCCCCGTCAGTGACGCGCCGGACCTCTCGGTGGTCACGATCGCCTACAACGAATCCGATTGCCTGGAGCCGGTGGCCGCCGAGCTCTGCGCGGCCCTGCGCGACGCGAACATCGACTTCGAGGTCGTGCTGGTCGACGACGGCAGCAGCGACGACACCTTCGCGATCATGGGGCGGATGGCCGAGCGCGACCCGGTCTTCCGGCCGCTGACGCAGGAGAACCGAGGCATCGGCGGCGCGCTGCGTACGGGGTTCGACGCCGCGCGTGGCCGCTTCGTGACCTGGGTCCCGGCGGACGGACAGATCGGGCCCGACACCGTGGTCGAGCTGTATCGGCGCCGCGACGAGGCCCCGATGCTCACCACCGTCTACACGCGGCGGGACGATCCCTGGTACCGCACCGTCATCTCGAGGTCGCTCAACACGATGATCAAGCTGCGCACCGGGCAGGTCGCCAAGAGCGGCGGCAACTACCTCTTCGAGCGCGAGATGTGGACGCGCCATGGGCCACGGGGCGACGACTCGATGATGATCAGCACCGCGTTTCGCCACAACCTGCGTGAGGCGGGGGTCTCGATCGTGGAGGTGGGCATCGCCGCCCGCGCCCGCGTGGCGGGGCACTCGAAGGTCCTCAACCCACGGGCGATCCTACGGACGCTGCGGTCCCTCGGCGGGATGTAGGCGCTCGCGGATCACCTGAGATGGAACTCCTCACCGCCGAGGGTGCGCCCGTTGACTCTGATCTCCAAGCGATGCCTGCCGGGGTAGTACTGGCGGACGGAGGTCGACCGGAAGTCGTGGGTCCGCTCGTAGGCCGCCACGGCGCCGGGCGCGAGCTTCCGTGAGCTGATCCGGAAGGCGCGCGGCCGGCGATCTCCGCTCGCCTTGACGAGGTGAAGCATGTAGTCGACGACGACCTTCGCTGGCGCCTCCCCGGCGTTCCAGATGCGAAAGGCGAGGGGGAGCTTCTCCCCGCGGGCGCAGGCGTCGCCGACGAAGAGGCCGTCGAGATCGATCTTCCCGTTGAAGCCCAGCAGCTCGAGGGCGTCCGGATCAGCGTCCCGCACCAGCGAGCGTAGGGCGTGGCGGACCAGCCGCGCCCGCGGCTCCGGCGCGTCGACGAGCCAGGCGCGGGCGACCTCGAGGGCGATCTGGGGGTGGTCCTTGGAGATGTCGTTGAGGTGGTTGGCCACCGAGCGCCTCACATAGGGCGACTCGTCGTCACGGAGGCGCTCGAGCAGCGCCAGGGCCGGCGCGGGATCGTCCTGAAAGCGCTTCAACCGGCGACCCCACGGGAGGCGCGGTCGCGTCCCCTCGGACACCAGCCGGCGCACGTGGGCGTCGGGGTGCTCCACCCAGATCGCGAGCCGCGCCATCGTCTCCTCGTAGCGCGCCTCGATGAACTCGCGGATGTCGAACTCGGCGGTGAAGCGCCGAGTCATCTCCTCCAGCGCGTCGAGGGCGAGCTCAACGTGTTCCAGGCCGCGCAGGCTCACGTAACGAGTCATCGGCCAGATCGCGAAGCCGCGGACGTCGTTGACGGCGGCGGTGGTCGGGGTCTCCGTCGAGGACGCCTCGCCCAGCGACGCCAGGAGGACGCCGACGGAGCGCTCGAAGTCGTCGGGCAGATGTCGCGCGAGGGTCTCGGCGAGGTGCTCGACGCGGGCGCGCATCTCCATCTCTTCGAGACCCGCCAAGGCGTGTGCCACGAAGGCGTTGCGCGGGAACTCCTGCGTCTGGTCGGCGATCGCGTCGGCGATCAGCGTCACGAGCTGCGGCCCGATCTGGTTCTTGAAGGGCTCCATCCGTAACTACGTCGTACTTCTTCCCGCGCGCCCCGTCACCTTTCAGAGGACGAGGGTGAACCGGGTGCCGTCGGGGCCAGTGTCGAAGTCTACCTCGCCAGCCCGGGCCCGGGCGACCGCCGCCACGATCGCCAGCCCGAGCCCGGTGCCGCCAGCGTCGCGATCGGTGGTGAAGAAGCGGTCGAAGACGCGGTCTCGGTTGCCAGCGCTGACACCCTCGCCATGGTCGCGGACCACCACCCGGAGGCGGCCATCGAGACCGCCGATGCCCAGCTCGACGGGGGCATCACCGCCGTGCCGCACCGCGTTGTCGAGGAGGTTGCCGACCGCCGACTCGAGGTGCGCCGGCGCGATGTGTAGCGAGGTGGGGGCGTCGGCGGCGACCTCCAGCAAGACCCGCCCGTCGTAGCGGGCCGCCAGATGGCCGAAGAAGGGCTCGAGCTCGAGGGCGGACTCCGGCGGTGTGGCGGCGGCGTGCTCGATGCGGGCGAGGTGCAGCAAGCGGGTGACGAGGCGTTCCATCCGAGTGGCGTCGGCGTCGATGTTGTCGAGGAAGCGCTGGCGCTGGGCGTCGCCCATCGAGCCCCAGCTCTCGCGCAGCAGCTCCGCGGCGCCACGTACGGCCGTGAGCGGCGTCTTGAGCTCGTGGCTCACGTTGGCGGCGAACTCGCGCACGTACTCGGCGCGCTCGCGCATCTGGCGCGTCATCGAGTCGAGGGCGACGCCCAGGGCGTGGACCTCCTCGGGCACGCGCCCCGGGGGCTCGAGCGGTCGCACGTCGCCGCGGGCGATGGCCTCGGCGGTGGCGGTGATCTCACGCACGGGGCGGATGATGGCGCGGGCGAAGAACCAGCTCACGGCGGTGGTCAAGACGATCGAGGCGAGCAGGGCGGCGAGCAGGATGCTCCGATGGGTCCACAGCGCCTCCACCGGATCGACGGAGGTGCGGGAGACGCGCACGACGCCCAGGACCCGGCCGTCGGAGAAGACCGGCATCGCGGAGTAGACGCGGACGGTCCCGCGGCGTGAGATGCCGGCCAGCGGAGGGGCCGGCTCGTCGCTGAATCGCTGGCGCTTCACCGCGCCGTAGCGTCCGCCAAGAGCGGCCTTCACCTCGGGTAGCTCTCCGAGGCACAGCCCGAGCTGACTGCCGGTGCTGGCCACGACGCAGCCCCGGTCGTCTGTGACTCGGACGGCGCTGAGGTTCACGAGCTTCGCCCGGTCCAGCAGCGGCTTTATCGCGCGACCGGCGCGCCAGGCCGGGCCATCGGTCGTCGCCGCGACGCGTTCGATGTCGGGTTCGGGCGGCAGGACCCGGTCCGCCGCGACGAGGGCGGGCTCGACGGGGTGGAATCGCGCCCCACCGACGCCCGGCGGGCGGCTGTCCCCCGCGTCACGAGGGCTGCGACCGCTGGCCTCGAGGACGCGGTCGCGCCACACCTCGCCGACGAGCACCGACTCGGAGATCAAGCGGCGCTCGGTGACCCGGATGAGGTGGGTGTCGTAGATCCCGAGCAGGACCAGGGCGAGGATCGGGACGAGCAGAACGAAGGCGTTCACCCCGAGCAAGAGCCGCGCGATGCTGGCTCCCCTTCGGGCGCCGCTCATGAGCCGCTCGGCTCGAGGCGCAATCGGTAGCCCAGGCCGTAGACCGTCTCCACCGGATCGGCGCCGTGGGTCGCGAACTTGCGCCGGATTCGCCGGACGTGGCTGTCCACCGTGCGATCGCTGACGTGGTGGCCGACTCCCCAGGCGCGATCGACGAGGTTGTCGCGTGTGAAGGCGCGGCCGGGCTGGGACATCAAGGCGTGGAGCAGGCTGAACTCGGTGACCGTGAGGGTGATCTCGGCCCGCCCGGAGAAGACGCGGTGCCGCCGGGTGTCGAGGGCGATCTCGCCGCAGCGCAGCACCTCGCCCTCCGCGACCTCGTCGGCCCGGCTCGTGCTCCGACGCAGCATGGCCTTGACCCGCGCCACCAGCTCCCGGGGGCTGAATGGCTTGGTGACGTAGTCGTCGCCACCAATCTCGAGCCCGAGGACCCGATCGAACTCGTCGTCGCGGCTCGAGAGGAAGAGGATCGGCACGTCGCTGTGCGCGCGGATCTTGCGGCAGACCTCCAGACCGTCTTCCTCCGGCATGACGATGTCGAGGATGATCACGTCGACGGGGTGGGCGTCGAAGGCGTCGAGGCCCGCGCGGCCGTCGGCGGCCTCCACCACGTGGTGTCCGGCCCGCTCGAGGGCGAAGCGCACGACCTCGCGGATGTGCCCGTCATCGTCCACCACCAGAATATTCGCCACGGGCCGATCCTCCGTCGAGCCAGGTGGAGCCGAGTCTAGCCGCCGGGCTTGGCCGCGCCGCGACCGTCTGGTGCAGAAGTCGTGCAACGGAACCGTGGGGAGGCGTCCCCCGCCGTGAGCGGCTCGGCGCCGTCCTCGGTGACGAGCAAGGTGTGCTCGAACTGCGCGCTGCGCCCCCCGTCGACGGTGACCGCCGTCCAGCCATCGGCGAGCACGGTGCACTCGTGCCCGCCCTCGTTGAGCATCGGCTCGACGGTGAAGACCATCCCCGGCCGCATCACGGTGATCGCCGTCGCGTCGAAGTAGTGCGGCACGGTCGGATCCATGTGGAAGTGCTCGCCGATGCCGTGCCCCGCGAAGGCCTCCACGACGCTGAAGCCGCGCGCGTGCGCGATCGACTCGATGGCGCGACCGATGTCGCTGATCGGCCGCCCGGGCTGCACCGCCTCGATCCCCGCCAGCAAGCACTCGTAGGTCGTCTCCACCAGCCGCCGTGCGGCGCCATCGACGGGCCCCACGAAGACCGTCTCGGAGCAATCACCGTGCACGCCGTCGAGGTAGACCGTCACGTCGCAGTTGACGATGTCGCCGTCGATGAGCACCCGATCGGAGGGGACGCCGTGGCAGACGACCTCGTTGACGGAGGTGCAAAGCGACCGCGTGAAGCCCCCGTAGTTGAGGGGACTGGGATACGCGCCGGCTTCGACGCTGAGTCGGTGGGCCAGCTCGTCGAGCTCGTCGGTGCTCACCCCCGGGCCGGCCGCCTCGAGCACCCGGTCGAGGACCTCCCGCGCCAGCCGACACGCCGCGCGGATTCGTTCGACGCCCTCGGGCGAGTTCACGGTGACGCCACGTCGCGGCGGGGGCGTCCCGCTGTCGGCGTAGGAGGGGCGCGCGATGCGGGGCGGGACCGAGCGGAGTCGAGCTTGCTGACGCCGACGCCGCGTCCGGCGAATCTTTCTGACCATCCGACAGGGTTAGGCGAAACGGCCGCCGAACTCAATCGAAGGGATCGAGGAGCAGCTTCTCCCGGACCGGCGACGAGCAGCCATCACCCCGCCCTCGGCCGCCGCAGAACCGCTGCTCCCCCCACGCTCGCTCCCCCGGGAAGCCGATCGGGCCGAGGTCATCGAGGAGCCGGGCGTCGTCCTCCCCCGCGTTGTAGACGGCCGGGAGGCGATCGAAGCGGGCGAGCGCCTCGACCGACTCCCCAACCCCATCCGGGGCGCAGTCCTCGTCCACGCACGGGATCGGAGACACGGTCTCGCAGATCTCGATGTTCGCGTAGGTGCCGTGCTTGTCCCGGGCCGGGAAGACCAACCAGCGAGGCGCGTCGTCCTCGGTGAATCGCAGCGCCGCCATCTCGTCGCCGACGTAGCGCCGGCTGTGGTCGAAGGCCGTGAACTCGTGGGCCGCCGTGTAGGCTCCCACCATCACCGCGTCGCCCCGACCTTCGGGCCGCAGATCGATCGCCACCCGCTCCGAGTCCCCATCGTGCGCGCTGATGCCGACGCACGCGCCGTAGTCCCGCGAGTAGGCGATGGTGAGAAAGACGCGGACTCGATCGCCCAGGGGCGCCACCCGCCCCACGAAGCGCAGGACCGCGCCTGGGTCCTCCAGCAGTTGCTCGCGTTCGTCGAACCGCAGAAGCGGCCGGAATCGGTCCAACACCAACGCCTCCCACGCATCTACCAGCCCGTCGGCGTCCCGGTCCTCGCACCCGTCGCAGTCATCGGTCCACGTGGGCCCCGGCGAGCGCAGCGCGAGCTGTCCCTCCTCCGTCAGCTCCGTGCGGATCGCGGGCACCCGGGCCACGTCCGGTCCCAGGGCGGCGTCACCCGCGTCAGCCCGAGCGTCACCCACATCTAGCTCGACCTCTCCAACATCTACGCGAGCGTCGGGAACATCGGCGCGGGCATCGTCGAGGCCAACATCGACATCGACATCGACATCGACATCGACCCGGGCATCGGCGAGGCCGGCGTCGACATCTACCGGCGGCGCCGGGTCCTGCCCGCACGCGAGCAGCAGCAGCGAAAGACCGACGAATCGAAACAACACGCGGCGTTACTCCAAGCCGAAGCCATCGTTCGCGACGAGGCCCTTCGTCGGGGGCCGGCGGTTTGACGCTCGACCTTCCCCGCCGGACCGACTATAGAGGGCGACTTTGCAATGAGTGCCACTGAGGGGCACTCCTCCGGGGGAAATGACGATCATCCCACCATCCGACCCGGGCCTGTGGCGCTCTGGATCGGCGCCTCCGGCCTTTCGCCCGGACGATATCGGCGCCCTCGTGAGCAGGTTTCGGGAGCCAGCCTACATCGTCCGAGGGGCGCAAGGACACCTCGGCGTCGGCCTCGGCGGTCAGGTGACGGCGACGACCGATCCGCGCGCCGAGGCGTGGCCGCTTCAGGGGGTGGCGCCGCCGCTGTACCCCGAGTGGCTGGGTGACCGCTCGTTTGCAGACGTCCACGGCGTGCGCTTCCCATACGTCGCCGGGGCGATGGCCAACGGCATCGCGACGACCCGGTTGGTGGCCGCGATGGGCCGCGCCGGGATGCTGGGCTTCTTCGGGGCCGCCGGCCTGCCCCTCGCGCGCGTCGAGGCGGCCGTTGACGAGCTGCGACGCACGATGCGACCCGACGAGCCCTGGGGCGCGAACCTGATCCACTCGCCGAACGAGCCGGAGCTCGAGGCGGCGGTGGCCGATCTCTACCTCCGCAGCGGCGTGCGACGCGTGTCGGCGGCGGCGTACCTCGGTCTCACGCCCTCCGTCGTGCGCTACGCCGCGACCGGGCTCTCCGTCGGCCCCGACGGCCGCGTCGAGCGGCGCAACCACGTCTTCGCCAAGATCTCCCACCCGGACGTGGCGGCCCACTTCCTGGCGCCAGCCCCCGCCGACATGCTCGCGGCCCTGGTCGACTCGGGCCGCTTGACGGCACGGGAAGCGGAGCTCGCGCGACGGGTCCCGGTGGCGGAGGACATCACCGCCGAGGCGGACTCCGGCGGGCACACGGACAACCGCCCGCTCGGTGCGCTGCTCCCCACGATCGCCGCGCTCCGAGACGAGCTGGTGGCGCGCCACGGCTACCAACGCCCGGTGCGGGTCGGCGCCGCCGGCGGCATCGGCACCCCTCGGGCCGTCGCCTCGGCCTTCGCCGCGGGCGCCGCCTACGTGCTCACGGGCAGCGTGAACCAGGCCTGCGTCGAGTCGGGCCTCGACCCGACGGGCCGCGCCCTCCTCGCCGAGGCCGGCATCGGCGACGTGGGCATGGCGCCCGCCGCCGACATGTTCGAGCAGGGCGTGGAGGTCCAGGTCCTCCTCCGAGGCACGATGTTCGCCGCCCGTGCCCGCACGCTCTACGCCCTGTACCGCGCCCACGGCGGCACCGACGAGATCGCGGGTCCACAGCGCGAACGCCTCGAGAAGCAGGTCTTCCGCCGCAGCCTGGACGAGGAGTGGGCCCACACCCGCGCCTTCTGGCTCGAACGCGACCCCCGGGAGGTGGCGCGCGCCGAGGACGATCCCAAGCACCGGATGGCCCTCATCTTCCGCGCCTACCTCGGCCAGGCGAGCCGCTGGGCCATCGCCGGTCTGGAGTCGCGGCGGGTCGACTACCAGATCTGGTGTGGCCCCGCGATGGGCGCCTTCAACGCCTGGACCCGCGGCACCTTCCTCGAGGACCCGGCGCAGCGCTCGGTCGTCTGCGTGGCCCTCAACCTGTTGGAGGGCGCCACCGCGATCGCGCGCGCCCAGCAGCTTCGCAGCGCCGGCGTCCCGGTCCCCGCCTCCGCCTTCGATTTCCGTCCCGCCCTTCGAACCCGCTGATCCGAGGTCTCCCGTGTCCGACCCCGCCTCCTCTGTCCGTCCGCCCCTCGCCATCGTCGGCGTGAGCGCCCTCTTCCCGGGCTCGACGGACGCGACGGGCTTCTGGTCCGACATCCTCGCCGGCGCCGACTTGCTCACCGACGTCCCCCCCGGCCACTGGCTGGTCGAGGACTACTACGACCCCGATCCATCGGCGCCCGACAAGACCTACGCGCGGCGCGGCGGCTTCGTGCCCGACGTCGACTTCGACCCGATGGAGTGGGGCATACCGCCGTCCTCCCTCCCCGCGACCGACACCGCCCAACTGCTCGCCCTCATCGTCGCCCAGCGGGTCCTCGCCGACGCCTCCGAGGGTCGACCCGAGACCCTCGACCGCTCTCGCATCTCGGTGGTCCTCGGCGTCACCTCGGCCCAGGAGCTCCTCGGCTCGATGGTGAGCCGACTCCAGCGTCCGGTCTGGGCCAAGGCGCTGCGCGAGTCGGGGCTCCCCGAGTCGCAGGTCGAGGCGGTCTGTCAGCGCATCGCCGACAGCTACGTCCCCTGGCAGGAGAGCACCTTCCCGGGGCTCCTCGGCAACGTGGTCGCCGGCCGCATCGCCAACCGCCTGGACCTCGGCGGGACCAACTGTGTGACAGACGCCGCCTGCGCCTCCGCCTTCTCCGCGCTCTCGATGGCTGCCAACGAGCTGTACCTCGGCGACTCCGACATGGTCATCGCGGGCGGCGTCGACACCATGAACGACATCTTCATGTTCATGTGTTTCAGCAAGACGCCCGCGCTGAGCCAGAGCGGCGATTGCCGGCCGTTCTCCGACCAGGCCGATGGCACCATGCTCGGCGAAGGCATCGGCATGGTCGCCTTGAAGCGACTGGCGGACGCGGAGCGTGACGGCGACCGTGTCTACGCCGTCCTCCGAGGCGTCGGCGCGAGCTCCGACGGAGGCTCTACCGCGGTCTACGCGCCGGTCCCCGCGGGCCAGGCCCGGGCCCTCGACCGAGCCTACGAGCGCGCCGGTTTCGGTCCCGAGACGGTCGAGCTCGTAGAGGCCCACGGCACCGGCACCAAGGCCGGCGACCTGGCCGAGTTCACCGGCCTGCGCGCGGTCTTCGAGGGCTCCGGCCGCGCCGACCACCAGTGGTGTGCGCTGGGCTCCGTGAAGTCTCAGATCGGACACACGAAGGCCGCCGCCGGCGCGGCGGGTCTCTTCAAGGCCGTGATGGCTCTGCATCACAAGGTCCTCCCCCCGACAGCCAAGGTCGATCGCCCCAACCCGAAGCTCGACATCGAGCACAGCCCGTTTCACATCAACACATCCGCGCGCCCCTGGATTCGAGGTGAAGACCACCCTCGACGGGCCGGGGTGAGCGCCTTCGGCTTCGGCGGCTCGAACTTCCACGTCGCCCTCGAGGAATACACCCGGCCCTCCGGGCGCGCGCCTCGGCTGCGCACCAACACCCACGAGCTCATCGTGCTGAGCGGAGACAGCGGCGCTGACGTGGCCCGAGCGGCCCGCGCGATGGCCGCGGCGGCGACCACGGACGGGGTCCTCGCCTGGCTGGCACACAGCTCGCACCAGCTCTTCGACGCGACCGCCCCGGCGCGCCTCGCGCTCGTCGCGACGGACGAGGCCGGCCTGGGCGAAGCGCTCAGCCGGCTGGCCGAGCGGATCGAGCGAGCCCCCGACGCCCCGTTCGCGACCCCTGATGGGGCCCACTTCGGGGTGGGGCCGCGCCCCGGCGAGATCGCCTTCATCTTCCCCGGCCAGGGGAGCCAGTACGTTGGCATGGGCGCTGATCTCGCGATGCGCTTCGAGGCGGCCCGCGCCCCATGGGACCGCACCGCCGCCACCCTCCCGCTCCACGACGTCGTCTTTCCCCCCGGCGCCTTCGACGACGACACCCGCGCGGCCCAGGCCCGGCGGCTGACGGCCACGGAGTGGGCCCAGCCGGCCATCGTGTGCACCAGCGTCGCCACCCTCGAGCTGCTGCGCACGCTCGGGATCACCCCCTCGATGGTCGCCGGCCACAGCCTGGGGGAGGTCACCGCCCTGCACGCGGCCCACACGCTCTCGGCGACGGACGTGGTCTCCGTCGCGCGGCGGCGAGGCGAGCTGATGGCCCAGGCGTCGGAGATCCCCGGCGCGATGACCGTGGTGAGCAAGCCGGTGGAGGCGGTGCGGGCCCTCGTCGCGGAGATCGGCGCTGAGGTCACGGTCGCCAACCACAACGGCCCGAAGCAGGTCGTCCTCTCCGGCTCGACCGAGGCCATCTCCGCCTTGGAAGCGGCCCTCCGTGAGCGCGGTGTCCGCGCCCGCAGGCTTCCGGTCGCCACCGCCTTCCACTCGCCGATCGTGGCGGCCGCCACGGACCCGCTCCGGGCCCACCTCGAGGGCGTGCCCACGGCCGCGCCAAGCGTGCCCGTCTGGTCCAACGCCACCGCGACCCCGTACGTCGCCAATCCAGAGGGCATCCGCGACCACCTCGCGGCGCAGATCGCGGCCCCCGTCCGCTTCGTCGAGATGATCGAGGCCATGTACGCCGCGGGGGCGCGCACGTTCATCGAGGTGGGGCCGGGATCGGTCCTCTCGGGCCTCGTCGACCGCATCCTCGGCGACCGGGCCCACGCGGTGGTCGCGACGGACCGGAAGGGTCGCCCCGGCCTGCGCTCGCTCTCCGCCGCCCTCGCGAAGCTCGCCGCCGCTGGCGTCCCGATGGACCTGCCTTCGCTGTGGTCCGAGTACGCCGCTCCCACGGATCCCGCCCAACGGAAGGTCCCTCGGCTCTCGGTCTCCATCGGCGGCTCCAACCCCGGCAAGCCCTACCCGCCACCGGGGGGGGCAGCGGATCTGCCGGCGCCGACCCCGGAGCGCCCGGCGCCCGTCGCGGAGCCCGACCGCGCCCCCGCCCCGATCGCGGCGGCCCCGCAGCCCGCCGGGCTCCCCGCGGGCTGGATGGACGCATGGCAGGAAGCCCAACGGCAGACGGCGGAGGCGCACACCGCCTTCCAGACGTCGATGGCGGCCAGCCACGCCGCCTACCTCGAGGCGGCCCAGGCCAGCTTCGCCGCCCTCAGCGGCGCGCCCCCCGCGCAGACCCTCCCGACGCGAGGGCCCATGGCCGCGCCGTACGTGCCCGCGCCGACCGCCGCCCCGGCGCTGCCGGCGATCTCCGCACCGACGCCCCTCCCGCCCGCGCCGCCGGTCCCCGCCGCGCCACCCGCGACCGCCAAGGCGCCCCCCGTCCCGGCGCCCTCCCCCGCCGTGGACCTGCGCGACATCATGCTCGCGGTCGTCGCCGACAAGACCGGCTACCCCGCCGAGATGCTCGACCTCTCCATGAGCCTCGAGGACGATCTCGGCATCGACTCCATCAAGCGCGTCGAGATCCTCTCCGCCGT
>CAYOBQ010000004.1:0-44629 GCA_964402225.1 uncultured Nannocystaceae bacterium | reverse complement strand
ATGAGCCTCGAGGACGACCTCGGCATCGACTCCATCAAGCGCGTCGAGATCCTCTCCGCCGTGCAGGACCAGGCCCCCGGCATCCCCGACGTCGACGCCGCCCACCTCGCCACCCTCGCCACCCTCGGCGACATCGTCGACTACATGCGAAGCCTCTCGGGCGAGGCCGCCCCGGCTCCGGCGCCATCCGTCGACCTGCACGCGATCATGCTCGAGGTCGTCGCCGACAAGACCGGCTACCCCGCAGAGATGCTCGACCTCGCCATGAGCCTCGAGGACGACCTCGGCATCGACTCCATCAAGCGCGTCGAGATCCTCTCCGCCGTTCAGGATCAGGCCCCCGGCCTCCCCGATGTCGACGCCGGGCACCTGGCCACCCTCACCACCCTCGGCGCCATCGTCGACTACATGGGGGGGCTGTCGGGCCCGAAGACCGAGGCAACAGACAACGAGGCGCCCGACGCCCCGGCGCCGCCAGCCCTCGGACGCTACGTCCTGCGAACAATCGAATCGCCACCCCTCGGCTTCGCCCAAGCGGGGCTCTGGGGCGCCACGGATCTGGTGGTCACCGACGACGGCGCGGGCGTCGCTCCCGCCCTTGTCGCCGCCCTCGGCGAGCGCGGCATCGAGGCACGGGTCGTCACCGACGTCCCGGACACCGCCGACGCCGTCGTCTTCACCGGCGGGCTGCGTGGGCTGGAGACGCGAGAGGCCGCCGTCGCCGTAAACCGCGAGGCCTTCCGGGCCGCGCGGACCGTCGCGCCACGCTTCGCGACGGTCGGCGGGCTCTTCGTCACCGTGATGGACACCGGCGGTCGCTTCGCGCCGGAGGACACAGATCCCCTCCGCGCATGGCTCGCGGGCCTGCCCGCGCTCACCAAGACCGCTGCCCAGGAGTGGCCCAAGGCCTCGCTCAAGGCAATCGATCTCCAGCGCGGCGAGCGCGACGCCGAGACCCTCGCCGCGGCCCTCGCCGACGAGCTGCTCACCGGCGGCCCCGACCCCGAGGTCGGCCTGACGGCCAACGGCGTTCGGCGCGTGACGCGCAGCGTCGCGGCAGAGGTCGAGCGCGGAGAGGCGGTCATCGCCCGGGGGGATGTGGTCCTCGTCTCCGGCGGCGCCCGCGGTGTCACGGCGGCGTCGGTGCTCGCCTGGGCCAAGGAGACCCAGGCCCGACACGTCCTGCTCGGCCGCACGCCGTTATCCCCCGAGCCCGCGTGCTGCGCCGGCCTCACCCAAGACGCGGCCCTGAAGCGCGCGCTCCTCGCCGACGCCCAGGCCCAGGGCCGCACGCTCGGTCCCAAGGACCTCGGTCGGCGGGTCCGCGGCGTCTTGGCCGCCCGCGAGATTCGCGCGACGCTCGCCGCCCTCGAGGCCGTCGGCGCCGAGGGCCGCTACCTCGCCGTCGACGTCACGGACGGACCGGCCCTCACGACCGCCCTCGAAGGCGTCCGCGCCGAGTGGGGCCCAATCCGCGCCATCGTCCACGGCGCGGGCGTCCTCGCTGACCGCCACATCGCGGAGAAGACCGACGCCGAGTTCGACCGCGTCTTCGACACCAAGGTCGATGGGCTGCGCGCGCTGCTCACGGCCACCACCGACGACCCGCTGCGGCTCCTCTGCCTCTTCTCCTCCGTCTCGGCGCGCTGCGGAAACAACGGCCAGTCCGACTACGCGATGGCCAACGAGGTCCTCAACAAGGTCGCGCGCGTCGAGGTCCACCGGCGCGGCGACGTGCTCGTGAAGTCCCTCGGCTGGGGCCCCTGGAAGGGTGGCATGGTCGACGCCACCCTCGAGGCCCACTTCGCCCGCCTCGGGGTCCCGATGATCCCGCTGGACGTCGGCGGAGGCATGCTCGCTGACGAGCTGCACGGCGCCCAGCCCGGCGACGTGGAGGTCGTCCTCGGCGGCGAGCCCAAGGCCGACGCGCTCCTCTTCGCCGGCACCGAGGGCCGGTCGTTGACGATGGACCTGCACCTCGACCGCACCACCCACCCCTACCTCGGTGGCCACGAGATCGCGGGGACCGTCGTCGTGCCCGTCGTGTTCGCCCTCGATTGGCTCTCCCGCCTCGCCGCGGCCTTCGAGCCGGGCCTCGAGGTTGGCGCCGTACGGGCGTTGAAGGTCCTGCGCGGGATCAGACTGCGGGGCTTCGACACGGGAGGGGACCGGCTGCGCGTGAGCTGTCGTCGAGACCCCGAGTCCGCCGGCACGGTCCTCGACCTCGACCTGAGCGACGCCTCCGGGCGTCCGATGTACCGCGCCCAGGTCGAGATGGTCGCCGCTGGTGCCGCCCTCGACGGTGGCCGCCCCGAGGTCCGCCTCGACGCGTGGGACGCCCACCCCGTCTACGACGGTGACGTCCTCTTCCACGGCGCCGACTTCCAGGTCATCGAGCAGATGGACGGCATCTCCGAAGCCGGCGCCTCGGCGCGACTGCGGGGCCTGCGCGCGTCGGGTTGGAAGCCCGACGGCTGGCGCCTCGACGTGGCCGCCCTCGACGGCGCGCTCCAGCTCGCGCTGTTGTGGGGCAAGCAGGTCACGGGCGGGGGCAGCCTGCCCACCAGCATCGCCGAGGTCCGCATGAGCAAGGCGCCGGTCCCCGAGGGGCCGATCCAGTGCATCGTCGTCGGCCGTGAGAGCAGCCGGAGTCGCACGCTCTCGGACATCGTCCTCCTCGACGACGCCGGCGTCCGCTTCGCGGAGCTCCGCGGCGTCGAGACGCACCTGCGCCCCGCCTGATCCGTGAGCTTCGGCCCCATCGCCATCGTCGGCCGCGCCTGCCTTCTCCCCGGCGCCCACAGCCCGGCCGATCTCTGGGACCTCGTACGCGCGGGCCGAAGCGCCGTCGCCCCCGCGCCCGACGGACGCTGGCGCGTCGATCGCGATGCCATCCTCTGCGGCCCCGACGACGACGCCCGCGACCGCGCATGGTCTGACCGCGGCGGCTACGTCACGGGCTTCGACTTCGATTCGACGGGCTTCGCCGTCCCCCCCGAGGCCCTCGAGGGTCTCGACCCCCTGCACCTCTGGACGATCCACACCGCCCGTGCCGCCCTGCGCGACGCGGGGGACGATCGCCGCGGCGCCGTGTCACGCCCCCGGGTGGGGGCCATCTTCGGCAACCTCTCCTTCCCCTCCGAGGGCCTCAGCGCCTTCGCCGAGGACGTCTGGTATGGCGACGGCGCGGCGGGCCCCGTAGATCCGCGCAACCGCTTCATGTCCAGCGGGCCCGCGGCGCTGCTCGACGCCGCCCTCGGCACCGGCGCCGGCTCCTTCTGCCTCGACGCGGCCTGCGCCAGCTCGCTCTATGCCATTCGGCTCGCCTGCGACCGGCTCAACGACGGGAGCGCCGACCGGATGCTCGCCGGCGCCGTCAACTGCGCCGACGCCCTGTTCATCCACGTCGGCTTCTCCGCCCTCGGCGCCTTGAGTCGCAGCGGTCGTAGCCGCCCCTTCCACGCCGCGGCCGACGGGCTCGTCCCCGCGGAAGGCGCCGGCTTCGTCGTCCTCGAGCGGCTCGGTGACGCCGTCCGCGCGGGCCACACGATCCACGGCGTGATCCGCGGCGTCGGGCTCTCCAACGACGGTCGCGGACGCGGCCTCCTGGTCCCCTCCGCCGAGGGGCAGGCCCGCGCCCTCCGGTCCGCCTACTCGATGGCCGGCGTGCGCCCCGCCGACGTCACGCTGCTTGAGGCCCACGCCACGGGAACGCCCGTGGGAGACGGGGTCGAGGTTCGCAGCGCGTCGGCGGTCTTCGACGGGGACGCACCGCTGCCGGTGGGCTCCCTCAAGTCGAACCTCGGCCACCTCGTCACCGCGGCGGGCGTCGCCGGGCTGATCAAGGTCCTCGAGGCCATGCGGCACGGAGAGCGCCCGCCGAGCATCGGCGCCGACGATCCCCTGCCCGCGCTGACCGCGAGTGACGCCTCGCTGCGGCTCCTGACGACCGCAGAGGCCTGGTCCGACGACCGCCCGCGGATCGCCGGCGTCTCGGCCTTCGGCTTCGGCGGAAACAACGCCCACCTCATCGTCGAGGCGTATCGCCCCGAGGCGCCGTACGTCGCGGTCCCGCCCCTCCCACGGGCGCCGGTGGCGATCGTCGGTCTCGGGGTGAGAGTCGGCCCCATCACCGGGCGCCTCGCGGTCGCGAAGGCGTTGGCCACCGGCGCGAGCCTCGCCGGACGGATGGAGTCGGTCCCCGTCGCCCTGAAGGGCCTGCGCTTCCCGCCCAACGACCTCCGCCAGGCCCTCGGCCAACAGACCTCGATGCTCGAGGCCGCCCGGGAGGCCGCCGACGACGCGGGCGGCCTCACCGGCGGGCCACTTACGGGCGTGGTGGTCGCGATGGAGGCCGACCCGGAGGTCGCGCGCTACGGTGCGCGGTGGCGGCGCAGCGACCAGGGCATCGTCGAGGTCCTGCGCTCCGGTGGGGTCGTGGGCACGATGCCCAACGTGGTCGCCAACCGGATCAACAGTCAACTCGACGCCGCGGGCCCCGGCTACACCGTCTCGGCGGGACCGGACGGGGGCCTGGTCGCCCTCGACATCGCGGGCCGTTCGTTGAGCGCAGGCGAGGTCGACGCGGTGCTGGTCGGAGCGGTGGATCTGAGCTGCGAGCCGGTCCACGGGGCCGCCAGCCCGACCCCGGGCCCCCCCGGAGACGCCGCCGTCGCCCTCGTACTCCGTCGCCTCGAGGACGCCCGCCGCGACGGGCAGCGAATCTACGCGGTCCTCGACGACGACGCCTCGGGCCCGCTCTTCGACGTCAACGATCGCCTCGGACGCCCATACGCCGCGGTCTCGATGCTCCACACCGCCCTCGGGGCCCTGGCCCTGCACCACCGCACGCGGCCCGACGGACGCCCCTGGCTCCCCCCCGCGGAAGGTGATCGGGGGCTGGAGGTCACGGGCGTCTCGCAGCCCCATACGGCGCGCATCCGAGAGGGCGACGCCGGCGGCACGGCCGGACCGGCGCCGCGCCTCCGCTGCTTCTCCGGGGCGAGCCGCGCCGAGGTCTGCGATGCCCTCCGCGCGGGCCGGGAGGGGACCGACGGCCCGTGCCGACTCGTCCTGGTGGCCACCGAGAACGAGGTGCGGGCGCGCACGGACCAGGCCCTCGCCCACGTCGCCGAGGGAGCGCCCGCGGGCCGCGGCGTGCACTTCCGAGAGGCCCCGATCAGCGGCGAGGTCGCCGCCGTCTTCACCGGCGCGGGGGCGGCGCGCCACGGGATGGGCGCCGACCTGCTGCGCGCCCTGCCGACCCTCGCCGACCGCCTGCACCCACGCTTCAGAGGCATCGCCGACGCCCTCGACTGGGCCTACGGCGACACCAGCACCCGGCCGTCGGATCTTCAGCAGCTCTGGGGCGCCTCGGCCCTGTGCCAGCTCCACGCCGAGCTCACGCTGAACGTCCTCGGGCTGCGCCCTGACGTCGCCATCGGCTACTCCTCCGGGGAGACCAACGCGCTCTTCGCCTTCGGCGTGTGGCGCGACCTCGACGCGATGGTCACAGACAGCGTCGCCTCCGAGCTGTTCACCCGCGACATCGGGGGGCGCTTCGAGGCGGTGGCACAGCGCTGGGGCGCACCCGTCGACTGGGCGAGCTGGGCGGTCTTGGCCTCCGTCGAGGCGGTGCGCGACTGGGTGGCCGGGGAGCCTCGAGTCCACCTCGCGATCATCCACGCGCCGGAGGATTGCGTGATCGCCGGCGACGCCGCCGCCTGCGAGCGCGTCGTCGAACGCATCGGCCGCGGCCGCTGCGTCCGGCTGCGCTACGAGCTCGCGGTCCACGTCCCGGAGCTCGAGGCGGTGCGCGAGCCGTGGCTTCGACTGCACACGCGTCCCGTCACGCCGCGCCCCGGCGTTCGCTTCTACAGCAACGCCACCAACGCCCCCTACACCCCGAGCGAAGCGAGCTGCGCCGAGGCGATCCTCGGGCAGGCGAACCAGCAACTCGACTTCGCGGCGACCATCGAGCGCGCCTTCGCCGACGGCGTCCGGGTCTTCGTGGAGCACGGTCCACAGGCCCACTGCGGCCGCTGGATCCGCGACATACTCGGCGATCGGGAGGCGCTGGTGGTCGCCCTCGACGGCCGCGGCGGGGCCCTCGAGGCGGTGGCGGCGCTGATGGCCGCGGGCGTGCCCGTCGACGCCCACGCGCTCCAAGCGCTGCTCTCGGCCAACCAGCCGCCGGAGCCCGACGGTCCGGTCCTGGACCTGGCCGCCCACCCTCCCCCCGTGCGAAGCGGAGAGTCACGCGAGATGCCACGCGCCCCCACCCTGCCGTCCTTCGCGAGCTCGGCGGCGCTGCCCGCCGTTCCAGCGCCTGCGCCAGAAGCCATGCCCACGGTCGCCGAAGGCCCGACGGATCCCACCGTGGCCGCCGTCCGCGCCCACGTCGCGACCCTCGCCCATGCGCACCAGGCCTTCGTCGCGCAGCAGACCCAGCTCCACCAGCAGTTCCTCGAGCTGCGGCGGGCGTCTCGACTCCCCTTTGCCGGCCCACCGCAGGCCCCCGCCCCCCTCGCCCCGCCCGCCGCCGAGCCCCCCGCGCCGGCGCCCGCCGGCCGCCCCGGACCGAGCTTCGACCGGGCCCAGCTCGAGATCCACGCCGCCGGCCGCGTCTCCGAGATCTTCGGACCCGAGTTCGCCGGTCAGGACGGCTACGACGTCCAGGTCCGCATGCCCCGCCCGCCGTTGCTGCTCGCGGACCGCGTCACGGGCATCGACGCCGAGCCCAGGAGCATGGGCACCGGCACGATCTGGACCGAGACCGACGTGGCGGCCGACGCGTGGTACCTCCAGGATGGGCACATGCCGCCGGGGGTGATGATCGAGTCGGGGCAGGCCGACTTGATGCTCATCTCGTGGCTGGGCATCGATCTGCTCAACCGCGGTGAGCGCGTCTACCGATTGCTGGGCTGTGAGCTGACCTACCACGGCGAGCTGCCGAGCCCCGGCGAGACGCTCTGCTTCGACATCCACGTCGACGGCCACGCCCGCGAGGGCGACATCCGGCTGATGTTCTTCCACTACGACTGCCAGGTCGATGGGGCCCCGCGGCTGACGGTCCGCGACGGGCAAGCGGGGTTCTTCAGCGAGCAGGAGCTGGCGGACTCGGCGGGCTGCCTCTGGACCCCCGAGACGCAGGACATCGTCCCCGAGCCCCGACTCGATCCGCCGCAGATCCCCTGCGCACGTGCCTCCTTCGACGCGGAGCAGGTCCGCGCCTTCAGCGAGGGGCGGCCCTGGGATTGCTTCGGCCCGGGCTTCGACTACGCGCGGACCCACACCCGGACGCCACGCGTCCAGGATGGTCGGATGCTCTTCCTCGAGCGCGTCGTCGAGTGTCGCAGCGATGGCGGGCCGTGGGGCCGCGGCTACCTGCGCGCCGAGACGCCGATCGCCCCCGATGACTGGTACTTCGAGGGTCACTTCCACAACGATCCGTGCATGCCCGGCACCCTCATGTTCGAGGGCTGCCTGCAGGCGATGGCGTTCTATCTGGCCAGCTTCGGCTTCACCGTGAGCCGCGACGGATGGCGCTTCGCCCCGGTGACGGGGGAGCCCTTCGCGTTGCGCTGTCGGGGGCAGGTCACGCCGCGGAGCGAGCGCATCGTCTACGAGGTCTTCGTCGAGGAGGTCATCGGCGGCCCGGTGCCGACGCTCTACGCCGATTTGCTGTGCACCGTCGACGGGCTCAAGGCCTTCCACGCCCGGCGCGTGGGGCTGAAGCTGACGCCCGCGTGGCCCCTCGACGCGCAGCCGGAGTTGGTGGGGGAACAGGGCCGCGCTAGCGTGGCTTCTGATCCCGAAGGCTTCCGCTTCGACTACGCGTCTCTGCTCGCCTGCGCGTGGGGGCGCCCCTCCCACGCCTTTGGCTCGATGTACGAACGCTTCGACGCGCCGGGGCGCGTCGCACGGCTCCCGGGCCCGCCCTACCACTTCCTCTCGCGCGTCACGCGCGTCGATGGGCCCATCGGGGGGATGGAGGTCGGGACCAGCGTCTGTGTCGAGTACGACGTGCCCCAGGACGCCTGGTACTTCGACGAGAACGGCGGTCGCACGATGCCCTTCGCGGTGCTCCTCGAGGCGGCCCTGCAACCTTGCGGCTGGCTGGCGAGCTACGTCGGCTCGGCGCTCACCGAACAGCGGGAGCTCTGTTTCCGCAACCTGGATGGCACCGGACGCCTCGACGAAGAGCTGCGCTGTGACGCCGGTACGCTCCGCACCGTGAGCAAGCTGACCAACATCTCCGCCACTGGCGGGATGATCATCGAGTCCTTCGAGGTCGAGTGCTTCCTGGGGGAGCGCCGCGTCTACGAGATGGACACGGTCTTCGGCTTCTTCCCGGTGGAGGCGCTGGAGAACCAGGTCGGCCTGCCCATCAGCGACGATCTGCGCGCCAGCCTCGAGGCCCCCTCCGAATTCCAGGTCGACCTCACGAGCCGCGACGTACCGTGGTTTGCGCCCGATCGTGCCCAGCTCGCGGGCCCCAAGCTCTTCATGCTCGACCGGGTGACGGCCTACTGGCCCGAGGGGGGCGCCCACGGCCGCGGGAGGTTGCGCGCGGAGAAGGACGTCGACGTCGGCGAGTGGTTCTTCAAGGCCCACTTCTTCCAGGACCCGGTCCAGCCCGGCTCCCTCGGCATCGAGGCGATGCTCCAGCTCCTCCAGGTCTTCATGTTGGAGGCGGGGCTGGATCGAGGGATCGAGCATCCTCGGTTCGAGCCGCTGGAGCTCGAGCGCCCGATGACTTGGAGGTACCGCGGCCAGGTCACCCCGGCCAACCGCTTGATCACCACCACCCTCGACGTCGTAGAGACGGGTCACGACCAGCGGGGCGCCTTCGCGACCGCCACCGCCTCACTCTGGGTCGACGGCAAGCGCATCTACGAGGCCAGCAACATCGGGATGCGCGTCGTCACAGGCGAGCCGCCCGCCGGCCTGCGTCTCGATCCCGAGGTCGATACCTGGATCGGCGACCACCGCCCCACCTACACCGTCCCCGCGCTCCCAATGATGTCGATGCTCGATCTGCTCGCCCAGGGCTCATCGGGCCCCGGCGAGGTCATCGGGATGCGCGACGTACGCGTCCGTCAGTGGCTCGTATGTGACCGCGTACGCGAGCTGCATACGGAAGCCACCGACGACCGCATCCGACTCCTCGCAGACGGCCAGGAGATCGCCACAGCCCGCGTCATACGTGGCCCCTACCAGGTGCCACCCACTTCGCAGGAGCCGATCGAGGGGGCGCTGAGGCCGGACCCCTACGCCAGCGGCGCGCTCTTCCACGGGCCCGCCTTCCAGGTCCTCGAGTCGAGCGTGGTGACCGCCGAGGGGGCCTCGTCGGTGTTGCGCGCAGACAGCGGCGTACCGCTGGGCTTGCTGAACCCGGGCCTGCTGGACGGCGCGACCCACGCGATCCCCCACGATGCGCTCCGCACGTGGCACCCCGAGGTCGCCGACGACGTCGTCGCCTATCCGGCGTGGATCCCGGAGATCGACTTCTTCGGACCCCCGCCCACCGAGGGGACCGTCCGCTGCGAGGTGCGTCCCGACGGGCTGGTCGGCGGGGCGGACTACCCAGCCCATCGAGTTCAGCTCGTCTTCGACGGACGCGTCTGGGCCTCCTTCCGGTTGGTGGAGGCGTGCTTCCCGAAGGGGCCCCTCGGGGCGGCGCCTCGCGCCGAGCGGCGAGCGTTCCTCCGCGACGGGCGCTACGTAGAGGGGCTGAGGCTGTCGAAGCACGACGAGGCCGAGACCCGGCTCAGCCGGGAGCAAGTCCGCGCCACGGACTGGCTCCCGGGGACCGTCGAGGCGCTCTACGGCTCCACCGACGCCGGGCTCATCGCGGCGCGCGAGCGTATGTCCGCAGCACACGGCATCCACCCCGGTCGCCTGCCGGCGGCCCTCCCGCTGACCCGCTTCGAGCTCGAGACGACCTGGGACGACGACGTGGCCGTGGTGAGCGGCGCCCCCGAGGGGACCCTCGATCTCACCCCTGTGCGCGGCTTCTGGAGCGACTGGTTCGGTCGCGGGCGCTGGCCCGTGGAGGATCTGTACTACGGCCTCGCGCGGCGCTTCGTACGGCGCGTCGTGGTGGAGGATCCGGCGGCCCTGGACGCCATCGCGGGGCGCAGCGCGATGTACCTCGGCAACCACCAGACGGGGGTCGAGTCCCTCGTCTTCTCGATCATCGCCTCGGGCCTCACGCGCGTGCCCACCGTGACCCTCGCCAAGGCGGAGCACCGTACGACGTGGCTCGGCCGCCTCATCGAGCTCTGCTTCCGCTACCCGAACGTCGAGGACCCTCGCATCATCGCCTTCTTCGATCGCGACGACCGCGCCTCGCTCACGGGGATCATCGCCGATCTCGCCGCCGAGATGCGCAGCGCCCCGCGCTCCGTGATGGTCCACGTCGAAGGCACCCGCTCCAAGACCTGTCGAGCGCCGGTGCGGAAGATGAGCGGCGCGTTCGTCGACATGGCCCTCGAGGTCGGCGCCCCCATCGTGCCCGTCCGCTTCGTCGGCGGGCTCCCCGTCGAGCCCAGCGACGGGCGCCTCGAGTTCCCCCTCGGCTTCGGCCAACAAGACATCTATATCGGACGCCCACAGCACCCGGCCGAGCTGGCCCCCCTGCACTACGGCGAGCGCAAGGCGCGGATCATCGCGGCCATCAACGGGCTGGGTCCCGCCAACGCCGAGGAGGGACCGCTCCCACCAAGCTCGGCGTTCCAAGCAAAGGTCGAAGCGTGGCGGGGGCGCACCGGCGTCTCGACGGAGGACGCCACCCTCGGCTGCATCCTCGCGGAGTGCCCATCTCCGACAGACGGGGTGCGGCGGCTCCTCGCCGAAGGGGGGCTCGCGGCGGTCGAGGCCGAGGACGGGCCCGAGGCGGCCTGGCTCGCCGAGCTGGGCCGACGGCTCACGAAGCCCTGATCAGTCCGCGGGCCGGGGGTCCTCAGCGAAGAAGCCCTGCGCCTCGAAGTCCTGCGCCCCACCAAGCCCGAGGTTGGTGTTCCCGCCCTCGTCGGCGCCGCACCCAACGACCAGCAACGCGCTCGCGTGACGCATCGGAGATCACCTCCGTGGGGTCCGACACCGCGCCGCCGCCATCTTGCGAAAAAAGGCCGACGCCGGAAAAGGAGGAGCCACCCCACCGCGAAGGACAGGTCGGCCCAGAGGCCAACCCAACCACGCGAGAGGACAACATGTCTCGACTCATCCCCCTCCTCACGGTGGCCCTCGCCACCACCACCGCCTACGCGCAATTCAGCGCCCGCGTCCCCATCCCGCGCCGCGTCTGCCTCACCCCCACCCTCGACCAATGCCAGGACCCGGACTGGTGGGAGACCTCCTGCGGCCGTCGCCACGCCCGCAGCACACGAGCCAACCCCAACGCCCGCTGCAACCTCCTCCTCGGGCCCGCCGCCGCCGACCTCGCCGACGCCCTCCCCTCCGAGACGCGCGAGGTCCCCGACACCGAGACCTCCAACGGCACCGACGTCCCCGGGGAAGGCACCGCCGCCGTGCGCATCGAGCCCACCCCCCGTACCGGCCAGTTCCTCAAGGGCTTCACGAGCGCCTACGTCGGCGGCCCCGCCGCGCTCACGGCCCACGCCAGCAACGACGACGGCTCCGGCGCCCTCGCCCTCTTCATCGAGGCCCTGAAGCGCGCGGCCTGGGAGAACAACGGCGGCGGCGTGGGCTCCTGCGAGGAGTACGTCTACGAGAAGTACTACGACTACACCCGCTTCGAGGACCTCATCGCCCGCCACGGCGACGACTGGCGCGCGATCTTCGACGTCGCCTACGACGACCGAGAGGAGCGCGGCAGCATCGGTACCCGCGGCGCCGCGCGAATCAGCCCCGCGGGTCGCGACGGCGCCCCCCTCGACGCCGTCTCCTGGCCCGGCCGCGTCCCCAAGAACACCTTCTTCAGCGTCGGCCTGGCCAGCGACGACGACCTCGCCGTCGTCCTCCCCGACATCCTCGAGCCCATCGAAGGACCCGATCCCTTCAGCGGCGTCGTCCTCGAGGACCCGGAGCTCATCGACGCCCTCGCCGGGATGGGCCGCTACTACCGCGAGTCCTGGTCCTGGCACCGCTACGCCGCGCGGCGTACGGCGCGCTTCTCCGACGATCACATGAACCGCCTCGACGTCCTCAAGGAGGACTTCACCGCCCTGCTCGCGGAGCGCGCCAGCGTATCCGTCGTCGCCCGCCGGCAGCTCGACGAGGAGCTCATCGACATCGAGCACAACCACCGCGAGATCTGCGCCTTCGACCCCCGCGCGTGCCTGCCGCGCGAGCTCCTCGAGCGGCGCCAGGACGCATCCCGTCGGGCCCGAAACATGCTGCGCTCCGTCGATCGCCGCATCGAGGCCGCCCTCCGCCATGCCCGCGACGAGGGGTGCTTGAGCCCCTCGCGCTACGCCGCCTGTGACTGGTCGCCGCGGCTCTTCTCCCGGCGCATCGCCGATCGCCTGACCGCCCAGCGCGAGGCCGACTACACCCGCTGCATCGAGCGGACGGAGGACGACTTCGACGCCCTACGCGACCGCACCTTCCGCGACCCGAACACGAACCGCCGCCTGTGGTCCGCCCGCGACTACACCCGCAGCCGCTCGGAGCTCGAGCGCTACTTCACCCGCCACGACCTCTGGATGCAGAGGCTCGGTGACGCCATCCAGGAGATCCAGCCCCGCCGTGGCGCCCGCCAGCTCTCCCAGAGCATCAGCGACGAGCTCGAGCTCGGCAACGACGAGTTCGGCCTCGAGCTCACCTACGACGTGAGTTGGCGCCTCTTCGGCCTCGACCGCCTCCTGTGCAACGTCAACGCGAGCTTCGACGCCGATCTCGAGGCGACGGGCCACGTCTTCGAGTACGAGCACACGCTCCTCGAGGGCGACGTCCACGTCGGCATCGACAACGTCAGCGTCAGCCTCCGCGTCCTCGACCGCAACGTCTTCGACCCCATCGACGAGGCCCTCGTCGAGGGCCGCGACTTCAACCTCGTCGACGACGGCTGGGAGCGCAGCCACGAGGTCAACATCGCCGAGGCCCGCTTCCCCGTCCTCGGCATCCCGCTGAAGGTCGCCTTCATGCTCGCCGGGACCGTCGGCCTCGACTACCGCGCAGACGTCCACTTCGACCGCGGCGAGGTCGAAGGCGACACCTGCTCCAACGTCGAGCTGGCCCTCGAAGGCGCGCTGACGCCCTACGCCAAGGTCGACGCCATCGCGACCTTGAGCGTCGATGTCATCATCGCCGAGGCGGGCATCAAGGGACGCCTCACGCTGGTCGACATCCGGCTGCCCTTCGTCGGCGCCCTCCGCATCGGCGCCCTCAACGGGGACCCCGGCAACCTCGAGCTCTCTGTCAGCAGCGGCCTCGACGTCGATCTGCGGACCCTCGACGGCTCACTGTCGATCTACGCCCGGCTCCTCTTCGCGGAGGCGGAGAAGGTCATCGTCCGCTGGAACGGCCTCGCCAGGCGCTGGAACGCCTTCGAGGCCCAGGTGACGGTCCCCCTCGGCGGCCTCCTCGACTTCCTGGATAGCTGAGCCCCCCCCCACCCACCGGACCACGGAGGACCCCATGCGAACCCTGACTCTCTTCATCGTAGCGGCCCTGTCCGCGGCCTGGTGGGTGGCGACCCGACCCGTCGAGCTCACCCCACGAGCCCCCCGCGCCGCCGACGCGCCGACCGTGGCCTGGCCCATCGGCGCGGCGGCGACTTACACCGTGGACTACCGGAGCGCCCAGGCCGTCCGCCTCGGCACCGGTGAGCCCCTCGAAGGCCGCCTCGCCCTCGCCGGCACCCTCCAGATCAGCCGACCGGACGCCGGCCACCTCCGCCTGCGACTCGTGGATCTGAGCACCCACACGCTCACGCTCCTCGGCGGCGAGGTCCTCGCCGAGCCGACGATCCTCACGCAGACCGAGGCGGTGGCCGAGCTCAACCCCGACGCCACGGTCGCCGCCGTGTCTCTGCCCCCGGACGCCCCCGCGGCGGCGCGGCACGTCTACGCCCTCCTCGCAGGCGACCTCCAGTGGGCGTCGGGCGCGAGCGCTCGGGAGGCCACCGGCCGGGGCGTCGCGCGCGCCGTCTATCGCCGAACGGCCGAACAAGAAGAGCGCGTCCGCACCGGCTACGAGCCCCTCGTCGCCGTCCCCCCCATCCCCGGCCAGACCGTCGAGCTCGACGCGGTCCACACCGCCCACATCGACGACCGCGGCCTCGTGTCCCTGGAAGGTAGCGAGCGACTGGAGGTCACCGCCCCCGACGCCACCCGCCGCCTCGATCTCAGCGCCTCCCTCCACCTGCGCCGGCGCACACACGACACCGCCACCGCGACGCCGGCCCTCGCCGGATGGCACCGCACCGTCCCCGGCGACGCGCGGCTCCACCCCGACGCCGAACGGCGCGGCCTCGAGCAGCTCGCAGATGGCCTCACCTTCGGCCGCGTGGCCGACGACCTCTTCGCCTTCGGCGCCGGAGGCCGGATGCCCGACCACAACCGCTGGCTCGCCCGGGCCCACGCGCTGCTGAAGCTCCACCCCGGTCGCGCCCTCGAGCTGCTCCCCGTCTTTCTCGATCCCACCCTCTCGGCGGGCGCCCGCAGCATCCTCGCGGACCTCTGGGCCAGCGTCGGCCACGGCCCCGCCCAGTCCGCCCTGCGCCAGGCCCTCGAGGACCCGGCCATCCGGGACGAGCGCGCCTTCCCCCTGTGGCTCCAACGCCTCTCCTTCGTCGACGCCCCCGAAGCGAAGACCGTCGGCCTGCTCGAGCGCGCCAGCGCGGAGCCCGGCCCCACGGGACACGCCGCCACCTACGCCCTCGGCGCCGCCGCCGACAACCTACGGCGCTCCGGCCGCCCCGAGGCCGCCGACGCCCTCGCCGAGCGGCTCCGAACGGACCTCCGCGCCGCGGACGACGACCATCGCCGAGCCGCCCTCCTCCACGCCCTCGGCAACGCCCACGACGTCGAGGCGCTCCCCATCGTGCGCTCCTTCGCCGACGCGGACGCCAGCGCCGTCCGCGCCGCCGCCGCGACCGCCGCCCGGGATCTCGGCCCCGGGGGCCAGCGCCTCCTCGCCGACCTCGCCGCCGACGACGACGCCCAGGTCCAGCGCGCCGCCGTCGGCGGAATGGAACCCAGCGACGCCAATCGCGATCGCGTGCAAAACCTCGCCAGCGACGGCGTCCTCTCCCCCGTGGCCTGGCCGGCGGCCTTGAAGCTGGTTCGGGATGTCCGCGACCCCGCGCAGCGCGCCCTCGCCCAAGCGCTGCTCGACCACGCGCCCCCCGATCCACGGCTCCGCGCCCGGCTCCGCAGGATTCTCCGCTCGGCGGAGCAAGAAGGGTGAATACCCAGGAGGGGTCGTTCGTTGGCGCAGGAGTCCATGAGACACGTAATCCTGGCCCTGCTGCTCGCCGCCTGCGCCGACGCACCGCCGCCGGACGTCACGCTGCTTGGCGTCACCGCCTGGGAGCGGCACCCCCATGGCCTGCGCCCCCGCTTCGCCCCCCACGCCCGACCCCGCGTGCGCACCACCTCCGTGGCTGATCTCAGCCTCTTCGCCGTCGGCCCCGACGGCGCGGTCCGCGTGCCGGCCACCGTCCGGCGCCACGGCGGCGGGCGGTTCCTCGAGGCCAGCGACCCGCTCCCCCCCGCCCACCGGCTCGAGGTCCGCCGAGGCGACGCCGTCCTCGCCCACTTCCGGCTGGCCCACCCCACTCCGCCCACCGACGGCCCCTTCGCCCATCAGGCGCGGGCCCGCGAGCTCGCCGCCGCGGGCGATCTCACCGGCTCCGCGCGAGCCTGGGAGGCCGCCGCCGAGGCCGCGACCGCCGATCTCCCAGGCGACGCCGCCCGCTGGTGGCGCGCCGCCGCCAACCGCTGGGTCGCCGTCGGCGACGCCGCCCGAGCCGAGGCCGCCGCCGCCCGGGCTCGACCGCTCGCCGCCGCCACCGGCGACGAGGAGGGGCAGGGCCGCGATGCCTTCTACGCCGGGCTCGTGGCCTGGCTCCGAGGCGACCTCCGCGTGGCCGAGCGACGCCTCGGCGACGCCATCCTCCGCGCCCGCCGCGCCGGCAACACACGCCACGAGAGCAAGGCGCTCATGCTCCTCGCCGAGACCCAGCGACTCGGCGGACGTCACGACGCCGCCCGCCGCACCCTCGACCGCGCGACGGCGCTGCTGGGCCCCGACGCCCCGGCTCGCGCCCGCGCGGATCTCCAGGCGAACCGTGCCTGGGGCCTGCTCCAGGGGATGGCCCACGGCGCCTTCCCCCTCACGCCGCGCGCGGTCCGCGCCCCCCTCGAAGCGGCCCGCGCGGCCTTCCGCAGCCAGGGCCGACCCCAGGACGAGGCCAACGTCGTCAGCCAGCTCGGCGCCCTGGCGTTGCTCGCAGGCGACGCCCCCGCGGCCCAGCGCCACCTCGCCGATCCGGCCCTCGCCGCCGCCCGCGGCGAGACGGCGCTCTTCGTCGACCTCCTGCGCGGCCGCGCGGCCCTCGCCCGAGGCGGCTACGCCGAAGCCGCGGCGGCCTTCTCCCGCGTCGAGGCCACGGCCCGCACCTCCGGCGCCCACCTCGACTACGGCTGGCGGGCCCGCTTCGGACTCGGCCGCGCCCACCAGGGCGAGGGCGACCACGCCGCCGCGCGCGCCGACTTCCGCATCGCCACCGCCGGCCTCGACCGCGCCGCCCGCCAGGTCGGGCTGCACCAGAGCCGCGCGGCCTTCTTCGCCGACCACCAGCCCCTGCTCGCCGGGGCCACCGCCGCTTCACTGGCCGCCGGCGACGTCGACGGCGCCTTCGCCATCGCCGACGCGGGGCGCGCCCGCGTGCTACGCGCCGCCGCCCACGAGGCGCGCATCGGGCGGCTGACAGACCACCAGCGCGTCGAGTGGGTCGCGCGGATCGACCGCTACCGGGCCGCGCGCAGGACCTACCAACGGCACACCTCGCGGGAGACCCTCCTCACTGAAGCCGAGCGCCCCGCCTTCGTCGCGCGCCTGGCGCGAGACCGCGCGGCCCTCGCCGAGCAACTCGACGCCGCCCACGCGTGGCTCGACGAGGTCTCACCGGATCCCTTCGTCCTGCACTCCACCGCCGCCATCCAGCGCGCCCTCGCCCCCCGCGAGGCGCTGTTGGCCATCAGCGCCGAAGCTCGGTTCCTCCTTCGGCCCGACTCGCTGACCGCGCTGCCCATCGCCAACGATCCCCTCGCCGACGTCCAGTTGGCGGGGCTCACGCACCTCTACCTCACGGGGGACGGCGTCACCGAGCTGCGACCCGCCGGCGTCCCCTGGAGCCTGCTCTCCCACGCCGGCGCCCTCACGCGCCCCGCGACGAGAGCCGCCGGGCGGCCGATCGTCGTCGGCGATCCCGACGGGACGCTGCGCGCCGCGCGCGAGGAGGCGCGGGCGATCGCGGCGCTGCTCCCCGGGGCCCGGCTCCTGCCTGGGGCGTCGGATCCCCAAGCGCTCCTCGACGCGGTCACAGACGCCCGCGTCTTCCACTTCGCCGGCCACGGCGCCAGCCCCTCGCGCCGGCCCTGGGACGCCCACCTGCGCCTCGCCGGCGACGCGCGGCTGACGGTCGAGGACATCCTCGTCCACGGACCCCGCCCAGGGCTCGTCGTCCTCAGCGGCTGCGAGACCGGTCGCTCACGCCCCCTCTCCCGCACCGACGAGCTGGGGCTCGCCCAGGCCTTCCTCGCCGCCGGCGCCGGCTCCGTCCTCGCCACCATCGAGCCCATCGACGACGCCTCGGCCCGCCGCTTCGCGCTGCGCTTCTTCGAGGCCGGCGGCGCAGCACGTCCGGGCCCAGCCTTCCGCGCAGCGATCGACGCCGCCCGCGCCGCCGGGGACCCCGCCGCCGACGCCTTCCGACTGTGGGGTCGCGGTTGAGCCCGGACGAGCGCGATCTCGTGGCGTCGATCCCCGAGCGAGGTGGCGAGCACGTCGACGACGGGCAGCTCCTCCGTTGGATCGACGGGGATCTCCCGGCGGCCGACGCGAGGGCGGTGATGGGGCACCTGGCGGACTGCGCCGCCTGTCGCGATCTCGCCAACGCCCTGCGCGCCTCCCGCGGCGGCCCCGGTGACGAGGCGGCCTACGCGGCCCTCGCGCACCGGACGCGCGCCCCCCGCCTTCGCCGCCGGATCAGCGCCGGCTTCGCGGTGGCGGCGGCGGCGGCCATCGTGCTCTTCGCCCTGCCCGAGCCCGACGCCCTGGAGACCTACCGGCTCGACGGTCCCCACGGCGGCCTCGCCGAGACCCGCGCCGACGCCCCCGGCACCGACCGCTTCGATGAGGGCTCCACGCTCCGCCTCATCGCCCGCCCGAAGGCGCCCGTCGAAGGCGTCGATTGCCGAGGGACGATCGAGGCCACCGGCGGCGCCCGGCGCCCCGTCGAGGCCCGCCATCTCACGCGCGCGCCCAACGGCGTCTGCCGCCTCGAGGCCCCCGCCGCCGAGCTCTTCCCGGCCCCCGGCGCCTTCACCATCTACCTGCACCTCGAACACCCCCGCGCCAGTCGCACCCTGAGCGCGCCGGTCCGCTACACCCCAGGAGATCCCCAATGAGGCGCTGCCTGCTTCCGGTCCTGTTGCTCTCGTGCCCCGCCGTGGCCCAGGACAGCCACCGCGGGCCCGGCGGACCGGATCTCCCCTTCGACGGCGAGCCCATCGACGTCCCCGGAGGCGGCTCCAACGAGGGCCGCTTCCCCCCCGCGCTGCTCACGGCGGACACCGAGCCCGCGACCAGCGCCTGCGACACCGATCGCTACGTCGTCAACGTCCCCCAATGGGTGCCGACCCCGGCGGGGATGGGCTTCGGCTTCCAGGACCGCCTCCAGGGAGCGCTCACGGCGATGGCTCGAACCCGCGGGATCGAGGGTGGGTGGTTCTGCCGGACGATCGACGAATGCGCCGCCGAGGGTGAGCGGCTGCGGGGGGGTCTGGTCGCCCGGGTCGAGCCCGCCCTCCCCCGCCGGGCCGACATCGACCAGCGCCGCTCGGGGCATCTGCGGTTCTGGAGGATCGCCTTCTATTGGGCCCCCGAGCCCGAGGCGGCGGGGCCCTTCTCCCCCCGCCAGGCGCTGCGCGCCGCCGGCCTCGACTCCGTCCGGCTCGGGATCCGCGACGGCGCCACCTGCGAGGTCGTGGCCACGCTGCGCGAGGTCGCCAGCCAGCTCGCCGGCAGCGACGCGCTCCACGTCTCTCGGGAGTGCGCCGCGACGGTCCTGGGCCAGCCCGCCGGCACCGACGCCGACTGGCATCTGCGACACATCGGAGCGCGGCCCGCGGCCAGCGGCGGCCGGGTGGTGCTCGTCGACAGCGGCCTCGAGGCCGCCGCGCTCAGCGACGAGATCTCCGAGTGGGTCGCCCCCGAGCCCCTCTTCGACTTCGCCTTCAACGGCTCCGAGCTGCTCGGCACGACGGGGCTCTACCACCGCCACGGGACGGCGATGGCGCTCCTCATCCGCCAGCTCGCCAGCGGCGCCGAGCTCGTCAGCCACAGCGCCCTCGACGGCAACGGCCACGGCGCCCTCGGCCGAATCGCGGCGGCCATCGACCACGCCGTCTTCACCCGGCTCGAGGCCCCCACGATCATCAACCTCAGCATCGGCTGGGGCCCGGAGCTCGAGCGACGTCGCGCCCTCGAAGGCGACGGCTGTGACACCTGGGAGGACCCCGTCGGTGCGCCCGTCGCCTACGCGCTCTACATGGCCGCCCTGCGCGACCGGCGCCGGCTCACCCGCCGAGGCGACCGGGTCGGCTCGACGACGCTCGTGGTCGCCGCCGCCGGCAACCGCGCCGACATCCACGCAGACACCAGCGCCTGGTTCCGCCACGAAGCCGAGGTCATCGACGCCCCCATCGGTGACCCCTGCGGAGAGCCCGCCGGCCGCGATCTCTTCTACCCCGCCCAGTGGAGCCGGCGCGGCGTCTGCGCCCCCGGGACCGCCCGCGGGTCGCTCACGCCGGTCCTCGCCGTGGGGGCCACCGATCGGCGCGACCGCGCCGCCACGCTCGCTCCCCCCGTCCCGGAGCCAGCGCTGGTGGCCCCCGGCGAACACATCCACGTCACCGTCGAGACCGGGCTCGGCGACGCCCGACACCTCGTCTGCGGAGCGGGTGGTCCCCAGCCCACCCCGCAGCTCGGTCTGCCGGCGACCGTCAGCGGCAGCTCGGCGTCGGCGGCCCTCACCACCGGCGCCGCCGCCCAGGCCCTGGCGTTTCTCGGCGGGGCGCGGCTCCCGATGGACGCCACGAGCGTCGAGGGCATCCTGCACAGCACCGGGCGCCCCACCGCGCGCAAGGGCGTCCGCCGGCTCGACGTCGGGCGGCTCTCCCGAGCCCTGCGGTGTCGACACCGAGCCCGCCTCGTCACCGCCTGCGCCCGCGCCCTCGATCGGCGCTGCGCGGTCTACCTGCGCGCCTGCGGACTCCGAGAGAGGCCGATCGGGCGCCCAGACGACGATGGCTGGGACGACGACGACCGCGCCACCTGCCGAGCCGCGCCACCCGCCGAGGCCCAGTGGCACGAGCTGAGCTGCCCCGGGCCCGACTGCCCCGAGTTCACCCAGCGCCCAGACGCCTTCTCCGCCGGCGTCGCCGGGCCCCAACCGGTGGTCATCGGCTGCGAGGAGTGCCGGGCGGAGCTCCAGGGCGGCGTCGACGAGAGGGCCGGGGCCGTAGACTTGAAGATCGACATCGATCCCGCGTTGCCCACCGGCACCCGGATCGACCAGCCCTTCCTCATGGTGAAGTGGTTCAACGGCCGCAAGAGCTACGTCTCCCTCGGGGGCCACACGCAGCCCTCCCAGTGGCGTCCCGGCGCGGTCCTGCGCATCGACGGCCTCAGCGTCCGGGGCGTGACCAACGATCTGCGCTCGGACTGGAAGCGCAGCCAGGCGTTCCTCGTCACCCGGATCCGGACCCCGAACCAGAGCCGCGCCGCCTCCGACGTCGCCCCCTTCAAGATGGTCTGGTAACCCCCCCCGTGCTCGCCCTCCTCCTCGCCACGCTCGTCCGCGGCGGCCCCGACGACACACGCCTCGTGCGGCGCGCCCTCGCGGGCCATCGGGGCGCGATGCGCGAGCTCGTCGGGCGCCTGCTCCCGGTGCTCCGCGCCCGCGTACGGCGCCGCCTCGGGCCGGACCACCCGGAGCAGGAGGACGTGGTCCAGGAGATCTGGCTCAGGCTCGTCAGCGACGACGGCAAGGTCCTGCGCCGCTACGACCCCCGGGCCGGCACCACCCTCGAGGGCTACGCCGGCCTCGTCGCCGAGCGCCAGGCCGTGAGCTGGCTGCGCAAGCACACCGCTCAGCGAAGGGGCGGGCACCTGCGCGCCGTAGACGACGCCATCCTCGACCGCCGCCCCGCCCCCAACGGCGACCCCGCTGCCGCCGCCGAGGCCCACCAGCTCGCCGACGCCCTCGGCGCCCACCTCTGGGCCCACCTCCCCGAGATCGGCCGCCTCGTCCTGCGCCTCACCTACACCGACGACCACCCCCCCGCCACCGCCGCCGCCCAGCTCGGCGTCAACACCCAGGTCGTCTACAACTGGCAGCACAAGATCCGCGCCCTCGTCCGCGCCTTCCTCGCCGCCCAACGCGCCGCCGGCTGAAGGCGCCCGCGCTCCTCACCCGCTCCCGCAGCGCGAGAGTGGGCTTTACTCGTATCCCATCGCCCGGTAGAGAACGACCATGCAGGTGCCGTTGGACTTCGCGTCCGTCTACGAGCATGCCGACCGCGCGGTGGAGCACGCCGCCGCTGGTAACGTGTCCTGGATCCGTGGAGACGTGGGCTCGGGCCGGGGCACGCTGGTGAGACGCATCGAGGCGCAGTGCCCCACCGCGGTCATCATCCGGCTGCCTCCACTGCAGCTCGATGGGCCAGCGCATCTGTTGCTTCAATTGCTCGGCGCCGCGTCGGAGCACCCGGAGGCCAGCGCCCTGGCGCGCGATGGTCGCCCCCTCGCCGATCGCGGAAAGAGAGCGACCCTTCACCTCGAAGACCGGGCGGTCCTCGTCCTCGCGCTCGCGCCCGGATGGCCCAGCGGCGGCCACTACACGGGTGCCCATGCACGCGACGAGCTGGCCCACGCCCGTGCGAGAGCCAGCGAGCTCCTCGAAGCGACCATCCGGGCACGTCAACCGAAGCCGATCGTCAAACGCCGGGGACTCGTCGTGGTGTCAGACACCCGCTGGCGCTGGCCCACGGCCGTGCGCTGCCGCCGCGAGCGCATCGACCTGAGCCCAATGCGCGCGACGCCCGCCTTTCTCCGCGACCCGGACGGCTGGGGGCCCACCGCAGACGCCGCCGCGCATCTCGCCAGCGCCCTCGGTCAACGAGCCGGCTACCTGCATCCCGTGGCGCTTCGCGTCGGCGTCGCCGCGGTCGCGCTCGGAGAGGCCATCGGGTTGCGGCGGTTCAAGGCACCGCGCGTCGCTCGACGACTCGAGGGGTCGGAGACGCTCGCGTCGGCGGAGGCCTTGCTACATGAGCTCGCGTCGGAGGTCGGGGATCTTCGCCGCGCAATCGTCCGCCTCTCGCGCGCTCGCTTCGACCTGCCGAGGTCGTGGCTCTCCGACCTCCTCGAGGGTCTCGACCCGACCGTCGTCGAGACCACGGCGACCTGTCTGACCTACGGCGGAGAGCGGGCTCGGATCGCGGTCCCCTTGCGGCGGGCGGCCTCTCAGGTCGCCCGAGTCCATGCGCAGGTGGACGAGGCGCACGCCCATGCGTCCCTCCACGACCGATACTTCGAGCTCGATGGGGTCAGGAGCGTGGAGGAGGCGCTGCCCGGCGCGACCCCGTGGCTCGAACGTCTCCACCACGGCGTCCGCGCAGACTCCGAGCGCTGCCAGGGTGTCGCCGACACGGATCTCGGTTGTCGCGAGCTCTATTGGGACCTCGGCCGGGCCCTCTCACGCCGCGGGGCGTTCACCGCCGCCGCGTCCGTATTCCAGGTGTGTCTGGACGACTTCGACCCCAACGACGCCTACGCAAACCACTACCTCGCCTACAACCTCGACCAGGAGGGCCGAGGGGCACAGCGGGTCGAGCGCCACCTCGAGAAGGCGATCGAGGTCGAGCCGGACAATACCTGGTGGCATTCGCGGTGGATCACGTGGCTCGTGAGACACGGCCGCCCTCGCCAGGCGCGACGTGCCTGGGAGCGCGCCCTCGGGCGGCTCGACCCGGACGGAACGGGCGGTGACGAGTGGCTGCGGCATAATCTGCACCGCTGGGTCATCACCGAGGCGCTCGACCACGGCGACCTCGCGTTCGCACGCAGCGTGTTCGAGGCGCTCCCCAGCGCGGCGGCGGAGCACGAGGCCGTCTTCCGTTCGCTGGGAATGAGGCTCCGAATCATCGAGTTCGTCGATCGCCACGGGCACGCGCTCGCCCCCGATGACCGACCTCTGTCCATGTGGTGGATCCGCCCCGAGAACCTCCCGAGAACAGACATCGAAGCGTGGTACCCCGGACGGGTGACAGACATCGGCGAAGGCGCCCTCCAGCTCGTCGTCGGCGATCCGGTCGAGGGGCGCGCGGGACGCCCCCGCGTCTTCGGCCTGCGCCTGGACGCCGAGTTCACGGTCGAGGGCGATGTGCGCGTACTGCCGGGGTCCTTCGTCTACGTCACCCGATCGTCGTCCGACCACTGGAAGATCTATCCCATCGTCAGCGAGCCCGTCTCCGATGAGTCGATGGCCGAAGCGCGCCGACTCGTCCGCTACCTCGCGGCTGGAGCATAGAGGCCGCGTCCGACACGCCTCCGCTGCTCGCCTGTTCGACGACGCGCGGGCCAGCGACGACCCGGTCGCGGCGATGCTGCTCACGGCGATGCCGCTGGGCTTGAAGAAGCAGGAGAGCCTCGCGGGCGGCACGCTGAAACCGACCCCCTGGAGCGGCTCTGGGGGCTCGAGATCGACGGGGCCGGTGAGATCACGACCTGTTGGCAGGGAGAGCGGGCTCGGCTCGGGTGGCGGCGAGCCATGAGACCGTCAAGAGCGGATGCGGGTAGTACCATTCGTGGTCGCCGGTGTAGGCGAGCAGGCAACCGCGCCGTAGCAGGTCCGGGACCTCCGGCGCCTCCGGCGCCCTGTGCCTCGGGTCGTCGCGCACGCGCTCCAGCACGCGCCCATGGCGGGTGTCGAGGCCGGCCTCTAGCTCTCCCCGCAGACCATCGAGGGCGGCCCTCACGGTTTGGCCACTCGCCACGCTCTCCCGGGACACCGCCGCGCGGATCACCACGCGACGCACCAGCGAGAGGAAGTCGCGAGGCCGCCCGCCGCTGTAGACGGCGAGCCGCTCCAGCTCGGGCTCGGGGATCGCGTCCTCGGCGTGGAGGTCCATCGTTCGGCGCCGCCACAGCTCGAGGAAGAACTCGAAGCCCTGGGGGTCTCGGTCGCCGGTCGGGGAGACGACCGGGACGCACCTGCAAGCGTGGGTGGAGAAGCCGGGGGATCCCGAGACCAGCGACGAGGGTGCCGTCAGGACGGTGGTGGAGTCGAGTCGCGCGAGCAGGGACGACTCCAGGAAGAGTCGGCGGGTGGTGTCGAGCCCTTCGACGCGGTCCAGGCCGTCGAGGAAGAGTGAGACCGGTCGGCCGGCGCGCTCGAGGTCGCGGAAGAGACCGTTCACCGCGTCGAGCAGGGTCCGAGCCCGCGGGTCCTGGTCTCGGACGCGCTTGGGATGGAGCGCGCCTTCGACGGGCATCGTCACGGCCTGCGCGAGCTGGGCGATGTCGGCCCGGGGCGCGGCGTCCTCGGCGAAGGGCGCGTAGGCGTCGGCGAGCGCGTCTGCTCGGGGCGGGCTCCACGCGTGACCGGCGCGCCGGGCCGCGCGGTAGACTTGGAGTCCGACGAGGAGGACGACCTGCCAGGGCTCGAGGCGGTTGACCGCGTAGGGATCACCGGCGCCAGAGGCGCAGATCTCCCACGGATCGACGAGGACGACGAAGGCCTGGTCCGCGCGGCGTTGCGCCAGTCGACGCAGCTCGGTGGACTTGCCGGTGCCGGAGGGTCCCAGGATGAGGTGGCGCCGCTCGCCGAAGGGAAGGTCCAGCTTCGCCGCGAGATCGCCGGTGGGTCCGTCGGGGCGCTCGACCCGCCAACCGGGATCTCCCACGGGGACCCGCGGATCGAAGCGCTCGTAGATGGCCCCCCAATCGGTCATCGGCGCGGGGTGTGCGTCAGCCACCCGTGAGGCGGGCGCGCTGGTCGGGGCTCAGCGTCCACGCGGCGAGCAGCTCCTCGCGCTGCGTGGGGAGCAGATCCACGAGCAGCCGCGCCAGCGTGAGGTTGGCGCCGTCGTCGGGGGCCTCGAGGGCCAGCGCCGCGGCGCGCGTCCAAAGGTCCAGCTCCGTCGTCAGCTCCGAGACGTCGTGGGTGGCCCGGGCTCGAAGCGAGACGGCCAGCGCCTCGTCGACGAGGGCCGCCCGGTCGTCGTCGTCGGCCTCGGGGAGCGGGGTCTCCGACAACAGCAGCCCCTCGTCGCCGGCGGGTAGGGCGCCGACGACCTCGTCGAGCTCGCCCCCGAAGCGCGCGAGGAGATCCGCGGCCGCCGACGTGAGCTTCGACCACTCCGCGACCCGCTCGGGCGGGGCGCCCTCCGGCATCGAGAGGCGCCGTGGATCCTCCACGACGGTGCCGGGGGCCGCGGAGTTGAGGTCCGTGTGGAGGAGCGCGAAGAAGATGGAGCCGAGCTTGCCCCGGAGCAGGCTGCGGCGCGCGAGGCGCCGGGCGCGGGCGGGGGAGACGGGGGCGCCCGCCGCCGCCGCCAGCACGCCCAGGACGTAGGGTCGCATACTCGGCGTCTCCGGTGGCGGCGCGTCGCCCTCGATGCGCGCCCGCTGCTGGGCGCCGAGGTGGGGCGCCCAGGTGGCCAGCAGCGACTCGCGGAGGTCGGGGAGCTTCGCCAGCAGCGCCCGCGGGAGGCCGGTGCCCTCGCGCCTCGGCGCCAGCTCGATGGCGACGATGGCGGCGCGAATCCAGAGCGGCAGCTCGTCGCGAAGCGGTCCGTCGTCGTCGCCCGCGTGGGCCAGGCCCAGGGCGCCGAAGGCCTCGTCGACCAGGGCCCAGCGGTCGTCGGAGTCGGCGCTCGGCAGGTCGGCGGGGGGGATGACCTCCCCGTCGTGGACATCTAGCTCGCCGTCGGTGTCGTCGATGCCGGCGATGGCCTTCGCCGTCTGGGCGTCGACGGCCTCCATCTGCTCCCGCCACCCGGCGTGCATGTCCGCGGGGAGCCCCGGCGGGGGCGGGACCTCGGCGCAGCCCTCGACGAGGGATCCGGGGCGGGGCGAGGCCAGGTCCGCCGCGTTGAGCAGAGCCATCATCTCGTCGGGCAGGGCCGAGCGCAGGACGGTGCGCACCGCCAGCCGGCGGAGGCGGTCCGGGCCGACGGGGGCGCCGTCGAGGGCCGCGAGGGCGTGCATGAGGTAGGGGCTGAGCCTCGGTGGGGGCGCCGGCGCCTCCTCCGAGACGATGCGGGCCCGCAAGGGCACCGACATCACCGGTCGCCATCGCGCCAGAAGCTCCGCGCGCTGCGCGGGCAGGGCGGCCAGCAGGGCGCGGGGCAGCGTCGTCCCCACCCCGCGGGGGTCCAGCTCCATCGCGTAGGCGGCGGCCTGGGCCCACAGCCCGGCCTCGGCGGCCCCCGGCGCAGAACCCCGGAGCGCCGCCACGGCCTCGTCCACCAGCGCCCAACGCGCCGACTCCGTTGCCTCCGGCAACGGAGCCGGCGCCTCGACGACCCCGCCCTGGGTCGCAAGCTCCGCCATCGCAAGATCGAGCGGCTCCAGCAATCGGGCCCGAGACGCCGCCACCGCCCCCGTCAGCTCGACCCATTGCGCGATCCCCTCCGCCGGAAACCCGTCGGGGGCGGGCACGGCGGCCGGGTCATCGGGCAGGCGCCCGTCTGCGTCCGCCGCCAGCAACGCCGCCAGGAGCGCTGGCGGAACATCACGCCGGAACATCGTCCGCACCACCAGCCGCCGCAGAAGCCCCACCCCAACACCGGCCGTCCCGACCGCCGCCAACGCGTCGAGCACCGGAGACGGTCTTGCGGGGGTGGTCGCACCGGCGCCATCGAGCGAGGCCAGAAAAGCAACGGCCCGCCGAGTCCAATGATGGTCGGCCCCGAGGCGCCGCTCGAAGACCGCCAAAGCGTGTCGCCCCAGCGCCCGCGCCTCCGCGGGCTCACCCAGTTGGGCGAGAAGCACCGCCAGCGTCAGCTCGGTGATCGCCGTGGAGTAGTGCTCCCGCGTCCCGTAAATGCGGACTTCGATCTCCAAGACGCGCTCCAGCCGCCCCCGGGCACCCTCGAGGTCACCCTGCGCCTGAAGCACACCCCCCAACGAGTGCAGCGACGCCGCCACAGAGGGGTGGAGTTCCGTCCCGAACACCTCTGCCTTGATGCTCAGTGAACGCTCCAGCCGCCCCCGCGCACCCTCAAGGTCACCCTGCGCCTGAAGCACACCCCCCAACGAGTGCAGCACGATCGCGACTCGCTGGCTCTCTTGCCCATGGACCTCGGCGTGAGACTTGAGGGCTTGCTCGTAGGCGACTTTCGCGTTCGCGAGGTCGCCTCGGAACTTGTGCGTCGCTGCGAGCTCCGTCAGGGCGAAGCCCGCGTCGGCTCGGTCGACGAGCTCGCGCGCTTCGGACAAGCGCTCGAGCTCGTCGACTGGTGGCGTTCCGAGCTTCCGCGCCAACTGGACCGAGAAGACGAGCGCGACGCCCCGCGCGGGGCCGGTCGGCTCGGCCGCCAGCGTGCGCTCGACCCAGGTCAGGGCCTCCCGGCTTCGGCCGGCCCGCCGCGCGCGGAGCAGTACGGGCAGCGCGAGGGGCCAGGCGTCGTTGGGGGCTCGGCCCTCGAGGAGTTGGTCGGCGGCTCGGCGGGCCCACTCGATGGCCTTGGTCTGGGCGTACCGTTTTGCGAAGGCGGCGCCGAGGCTGCGGTGGGCTTCGGTCTGGTCGCCGACGTCCCCGAGACCTTCGACGACGAAGGGGTGGGGGGCCCACCAGGCTTCGGGGCTGCCGTCCGCGGCCTGGTAGGGGCTGAGGAGGCTGGTCTCGACGAGGGCGTCGAAGCTGTCGTCGTCGCCCAGGCCTCGGACCGCTTCTTCTGGGCCCGGCTCGCGCAGCGCGGTGCTGGCGCGCAGATGGTCGGCGGCGGGTGCGTCGAGGGTGGCTATCACCCTGGGGAGCAACAGCTCGCGCGTCACCTTGCCCCGGGCCCCTTCGATGGTCTCCTCGAGCATTGGGCGCCAATCCTCTGGGTCGGACCGCCTGGTCCGGCGCTTGAGGATGCCCTCCAGGTACTCGACGGTGCGCGGGTGTCCGTCTAGCTGGGGGGCGAGCCACTCCACGTCCTTGCGGGGGAGCCGCCCGAGGGTGGGGAACCAGCGCAGCAGGTGGATCAGGTCCATCGTCCGCATCACGGGCAGCTCGAGCTTGGCGTCGGAGGGCGTGCCCTCCGGCAGGTAGCGCGAGGAGGCGAGCAGCGCGAAGCGGCCGTCGCGCTCGGCGGCCTCCACGAGGCGCTCCCAGAGCTCGGCGACTCGCTCGTCCCCCCACGCCTTGGGCCGCTGCGGGTCGTGGAGGCTCTCGGCGTCGTCGAGGTAGACGATGAGCCGCCCCTTTCGCTCCGCCAGGGCGGCCACGGCCTCGGCGACGGCCACGCCGTCGATTCGGTCCTTCTGCGCCGCCGCCAGGATGGCCTCCCAATCCTCCCCCTCGTCGGCGGCGGCGACCTCCTGCCAGAGCGCGAAGATGGGGTCCTCGGCCTTGCGCCCCGCGTAGCGCCCGTCGAGGGCGAGGACCTGGGTCCCCGCGCCGAGGCGCCTTCGGAAGATCTCGAGGAGCTCGGTGCACAGCGCCGTCTTGCCGAGGCCGCCGAGGCCCATCACTACGAGGCATCGCTCGCCATCGTGCCAGCGTCGGATGGCCTGGGCCCGCGGACCGCGGCGGCCGATGAAGCCGAAGCGTAGCCACTGCACGCCGGCGGTGCGGCCCCGCTCGCGGAGGCGCGTGTTGATGCGCTTCCGCTTGCGCTGGCGGTGGTCCTTGTCGAGATCGACCTTGCCGATGTCGGCCCCGAGCACCGTGGGGACCGCCGGGCCGCGCAGGTAGAGGGCGAGCTGGGCCCACCCGAGGGGGTAGACGTAGGGCGTCCGGCCGGTCCTCTGATGGGGGTCGCAGGCGATCTTGCGCGCGGCGCGGACGGCGTCGACGGCCGAGCCGCCCTTGGCGAGGTGGTGGTAGAAGACCGCCTCGCTCCGCGTGGACTGGTCGTCGCCCACCGGGCCGAAGTAGGCCACGACCTGGGGGATGCCCGCCCGCTGGAGGGCCGCCGCCGAGCTGCGGCTCGGATCGCTGAGCGCCACGGGATCGACGTTGCGGCCGTCCCTGGCGGCGACGCCGTCGCCCTCCGCCTCGGGCTGGGGCGCGAGGTCTCCGATGGAGGCGCCGAAGCAGGAGGCGAGGTACATCAGCCTCGGCAGCCGATGCCCGCGCAGCTCTTCGACGAGCTGGCCGATGGGGATCTCGTCGGCGCGCGCCTCGTCGTTCTCGAAGAGGAGCCCGCCCTCGGTGCCGTGGCCGGTGAAGTGAAGGACCGGCGGGCTGAGGTCGCCGACCGCCTCGACCAGCTCGGCGAGGGTGCCGCGGTCGACGATGTGGAGGTGGCGCTCGTCGGCCCCCATCGCCCTCCACAGCCGGTAGCACTCGCCGGGGGCGTCCAGGGCGACCTGGTCGATGGGGGCCGCGACGGTGACCGCGACCCGCAGGGCCTCGTCGGGGCCGCTGAGCCCCGGGAGCCCCTCGACCACCGCCTCCCGGGCCACGTCGAGCCGGCGGTCGCGGACCGGGAAGCCGCCGTCGATGCGCAGCAGCTCCCAGGGCAGCGCGAGGAAGGCGTCGGCGTCTTCGATCCGAGCGCCCTCGGGCTTCACGCGCAGGACCAGCAGCGGCGGGGTGTCACCGCCGCGCTCCGCCAGCCGGCGGCCCAGCCAGACGCGGGCCTCCGGGGTGAACAGCGCCGCCGTGAGGGCGTCGCCGATCTGCTTGGAGAGGGCGTGCAGATGTCCCGCGATCGCCGCGTGGGTGGGCGAGACGGCGCCGTGGTCGTCGACCTCGAGGGCCTGGTAGCCGAGGTAGCGGAGCTGCGCGAGGCGCTGGCGGAACGTGGCGTCGCCGGCGAGGCCGGGCTGGGTCCAGGGGCCGTAGCCCTCAAGCTCGAGGCGCCAGCCTTCGGAGGTCACGCCCACGCGCAGCTCGTAGCGCCGCGGCTGCTCGGCGCCCTCCGCGACGACCTCGCTCCGCGGCTGGAGCATGCGCACCAGCGCGCCGATGACCTGGTCGTGGCCCAGCTCGTAGGCCTTGATGCCCTGGATCGTCCGGGCGCCGTAGGGGAGCTCGACCCGCTCGAGCAGGACCGGGGCGAGGGCGTGGGCGGTGGGGTCCTGGCGCCAGCGCTCGAGGCCGCTGTGGAGCTCCTCGTGGACGTAGTGGGCGGTGGCCGTCGCCTGGGAGACGACGATGACCGTCACCTTCGAGCGCTTGTGCGCTTCGTCGATGACCTTTGGCCAGTTGTCCCCCGTCAGGAGGCCCTTGCGGTCGAAGAAGACCTCGTGGCCCTGGTCGGTGAGGGAGATCGAGAGACGCTCCGCGGCCGCGTGGTCCGGGGTGGCGTAGGCGATGAAGAAGTCGTAGCCCATACCGCCGTGGTCACATAATGCACGCGCTCAGTCAACGGAGGACGCCGTGCTGGATGGACGATGGGTCGCCTGCCTCTTGCTGGCGGCGTGCAGCGCCGGTGGGGGCTCGGGGGTCGACGCGGTGGGGGACGCGGGGGTGGGTGATGCGCGCCCGGCGGACTTCGGCGAGGTCGCCGACGTCGCGGTGGAGGGGACCGACGCGGCGGGGCCGGGGCCGATCGATGTGGAGACGCCCTGGCTGCGGCTGAAGCTGGAGGACGCGGGGGATCCGCGGACGGTGGCCGCCGTGATGGGCGTGCGGCTGATGGAGCCTACGGGGAACGCCCAGCTTCGGATGGTCTTCGGGGCGAGCTTCAACGCCGCGGACGCCGACGGGAACCCGGAGGGCTTCAACATCTACAGCCCCGACGATCCTCGCTACGCCTACGAGGCCTTCGTGGAGCCCGTCTCGGCCTCGGTGCGCGGCGAGGCCGACACAGGCTCGCTCCAGCGCCACGTGGTCACGCTGGATCTGCCGAGCGCGCTGGTGGAGGGGCGCACCTACTACGTGCGCGCCATCGGCGGGCGGCGGGGGATGCGCGACCCGGCGCGCCACGCTGGGACGCCCTGGACTGGCTACCCGATCACCGGGGGGGCCAACGCCGGACACTTCACGCAGGGGACGCCGCCGGCGGGGGTGGGTGCAGACGTGGTGGCGGCGGTGCTGGGGCTGCGCTCGGCGCAGGTGGTGGGGCCTCGGCATCTGCGGCTGGTGCTGGGGGGGGCCGCCGACGCGGCGCTGCTGGACGAGGCGGGGCGCTACACGGTGACGGGGCCGGGCTTCGAGGGCGGCGTGGCGGCGGGGCGCGTGGGGCGGCGCTCGGTCTCGGAGGTCTTTGTTCCGGGGGGTGGCTGGCCCTTCCCGACTCGGTTCGAGCGCCACGATGTGTACCTCGAGCTGCCGGGGGCGATGGCGGCGGGGGGCGCCTACTCGGTCACGGCCGACGTGACGGCGGGGCGGCGGACGCTGGCGGTGGATGGGCGCAACCCCCACCTGAAGGTGAACCAGGAGGGCTACCGGCCCGGCGCGCCGGCGAAGTGGGGCTACCTCGGGGCCTGGATGGGGCGCTTGGGGCCGCTGAGCTACGCGGCGGAGCGCTTCGAGGTGCGGGAGGCCGCGGGGGGGCGGGTGGTCTTCGAGGGGCGCCCCACTCAGCGCCACGTCGCGGGGGCCGCCGGGGAGGGCGCCTACGACCAGGAGCTGAGCGGGGAGCACGTCTATGTGTGTGATTTCAGCGCCCTGGACGCGCCCGGTTCGTATGTGCTGGCGGTGGATGGGGCCGGCTGGAGCCACCCCTTTCGGATCGCCGCGGACGTGTATCGGCGTCCCTTCCAGGTCTCGATGCGCGGGCTGCTCTACCAGCGGTCGGGGCAGAGCCTGGAGGAGACGGCCTCGCCCTATCTGAAGATCGCCGCGCACAACGGGCCGGTGGAGATCCCGTACATGGAGGACCGGCCCATCGTGGGCGGGCACTACGACGCGGGGGATTACAACCCGCGCAGCCACTTCGAGGTGGCGCATCTGTTGACGCTGGCCTACACCCTGCGCCCGACGGCCTTCTACGACGGGCAGCTCGACATCCCGGAGGCGGGCAACGGGGTGCCGGATGTGCTGGACGAGGCGGCGTGGGCGCTGCGGCCCTGGCTGGAGCTGCAGGACGCCGACGGCGGGGTGGGCGAGCAGGATGACCGGACCATCGAGAGCCCCGGGGATCCGAACTTCGTGGAGACGCCGGAGCGCGATCCGCTGCGGCAGCTCACGTACGCGAAGAACGCCCGGGGGAGCCTGCGGCTGGCGGGGATGGCCGCCGGGCTCGCGCGCGTCTGGCCGGAGCCCGGGGAGGCGGCGCGGATGCTACAGGCGGCCGTTTCGGCCTACGACTTCGCGGTGGAGCAGGACCCGGCGAGCGCGCTGGACGACTACGCCTGGGCCGCAGCAGAGCTGGCCCACACCACCGGCGAGGCGCGCTACACCGAGGACCTCTTGGCCGCGGGCTACGGCTTCGCGGGCGCCCTGGAGGACGGCGAGGACGGGCGGATGCGGGCGGCCATCGCGTATGCGACGAACACTCATCCGAACGCCGATGGGATGCTGCGGGCGCAGATGCGGGCGGGGATCGTGGCCCTCGCCGACGCCTTCGTCCGCGACGGCGAGACCTACGCCTATCCCCACGTCCAACACCCCTACGCGCCGACGAGCTGGGGCACCTCGAGCTACCCGAATCGCCTGCTGCCGGTGTCGGTGGCCTGGCACCTGACGGGGGAGGCGCGCTACCGGCGCTGGCACGTCCACAGCGCCGATCTGACGCTGGGGGCCAACCCGCTGAACCTGAGCTGGATCACCGGCCTGGGGGACCGCTCGATCTACGGGCCGCTGCATCTTTGGGGGTGGAATACCTACCAGGGCGTCGTGCCGCCGGGGCTGCAATCGGAGGGGCCCCACGACGATCGCGGCCTAGAGGCGTGGCATCCGGGGCTGGTCCCCGGGCTCGCGGAGACGCCGGACTACTACCAGTACTTCGACATCCGGTACCTCCCGGGGACCCAGGAGGGGATCACGCTGAACATGGTGAAGACGGCGGTGATGTTCGCGCTGCTTCTGCCCGAGCCCTGAGGAGGTCTCCATTGCGGGGCCGGGCGCCGGGTGGTAGGCCACGCCCCGTGAAGCTGACTGAAGCCCTGCTGCTGGCGCTGGACACCGAGACGACGGGTCCCAACCCGCGGGATGACCGCATCGTGGAGTTGGGGGGGGCCTACCTGGTGGGGGGCAAGCCCCACGGGGCGCCGCTGAAGACGCGGGTGAACCCGGGGGTCTACATCCCCGCGGGGGCCACCAACGTCCACGGCGTGCGCAACGAGGACGTGGAGGACGCGCCGCCCTGGCCGGAGGTGGCGCCGATGCTGTGGCCGCACGTGCACGATCCCCGGGCGGTGGTGGTGGGCTACAACATCATCAGCTTCGACGTGGTGGTGATCGACTGCGAGAACGAGCGGCACGGGATCGATTGGCGCATGCCGACGTGCCTCGATCCCTTCATCTTCGCGAGCTGGTACCACCGGGGGCTTCGGACCCGACGCCTCGCCGCGCTGATGGAGTCGACCTACGAGCTGGTGCTGCCCGAGAAGCGCGCCCACCGGGCCGACGCCGACGCGCTGGCGGTGGGGCTGCTGGCGATGGCGATGATCGACGAGGGCATCGTGCCCGACGACTACACGGAGGCCTTCGCGATGCAGGCCGAGCTCCAGCGGCGGCTGGCGGCGGAGCACGAGCGCTTCGGGCGCTTCCTGTACGAGGACCGAGAGACGGGCGCGGTCCACGTGGGGCTGGGGAAGCACACGGGCACGCCCCTCGAAGAGGCCGACTGCGACTACCTCAAGTGGCTGCTGGGTCGACCGGACGTGCCCGAAGAGGCGCGCCAGCTCCTGCTGAAGCAGACCGGCCAATCGGAGCAGATCGGCCTGTTCTGATCAGGGCACGGCTTCGAGGAATGCGAGCTGGTCGCGCCAGGCGGTGGTGGTGTTCGGATCCCAGGGCATCGCGTGGAAGCCGTGGATGCCGCCGGGGTAGATCTTCACCTCGCAGCTCGATCCGTGGCCGCGCCAGGCGCGACCGAGGCGGCGCGTGTCGTCGAGGATCGGATCCCGCGTGCCGGCGAGGGCGAAGGCGGGCGGGAGAGGCCGCTGCGGCGAATCGGCGCGCTCCATCACGACGAGCGGATCGGCGAGGCCGCAGTCGGCTCCGCGCAGATCCCCGGCGTAGGCGCCGCAGGTCTCCTCGATGCGGTCGACCAGCCAGGGGGCGAGATCCGGGCGCCGCCTCACGAAGCGGTCGCTGTCGCTGACCTGGAGGATGCCGCAGGCGGGCAGCGCCGCGCGTACGCGCAGACCGGCGTCGAAGACCTCGCGGGCCCAGGGCTCGGGGCGACGCCAGGCCGTGGCGATGGTGCCGACACACGTGAGGTTGCCCCCCGCGGACTCGCCGGCGAGGACGAGCCGGTCGAGATCGGCGTCGAAGTCCGCGGCGTGGCGCTGGACCCAGAGCATGGCGCGGCACATGTCCTGGGCGGCGGCGGGGTACGGGTGCTCGGGGGCGAGGCGGTAGTCGATGGTGAACACGACGTGGCCCGCGAGGGCGAAGCGGAGGGCGAAGACCCAATGGGTCTCCTTGGAGAGGATGCGGAAGCCGCCGCCGTGGACGTAGATGAGCGCGGGCAGGCGGCCCCGCTGGTCCCTGGGACGCCAGACGTCGATTCGCTGTTGCGGTGTGGGTCCGTAGCTGAGGTCCCGGGTGATCTCGACGCGGGCCAGGGCGCGGCGGGCCCGGGGGTTGAGCCGGCTGACGCGGGAGAGGCCCGTGAGCATGGAGTCGATGGCGGCGGAGCCGACGCGCTTGCGCACGCGGACGCGGAGGGGCGCCTTGTTCATGGTGTCACGGGCAGACCAGTCCGCCAGCGCCGATCCAGGGCACGGGTCCCAGCTCTGTCTCCTCCATCCAGGCGAGGACGAAGCCGTCGGGCAGGGCCTTCAAGAGCGGACGCCTCGCCCAGCGGGACGCCATCCTCACGGGCTGGACCCGGGGCGCGGCCCGCGTGGTCACGGCGGCGTGGAGTCGCTGGGCGGCGCGGGCCCGCTCGGCCCAGACACCGACGACGTGCTGGCCGTGGGCCGCCACCGCGAGCCCGTGGATCTCGGCCTCGCGGGGGATCGACCAACGCTGGACCGCGCCGTCGATGCCAACCCGAGCCAGCACCGGACCCGCCGGTCCCAGCCAGCCGGCGGCGAACCCCTGTGCGTGCGGCGCCAACGCCGGCGCGCGCGCGACCTCGGCGGGGGAGGAGAGCTGCGTCACGGGGGACCAACCGTCCGCCGCCCGACGGGCGAAGAGGACGCGATCGCCGTCGACCCACGCGAGCCCGGTCCCCTCGCCTTCGGCCAGGACCGGCGCCGCGGTCCCCTGGAAGGGGCACTCGGTCGGATCCGCGGCGAGCTGGTCACCGTCCATGCGCAGCCGCGTGGCGCAGACGCGGCCCTCCTGGATCCAGGCGACGGCCGGGCCGGCGGCGGTGGGCGCGGTCCCTCGCGCGAGCACGAGGCGGCGACCGATGCCGCCCCCCTGCGGGTTGAGGCGGCGGGCGCGGATCACGTGTTCGCGGGAAAACACCAGGACCGCCGGGGTGTCGTCGTTGGCGAGGGCGGCGATGGCGACGCCGTCAGGCGTGGTGTTCACGGGGAGCAGGTTCGGTCCGGGGGCCAAGGCGTCGGTGGCCAGGACGCGGGCGGCGACGCCGGTGGGCTGCGCGCGCTGCCCCCAGGCGACGATGGCCTCCCCGGGGTGGAGGGCGAGGGCGAGCTGGGAGGCGCGCACCCGCCCCGCGGCGAGATCGAGGCTGTCGTCGAAGGCGACGAGGTCATCGACGACGCCGTTGCAGTCGTCATCGATGGCGTTGCACACCTCGAAGGCGGGGTCCCGGGGGCGGCACGGCCCCCACACATCGGCTTGGGTGCAGGACTCGAGGAAGCCGCCGCACCCTTCGACCGGCCCCTCGCAGGGCCGCTGGTCGCCAAAGTGACAGCCGCCCTCGGCGTCGGGCTCGAGGGCCGCGTCGAAGGGGATCGCGACGTCAGCCGCGTCGGCGGGGGACACATCGAGGCGCGGGACGTCTGCGGGGGTCCCGTCGGCGACCGGGCCGTCGGTGATCAGGACGTCGGTGATCAGGACGTCTGAGATTGAGGCATCGATAATGGGCCCGTCGGGGGTGTGCGCGTCGCGGGCGGCGTCTGTGGGCGGGCCGTCGGGGGTCGCGTCCGGCGGGTGGAGGAGGTCGGCGTGGGCGGCGTCGGGGGCGGGGGCGTCGGGGACGCAAACGCCCGCCACGCAAAGGCCTGCGTCGCAGTCGGAGTCCTGCGCGCACTCGTCCTCCAGGGGGGGGATGAGACCGCAGCCGAGGAGCGGGAGGGCGAGGAGGAGGCGACGCACTGCCGCGGTGTAGCACGCTACGGCGGATCGATGCAGGTGGGGTCCGCGCCGACATCCCGCTCCAGTCAGAGCCCAAGTGACCGATTGCATGGGCATGAGCCTCGCACTCCCCAGCCAGGACAGTCCGGTGCCGAGGGTGCTTGAGACCACGTTGCTCGCGCTGCTGTGGTCGATGCCGGATGGTCCCGAGGCCGCGGAGTTCCGTGTGTGCAGGTTGATCGCGCGGCGCAGAATCCGATTGATCGGGGCGCTGCGCGGGCACGGACGCAAACTCGTCCGATAACTTCGCACACGGATCCCGCGGCGTAGGTTATCGTGCCGCATGCGCCGGATGCTTCTGGGGGCGGCGCTCTTTGCGCTCGCCTGCGACGACGACTCCTCTGCTCAACCGTGCACCGGGCCGGATTGCGTGCCCGATGTGGCCACCGGTGACGCTGCGCCCGATGGGGCCGCGGCGGACGTGGCCCACCCCATGCTGGACGGCGCGGTGGACGGTCCGCGAGCTGCGGATGGCCCAGCGCCGGACGGGCCTGCGCCGGACGGGCCTGCGCCGGACGGGGCCCCGCCCGATGTCGGCGAGGGAGACCTCGCCGTAGGGGACGCCTGGCCAGACGTGGGGGACGCCTACGTCGAGCCCGACGTGGACGAGCCGGATATGAACGACGCGCGGGTGGAGGTCGACGCGGGGGACGCCGCGGCCGACGGGGCGATCCCGGACGCGGCGCCGCCGGACGCCGAGGTCGTGGTCTGCCCCGACGACCGCTTGCCGGAGGACGAGCGCTGCGACGGGGAGGACAACGACTGCGACGGGCGGACGGACGAGGACTTCGAGCTCGCCGAGGCGTGCGATGGGGTCGGGCGCTGCGGGTTGGGCTTCATCGAGTGCGACGACGAGGGCGGCGTGCGGTGTAGCACCGAGCCCGAGGGGAGCACGGCCCAGGACCGGCCGGAGCGCTGCAACGGGGACGACGACGACTGCGACGGCGAAGCGGACGAGGCGCCGGAGCTGCTGGCGACGGTGTGCTACGGCGGGCCGCCGGGGACCGAGGGCGTGGGGACCTGCGCCCCCGGGCTGCGCCGGTGCGTCGATGGGCGGCGGCTGGCCTGCGCGGGGGACACGACGCCTGCGGAGGATCGGTGTGATGGGCTGGACAATGACTGCGACGGGGAGACGGACGAGGGGTACGTGGCCGTGATGGTGTGCGGCGAGGGGGTGTGCCGCGACGGGGCGACGCCGTCGGCGTGCGTCGATGGCGCGGAGCGGCCGTGCGCGCCGGCGCCCGCTCCGGGGGACGACGCCAACTGCGATGGGGTGGACGACGACTGCGACGGCGCGACGGACGAAGGCTACGTCGCCGACGGCGCGTGCGGTGAGGGGCGCTGCGGTGAGGCGGCGACGCCCTCGCGATGCGTCAACGGGGTGGAGCTGCCCTGCGAGCCGGGGGCCGCGGCCCCCAACGATCCGACCTGCAATGGGATCGACGACGACTGCGACGAGCGGATCGACGAGGACTACCGAGTGGTCGCGTCCTGCGGGCTGGGTGTCTGCCTGGACGCCTCGCAGCCGTCGCGTTGCGAGGGGGGGGAGGAGACGCCGTGTGCGCCGGGGATGCCGATGGCGGACGACGCGGCCTGCGATGGGATCGACACCGACTGCGACGGGCTGGCGGACGAGGACTTCGTGGGCGACGACGCCTGCGGCGTGGGCGTGTGCGCGCTGACGCCGCTGCCGAGCCGCTGCCAGGGCGGGTTGGAGTTCGAGTGCGTGCCTTCGTTCCCGACGGGGGGCGACGACGATTGTAACGAGGTCGACGAGGACTGCGACGGGCAGGTGGACGAGCACTTCGCGCCGGAGGTGGCGTGCGGGGCCGGGATCTGCCGCGCGCGGTCGACGCCGGGGCGCTGCGTCGCGGGGGTCGAGTCGGCGTGTGTGCCCGGGGCGCCCAACGGTGAGGAGGACGCGAACTGCGACCTGGTGGACGACGACTGTGATGGGGTGGCCGACGAGGGCGTGGTGGTGCTGGTCGGGGGGGAGCGGCGGATCACGGACGACGCGGCGAGTTCGGTTCGGCCGCGGATGGTGGCCGGCGGTGGGGGGTACATGCTCGCGTGGGCCGACACGCGCACAGGCGACGCGGAGATCTATCTGCGTCGCCTGGGGGTGGATGGGGCGCCAGCGGCGGGGTTGCAACAGGTGTCGGCGCTGCGGGGGAGCCACTTCCAGCCGTCGCTCGTCGCGGCCGGGGACGGCTACGGGGTGGCCTGGCACGGGACCGGCGAGGGGTTGGCGATCGTGTACCTGGCGCGGACCGACGCCGATGGCGCGGTGCAGGGGGAGGCGCTGGACGTGAGCGGTGGGGTGGCCAACGCGGCCCACGCCGAGGTGGTGTGGAACGGGCAGGAGTACGCGGTGGCCTGGACCGACAGTCGGCACGGTGACAGCGAGGTCTATCTTCGGCGGATCGACGCCGCGGGGGCGCCGATCGGGGCGGCGACGCGGGTCACCGACGTGGCGGGGGCGGCGAGCGTGCCTTCGTTGGTGCACCTGGGGCCGGGGGGCGGGTACGCGGTGGCCTACAACGAGCAGGCCGACGGGGTCTTCAACGTGTGGTTTCAGCGCGTCGGGGCCGACGGGCTCCCGGTGGGGGCCGCGCAGCGGATCAGCACCGGCCCGGACAACGCCAACGGGCCGCGGCTGGTGCGCGACGGCGATCGGTACGCCGTGAGCTGGTACGACACCCGCGACGACAACACCGAGATCTACCTCGCGCGCGTGGACGCCAACGGCGCGCGCATCGGCGACAATGTGCGCGTCACCGACGACGCCCACCCCTCGGTGCTGCCCTCGCTGGTGCGCACGGACACGGGCTTCGGGGTCGCGTGGCAGGACCGGCGCGCGGGGAACCAGGAGATCTGGTTCCGCCACACAGACGCCCAGGCGAGGCCCATCGGTCAGCCGGTCCGGCTCAGCTTCGATCCCGACAGCTCCTTTGGACCGACCCTCGCCGTGAGTGGCGCCGACTTCGCCGTCGCCTGGTACGACACCCGCCACGGCGAGGGGGAGATCTACTTCGCCCGCGGGCCGTTCGGCTGCCCACCGGAGTAACGATGGACGACGACGAGTTGGAGCGCTTCCGCGCCCTGCTGACGGATGCCCGGGACGCGCTGCAAGGCGCCGGCGACCTGCGCCTCGATCCGAACCGGGCGGATCCGGTGGCGAAGAAGGACGACGACGGCCAGCCGCTCAACGAGATGCACCAGGCGATCACCTCCAGCCGCAACCGGGCGCGGACCGCGTCTCTGGCACAGATCGAGGCGGCGCTGGCGCGGCTCGAGGCGGAGCCCGAGGACTTCGGGCTCTGCGCCACATGCGAGGAGCCCATCGCCGCGCGCCGACTGGAGCTGATGCCCCACGCCAGGCTGTGCGTGAAGTGCCAGTCCGAGCGGGAAGACCCCGGAGGCGGACGGCGCCGGAGCCTGACGGACTACATCTGACGCCGCGCACAAGCTCGCTCTGGCGTCAGGGTTGAAGTCGTCTCGCCCGGGCACCACGACCACCACCTCGAGCGAGTGACCCGGGGGCGTGTTCGAGCGGTGGATCCCACCAACTGGCCGAGTCCGAGCAAGCCTGCCGCCGCGCCTCCTCCACCAACTTCCACGTTGACGCTGGGATGACCGTACGCCGATCGAAACCAGCGAAGGTAGGCTGGTTCCGTCTTCTCGCCTTCGCAGAAGGCCCAGATCACCGTCCCGGGCAACCTCGTACCGCGGGTCCGTCCTAGGCGTGGCGCCCGCGGAGGACGCTTGCGAGCCACGATCAGCGGCCGTGCGGCATGAGCGCCGACGGCAGATCAGCTAGCGTAGGAACTCCGCCGAAGCGCCCGTCACTCAGACCGCGGCGGATGTCGTCGCGCTTCCTGGTCTTGAAGTCTGACAGCGGCGTGAGCAGCGACGCGCCATCGGTGCCCTTGTCGACGAAGACGATCTCATCGCGGCGCAAATGCTGCGTCAGGCTCTGGTCATGGGCGGTAAGCAAGAGCTGAGCGCCTCGCGTGTTCGAGCGGGGATCCGTGAACAGCGAGATGATCGCCGCACACAGCCGCGGGTGGAGGCTCCGGTCGATCTCGTCTGCGACAAGCAGACCGCCTGCGCTGATCGCGGCGAACACGCCATTGAGGCGACTGAGGAGCATCATGGTCCCGTAGCTCTCCAGCCTCGAATCGAAGTAGACGATCTCACCGGACCGCGTGCGGTGCCCGAGCTGCAACTCCTGCGGTGGCCCGAATCGCGACAGCGCGTCACGCAGCATCTTGCCGCCCGCGCCGCCGTCGGCATCGAGGCGATCGGCCACATCGGTGATCATCGCCGCCCGGTCGACGACGCGAAAATCGGTGACGCCGATGTCCGCGGCCCTGAGCAAGCGCGTCAGCGCCGACCGGTTCTCCTCATCGAACAGCGGGGACCCTTGGTCGAAGAGGGTGATGCCCCCCTCCACATCGCGCATCGGAGGTTGCACGACTCCAACGGCCAGCATGGCGTAGATGCGCCCGATAGCATCGTGATTCTGCTGGGCGGCCGCGGAGATAAACAGGCTGTTGGGACGAACCGACGCGACGATCTGCCTTCGAGCGCGAGGCGCCTCGGGGAAGTTTGGACCGAAATACCAAGGTTCATCGTCGATCGTCCGGTGGTACCACACCTGACGACGTCCACTCGGCCAAGCGTAGAGCCACTCCTCGAGGAAGCGCTCGTCGTCGCAAACGAAGCCGAAGTGGTAGCGCACGCCATCGACGACGAGGTCACAGTCAAATCGACTCGGAGCCGACCGCGCGGCTTCATCCAAGTGAAAGGCCGTCCGAGGAATACGCGCTCCGGGCTTCCACTCCGTCTGCGAGTGCACGACCGCCGAACGAAGAAAGACGAAGGCCTCGACCAGATTCGACTTGCCCGAGGCATTCGCACCGTAGACGGCCATCACCGGCAGGACGCCATGACGCGCCCCACCGAACGGGTGCACCAGGCTGGGCTCGTCGGTGCAACTCATGGCCGTCAAATCGACCTGCACGTACTTGTGGAACGACAGGAAGTTCTCGACACCGAATCGAAGAATCAATGGAAGCTCACCCAATCGAGAGTCGTACGACTATCGAACAAGACGACGTTTTCACCATATTTCGGCGCATTTCAACTGTAGCTTGACCACAATTGGAGTCTACTCGGTGTCCCTGAGACCCCGGATGGCGCTGGGTCTGCCAGGCCGACGTCGGCCGGGAGCGCGGCCCGGAGCGCGCGTTGACGACGGAGGAACGCGAGGAGTTCCAGCGGTTGCGCGAAGGGGACCGCGTCCTCCACATGGAGCGCGAAACCCCACGAAGACGCGACGGCCTTCTTCGTGAGGGAAAGCCCGTGAGGTTCTCGCCCATCCCTCGCTGGTCAGGGCCGCTGACAGCCGAGCGGGCCACGGCCGAAGTAGATCTCCGGGTTCCCATCGATGTCGTCGTACCAGACGACGCCGTACTCGACGCCGGTCCAGGCCACGGTGGGGAGCAGGGACGCGCCGGGATCCCGGGTCACGCGGGCGAGGTGCCCGCTGCGGCCATCACGGGCGACCTCGGTGAAGAAGACCTCGTTGCTCTCGCCGCGGTCGTCCATCCAGGCCACGCCGTAGCGGTCATCGGCCCAGGCGATCGACGGCTGGCTCGAGAGGCGCCCACCGCTGGAGATGAGGGTCTGCGGCAAGAGGCTCGCGCCCGCGCGGTCGAGGCGCGTGAAATAGATCTGGTTCAGCGCGCGGGTGTCGGACCACACCACGGCGTAGTCGACGCCGTTGTGGATGAGGTCGGGGGCGTTGGTGTTGCCCGGGCTCAACACCGCCCGCACCGGGTCGAGCAGCCGGACGCCGTCGGCGCGGATCCGGGTGAACCAGAGGTTGCGGTCGCCCGCCTCGTCCTCGCTCCAGACCACGCCGAAGGCCTCGCCATCCCACGCCGCGGTCGGCACAAAGGAGCCCCCCGCGGTCTGCATCACGCGCACCGCCGCCCCCTGGAGCCGGCCGTCGGCGTCGAGGGCGCGGAACCAGATGTCGGGCGTCCGGTCGGCCCCCTCCTGCCAGACCACGCCGTAGCCGGCCCCGCTCCACGCGATGCGCGCGTTGGTCGCGGCGACGGCGGCGTTGTCGAGGAGCAGGTCCCCGCGCAGCTTGTCCCCGGCGGCGTCGACCTGCGCGAAGTAGATCCGCGGCGCCCCGGTCCGCGTGCTGGTCCAGACCACGCCGTAGTTGCGGCCGTCCCAGACCGAGTGGACATCGATGTTGACCTCGCCGACGCCGCTCACGACGCGCTCGTCTCCGATCTTGACGCCGTCGGTGCGGATCGCCTGGAAGAGCACCACCCCGGGGCCGTACTTGTCGTCGCTCCACAACACCCCGAAGCCGTTGCCGTTGCTGACCATGTGGGGCCGGATCGACAGGTTCTCGTCTTCCGTCAACCGCCGTGGGCCGCCCACGAGCACCGCCGCGTCCTCGTCTACGAGGCCGTCGCAGTCGTCGTCCTCGCCGTCGCAGCCGTCGTCGTCGGCGTCCCGCGGCGGCCCCGCTACACACTCGACCTCGACGCCCCCGCGGCACGACGACGGGACCGCGCCCACCGCGCAGACGCCGACCCCGCACCCTCGCGGCGCGTAGTCCTCGTCGCTCACGCCGTCGCAATCCTCGTCGACGCCATCGCAGCGGGCGTCCTCCGCCGCCGGCGCGCCGGGGACACAGTGGCGCTCCTCGCCCGCGATGCAGCTCGAGGGCGTGGCGGTGTCGGCGCACGCCCCGAACCCGCAGCGCGCGACGACGGGGTAGTGCTCGTCCACCGCCCCATCGCAGTCGCTGTCGACCGCGTCACACAGCGCGTCGGGGGGACCCTGCGGCCCCGGGCGGCACGCGAGTTCCACCCCTCCGACGCAGCGCGACGGGCGGCTCCGACGGAAGCAGACGCCCTCCCCACACCGCTCGTTCGGGACATAGTCCTCGTCAAACCGGCCGTCGCAGTCGTCGTCGGCGGAGTCACACGTGGCGTCGTCGGCCAAGGGCGCGCCGGGCACACACGCCTCGACCACCCCGTCGACGCAGACCTCCGGCTCGGAGTGCTCCGCGCACCGCCCAACCCCGCAGCGCCGCCGCCCTGAGAAGCCCTCGTCGATCGCCCCGTCGCAGTCGTCGTCGAGTCGGTCGCAGTCGCGGTCCAGATCGATCGGGGCCCCCGGCTGGCAGGGGAACTCCAACCCGTCGATGCACTGCGACGACCGCGCCGTCAGCGCGCAAACGCCCTGGCCGCACCCCTGCGACTCGAAGTCCTCGTCGAGCTCGGCGTCGCAGTCGTTGTCGTTTCCGTCGCAACGGTCCGCCTCGGGCAAGACCTGCCCCTCGCAGGGCCCGGGTGCGCCATCGACGCACCCCCGCTGCCCCGCCCGGCAGGTCCCGACACCCAGGATCTCCGGTGGTCCGTCGAAGCAGGGCGCCGCCGGCACGTCTTCGTCGGTGAGCCCATCGCAGTCATCGTCATCGCCGTTGCACACCTCATCTCGGGCGCCGTCCTCGGTCCCTCCCGGATCGGTGCTGCATCGGGAGGCGCCCTCCTCGTCACACTCGACCACGCCCTCGCCGCACGCGCCTTCGCCGTCACAGTCGTCGCCGACGTCGTGGCCCTCGTCGGTAGAGCCATCGCAGTCATCATCGGCTCCGTTGCAACGCTCCGGGGCATCGATCGGCCCGTTCGCGCAGGGGATCTCGCCTTCGCCTTCGCCCTCACCTTCGCCTTCGCCCTCACCTTCGCCCTCGCCTTCGCCCTCCCCTTCGCCTTCGCCCTCACC
>CAYOBQ010000003.1:0-118019 GCA_964402225.1 uncultured Nannocystaceae bacterium | reverse complement strand
AGGTCCTGGGCACTTGCTCCGACCCAGAGGCCAAGGAAGCGACGTCGTGACGCCCGTTCGTGCAACAAGTCGGTCGTGGGGCGTGCAACGCAACAGACAAGACGGTGACAATCAGCCCCCACGAGTTCATCCGCCGCTTCCTGCTGCACGCGCTCCCCAAGAGCTTCGTCAAGATCCGGCACTACGGGCTCGTAGCCTCCAGCAACGTCAACACCAAGCTCCAGACCGCTCGCCGGCTACTCGAACCGACCCCCACGCCGAACGCCGAGCTCGACGTCGATGCTGGTGACGACGGCGACGACTACAGCGCCGAGGCCCTCAGCCACCTCGCCTGTCCAGACTGGCAGTCTGCTCATCGCTCGGTACGGCATTCCGCGGCAACCACGGACGTCAGCTCCCGCGCGTGCGCCGCCACCCACCGGTGCCGCAGTGTGACCCAACTCTCCCCGCGGACTTCATCCGCAACCGGTGGCGTTTGCCCAGGGGGCACAGCACATCGATGCGACCGCCGTCTCGCCCTCGGTCAGCGGACCGCGAGCATCCACCCGAGACCTGAAACGCCCCCCGGGTCAGGCCGATCTCTCCGCCATCCACTGGCCTGCGACCTTCCTCGGTCGCCGAGATCTCCATAGGCTTCGTTCAACGCAGGATCAGCGAAACGCTCGCTCGACGGAGGTCTCGGCCGGACCGTCCGTCTGAGCTCGCGAGGCTTCGCCGGATACTCATCATTATGTCCAGTTGACTGGATACATCCACCCACGCGCCAGCCGGCTTTGAACCCTCTATGTCCGTCGAGCACCTCGCTGTCGATCGACGAGGTTGATCGGGCTGGTGGAGGTCGTTGGTGGGCGGGATACGCCCTCAGACATCACCAGTCGTGGTTCATCGCGGCGGTGAGTTCGGCGACGAAGGCTTCCTGCCTTATGGTCGCCCCGCGTCTGCATCCTCTCGATCAAGTTCGTCGAGAGCATCTTTGAGTGGATGTCCGTTCCAGTTGTTCCCCAGCGGCGGAAGCCCGAACGCGGCGACGACCTCCGAGTAGTACGTCGTCTTCCCCTGCCGGGCCCTATCTTCGAGGAAGACGCCCAGATCCTTCAACTTCATGTCCTAACCTCCACACCGGCTCGAATCGGCCTGTTCGCGGTCGTCGTCGTGTTGTGCCTCGGCTGGAACGTGACACATCGGCAAGGTCATGAAGAACAGGGCGGCGCCTGCGGCGCTCAGGCCATTGAGCGTCTGCCAGATCTCCGTCTCGGTGTAGCCCTGGCGTGGCTCGCGACGGAGAACCTCGAGGACCTCTTCTTCGAATGGGGACCGGCGTCGCCTTGCAAAGTTTAGGACCTGTCCAACAATAAATAGGCGCCTTGCATCCACGAGCGCAGGCCATCTTCGCCCGCGGCTCGGTCGCCCAATCCTCAACGTACCTCCGGTACGCCTGCGGTTGAGCTCGGTCGCCGCGGACGAATCTGACCCACGCTCGCGGCGCGAGCCTACCTATTTATTATTGGACATCCACTTGGCGCCCGGATCAGCGCACGACGCGGAACCCCACGTAGTCGTAGACCGCCGTCTCCTCGAAGCGTCGGCCGGTGATGGCCAGCGCGCCGGCGCGCAGGCTCCAGGCGCCGCCCCGGGCTACCCGGTAGGTTCGGTCGCCCTCGGTGTGGGCGTCCGCCGTCCACTCGGCGGCGTTGCCGATGACGTCGCAGGCGCCGGCGGGCGTGTGCCCCTGGGGGCGCTCGCAGGGGTCCCAGGTGGTGCGCGCTCCGCAGCCGAAGCCGCCGAAGCGGTCGTCACGGATGATCGCCAGCTCGCAGGTCGGCTCGTCGTTGCCCCACGGGAAGTTGCGACCGTCGGTGCCCAGCGCGGCGAGCGTCCACTCCGCCTCCGTCGGCAGCCTCGCGTCGGCCCAGGCCGCGTACGCCTCGGCCTGCGCGAAGTCGACGCACACCACGGGCGCCTCCGGCCGTCGGAAGGTCTCGGGCAGCGGTCGGCGGTTCCAGCCCGTCTCCTGCGTGACCCCGTTGAGGACGAGGCAGGTGCGATCGTCGGCGTGGTTGGGCGTGCAGGCGCCAGCGTCGATGCAGGCAGCGTAGTGGGCGTTGGTGACCTCCCTGCGCGCCACCTCGAAGGCGTCGACGGACACGGCCTCCGGGGTCTCCAGCCGCTCGCCGCCCCGCGCTTCGAGGCGCGCCACGCCGGGCTCGACGGGGATCCACTCGAAGCGCTCGGGGGCGGCGTCGGGAGCGGCGTCGGGGGGCGCGTCCGTCGCCGCGTCGATGGGGGCGTCGGCCGCGGCGTCGTGGGGGGCGGCGTCGGGGGTGGAGCGCTCGGCGGAGGCTGTGCCCCCACCGTCGTCGCAGGCCAGGAGAGCGACGCAGGTGAGGGCGAGCCTCAATCGGTCCACACGTCGTCGGGCAGGCGCTCGGCGAGGAGCCGCACCAGGTCCTCGAATCGCTCCTCACCCAGGGGCAGGCTGGAGACCACGACCGGCTTCCCACCGGCGCGCAACAAGAGCTCGCGGAACGGCGGTGGACCCATGAACCGCTGCGCCTTCTCCCGGCCACGGCGCACGCGGGCCTCGCGGATGTCGGCCAGCGCGATCTTGCGGTGACGCACGCGCCCGCGCACGGCGAGCGTCTCGGTGTCGAGGGTGAGCTTGAAGCGACGCGCGTAGTAGACGACGTAGCCTACGAAGACCGCCGCGCCGATGCCGAAGAGGGTGTAGAGCAGCGGCTCCTCTCGGCCGGCGAGATGCAAGACCACCGGGAACCCGGCCAGCGGCAACAGGCCGGTCAGGTTTCGGGCGAGGCGCCCCGTGTCGTAGCGGAAGATCGTCGCTTCGCTCACCCCAGCTCGACCACCCCGTGCGAGAGCACCGTGCGGTCGCCCACCGCGACCTCGAGCAAGTACGTGTCGGCGCTCTGCGCCGGCACCGCCCGGATGTGGAGCGCGTCGCCGGGGTACACGACCTGGCTGAACCGCGCGGAGAAGGCCTTCAGGCGATTCGCGTCGCCCTCGCAGAGGGTGTTGACGACCTCGCGGCAGGCGAAGCCGTAGGTGCACAGCCCGTGCAGGATGGGTCCCTCGAAGCCGACCTTGGTGGCCAGGGCCGGGTCGACGTGTAGGGGGTTGAGGTCGCCGGAGAGCCGGTAGAGCAACCCTTGGTTCGAGCGCGTCTCGGCGGTCGTGTCCAGCGCCGGCGAGGCGTTGGGGGCGGCCTCCGGGAGGGGGACGCTGGCGCCGCGTTCACCGCCGAAGCCGCCCTGGCCACGGCAGAAGATCGACCACTCGGTGTCGAAGAGCGTGGCGCCGTCGCCGTCGGTGGTGGTGGTCTCGATGATCACCACGGCGCCCTTGCCCTTGTCCTGGACCTCTCGGATGCGGCCGGTGCTCAGCAGCGTCCCGCTCTTTGGGATCGGCGCGCGCATCTGGATCGTCTGCGCGCCGTGGACCACCTTTCGGAAGTCCGCGTTCACCCGTCCCAGGGCCTCCATGATGATCGGCTGGGTCGGGATCACCGCGAAGCTGGGATACGCGGCGAAGGCCTCGTGCCCCTCCCAGGTGTAGGCGAGGTCATCGGTCGTCGCGCCGATGCCCAGCGCGTAGAGCGCCAGCTTCTTCCAGTCGTACTCGAAGGGGGGGGGACTGACGTCGACCCCCACCGCGGACAGGTCCAGCTCCATGGTGCGCTCCTCTCTTCGAGCCTCGAAGGACCCATTCGACTACCGCAGCGGGTCCCGCACCGCAACCGGCGGGAGTTGGAGTTGCATTTGGAAGGGCGATACGGTGGGCGCGAGTCGCGCACTGAGCGACACGGGTTACGTGGCCTGTTTCTCCCCCCCGCGGCCGACGCGATGAGCGCCGCCGAAGAGGTCGTCGCCTACCGTGACGTGCTCGCCGGCCTGGCGCGTGGGGCGCACTTCACCGACGTCGCCTCGATGGTCGCGCGCCACGCCCGCGCGCTGCTCGACGCCGAGGGGGCCTCCGTCTCCCAGCTCATCGGCGACCACTTCTGCTACATCGCGATGGCCGGCTCAACCGAGCCCATGTTGGGGCGGACGCAGGCCGCGGACTCGGGGTTTACGGCCGACGTGATTCGCTCCCGCCGGGCGACGCTCTTCGACCGAGAGGTCGTTGGGACCGAGAGCCGGAGGCGGGCGATGGAGGACTCGATCGCCAGCGGGGTCGTGGCTCCGATCCTGGTCGCGGACCGGGTCGTCGGGACCCTGGGCGTCGCCTCCTCGCGTCCGAACGCCTTCGACCAGGAGGACGTCGCGATTCTGCGCGCCTTCGCCGACCACCTCGCCCTCGGCCTGATGTTGCTCGACCGTCAGGAGGCCCTCGAGAGGACCGCCGCGGAGTTGAGGGAGACCAACGAGAAGCTCGCCGTCGCGCGGGACAAAGCGGACGAGGCCAACCGAGCCAAGAGCAACTTCCTGGCGCGGATGAGCCACGAGCTCAGGACCCCGATGAACGCGGTGATCGGGATGACCGATCTGCTCATCCACTGCGATCCCAACGAGTCTCAGCGAGAGCCGCTGGAGGTGGTCATGCTGGCCGCAAAGGCCATGGTCGCCTTGACGACCGACCTGCTCGATCTATCGCGGGTCGAGGCGGGCCGTCTCCGTCTGGCCAACACCCGCTTCGAGCTGCGCCGGTGCCTGGAGTCGACCGTCGCCCTCTTCGAGCCCCAGGCGGCGGGGAAGAGCGTCACCCTGGATCTCCGAATCGCCGGGGACGTCCCTGACCGGCTCCGCGGTGATCCGGGGCGGCTGCGGCAGGTCGTGACGAACCTCGTGGGCAACGCCATCAAGTTCACGGACGCCGGGTCGGTAGATGTTCGGGTCGAGCGGGTTGGGGGAGGCGACGACGGGGTGGAGCTGTCCTTCACCGTGCGCGACACCGGTGTCGGCGTAGCGCCCGAGCTCCACGAGCAGATCTTCGACGCCTTCACCTTGGCCGACGAGAGCTCGACCCGAAGCCGCGGGGGGGCGGGGCTCGGCCTGTCGATCTGCCGAAGCCTCGTCGAGATGATGGACGGGCGCATCGGGGTCGACAGCGAGCTCGGCGCCGGGAGCACCTTCCGCTTCACCGCCCGCTTCGGTCAGTGAACCCTCGCTACTCCGCGGCGCCGTAGGCCGCGGCGATCTCGTCGCAGGCGAGCTTGCAGGTGCCATCCACGTCGACCAGCGCGAAGCCCTTCTCGGCGCCTGCCATCACGAAGGCGCCGAGGCCGATGACCTCCGGGTAGTCGGCGATCGACGCGAGGAAGACCCGGTACCAGGTGGCCTGGCCCTCCTCGTCGGTGTAGGGCCTGTCGTCGCGCTGCCCGATGTAGGCCCCGAGCTGACCGATGGAGACCGGCTTGTTCTTGGTGTTGTAGCCCCGAACCTCGGCCATGAAGCACTCGAGGTGCTGGGGCATCTCGGTCTCGTAGAAGTGACCGGGGAGCTCGACGCCTCTGTAGTCCTTGCCACGCGGGAAGTAGTAGTTCACGACGACGCTGTCGGACCACCCCGAGACCTCCGGGATGTGTTCGAGGGACGTCTCCATGAGGTTGGTGAACACGCCCAAGGTGGGATCGTGGCCCTTGATGTCGCCGGCGATGGTCTCCATCCACAGGTTCTCCTGGTCGGGATCGAGTCGAAGGCTCGGCTTGAAGGGCTCGGCGCGGACATCGAAGCTGCGCACGCAGGGGTGGGCGTCGGCGAGGGGCAGCAGCGTCCGCAGGCCCTCTCGGGAGCGCTGGATGTCATCGGGATAGCCCTCGATGAATGACAGGCCCTCCACCTTGTGGGAGAGGATGATGGCGACGGAGAAGCCTCGGTCGTCGGCCATCGTCAGGACCGCCTCGAGGGTGTCTTCGCTCCACCCGTGCCAGCCCCGCAGGCGGATGCTGTCCATGTTCATGGCCTCCATGTGGTCGAAGGACTCCGTCAGATACTCGGTGACCTCCTTGCCGCCTTCGCTGGGGAAGGTGGCGCCCTCGAAGCGTCAGTCCGCCGGTTGGACCGCTTCTTCGATGAGGGCCGTCGTCGAGTCCGTCGGTTCCTGAGTGGGCGCGTCCGGTGGGGCGCAGCCCCCCGTGATGAGCGTGAGGAGGGCGACGAGGAACGGCGTCGTCTGTGGGGCGTGGATGGGCATCGGTGACTCCTGCGTGTGTGCTGGTGGAACTCACCTGCTCCAAACCCACGAAGGAGGCGGAGGTTGCGCTGCTCGTCTTCGTCTACTCCGTTTTGCGGAGTATTCCGGCCGCCCACGCCGCGGTCTCACGCAGCATCGGGTCGGGATCAGTGGCGGCGACGCGCTCGACGAGATCGAGGGCCTCGATGTGGCCGCCGTTGGCCAGGGCGATGAGGGCGTTGCGGCGCAGCGTCTGGGGGCCGGCGCGTCGCATCGGGCTCCCCGCGAGGTCCGGCGGCTCGACCGCCCAGCGCTTCAGATCGATCCACGCGCGCTCCGGGACCGGCCGCCAGCGCTCCGGGTCGGCGCGGGGGGCGTCGTGGTTCCATGGGCAGACGTCCTGGCAGATGTCGCAGCCGAAGACCCACTCGCCCAGCAGCGGACGGAGGTCCTCGGGGATCGAGCCGGGGCGCTCGATGGTCCAGTAGGCGATGCACCGGCGCGCGTCGAGGCCTGCCCCATCGGGGCTGATGGCGCCGGTGGGGCAGGCCTCGACGCAGGCGGTGCAGGTGCCGCAGCGGAAGGGGTGGGCTTCGGGGGCGGTCTCGAGCTCGATGTCGACGAAGAGCACGGCGAGGGAGCCGAAGGTGCCCAGGCGGGGGTGGATCAGCATCGTCGAGCGGCCGATCCAGCCAACGCCAGCGCGCTCCGCGTGGGCGCGCTCGAGGATGGGGGCGGTGTCGACGCTCAGGTAGGTGCCGACGCCCGGGGCCTGGCGCAGCAACCACTTGCGGAGCTTGCGCAGCCCCTTGCGGGCGACGTTGTGGTAGTCGCGGCCCCAAGCGTAGGCGGCCACCCGGCCTACGGCGCCGGTCGGGCGGGGTGGGGTGGGCGTGCGGTGCGGGAGCCAGAGCACGATGGCTGTGCGCACGCCCGGGAGCAGGCGCTGTGGGATGACGCGCTCGGTGGCACGGTCCGCCAGCCAGCCCATCTCGGCGTGGGCGCCGGCCTCGAGCCAGGCCCGGAGACGCTCGGCGTGGGGCGCCAGCCAGCCGCCGCCGGCGGGCTCCACCGGCGCCACCCCCATCAGCTCGAAGCCGACTCTGCGGATGGCCTCTTCGAGGGCCGCCTCGTCGATAGTCGCTTTCTCGGGCATGGGGGGAGTCTACGTCACGGCTTGCAGTAGGACTGCACCCAACCGAGGCTGAAGCGGTTGTCGAGCAAGTTGTCGACGTCGCGTCGGCCGCCGCTCGACTGGCCGCAGGTGTAGTCGTCGACGAAGTCGCCGAGATCGGCGCGGGCCGTGTCGCCGCGCTTCTTGATGTTGGCGGCCTTGCGCAGGCCTCGCCAGCTCGCCATCACGGCGCGGTGAGTGCCGCTGATGCGGTCGCTCTGGGCGGCGTCGATGCCATCGCGGAGATCCCAGAGGAACGCGGTGACGACGCCCTCGCTGAGTTGGCCGGAGTCCGTGCCGTCGCTGGTCCCGAGGGGGACCCCCGTGAGGGAGTCCATGTCGAAGATCCTCGCGCCCGCGCCGGTGCGGTCCGTCGCGCGCCGGCTGCCGAGCGTCGACTGGCCGATGTAGTAGGCCACGCCTTCGTTCCAGGCCGTCGAGGGTCGGGTGCGCCCGGTCCGGCTGTGCGTGCCACCCTGGACCTTCGTGCTGCTGAAGAGGTGGGAGGCGCGGTGGGCGAGCTCGTGCAGGATGACCGAGTCGTCGAACTGGTCGGGGTCCTGCGCTCGACCCAGCAGGTAGAGTCGGCCGGTGGCGGGCTTGAAGTGCGACGTCGGGACGGGGTCCTGGCCACCGGTCCACTCCACCGTCGTGCGGCTCATGCGCAGGCTCTGGGCGGTGTACCAGCGGTGCCCGCGCTGCACGGTCCGCAGGATGTGGAAGGCCCCGCTCTGGTTGAGGTCGATCATCACGTCCCGCTGGTAGCGGCGGTCGCTGAGCGGGTTCCAGGCGAAGGCCACGTGGGTGTGGATGTTCGAGGTCCCCAGGGGCGAGACCCGAACGCCGGTGGTGTCGGTGTAGAAGTCGATCCGGTAGGGCTCGAGGTTGGCGGCGGGGCGCGGGAAGTGCGCTTCGTAGCGGCCACCAGCGCGGACGACGCCGCGGGTGACGACGCTGTTGTTGCGGTCGAGGATCCGGTAGGGCACGCCGTCGAGATCCTCGATCACCGTGGCGCCCGACGCCGCCGTGCGGCGATAGCGGGCGCGGCCGGAGACGGACATGTCGGTGCAGGCGACGACGAAGCTCATCGGCTGGCCACCGAAGGCGGGCGGCATGATCAGCCGCTCGTCGTGGCCGCACCCGGCGACGTGGACCCACTCGGCGGAGGGGCGGCTATCACCACAGGAGGTGTGGTTCGAGACGCGCACCTCGTAGCGGCCGTTCGGGGGGTTCTGCCACACGGCGTACTCCCGTCCCTTGCGGTCGCCGCAGCGACGGTTCGCGTCCACCGGGAAGCGGGCCCCGGCGGCGCTCGGGTCGTGCTGTCGATCGGAGAGCGTCCCGCCGGGCTCGGTGACCTGCAAGTCGAGGTCGTGGGCGGTGCTCCAGCCGAGGGTCACTGTGACCCGGCCGGCGTCGCGCGGCGTCAGGTACGAGTCGATGATCCAGCGCTGTGAGGTGTAGCCGTAGCGGTCGCGCAGTCGCATCGTGAGGAAGCGGGGGTCGATGGCCCGCTCGACCCCGTAGGGCAACGTGAGATCGATGTTGGCGAAGACCAGATCCCCCTCCTTCTCGAAGCCATCGACGGGGATCTGGAGGTGCCCGCCGTGGCCGTCGAGGCCGATCTCCAGCGTCGCGCCCTCCAGGTCGCCGCCGAGGACGGCGGTGAGCGTCTCGGTCTCCCCGCCGGCGAGGCGAAGCTCGGCGTCGGCGTCGAGGATCTCCGCGGCGCCCTCGCCGTCCTCCTCGCTCAGGGCGTGGAGCGAGCGCACGGCCTGCTCGCTCTCGAGGGGCAGCAGCGGCGCCGCGAGGCGGAAGGGGCGCAGATCGTCGAGGACCAGCACCCCGCCGTAGGCGTCGAAGGCCCGGACCGGCACCGGGAAGTGGCCCTCGGGGCCCTCTGGGACCAGGTAGCGGACGGTCCACTCGTCCCCCTCGCGCTCCACCTCGAGGGCGTCGGGATCGAAGTCGGGATCGAGGCTCGAGAAGTCGAGCTCGACGTGCTCGGCGCCCTCGGCCTCGATGCCGAACTCCGCGACCTCGCCGGGCACCAGCAAGCGCGGGGCCTCGTAGCCGTGGACCCGGACGTCGGGGTTGGCCACCTCGAACTCGACCGTCGCCGTCTCTTCCTCGCCGTCCGCGAGGACGACCAGCGAGAGCGCGTGGACGCCATCGTCCATGTCGAGGGTGTTGATGCGCACCCGCCCGCCGACGGTCTTGCCCTCGACGAGAACCTCGCCGTCGAGGAAGAGAGCGCGCTCCTCGAAGGCCCTCGGCAGCCGCACCGAGACCTCCAAGCCGCCGTCGTCGACGAAGGGCTCGTCGAGGGTCAACGAGACGCCCGCCTCGGGGTCTGTGCCGTCGGCCTTGGCCGCCGCGCCGGCCCGCCGCTCGTCTTGGGTGAAGCTCACTTCGGGTCCGGCGTTCGAGCTGCAAGCGAGGCCGTTGAGGGCGATCGCGAGGGTCAGGAGCGCGCGTTGGGTCTTCATGGTCGGCCTTTCGCCTTCGTTGGGGACATGGACCGCTACGCAGGCGGGGCCGAGGTTCTTTTCTCGGGCGGGAAAAAGGCGCTCGAGTGGGGCACCGCCCGACGTGCGGTTGCAGATTGCAACCTGGGCGCCTATGGTCTTGGAGGAGGAGATCCGATGTCGACTGCCGTGAAGCTCTCCGATGAACTCACGTCCGCCGCGCGCGCCGAGTCGGAGGTGTGGTCGCGCTCGATGACCCAGCAGATTGAGCACTGGGCGCGTATTGGGCGGGCCGTCGAACGTGGCGGCGACGTTCGGCTCGAGCGCGTACGTTCGGCCCTGCAAGCTGAGCTTCCATTTGATGAGCTCGGCACCGACGAGCGTCTCGTGGTCCTTGGGGAGTTGGAGCGTCGGGTGATGAAGCCGGGTGGGGATCCAATCCTGGCCGGCGAGCTTCGGGGGCGGGGCGGAGCGTCCGTGGCGGACGATGGGGGCGTGCTTCCCGAGGTCGATGGCGACGCGGGGTGAGCGGTCCACCGCTGCTCTGGCTCGTGATCGGCCCGAACGGCGCCGGCAAGACGACGTACTACGAGACACGGATTCGGCCGAACCTGCGCGTGGAGTTCGTGAACGCAGACCTCATCGCCGCGGAGCGCTGGCCGGATGCCAGGGCGGATCGATCCTACGAAGCGGCGAGACTTGCCGCGGATCGACGCTCCGAGCTGATCCAAGCTGGCCGTTCCTTCGCGGCGGAGACGGTGTTCTCCCACCCCTCCAAGCTCGATCTCGTTCGGTCTGCCCTCGCGGGTGGATACGAGGTCTGGGTCACCTTTGTCTACGTGAGCGCCCCGGAGGTGTCCGTGGCGCGGGTCCGTGCTCGCGTTGGCCGTGGCGGTCACGATGTCCCCGAAGAGAAGATCCGATCACGGTTCGAGCGGATGCCGGTGTTGGCCCGCGGGGCGGTCGCGCTCGCCGGGAGGAGCTTCGTCGTGGACAACAGCGATCCGCGACGGCCGCTGCGCGACGTGATCACCTTCGAGCGGGGACGTCTCCGGTGGGTGGCCGCGGATCTGCCGGCGTGGTGCCGGCGGGTCTTCTCGGCAGAGCTGGCGTCCCCGGGGGCTTCGCGATGACGCGGCCGTTGCGGAGCCGCCCTCGGGCCTTTTCTCGGGTGGGAGAGAAAACGCGCCCGAATGGGGTACCGTCCGGTCGTGCGTGCCGTGCTCACCATCGCCGCCGTGCTCTCCGCGTGCGGGACCACCGAGGAGCAGCCGTGCCGGCCCACCAACACCAAGAGCCGGTGCGATCCTGGCCAGAAGTGCACGATCGACGCGGACGGGAAGCCGGTCTGCCTCGACGATGACGGCGCCGGGCGCGTCGAGGGTGAGGTCTGCTCCGGCCCCGAGGTCTGCGCCGCGAAGCTCGGGTGCGCGGAGACCTTCGGCGTGTCGCGTTGTCTGCGCTTCTGCGATCCCGACCTGGTCGACGGCGACCACGACCCTTGCTTCGACACCGCGGGGCCGGACCGACTGAACCAGGCCGCGCGCTGCGTCGCCCGGATCCCGTCTCAGAGCTTCGGCGTCTGCGTCCCGCCCTGTGAGTTGGCGACGGGCGAGGGGTGTCCGGAGGGGGACGCCGACGTGCGGTGCATGCTGCCGCTGGGCGTGCCCTACGCCATCTGCGGACGAACGCCGGGGAGTCGTACGGCGGAGGCGGGGCAGGCCTGCGGCGCCACCTTGCCGTGTGAGTCCGGGGTGTGTCTGCGACGGGGCAATGGTGCGGTCTGTCGCGAGGCGCCCGCGGAGGGTCGGTGCGGCGGGGGGGAGCGAAGCGAAGAGGTCCCCGACTCGACGGACCCGCTCACCGCCGCGCCCTACGCCGTGTGCGCACCGTGCGCGGTGCTCGGGCAGGTCGGGGCGCGCTGGAACCAGGTGTGCTTCACCTTGGCGGCGGGGGCCTCTGACGCAGCGCGGGCCTGTCGGGACGACGGCGCCGGGCTGCTGCGGCTCGACAGCGTCGAGGAGGCCGACGAGGTCATCGCGCAGCTCGCGGCCGTGGGGGAGACGCCCTGGTTCGACGCGACCGACGATCCGCTGGGGCCGGACGAGAACGGGTTTTGGACCTCGGCTTCGCGGACGGAGTCGGGGTGGGTCTGGTCCGGGGGCACAGATCCCGTCGATCCGGCCCTGTGGGTCGAGGGCGAGCCTCCGACGACCGGGGAGGCCGCGCTGCTCGGCGTTGATGGCCGGCTGCGCCTCGCGGTGGACGGACAGGGCTTCCCGATGTGCTCGCTGGGAGCCGGACGCGGTCGATAGGGTATGCTCCCGGGCGATGTATGTACTCAACCGCGCCCCCCTCGTGCTGCTCCTCGCCTCGTGTGTCCCCGCGCCGTCTGGGAAGAGCGATGAGCCGGACGCCACCATCTCGTCTCGCGACATGCGCGCGCCGCGCCCGCTCGTGGACGCCGCGCTCCGGACCGACGCCGTCCCGGCCGACATGGCCGGGGGCGACATGGCCGACACTGACATGGTCGCGGCCGACGCCGTGGTCGACGCCGCCGCCCCTGACTCCGATCTGACGGAGGAGGCGTGCTTCGCCGCCGGTGAGCAGCGCCCATGCGCGGAGCCCGAGTGTCCCGGGGGCTTCGAGCGCTGTGTGGAGGGGCGCTGGTCGCGTTGTCGATACCCGGAGGAGCGCTGCGACGGGGTCGACAACGACTGCGACGGCACCATCGACGAGGGGCTCGGCATCGGCGAGGCATGTACGGCGGGGGTCGGCGCCTGCGCGGCCCCCGGGGAGACCGCCTGCGGCGCGGGGGGCGAGGTGGCCTGCGACGCGCGCCCCGGGGTGCCTGTGGCGGAGCGTTGCGACGAGATCGACAACGACTGCGACGGCAGCACCGACGAGGGCCTGGGCCTCGACGAGGCGTGCACCTCGGGGGTGGGGGCCTGCGAGCGGGCCGGCTTGCAGATCTGCGGCCCCGACGGGGACGTGGTGTGCGACGCGGTGCCCGGCGAGGCCGCCGACGAGTCCTGCGACGGGGTAGACAACGACTGCGACTCGCGTGTCGACGAAGGGCTGGAGTTGGGCCTGCGGTGCGAGGTCGGCGCCGGTCGGTGCGTGGCGGTGGGGATCAACGTTTGCGATGGAGACGGCGGCGTCGTGTGCAACGCCGAGCCGGGGGCGGCCATGGAGGAGACCTGTGACGGCACCGACGAGGACTGCGATGGCGCGACGGACGAAGACTTCCGCGTCGGCGAGGTCTGCGAGATGGGGGCGGGGGACTGTGTCGCCCAGGGTCGGATCGTCTGTGTCGACGTCGGACGGGCCGAGTGCGACGCGCGACCGGGGGCCCCGGAGGTCTGTGACGGGCTCGACAACGACTGTGATGGCGACACCGACGAGGACTTCGAGGTGGGCGCCGCGTGCGTGGTCGGCGGCGCGGTCTGTCGTGCCGATGGAGAGATTGTCTGTGACGAGGGCGGGGGCGCGGTCTGCGATGCGGTCGTGCCCTTCGAGATCGATCTCGGCGACGGATCCGATGGACCGTTGAGGGTGGATGGCGAGCACGTCCTCGAGGCGGGACGCCGGTACCAGTTCACGGAGGTCACGGTCGCCGCCGGAGGCACCCTGACGGTCGCGCCGTGGGACGGTGAGGCGGGCGGGGTGGCCGATCTGCTCGTGAGCGGCCGATTCCACGTGGAGGCGGGCGGGGTCGTTGAGTTGAGCGGTCGCGGCTACCGCGGCGGCGCGGCGAACCCGAAGCTCGTGATGGCGTACGCCAACCAATGGACCAACGGGGGCGGAACGACGGGCTTCCACGGTGAGGGCCCCGGTGGGGGTGGCGGCGGATGGGCCGCGCCCCAGCAGACGGTGGGCGCCGGGGGCGGCGGTGGCTTTGGTGCCGCGGGGGCCGACGGCGTTCGCTGTGGCGCGGACGGCCGCGCCAACTACTCGGTCTGGGATGTCAACGATGGGGTCGCGCGCCCCATCCCCAACCCGCCGCCGCGGTTCTCTTCCGGCGGCGCGGTCTACGGCGTCGCGGAGATCGCGGAGCTCGCGCCGGGCTCGGGCGGCGGCGGCGGCGGGAACAACTACGACGGCGGCGCCGACAGCGTCGGCGGTGCAGGTGGGGCGGGGGGCGGCGCGCTGCGGCTGGTCGCCGGTGAGATCCACATCGCGGGACGGATCATCGCGTCCGGTGCGCCCGGTCAGGCGGGCGTCGGGGGCAACTACGTCGGCGGCGGCGGCGGCGGGGCCGGGGGGGCGATCTACCTGGTCGGTTTGGCGGTGACCAACGACGGAGAGGTGCGCGCCGAGGGGGGCGCGGGGGCCGCCGGCAGCAACGGGAGCGTGGGCGGCGGCGGCGCGGTCGGTCGGATCCGAGTGGACGCTGGCGAGATCGGCGGGGCGGGCGTCTACGCGCCGGAGCCCGGCTTCGAGGGGGAGCTGGCCTGCGGCGCCGACGAATGATGGGCGTGATCCGGGCGGCGGCTCTGCTCGCCCTCGTCTCGCTGTTGGCCTGCGCCGAGGAGGAGGCCGGCGGAGTGCTGGCGATCGGGCCGGCCCCAACCCAGGAGAGCTCGGTGGACGCGGGCGGCGACTCGTCGGCGGACGCAGGCCGTGTGCCGCCGATCATCGGTGGCGGGAGACCAGACGCAGCGGATCGCCCGGCGCCGCCTCCCAGGGACGCGGGGCCGGAGCCACCGCCACCGCCCCCCGTCATCGAAGGCGAGACCATCGGGGAGCACGTCGCCCACACCTGCTTCAACGAGGGCGACGACACCCCCGACGAGCTCCTCGACGGGCTCTCGCCCCAGCTCGTTCGCGCCATCAACTGTGTCCAGCCGGGCACCCTCGGCGACCTGCCCGACGGGAACTGGCAGATGCTCGATCCGCGTCGGCCGGCGCTGCTGGACGCGCGGGCCATCGACGATCTGGTGGCGGCCACCCGGGAGCGGGAGCCGCCGTTGGTGATCCGCTGGGCCTATCGCGACGTGGCTTTGCAGCACCTGTTCTATCTCTGGACGCTGGACGGGTGTGACTACGCGGCCCGCCCGGGGCAGTCGAACCACCAGGACGGGTTGGCGGTGGATCTCGACCGCCCCGGCGAGTGGCGGGACGCGATGCGGCGCCACGGCTGGGAGGACAACCTCCCCAACGACCGACCGCACTTCGACTATGTCCGGGCCGAGGACCTCGGGCTGGGTCCCCTGTCGCTGGTCGCCTTTCAGGCGCTGTGGAACCTCAACGTGCCGGACCGGGCGCTGGCCTTGAGTGGGATCTACGACGCGGCGACCGCCGAGGCGTTGTCCGACAGCCCGCTGCGGGGGTTCCCGCTGTCGTTGTGCGAGGACGAAGCGGGGCGCCCGCCGCCGACCGTGGGCCAGGCGGCGTGGAACGGCTGCGACGTGCCGCCGAGCCTCGTCGAGGCGCTGTCGGCCCAGATCGCGGAGGTGCTTCAGTGCGCCGCTCCGGGGTCCTTGGCGTCCCTCGATGTGTGCGCCGACGCGGGCTGCGTGGTGATCAATGGGCCGCCCAAGCCGGAGTGGCTGGAGGCTCGAACGTACGACGCGGTGGTGGCCGCGAGCCGGCGCGTCGGCGGGCCCATCCCCCTCGACTGGGGGTGGCGAGATCCCGCCACCGGTTGGTTCTTGCGAAGCGCCTGGGAGCGGCATCGCTGCGGAGATCCGGTGGGCCCGGCGGAGCACCCGCTCGGTGAGGGTCGGGCGCTGCGGCTCGCCCCCGGCGCGCCGCGAGCGGTGGCCGACGCGCTGGTCGCCGAGGGCTTCCGCTGGGACGCGGGGGCCGCCGTCTACCGCTTCGACGGCGGGGCCGATCTGCGGGCCCTCGGCGTCCTCGCTTTTCAGCGCCTCTGGAACGCCAACCACCCCGGGGAGCCGCTGGCCACCGACGGGCGACTCGGTCCGACGACCCGCGCGGCGCTGGATCGTGCGCCCCCGGGCGGCTTCGAGCGGATCCCCTGCGAGCGGGGGGGGCCCGAGCCGGGGCCCGTGCCGGTGGCGTGTGTCCCCGGCTGCCTCAACCAGGGCTGCCCCGGCCGCTACGAGTTCTGCCACGACCGCTACGGTGCGTGTGAAGAGGTCCCCTGCGACGCGGATCTCGACTGCGAGGGCCTCGAGGCTTGCGACGATCCCGACCGTGGCGCGTCGGAGACCTTCTACTGCGACGCGGGGCGCTGCCGTCGCCGCTGACGGCGCGCGAGGCCCACCAGGGCCAGGAGGCCCAAGAGCGCTGGCAGCTCGCCGCTCGAGCGGGAGATGTCGCAGTCGCAACCCGAGCCGCTCCCGCCGCCGGTGCCCTTGGGGCGGGGCGGCATGGTGCTGATATTCGTCGCCGGCCCCGCCTCCGGGAGCTGCTCGACGAGGGCCGCGGCGCTCGTCCCGAGGCCGCGGACGTTCTCGCCGTTCTCCCGGCGGATGGGCTCGTCGTCGGGACCCAGCTCCGAGCCGTCGGCGAGCACGATGCGCGAGTTCGCCCAGTCGGGCTCCCAGGGCTCGTTGGGACACTCGACGTATTCGGTGGCGAGGTGAAGGTTGTCGACGGGATCGAGATCTGCGTTGAAGGAGAAGACGGGATCGGCGTCCATCTCCGCGGGGCTCATGGTGCTGAAGAGGCGCGTGAGGTAGGGCTGGGCGACGAAGAGCTCGGCGAGGCGCTCGCGGATCGGCTGCACCTCCTCCCGAAGGCGTTCGGCGAGGGCCGCGCCGTCCACCGGCGCTCCCCCGTCCAGGTAGCAGCTCGGGCACTGGGCGAACTCCGCGGGATCGGCTTCTGGGGGGCGATCGAGCAGGCTCAGCAGGACGCGGGCGACGTCGGGATCGCGCAGGGCAGCGCCCAGCTCGAAGAGATCGTCGAAGATCCGCACGCCCGCGATGGTCTCCATGGTCCCCTCGTCGAGGGGGGCCATCGTGTCGATGAGCTGCTCCGTGAGGGGGCCGGCGTAGTCGGTGGCGAAGGCGTGGCCGCCGGCCTCGTCGGCGGCGGCGCTGACTACGTCGGCGTAGTTGTCCGCGCCGCCGCGCCAGTCGATGGCCGCCTCGTTGATCTGGACGTGGAGGTAGTTGAGGGGGATCGCGCGGGACTGGCCGAGGACGTGGACGATGATGCCCATATCGGGCTCCGCGGCGACGGCGGTCGGGATGATGGGGATGGCCGGTCGGTCGCTGGGGAACGTCAGCCGCAGGGGAACGACGTCGCCGCTCTCCGCGCCGGCGAGCAGCTTGATGGCCACGAAGACCGCGTCCAGTTCGATGTAGGGGGCCAGCAGCGCGTCGGTGGCCTCGGGGATCGCGAAGCCGTTGGCGTCGAGCCAGTCGCGCAGCGCCTGCACGCTCGGGGCGTCGAGGATCGCGCGGTCGTAGGGGCCGATGGCCTCTCGGGACAGCACCTGCACCGGCGGCGGCTCGGGCTCCATCGCCGCCCCCGCGTCGGCGTTGGCCACCGCGCCGCCGGCCCCGCCCGCTCCGCCCTCACCACCCCACTCGCAGTCGATGCCGAACTCCGTGCGGAGCTGGAACTGGGGGGTGTAGGCCCCATCGAGGGCCCGGAAGAGAGCCTCGCTCGACAGCGTCGTCTCGACGCCGCGGGGGGCCGGCAGGATCCATCCGAAGTCGATGGGCGGGCCCTGGTAGGTGATACGGACGTGCATCTCTACCTCGCCGACCCCGGCCTCGCCGGGCGTGTGGGCGAAGAGAATCCGCTCGGCGGCCTGGTTGACGGGCTGGGCGGAGTTGCAAAAGAGCCCCCCGCAGGCCAGGGCGGCCGGCGACCAGCTCAGCATCAAGAGGGCGACGGTGCAGCGCATACGATGATTCTCCTCCATGGTTCGCCTACCCGACGGCCGGGATCCCGAAGTCTTACACCGCGTGCTATAGATGCCGACATGACCGGACGCATGCTGACGATGTTGGCCATCGGCATCGCCTTGATGGTGTTGATGTGGTGGAAGGCGTGGGACGTCGAGGGTGAGCGCGCGGAGAGGCTCAAAGAGGGCAACCGCGCCACCGCCGACGCGGGTCCCTCCCTGCCGTAGGGATGGATCACCTCAAAGCCCGTAGGACCGCCCGGCTCCGCAACCTGCGCCGCCTCGTCGGCCCGATGGACATCCTCTACCAGGTCGGCAACCTGATCTACCGCCGCAGCCTGCGCTACACCCTCTTCACGGCGAGCATCGGAGTCCTCGGCCTGCTCGGCAACTACGTGCCGCTGTTGCCGGGCATCACGTTGAAGGAGGCCATCCTCTTTCCGTTGGTGATCGGCGGCTCGGCGCTGGTCGGCGGGTTCCTGTTGCGGCTCGTGCCCAGCCTCATCTCCGCCAGGCTCCAGATCCGCGCCCAGGGCAGCGACCTGAATCTGATGGAGGATCTGCGCAAGGCCCAGGGCGAGCGTCACCTCGAGATCCTCTGGACGCGGCTGTTTCGCCACGAGGCCCATGGCTTCGACCACGACGAGTTCCTCCACCGTGCGCGCGACGCGATGGCCAGCTACGAGCCGCAGCTCCGTCAGATGCACCGCGTCGGGCTCGATCTGCGCTACCTCGAGGACTGGCGAGATGGCGCCTACCTCGACCGCGGCGACAACAATCTGCGTCAGCAATTCGACGGGAGCGCGACGCTTCTGAGCGCTCGGAGGGACGCGGGGATGCTCGGCGCGCGGGCCTCGATGCGCCTCGTCCTGCGCCGCGCAGACCAGCGCTTCTGGTTGTGGTTCGGCTCCCGAGCCGTGGCCATGCAGGTCGCCGCCGCCGTCGATCTCCTCAACCTGGAGTTCGACACCGATCTCATCAACGCCCAGGTCCTTCTGTGGCCGGGGGAGGAGGACGAGCCGTGGCTCGCCGCCCATCCCGGGGCGACCGACCTCGTGATCGCGGAGCGCGTCGCCCTGCTCCGGCGCGTCTTTGGCCCCGACATGCGCACGGTCCACGAGCTCCTCGACCACATGCTCTACCCCTTCTTCGCCGAGGCCACCGAGCTCCGCATGCGCTACGACCCGGAGTACTGCTCCGGGGGGCTGGGCTTCGATGTCAACGACGACCTCGTGGGTGACCGCGGTCAGCCCTGGCAACGGAGACAGGCCCGCCGCTTCACGGTCCTGGCGCTGCGCCGCCTCGAGCGCTTCGATGCCTGGCTGGGGACCCATCGGCCGGCGCTGTTCGGCCCCGACGCCCATCGTACGCTGCGCGCGGTTCGTTGCGCCTTCCACGTAGACCGAGACGACCTGCACCGGCTCACGATGACCGACGTCGAGGCGGCGGGAGCGGTGGTGGACGCCATCGCCTCCGACGCCGAGCGCTGGTCGCGGCGCCTCGTCGCCGTCCGCCTCCACCACGAGCTCGCCCGTCTGCATCGCGCGGAGTACGAGGCCCTGGTGCGCACCCTCGCCTACGAGTGAGCCTTGAGAGTCGGCGCGCGTGAGTCTATGTTCCCATGCGGTGGTGTCCAGGGTGGGAAGGTAGCGAAGGGTGAACAACAGAGTCGTCGTGCGAGGCGCAGGGCCCCACGACCAGAAGACGAGGGCCCTCGCCGAGCTGCTCAGCCCCCTCGCGGGTGACTCGGTCGAGGCGCTCCTCGAGCGCATGTCGGGTCGCGACGCGTGGATCTTGGATGTGGAGGACCGGCGGCTAGGCGACCAGATCGCGGCGGCGGTTCACCGGCGCTTCGGGCTGCCTACATCGACTGTGCCCTCCATCGGACGCGCCGCGACCTACGCCGCGGACCTCTTGGAAGCGCTCGAGCACGAGGAGGAGGCGCCCCGCGTCGTCGAAGAGCCGGTAGCGGCCCCGGAGCTCCCGGTGGCGGTCCCGGAGATCACCGTGCCCGCCCCCATCGAGGACGCGCCGGCGCCGGCCGAGACGTCCTGGCCCGCGGCGCCGGAGCTGGCGAGGGAGCGGCCGGTCCCCCGACCGCCCCCGCCCAGCGAGCGCCCGGCGTGGACGCCCCCTCCGCCACCGGCGCCGGACGTCGACTACGAGGCCGTCGCCCTGGGGCGAATCCGGCGGGCATCGATCACGGGGGCGATCATCACCACGCTGGGGGTCATGGGCAGCGCCATTCAGGGGAACAAGGTGATGTTCCTGGCGTTCGCGATCCAAGGCTTGTTGGTCTACGGGATCGTCCGAAGGAGCCGAGTCTGCGCCTTCCTCGTCGCTGGTCTCGTGCTCCTCGTCTCGGTGCTCGGGCTGGCGTCGCCGCTCCTGCCAGTCTCGGCGCTCACCTTGGTGGTGATCGGGGCCCTCAACTGGTTCTACCTGTGGGGGGCGCAGGGGACGCTCGACTACCATCGCATCAGGGAGCAGTTGCGATGACGTATCGAATCCTGGCGCTGGGATTGCTCCTCTCGGGGCCGGTATTCGCCGGTATCTCTGAATCCGGGACGGCGTCCGGGGACCTCGAACAGCTCTTCGGCGAGCACGAACGGCCCCCGGCGATGGCAGGGGGCTGGGGCTGTTCTCGAGGAGGTAGGGCCGGCCAACTGCGGACGATCAAGATCAGCGTGGCCGTCGTGTTGCTGCTCTTCCTGATACTCCTCTTTCGCGTCGCTCGGAGGGAGGGGGCGCGAGCTGCGTCGCCACCCCCCGCCCCCCCACCGGTCACCGACTACGCCGCTGCGCTGCCCCCCGTGCGCCCGCCCGCGCAGCGCCCGACGGGTCCACCTTGGGTGCTGCTCTTGATGGCCGGTGCCGTCTGCCTCGGGCTCGCGCTCGCGCGCTCCTCCGCTGGGCTCCTGCCGGCCAAGGGGCCCAGAGCCGGCCGCGCCGCCCCCGCGGAGAGCGTGAAGACCCAACTCGAGACTTCGGAGAAGACGATGGGACGGCTCCGATCCGAGGGCGGGCGCTTCAGCATCGACTGTCCTGGCGGCCATTGGCTGACGGCGTACACCGCCCACCACGACACGCACCTGTGTCGTCAGCCCGGGCAGGCACGCCCCATCACGCTCGATGTGAGTGATCGCCAGGACATGCCCGACGACGACCTCGCGCTGGAGCGGTGGTTCGAAGTGACCGCGCTCAAGATGGCGACTCGTCATCCCGACGCGAGGTTGTTCGAGTGGGAAGAGATCGATCACCCGCTTCGCGGACGCTCCTACCGATTCGAGATCCGAAGTCGGGCCATGACGCTGTTCGGCCACGCGGTCTGGGGCGACGAGACCTACGTCGCCATCGTCGCGACCAGTCCCAACGGTTCCGGCCGCTACAGCCACGGCGATCGCCGTGCCGCGAGGAACCGACTCAGAGATGTCTGGCGGTCCTTGGAGCTCGACGGGCCGTAGACCGGGGTCGGTCCACGAAGCCCTGACGTTGACGTCGAGCAGGCAGCTCAAGCCCCGTCGAAGCTCTGCTCGTGGAGGATCTCGGCGACCAGGGCGGAGGTGATCGGCTGCTCCCCGGCGGGGACAGTGAAGGTGGGGAACCTCCGCGTGCGGACGGGGGTGTCCGGCCGGATCCATCCGTCGTCGAGAGTCGGTCCCCAGCTACTTCGCTTCTGGATGTCCGGCCTCCGCGGCGCGGCGAGCGGCGGTGGCGGCGCCCCGTGGCTGACCGAGCTTCGCGAGGGCTCTCGACAGGGCCAGCCAGGCGTCGGCGTCGCGGGGGTGCTCTTCGAGGGCACCCTCGAGGAATCGGACGGCCGCCTTGGGGTCGCCGCCCGCCAGGGCCAGGCGGCCCAGGACGGTGAGGGCCCCCGGGGCTCGATGGCCGTGGCCCATCGCCTTGCGGGCCAGCATGTCGGCGCGTCCGGCCTGACCTTCGTAGAGCGCCGCCGTCGCCTGACCGGCCTGAGCGATCGCGAGGGCCGCGCGCTCGGTCTTGGCTCGCTCTTCGGCCGCCGCGTAGGCTCGGCCGCTCTCCTTCCAGCGGCGTCCATCCGCGTGGGCTCGCCCGAGCTGGAGCCACCCGCGTAGCGCCTCTGGGGCTCGCTTCGTCGCCGCATCGTAGGCCGCCACCGTTCGGTCGGGATCGCCGAGGGCGTGGGCCGCGGCGCCGACCGCGAGGGCGGCCTCCAGGTCCGTGGGGTGCAGCGCGTGTGCTCGCTCGGCGTAACGCATCGCCGCGGTGGCGTCCCCCGAGACCAGAGAGGCCCGAGCTCTGAGCGTGTTGGTCTCGTAGTCGTCGCGCGCCTGCGCGAAGGCGGCGATCGCGCTGGCGGGCTCTCCGCTCGCGAGGCGGAGCGCGCCGGTGACGAGGGCGACCCGGGGATCGTCGGGGCGTAAGCGCCAGGCCGCCTCGGCGGCTCGTCGCGCGGGCTCGATCTGTCCCCGGAGGCGACGCAAGGTGGCCAACGCGAGCCAGCCGTCCCAGCGTTTCGGGCGCCTCTCGAGGCCCGCTCCGAGGAACCGCTCGGCGCGGTCGGCGTCCTTGCGCTGGCCATCGTTTCGCCAGACCTCGACGTAGGCCCGGCCGAGCAGGATCTGGTGGTCGGGATCGCTGGGCTCGGCCTCGGGTCGGGCGATCCACAGCAGCGGTGAGTCGTTGTCGCTGGCGGCCTTGGCGGGCTCTGGCCGCACGCGGATGAAGTGGTCGGTCATCGAGACGTGGGGGATGTCGTGGACCTCACCGAGCACCATGTGGCAGCTCGCGCAGTCTGCGCCGCCCGGTCCGGCGCAGGCCGTGGCCTCCTTGTGGCAGTCGCGGCAGGCGGCGGATCGGTCGCGCGCCTCGGCGTGGGGCCGGTGGCACGTCGTGCACAGGAGCTGGGGGCTCTTGGTGGCGCAGGCGCTGCGCGCGAGCCGCCCCCCGTGGGACGAGACGTTGAACCCGTCGGTGGCGGTCTGTCGCACGAAGACGGCGACGACGTCGGCGAGGGGCTCGCCGGGGGTGAAGTCGGCGGAGTCCCGTTCGAAGCGCAGCAGCCGAGCCGCCCCCGTGAGGTGGCAGAAGGCGCACACATCCCGCTCCCTTTCGGGGGATAGCCTGGTGGGCCCGGGGGCGTCGCCGGCCGCGTGGACGCTCGCCTCCCCGTGGCACCGACTGCACCCCATCGCGTGGGGCTCCGGTCCGAAGGCGTTGGCGTGGCACGCGAGGCAACCGGGCTCGACCCGCCGCCGGAAGCCGGGGTCTCGCCCGTCGCCGAACCCCGGGCTCAGGTCCCACCCACGTCGGCTGGCGTACCAGGTCATCGGCAACTCGAAGAGGTCCTCACCGTCTCGCCACAAGTACGTGCGCGCGTGGGCGCCGCTGCCGATCTGGAAGGCCGCGGCCCGCTCGAAGGAGAAGCCCGGGGCCTCGACGCCGAATCCCTCACCCACCGAGTAGCGCAGGCCGCTGCCGGGGTGTCGGGCGCTGGCCGGCGTGCCTTGGGGCGCGGTCGCTGCGCCGAAGCTGCGGCCCATGGGTGACGCTCTCCATGCGTCTTCGTCGTCGGGGTGGCAGTCACCGCACTCCGCCTCGGCCCGCTCCGCCTTCGCCCAGTCGGTGCGGACGGGCGTCGGCGCGGGGATGGGCGCGACGGGTGTGTGTGGCACCGCCTCGACGCGCGGGGGCGACGGCGGCGCGACGGGCGCCCGGTCCCGGCATCCGGGGAGCAAGAGCAGGATGGGCAGCATGGCGCGCATCCTCGCAGCGTGACACAAGTCGCGCCTGACAGGCCGCCTTTGCTTGTGGTCTGCTCTCCCCGGGATGCGCATCTTCGCCCTATCGCTGTTGTTGGCCGGCTGCCTGTCTGGCCTCGAAGACGACTGCCGTGACCACCACGACTGTCCGGCACAGCGCCCGGTCTGCCTGGCGGCGGGCGTGTGCGTGGCCCCGCCCTCTTCGGACGCGACCGCCAGCGTCGACTCGGGCGACGCGACCGTGATCGTCGCCGACGCCGGCGCCGACGCCCCGATGGCCCCGGACGCCGGGGCCGACGGCGCTCCCGTGACCGACGCCGCGTGTGTGCGCCAGGCCGAGGTCTGCAACGGCTTCGACGAGGACTGCGACGGCCGCATCGACGAGGCGGCCCCGGGCCTCGGGCTGCAACGCGGCTGCTACGACTTCCCGGACCACACCCTGCGGGTGGGCGAGTGCAGGGCCGGCTTTCAGGAATGCTCCGGCGGCGCCTGGGGGCTGTGCACCGGCGCCGTCGGACCGGCGGAGCTCGACGATTGCAACGGCCTGGACGACGACTGCGACGGGACCGCCGACGAGTGGGTCGACCTCTTCTGCTTCGACGGTGAGCCGCCGCAGATCGGCGTGGGCGCTTGCGTCGGTGGCGAGCGCACCTGCGAGGCGGGCGTCGCTTCGGCCTGCGTGGGGCAACGGCCGCCCACGGGCGAGCTCTGCGACGCGGCGGACAACGACTGCGACCGGAAGAAGCCCAAGGAAACCCACGACGAGTGGTGGGGCGAGCTCTGCGACGCGGCGGACAACGACTGCGACGGTCGAGTCGACGAGGGGGTCCCCGGCGGATGCTCCTGCGAGGTGGGGGACGAGCGCCCGTGCTACGCGGGGCCGGCGGCGACGGCGGGCGTCGGGCTGTGTCGTGCCGGCCACCAGGGCTGCACCCCGGAGGCGCGCTTCGGGGCGTGCGCCGACCAGGTGCTCCCGGAGGGAGAGGTCTGCAACGGGCTGGACGACGACTGCGACGGGCTGGTCGACGAGCTCGCGGGGCGACCGTGTGCGGTGGGGGTGGGCGCCTGCCGGCGCGGCGGGCAGACGGTGTGCGACGACGCGGAGGGTCTGCGGTGCAGCGTGGAGCCCGGGCCGCCGGTGGCCGAGCGCTGCAACGATCTGGACGATGACTGCGACGGCCGGGCCGACGAGGCGCTGCACGTAGGCGAAGCGTGCCAGGTCGGGATCGGCGCCTGCGCGTCGCCGGGGGTCGTGGTCTGCGACGCGGTGGGCGAGCCGCGCTGCTTCGGCCGACCGGGGGATCCCATCGACGAGCTCTGCAACGGCGCCGACGACGACTGCGATGGGGCGGCCGACGAGGGCCTCTTCGCGCGCTGCGCCGACTTCCCGCTGGAGTGGGATGGTGTCGGGGTGTGCCGCGCGGGCCGGCGCGCGTGTGATGGCGGCGCGTGCGAGGGCGCGGTCGGCCCCGGAGGCGAGACCTGCAACGCCGTCGACGACGACTGCGACGGCGTCGCCGACGAGGGCTTCGAGGTGGGGGCCGCGTGCGAGGTCGGGGCCGGTGTGTGCCTCGCCGAGGCGGCGCTGGTCTGCGCTGACGGAGAGGCCGTGTGCCCCATCGATCCGATGCCCGGCGCCGACGAGATCTGCAACGGAGTGGACGACGACTGCGACGGGGCGATCGACGAGGGGGCGCCGCCGGAGGCGTGCTACGACCTGCCGGAGGGGGTCCCCGGCGTGGGCCGCTGCCAGTGGGGAGCGCGGGCGTGCGGCGCGGAGCTGTGCGAGGGGCAGGGGGGCCCCGCCGCCGAGGCGTGCGACGGGCTCGACGACGACTGCGATGGTCGGATCGACGAGGGGACACCCGCCGCGGCCTGCTATGAGTTCCCGCCGGAGACCGAGGGCGTCGGCCCCTGCCGCGGGGGGACGCGCGCCTGCGGGGATCTGGTCTGCGTCGGACAGGTGGGGCCCCAGGCGGAGCTCTGCAATGGCGCCGACGACGACTGCGACGGCGCCATCGACGAGGGCTTCGGGGTCGGGATGGTCTGCGACGCCGGGATCGGCGGGTGTGCGCGTGACGGCGTCGTGGTTTGTGCCCTCGGCGAGGCGCGCTGCAACGCGGAGCCAGGGCCGGCGCGCGCCGAGGAATGCAACGGCGCCGACGACGACTGCGACGGTCGAGTCGACGAGGGGGGGCTGTGGGAGGCGTGCTACGACTTCGACGAGGGGGCGCCTGGGGTAGGGCGCTGTGTCGCTGGGCGGCGCGCTTGCGGCGACCTGCTCTGCGCGGGGCAGCGGGGGCCGGCCGACGAGGTCTGCAATGGCGACGACGACGACTGCGATGGCGAGGTCGATGAGGTCGACTGCGAGTGCCAGGACGGCTCGACTCGCCCCTGCTACGACGGCGGTGGCGAGCCGCTGCCCCCGTGCCGGGCGGGGACCCAGACCTGCGTCGGGGGCCACTGGGGGCCCTGCCAGGGGCAGCTGCTCCCCCAGGGAGAGCTCTGCGATGGGATCGACAACGACTGCGACGGCGCCCCCGACGATGTCCCGGGGCTGGGGGCGGTCTGCGAGGTCGGCGCCGGGGCCTGCGCCGCGGTGGGTGTGCTGGTCTGCGACCCCGCCGCCCAGGCCGTCGTCTGCGACGTCGTCGAGCTGGCCGCCGAAGCCCTCGAGTCCTGCAACGGCGCCGACGACGACTGCGATGGCGCCGTCGACGAGGGCGACGCCCTGTGCCCCCCGGGGCCCCACGCGGTCGGCGTCTGCCAGGGCGGCGCGTGCCTTCGTGCCTGCGAGCCGCGCTGGTTCGACGAGGACCAGAACCTCGCCAACGGATGCGAGCGGGGCTGCCCGCAGGTCCGACAGGGCGTCGTTTTGGGGGGCTTCAACAACACGCTTGCGGTGGCTCGAGACCCCGACGGGGGCGTGGCGGTCGTCAAGAGCGGCGCCGGCGGGCTGAAGCTCGACATCGGCGCCGACGCCGCCGACGTCCTCCTCGCCGACCAGCCCGCAGACTCGGCCCAGGTGGCGTGGGTCGGCGGTCGTTGGGTCGTCGCCGCGCGGCGCACCGGGCAGGTCTTTACCTACAGCGTCGCGCCCGACGGCGACGCCCGGGTCCTCGCGGGGCGGTGGAACAACGGCAACGCCTCGCCCCCCGGGATCGGCGCCTTCGTGGGGCCGAACCTGGCGTTCGTGGCCTGGGCGGAGGGCGCGAACCTGCGGGGGCAGCTCTTCGCGCCCCACAACGCGGGGGGCTATGCGGCCGCGCAGGACTTGACGTGGGGCGGGTTCTCCGCGGCGTATTGGGTGCAGTTCGTGGCCGATCCGCTGGGCGGTGCCTTCGTGGGCTTCGACGGGGCTGGGCGCCCGACCTACGCGCAGATCCAGGCCAACGAGGTGGTGGCGCGAACCAGCGGTGCCGTGCCGCCGGTGGGAGACGAGGCGGCGCTGCCGGGCTGGCGCGTCTCCGCGGTGCGCGATGGCGACGTCGTGCGCATGGCCTGGGCGACGCAGGGAGGCGGCCTGCGCTGGGTGCGCATCACCGACGATCCCGGGGGTGGGCGCGGCCGCATCTTCGGCCCGATCCACGAGCGGGCGGGGACCTTCGAGCAGCCCAGCGTCACGCTCACGGACGCGGGCCCGGTGATCTACTACACCGATCGCGGCGTCGGCGGGGACGTGCGCGCCGCCTTCCTACGGGGCGCCGACGACGCCTACCTCGGCGACGTCCTCGTGCAGGCCTCCGCCTGGTACGTCGTCGGCGTCGGCGACCACGCCTTTTGGTTGGGACCCAACGTGACGAAGCACGTCGAGACGGGCTGCCAGTGAGGTTGCGGCCCGCGCCCATCCACCGCCCCCACGACACCGCCGGCCAGCGGCTCACCCGCCCCGCCTTCTGGCTCACCAACGCGCTCTTTCTCAGCGCCCTCTCCCCGGTCTTTCTCACCGCGCGCGTCCGCTGGCGGGAGCGCCCGAGCTTCTCCGACGACCGCCCCGCGCTCTGGTTCTGCTGGCATCGCTACGGCTGGGTCGCCTACTTCGTCTTCGGCGCGCTGCCCGAGGGCCTGCGGCCGACGGCCGTCGCCCACGATGGGCTGTTGTCCCGTCTCAACCACATCGCCGGCGCCTGGTTGGGGTACCCCACGCTCATCTTCTCCCGTAGAGCCGAGGCCGCACCGCGCCACCAGATCATCGACTTCGTCCGACGCGAGGGCGGTCACCTGATGCTTCTGCCCGACTCGGGTGGCCCCTACGGCGTCGTGAAGCCCGGCATCGTCGAGATCGCCCGCGAGCTGGACGCGCGGTTGCAGCCCTTCGCGATTCGCACGCGGGGAGCGATCCGCGTCGGCCGCGTCCAACGGCACGTCTGCGCGCTGCCCTTCGCCGCGCTGGACGTGGTCTGCGGGCCGCCCATCGACGGCCGCACCGCCACCGTGGCGGTCTGCCAACGCGCTCTGGAGAATTTAGAAGTCCTGAATTAGCACTCGCGGGCGCGGGTGGTAGATTGGGCGACTGTCATGGAATTACGCTGCGCGAGCTGCGGGCACGAGAACCCGGACGCGAGGGCCAGTTGCCCCACGTGCGGGCTCCCGCTCGACGTCAACTCGGCCTGCGCCTACCTGCGCGAGCGCGTGGGGGCCGTCGCGCCCGAGGGCCGCACGCCGTGGATCATCCGCCTCGCCGAGGTGACGGCCGAAGCCGGCGACCTCGACGGCGCCTACCTCCTGGCGGCGCGCGCCTTCGAGGAGACCCAGGACGACTCACACCTCGGCGGCCTCCTCGCGCGCCTCGCCGAGGGCGCCGGTCGCTGGGACGCCCTGCTGTGGCTCTACGAGACGACGCTTCAGCCCCTGGGCCGCGACCCGGCCTCCGTCCCGCTCCGGCTGCGCCTCGCGAGCTGGTACGCCGGTCGCGATGATCCCGATGACCGCGCCGCCACCCACCTCGGGCGCGCCGCAGAGATCGCCCCGAAGGACCCCGTCGTGCTGGAGGCGATGGCCGATCGTCACGGCGCCCGTGGAGACTCCGAGCACGAGGTGGCGGCGCTGCGCCGCATGGTCGACTCCGCCGCCGACGAGGTTGGGCGCCGCCACGCGCTGAGGCGACTCGTCGACGCGCATCGACGCGCCGAGCACCCCGACGACGCCGTCGCCGCGTGGCGCGCGCTGCTGTCGATCGACCCCGCTGACGACGAGGCCTTCGCGGAGGTCGATCGCGCCTACACCCGCGCCGAGCGGTGGGCGGAGCTCGCCGACGTCCTCGAGGCGCGCAGCGATCTCGACGCCACCAACGGGGTCGCGATCCGGCTTCGAGCCGCCGAGCTGCACGAGCTGCACACCGGTGAGCAGGAGCGCGCCGTCGAAGGCTACCGGCGCGTGCTGGAGATCGAGCCAGACCACGAGGCGTCGCTGCGGGCTCTGGTCCGCCTGTACGAGAAGCTCGAGCGCGTCGATGATCTCCTGGGCGCCCTGCAAGCCCTCGAGCTTCACCTCGAAGACGACGCCGAGCGCCTGGTCCTCCTGCGTCAGCAGGCCGATCTGCACGCCCGCGGCGGCGATCTGGAGGCCGCCGCCGACCGCTACCGCGACATGCTCGGCGTCGATCGCAACAACAGCGTCGCGCTCCACGCGCTGGAGCACATCTACCGGGAGCGCGAGGAGTGGCCACCCCTCGCCGCCGTCTACGAGCGTCTGATCGAGCAGGCCGACGAGGGGGAGCGCGCAGAGCTCCAGCTCGCGCTGGCGCGGCTCTACGCGGGGCCCCTCGACGACGTGGCGCGGGCCATCGATCGGCTACAGGGCGCGACCGACCGGTCCGAGACGTTGGAGCTGCTGGCCGAGCTATACGGCCGCGACGGCGCGTGGGATCGCGCCGCGGAGGTCCTGGAGCAGCTCGCCGGCACCGACGACCCCCCCCCGGGGCTCGACGGTCGCCTCGTGACCATCCACGCCGAGCAGCGCCACGACCCGCGCGCGGCCTTCGCGTGGGCGGCCCGTGGATTCGTGGAGCGGGGCGGCGACCCCGACGTCCTGGAGGCGCTGGCGTCTGCGGCCGAGCACGAGGCCGACTTGCCGGGGCTGTTCGCGCAGGCCGCCGAGCGGCACCCCGAACACGCCCGTGACCTCCTTCGTCGGCGCGCGCGGTGGCTCACGGATCCGGAGGAGGCGGAGCGCGCTTGGCGTGATCTGCTGGCCGTGACCAGCGACGACGTCGAGGCGCTGGCGGCCCTCGACCACCTGCTCACGGAGGCCGAGCGGTGGCGGCCCCTGGCCGCGGTCATCGGTCGTCGTGTCGACGCCGACCCCGCTTCTGCGGAGTCGCTGCTGTGGCGCAGCGCGGGGCTCCACGAGGGCCCGCTCGCGAGCGTCCACGCCGCGATCGAGTTGTACCGTCGCCTCCTCGACCTGCACCCGGGCCACGCCGGAGCGCTGTCGCGGCTGGCCGTGATCCACGAGTCGCAGGGTGACTGGTCGGCGCTCTACGAGGTCTACGCCCGTCAGGTCGAGGTCGCCGACGACGAGACGAGGTTCGAGCTGCGGGCTCGCATGGCCGAGATCGCCGAGGCGCACCTCGATGAGCCGGTGGACGCCGTCCGGCTCTGGGAGGGCCTGCTTGAGGCGGATCCGACGGACCTCGAGGCGTACCGCAACCTGGCGCGAATCCACGCCAGTGAGGAGCGCTGGCCAGATGTCGTGGAGGTGCTCGAGCGGCGCCTCGAGCACGAGGACTCGGCGGCGCGGATCCGCACGCGCCTCGCCCTCGCCGATGCGTACGAGCGCGCGCTGGGGGATGACGAGCGGGCGTTCGCGGTCCTCACGGAGGCCCTCGCCGATGGGGCCGACGACGCCGCGATCGGCGCCGAACTCGCCCGGCTGGCCGACACCGTGGAGGACGGCTGGGCGCGCGCGGTGGCCGCCTACGTCGGGGCGACCGAGGCGCCGGGGCTCCCGCTCCACGCGGCGGTGGCGCTGCGGCTGCGCCTCGCCGGCTGGTGCGATGTGCACACCGGCGACGCGGCCCGTGCCGAGGGGTGGCTGGGCGCCGCCCTCGAGCTGCATCCCGACCACGCTGGCGCCCTCGCGCTGCTCGAGGCGTTTCTCCTCCGCCAGGATCGCCTCGCCGACGCGATCGCGGTCGTCGAGCGCCAGTCCGAGCTCGCCCCCGCCGAGGGCCGCCGCGCCTATCTGGTTCAGATCGCGGAGCTCCAGGTCAGGATCGATGACGCCGCCGCCGCCGCCGCGACCTGGGAGCGCGTCCGCGCCGTCGACCCGGAAGACGCCGAGGCGTTGTCCGCCCTGGCCTCTCTGTACGCCGAGCTGGGGCGCCGTGAGGCGCTGGTCGCCGTGCTGGGCGACTACGAGCCCACGCCGGAGGAGGCCGTCGAGCACTTCGTCCGTCTGGGCGGGCTGCTTCGGGCGCAGGCGCCGGCGCGAGCCTCCGACGCGTATCGTCGCGCGATCGAGGTGGACGAGGGCTGCGTCGAGGCCATAGACGCGCTGATCGAGATCTACCGGGCGCTGGGGGACACGCTCCACACCGCGCAGATGCTGGAACGACGCCTCGGCCTCGAGGTGGCGGATCCGCTGACGCTCCGCGCCGAGCTGGCCGCCCTCTACCGCGGGCCGCTGGAGGCGCCGGGGATGGCGGTGGGCGTGCTCGAAGGCGCGCTGGAGGCGGATCCACAGCACGCCGTGACGCTCCACGCCCTGGGAGAGCTCGCCGCGGAGCTGGGTGACTGGCCGCGGGCGGTGGAGATGCTCGGACGGGAGGCCAACGCGCGTCCGGCAGGCCCCGAGCGCCTCGCCTGTGAGCGGCGCGCGGCCCGCGTCTTCGAGGACCACCTGGCCGACGCTGGCCACGCCTTCGAGTGGGCGGTGCGGGTCTTTGTGTCCGAGCCGTCCGACGCCGGCAACCGCGAGGAGGTCGCGCGGCTCGCTGCGGCCACGGGTCGTCGGCGCGATCTCGCGATGGCCTATGCGACCGCGGCGGAGCGCACCGACGACGCCGCGCTCCGCCGCGAGCTGATGCACGCCGAGGCGCGCATCGTCCGCGATGTGCTGGCCGACGCGGCGGGGGCCGAGCTCATCTGGCGGCGGCTCCTCGAGGAGGAACCCAACGACGTCTCGGCGCTGGCGGCCATCGACGCGCTGCTCGACTCGGCCGGGCGCGACGACGAGCTCTCGGCCGTCGTCGCGCGTCGCGCCGCCCTCGCGGAGGGGGAGGCGGCGGTGGCGCTGCGGCTCCGTCTGGGCCGCCTCTACGAGACCCTCGAGCGACCGGTCGAGGCGATCAGCGCCTATCGACGGGTGGTCATGGATGGCGAGGCGCATCAGCCCGAGGCGCTGGAGCGGTTGGCCGCGCTGCTCGAAGCCCAGGGCGAGTGGCCGGGGGTCTACGAGGCCCTCGAAGGGCGGCTCGAGGGGGCCGACGCGGATCTCGCGCCCCGGCTGCGAGCGCGGATGGCGGAGCTCGCGGAGGCCCACCTGGGGCGACCCGACGACGCCATCGCGCGTTGGAGAGAGGTGCTGCTCGCGCGCCCCGACCACGCCCAGGCCGAGCTGGCGTTGGAGCGCCTCTACCAGAAGACGGGGGCCTGGGCGCCCCTCGCCGACCTCTTCCGGCGGCGCCTCGAGCGCGCGGACGATGGGCTCGACCGCGCCGCGACGTACGCGCGCCTCGCGACCGTGTTGGAGGTTCGCCACGACGATCTCGAGGCCGCGCTCTCGGTGCGCTGCGAGCAGTTCGTAGAGGCCCCGGACGACGAGTCGCTGGGCCCGGAGATAGAGCGGCTCGCGTTCAGCGCCGACGCCTGGGACGCGGCGGTGGATGCCTACGAGCGCGCATTGGAGGTCATCGACGCGCTGCCGCTGCACCTCCGAGTCGCGGGCTGGTACGAGGCGCACCTCGGGGGCGCCGTCGACGCCGTGCGGCACTACCGAGCGGTCCTGGAGCTCGATCCGACGCGCTTCGACGTCGAGGACGCGCTGATCACGCTGCTGGAGGACGACGAGCAGTGGGAGGCCCTCGCGGCGCTCCTCGAGACCCGCGCCGACCGCGTCGATCCAGAGACCCGTCGGGCCTTGCTCAGCCACGTCGCGAGCATCGCCACCGACCGCATCGACGATCCCGACCGAGCCATCGCCGCGTGGCTGCGCGTGCTGCGCGACGACCTCGGCGATCTCGACGCCTGGCGCTCACTGGCCCCGCTGTACGAGCGATGCGAGCGGTGGCTCGATCTGCATGAGGTCCACGAAGAGCTGGCGACGCTGGTGCAGCCGCGGGAGGCGGCCATCGCCCACTACCTCGCCGCCGCGCGGATCGCGCAGGTGCGACTCGACGACGTCGAGCGAGCGGAGGCCGCATACGCCGCGGCCCTCGAGCTCGATGTGCACGACAGGGACGTGATCGACGGGCTCGGACACCTCCTCGAGGCGCAGGAGCGGTGGGAGGATGTCACCGCGATCCACCAGCGCCGCCTCGATGCGGGTCTCGACGCCGAGCAGGAGCGCCGGGTCCGAGGGGTGATCGTCGAGCTCTGCCGGGGTCCGTTGGGCGACCTGGAGCGGGCCGTCGACGCGCTGATGCCGCTGCTGCGCGACGGACCGGACCGGCCTACGCTGGAGACGCTCATCGAGCTCTTCGCCGAGGCCGAGGACTGGCTGCGCTGCGTCGACGCGACGAGCCGGCTCGCGTATGTCGCCACGGACGCCGCTGAGCTGCACGAACTTCGCATGCGCGTCGGAGCCCTCTACTCGGAGCGGCTCGACGACCAGGCGCGGGCCTTCGACTGGTACGCCAGCGCGTGGCGCGAGCACCCGGACGACGAGGCGCTCACCGACACCCTCGACGCGGTCGCTGAGGCCGGCGGACGCCTGCCCGACCTGGCCGCGGCGATGCAGCACGCGTGGCCCTACGTGAGCGACCCGCGCCGGTTGGGGCACCGCCTCGTCGAGCTCCAGCGGGACCGGTGCGGCGATATCGAGGCGACGGAGGCGACGCTTCGGGTGCTGTTGGAGCGCGATCCCGCGGACACCACGGCCTTGGGGGCGCTGTCGGACCTGCTCGCCGAGCAGGAGCGATGGGGGGAGCACGCCGCGACCCTGGAGCGCCTCGCCTCGCTGGCCGAGGGGGAGGCCCGCGCCCCCCTCTTTCTGCGCGCCGCCCACGTGCGCGCGACGTGGACTGGAGAGATCGAGGCGGCCGTCGCCCTCTACCGGCGCGTCCTGGACGACGATCCGCGCAACGAGGACGCGGTCAGTGGCCTGAGCGCCGTCTACCTTGAGACGGAGGCGTGGCCGGAGCTGTTGGCGCTGCTCGAGCTGCGCACCGACGCCGCGGAGGGGGACGCCCGCCTGCCGCTGCTGGTGCGACGCGCCGATCTGCTCGAGGTCCACCTTGAACGCCCGGCGGCGGCCGTCGAGCTGTGGCGGGAGGTGCGCGCGCTGGACCCGGAGGGCGAGGCCGAGGTCCGGCTCGAGGCTCTGTACGGCACCCTCGGGCGGTGGGATGACCTCGTCGGGCTGTTGCGCGATCGGCTCGGCCGGGCGGAGGGGGACGCACGCAGCGTCGCCTACGCGCGGCTGGCGCTGGTCCTCGAGGAAGACGCCGGTGACCCGGAGGGCGCGCTGGCGGTGTGGTGCGAGGCCTTCGCGGAGTCCACCGACGACCGGCTCGCGCCGGAGCTCGAGCGCCTCGCGCGGGCGACGGGGGACTGGGAGCCGGTGCTTGCGGCGTACGAGGCGGCGGTCGGGGGGGAGCCACCGGCGCTCACCGGTGAGGCCGCCCACGCGCTGCGGTTGAGGCTCGGCTCGTGGTTGGCGGAGCTGGGTGAGGTCGACCGCGCCGCGGAGCACTTCGAGATGGTCCTCGCCGCCGAGCCGCGCCACGCGGGGGCGATGGCCGCCCTCACGGCGTTGGTCCAAGCCACCGGAGACGCCGAGCGCCTCGCGAGGCTGCTGCGGCGCCGGGCGGATCTGGCCGATGACCCGGCTCAACGCAAGGCGGAGCTCGTCCGCCTCGCCTACGTCCTCACCTCGCGGCTCGAAGACCCCGAGCGGGCGGCGGCCGCCTGGCGCACGATCCTCGAAGACGACGACGCTGATCTCGAGGCCTGGCGCGCGCTGGCCCCGCTCTGCGCCGCGCAGGAGCGCTGGCCCGAGCAGACCGAGGCCCACGAGCGCGCCGGGGCGCTGGAGGGCGATCCCGTGGAGCAGCGGCGCCATCTGCGGGCGGCGGCGGAGCTCGCGTGGGAGCGGCTGGGCGATGGCCTGCGCGCGGCGCGGTCCTACGAGGCGGCGCTGGCGACCTCGCCGCCGCACGGCGAGAGCATCGAGCTGCGGCTCGGCTGGGCGTCTGCGCGGCGGGACGACGCGCCGGCGGAGGCGGCGACGGCGCTGTTGCCCTTGCGCGAGGCTGACCCTCATCACGAGGGCGTGCTCGAGACCTTGGCCGAGCTCTACGAGGCGGGGGAGGACTGGCCCGCCGCCATCGAGTCCCACGAGGCGCTCGTCGAGCTCGCCCTCGACCCCGAGCTGCGCGCGGCGCGGCTCCGCGGCCTCGCGCGCCTCTGCGTCGAGGGGCCGGCCGACACGGCGCGCGCCCTCCACGCGTTGACCGAGGCGATGGGCCTGGTGCCGTCGGATCCCTCGCTGGCCGCCGCCGCCCGCGAGCAAGCCGAGGCGGCGGGGGCGCTGAGGGTCTATGCGGAGGCGTTGTACGACGCCCGGGACGCCGTCGAGGACGACGACGCGCTGGACCTCGCGCGCAGCGTCGAGCTGGCCCACCTCTACGTGGATCTCGAGGACCACGAAGCGGCGGCGGAGGCGTGGCAACGGGTGCTGTTGCTCGAGCCCGACGACCGGGCGGCCCTCGCGGGTCTGCAGCTCGCCTTCGAGACCTTGGGTCGCACCGACGCCCTCCCCGACGTCGTCGCCCGCCGCGCCGAGCTCGAGCAGGATCCCGCCCTCTACCTGCGCCTCGGGATGCTGTGGGAGGCGGCCGGCGACGACTTCGGCGCCGAGCAAGCCTACGGCGACGCCGGGGAGGAAGGCGCGCGCCGGCTGGTGGCTCTGTACGAGCGGACCGGGGAGCGCGCGGCGCTCTACGACGTCCTGGGACGCCTCCCGCCGGAGACGGAGATCGCCATCCGGCGAGGGCGCCTCGCTCAGAGCCTGGACCGCGACGCGGACGCGGCGGAGCGCTGGCGCGAGGTGTTGGCCGAGCAGCCCGACGACGATGAGGCGGCGCGTGGCCTCGAGGTCGCGCTCGTCGCGATCGAGGACTGGGCTGGCTTGCGGACGGCGCTGCGGGCGCGTCTCGAGCGGACGGAGGACCCCGGCGCCAGGCGGCTGGTCTATCTGCGGATGGCCGGCGCCTGGAGCGAGCCGGGAGAGGCGCTGGCCGTCTTGCTTGCGGGCTTCATCGAGCAGCCGGGCCCGGGGCTGTCCTGGGAGATCGCTTCGCTCGCCAACACCGACGAGGCCTGGGCGGCGGTGGAGGCGGCCTACGACGGGGTCATCGGCGGCTTGGAGGGGGAGGCGGGGGCGCCCTTCGAGGTGCAGCTCGCCGAGTGGGCCTGCGCCCGCGGTGACGACGCCGCCGGCGAGCTCCGCTACGAAGAGGCGCTCGTACGCGCCCCCGCGTACGGCGCGGCGTTGGACGGGCTGGAGCGGTTGATCCAGCGCAGCGGTGAGCCGGGGCGCGTGGCCGACTGGCTGGAGCGCCGCGCGGCGATGGACGCAGACCCCCAGTCTCGCAAGGCGCGTCGTGTCCGCCTCGCCTACCTGGCCGCCGGGCCCCTCGACGATCCCGCCCGCGCGCTGTTGGCATGGGACGCCGTGCTCGGGGACGACGCGGAGGACGTCGACGCCTGGCGGGCCATCCCCGCGCTCTACGAGCGGCTGGGTTCGTGGCCCGAGGTCGCAGACGCCCTCGAACGGCTCGCCGGCGCCGAGGAGGCGGAGCGGCATCTGCGACGGGCCGCAGAGATCGCCGTCGAGCAGCTCGACGACGTGCCCCGGGCCGTGCGTTGTCTGGAGAGGGCCCTCGAGGCCGGACCTCAGGCGGACGTCGCCTGCGAGGTGCGCCTGCGACTCGCGGATCTACACGCCGATCCGGGGGAGGCAGCCGCCGCGTTGTCGCCGGCGCGCTCGACCCACCCCGACGACCTTCGGGTCACCGAGAAGCTCGTCGAGCTGTACGAGCAGGCGGGGGCCGACGACGAGCTCACAGAGGTCCTCATGCGGCTCTGCGGAGCGGCCCCGACCCCCGAGCGTTGGTCGCGCCTGGCCGAGCTGCGCGCGCCGAGCGATCCGGGGGGCGCCTTGGACGCGCTGTTGGCGGCGATGGCGCTCGCCCCCGAGGACGCGGCGCTCACGGCGCGCGCGGCGCCGCTCGCCGAGGCCACCGATCGGCTCGAGGTCTACGCGTGCGCGCTGGAAGAGGCGCGCGGGGCGGTGGACGACGCCGCGCTCCAGGAGGCTCGCAGCTTGGAGCTCGGTGGGCTCTACGCTCGACTCGAGCGGCACGCCGACGCCGAGCAGGCGTGGCGTGACGCGTTGGCCCACGACCCCGAGCAGCTCGTCGCGCTCGCCGGATTGCAGGCGGCGCTCGCGGCCCAGGACAAGGGCGACGAGATCGCCGACGTCCTCGCGCTGCGGGCTCAGCTCACCGACGATCCGGCGCTGCATCTCGCCCTCGGGGCGCTGTGGGAGGCGGCGGGAGACGACTTCGGCGCCGAGCAAGCCTACGGCGACGCCGGGGAGGAAGGCGCGCGCCGGCTGGTGGCTCTGTACGAGCGGACCGGGGAGCGCGCGGCGCTCTACGACGTCCTGGGGCGCCTCCCACCGGAGCTCGAGATCGCGGCCCGACGAGCTCGCCTCGCGCAGAGCCTTGACCGCGACGCGGACGCGATCGAGCGCTGGCGCGAGGTGCTGGCCGAGCGGCCGGACGACGACGAGGCGGCGCGCGGCCTCGAGGTCTCGCTGGTGGTGTGCGCCGACTGGGCCGGCTTGCGGGCGGCGCTGCGCGCGCGGCTGGAGCGGACGGAGGACCCCGGCGCGCGGCGGATCGTCTATCTGCGGATGGCCGGCGCCTGGAGCGAGCCGGGGGAGGCGTTGGCCGTCTTGCTTGCGGGCTTCGTCGAGCAGCCCGGGCCGGCGCTGGCCTGGGAGATCGGTCAGCTCGCCAGCGCCGATGACGCCTGGGCGGCGGTGGAGGTGGCCTACGACGGGGTCCTCGCGGGCCTGGAGACAGACGCTGGCGCCCCCTTCGAGGTGCAGCTCGCCGAGTGGGCCTGTGCCCGCGGCGACGACGTCGCCGCCGAGCTCCGCTACGAGGAGGCGCTCGTGCGCGCCCCCACGTACGGCGCGGCGTTGGACGGGTTGGAGCGGCTGATTGAGCGCGGCGGTGAGCCGGCCCGCGTGGCCGACTGGCTGGAGCGGCGCGCGGCGACGGACGCTGATCCGCAGTCCCGCAAGGCGCGTCGCGTCCGCCTCGCCTATCTGGCCGCCGGGCCCCTCGATGATCCCGCCCGCGCGCTGCTGGCTTGGGACGCTGTCCTCGAGGACGCCGCCGAGGACGTCGACGCCTGGCGGGCCATCCCCGCGCTCTACGAGCGGCTGGGCTCGTGGCCCGAGGTCGCAGACGCCCTCGAGCGGCTCGCGGGGGCCGAGGAGCCCGAGCGGCATCTGCGTCGGGCCGCGGAGATCGCCGCCGAGCAGCTCGACGACGCCCCCCGGGCCGTGCGCTGTTTGGAGGGGGTCCTCGAAGCCGGGCCCGCGGTGGACGCCGCCCGCGAGGTGCGCCTGCAGATCGCGGAACTACACGCCGATCCGGTGGAGGGCGCCGCCGCGTTGTCGCCGGCGCTTCAGACCCATCCCGACGACCTCGCGGTCATGGAGAAGCTCGTCGAGCTCTACGAGCAGGCGGGGGCCGACGATGAGCTCCTGGGCGTCCTCCCGCGGCTCTGCGGGGCGGCGCCGACCCCGGAGCGGTGGTCGCGCCTGGCCGAGCTGCGCGCGCCGAGCGATCCGGGGGGGGCCTTGGACGCGCTGTTGGCGGCGATGGCGCTCGCCCCCGAGATGGTGGCGCTCACGGCGCGCGCCGCGCCCCTGGCCGAGGCCACCGATCGGCTCGAGGTCTACGCCTGCGCGCTGGACGAGGCGCGCGGGGCGGCGGACGACGCCGCGCTCCACGAGGCGCGCAGCCTGGAGCTCGGTGGGCTCTACGTTCGACTCGCGCGGCACGCTGACGCCGAGCAGGCGTGGCGGGACGCGCTGGTCCATGACCCCGAGCACACAGCGGCGCTCGCCGGGTTGCAGGCGGCGCTCGAGGCCCAGGACAAGGTCGACGAGGTCGCCGACGTCCTCGCGCTGCGGGCCCAGCTCACCGACGATCCGGCGTTGCATCTCGCCCTCGGAGAGCTGTGGGAAGCGGGGGGGGACGACTTCGGCGCCGCCCAGGCCTACGAGGCCGCGGGGGCGCTGGGGACCCCAAACCGGGTGGCGCTCTGCGAGCGACTGGAGGACTGGGCCGGGCTCTACGATGCTCTGGGGGACCTGCCCGCGGAGCCCGAGATCGCGGCGCGCCGGGCGCGGATCGCCGCCAGCCGGCTCGGTCGCCACGCCGACGCCGTCGAGCGCTGGCGTGAGGTCCTCGCCGACCAACCCACCGACGACGAGGGCACTCGCGGGTTGGAGCACGCGCTGGAGGTGCTCGAACGCTGGGGTGAGCTGGTCTCTGCCCTGCGAGCTCGTCTGGAACGTACGAGCGATGCCGAAGCGCGCCGGCGAATCTACGAGCGAATCGCCAGCGCGGTGCGCGACCCAGGGGCCGCCCTCGACGTGCTGCTCGAGGCCTTCGGGGAGGGGCCGGACGTCGCCCTCGCCCCCGACCTGGGGACCCTCGCGGCGCAGTCGAATGGCTGGTCGCGCGTGTGGACCGCCTTCGACGACGCGATCACGGCCGCGGAGGGGGCCGCCACGCTCCCGTTCCAACTTCAGCTCGCCGCCTGGTCCGTCGACCGCGGTCTGCTCCAGGCCGCGGAGCGCCGCTACGAGGCGGCCCTCGCCGTCGAGCCGGGGAACCGGGAGGCGTTGGAGGGGCTCGAGGCGATCGTCGAGTCGGGCGAGGATCCGGCGCGCCTCGCGGACTGGCTGGAGCGGCGCGCGCTCCTGGAGGACACCCCCGCTGGGCGTCGCCAGCGCTGGGCGCGGGTCGCCGGGCTCGCCGCCGGGCCGCTGTCCGATCCCGAGCGCGCGGCGCGCGCCTGGCGCTCGGTCCTGGCTGACGATCCCAACGATCCCGAGGGCTTGCGGGCGCTGCCGCTGCTGTACGAGCAGCTCGAACGGTGGGGGGCGCTCGCCGACTCCCTGGAGTCCCTCGCCGCGGTCGCCACGCCGATCGGACCCCTGAAGCGCGCCGCGGAGGTGGCGCTGGAGCGTCTGGACGATCCCGAGCGTGCGGCGGCGAACTACGAGCAGGCCCTGGCGTCGGACCCCCCGATCGGCGAAGCGCTGGCCCTGCGGTTGCGGCTGGCCGCCGTGCGGCGCGACGCGTCGCCAGCCGTCGCGGCGCAGACCCTGCGCCCGGCCCTCGAGCTCGATCCCGCCGACGTCGACGTCCTCGGGACGCTGGCCGATCTCTACGAGGCCGCGGAGGACGACGCCGAGGCGGTGTCGATGCTCGAGCGGCTGATGGCGGTGGCCCCCGACGTGGCGGGGTGGCGCCGGATCGCGGGGCTGGTCACAGACCCGGTGGCGGCGGAGAGCGCGTGGCGGGCGGTCCTCGACCTCACGGCCGACGCCCCGGATGCGCTCCTCGGCCTGCAGACGGCGCTCGAGTCTCAATCGCGCGGGGAGGAGGCCGATGACGTGCTCCTTCGGCGGGCGGAGGTGCTCGGCGAGGCCGAGCTCTACGTCGAGCTCGCCGACCGCTACGAGGGACGCTTCGAGTTGGAGGAGGCCGCGGCGGCGTACGACGCGGCCTTGGCCCTCGAGGACGGACCGGATCTGCGTGGGCGCCGCGCCCGGCTCGCGGGGGCGCTGGAGTGGCACGATGAGGCGATCGAGGACTGGCGGGCGGTCCTCGCCGCGCGCCCGGACGACCGGGCCGCGCGGGCGGGCCTCGAGGCTTCGCTCACGGTCCTCGAGCGCTGGGAGGAGCTCGCGGCGATGCTCCGCGGCCGGCTCGAAGGCACGGAAGCGCCCGCCGAGCGACGCGATCTATATCTCCGCATCGCGGGCGCCCTGCCCGAGCCCGCCGACTCGCTGGCGGCGCTGCTCGAGACCTTCGCCGAGGCCCCCGACGACGCGCTCTCCGAGGACATCGGCCGCGTCGCCGGCCGCTGCGATGGCTGGGAGGCTGTCACCGCGGCCTACGAGGCAGGCTTCGAGCACGTGGAGGGCACCGACGCGGTACCGCTGCATCTGCGATGCGCCGGTTGGTACACCGATCTGCGCGACATCTCCGCCGCGGAGCGTCACTACGAGGCGGTGCTCGAGGCGGTGCCCAAGCACCCCGGGGCGCTCGAGGCGCTCTCCAAGCTGATCCAGACGACCGGCGACTTCCTGCGCATCGCCGATGTGCTCGAGCGGAAGGCGGAGCTCACCGACGACCCCCAGTCCCGCAAGGCGACCCGGGTGCGCCTCGCCTATCTGGCGACCTCCCGCCTCGACGACGCCGAGCGGGCCGTCGGCGCGTGGGAGGCGTTGCTCGAGGACGATCCCGAGGACATGGAGGCGTGGCGGGCGCTACCGCCGCTCTACGAGCGCCTGGAGCGGTGGCCGGAGCTGGTCGTCGCCGTCGAGAAGCTCGGCGCCCGCGATCGCTTCGATCGGGTGCGCTACCTGATGCAAGCGGCGCGGATCAGTCTCGAGCACCTGGATGAGCCCGAGCGTGCGCGAGCGAACTTCGAGGCCGCCCTCGAGGCCGAGCCCACCGACGCCGAGCAGCTCGAGATCCGAATCGGCCTCGCCGACGTGCTGCGCCGAACACGGCCGGACGAAGCGGCGGCGGTCCTCGAGCCGATCCTCTCGGCGCACCCCGACCACGCGGGCGCGCTGGCCTCGCTCTCCGAGCTGTACGCCGCGACGGAGGCCTGGGCCGAGGCGGCGGCGGTCCAGCGTCGGCTGGTCGATCTCGCCGACGACGACGCCGGCCGCGCGGAGCGGCTGAGCATCCTCGCGCGCACCTGTGAGGCGGGCCTCGACGATCCGGCGGGCGCCCTCGTCGCCTGGGTCCAGGCCCTCGACGCTGCGCCGGCGGACGAGACGGCCTCGAGGGAGGCCGCGCGGCTGGCGGCGGCGACCGATCGCCTGCCGGTCTTCGCCGCGGCGCTGGAGCGGGCGCGGGCCGCGGTGGCCGACGAGGCGCCGGAGCTGGATCGGTCGCGCAGCGCCGCCCTCGGCGCGATCCACGCGGATCTCCAGGCGCACCACGAGGCAGAGGCCGCGTGGCGTCGGGTCCTCGGCTACGACGCCGACGACGAGGTGGCCCTCGCTGGCCTACAGGCCGCCCTGGAGGCGACCGATCGCGACGACGAGGCCATGGAGGTCCTACGGCGTCGCTGTGAGCACAGCGACGATCCGGCGCTGTGGCGGGACCGAGCGCGGGCCGAAGCCGAGGCCGAGGCCGCCGCCTGTGCGTGGCGACGGGTCCTCGCCGCCGAGCCCGACGACGCCGAGGCCGCCGATGGGCTGGAAGGGGCGCTGGAGGCGCAGGAGGACTGGGCGGCCTTGGCGGAGGCCCTACGCGCTCGGCTCGACCGATCCGAGGACGTCGACGCGCGGAGGTCCATCCTGACGCGGATCGCCGCCGCCGCGCGCGATCCGGGGGACGCCCTCGACGCCCTGCTCGAGGCCTTCGCAGAGGCGCCGGACGACGCCGCCCTCGGGCCCGACGTCGGCATTCGCGCCGCCGAGGCCAGTGGCTGGGCGCGCGCGGCCTCCGCCTACCGCGCGGCGGCCGAGGCGGCCGGTGACGAGGCCGCCCCTCTCTGGGCGCGCCTCGCGGGCTGGTACGAGGGCCCCATCGACGATCCCTCCGAGGCCGCCGCGTGCTACGAGCGGCTACGTACGGTCGATCCCGAGCACCCGCGCGTGCTCGACGCCCTCCAGGCGAGCTACGAGAAGGCCGACGACTGGGCGGGGCTGGTGCGGGTCCTCGAGGAGCGCACGCCGGTGCCCGACACCCTGGCGCGGGTGGCGCGGTTGAAGGAGGAGCAGCTCGAGGATAACGACGGCGCGGTCACGGCCTGGGCGCGCGTCTTGGAGGCCGAGCCCGACCGGGCCGACGCCGTCCTCGCCCTGTCGCGGCTCTACGAGGGCGCCGGGGACACCGCCGCCCTGCTCGAGCTGTCGCTGGACCATCCCGACGCAGAGGCCGGCGTCCACGCGCGTGCGGCGGTCGCGGCGGAGGGCACAGGCGACGTCGACGCGGCCATCGCAGCCTGGCGTCGGGCGGGGGACGGCGACGCCGTCGAGCGGGTCTGTCTCGAGGGCGAGCGCTTCGGTGAGCTCGCCGAGGTCTACGCGGAGCGAGGAGACGACGCGGCGCTGGCCGATCTCTGTCTCGGACCGCTCGACGACGCCGAGGCGGCGGCGACCGCCCTCGACCGACTGCTCGCGGTGGAGCCCGATGATGCGAAGCGGCGCGAGCAGCGGTTGGCCCTGGCGGAGGCGGCGGAGGACCAGGAGACCATCGCCGCGCAGCTCGCGGCGTTGGGCGAGATCAAGGACGACCCCGCCGTCTGGACGCGGCTAGCGGAGCTGCGCGAGAGGCAGCTCGACGATCCGGCGGGCGCCTTCGAGGCCCACGGGCGCGCGCTGCGCCGGGTCCCGGACAGCGAGCCCTCCTTCACCGCCGTGATGCGCCTGGGGGAGGCGCGTCAGCTCGAGCTCGCGGCGCTGCTCTCGGAGGTCCTGCCTTCGGTGGAGGCGCAGACGCGCAAGGTCGCCATCGAGCGCGCGCTGGCGGAGGCCTATGGCGCCATCGACGATCCCGAGGGGGCGGAGCGCGCGCTGCGGGACTTGTTGGCCCGCGATCCCAAGGACGATGCGGCCGTCGACGCGCTCTCCACGCTGCTCCGGGCCCAGGGGCGGTGGGCCGATGTGACGGCTGTCTACGCCGCCGCCGAGCGCTGGGAGGGGGTGGTCGAAGGGCTCGAGGCAGCCCCCCACTCGGTGGGGCCACAGACGCAGGAGCGCGCGTATCGAGAGACAGGCTCCTGGGCGAACCTCGCCGAGGTCTACGAGGCGCGCCTCGGCGACGACGACGATCCCGAGGTCGAGGCCGAGCTGGTGGCGCTGTATCGCGGCCCGCTCGAGGACCCGGCCGCCGCCGTGCAGGTGCTCTTGCGAACCCTGGGCCGTGATCCGGGGAACGTCGCGGCGCTGCGCGGGATGGTCGAGCTGGCGGAGGTCGGTGAGGATTGGGGGACCTGCGTCGACGCGCTGGGTCGGCTCGCCGAGGTCACGGAGAAGCCCGCCGACGCGGCGGCGCTCCTACGGAGGGCGTCGACTCTGTGCGAGGAGAAGGTCGGCGACTCGAGCGCGGCCTTCGACTGGATGGGGCTGGCCTTCCAGGCCGATCCGACGGACGAGGCGGTGCGTGAGGCCTGCGTGGTCCTGGCGACGGACAGCGACCGCAAGGCCGATCTCGCGGCGGTCTACGATGGCATCGCGCGGACGAACCACGACGTACAGGTCGTGCGACGGCTGCGGGACCTGCTGGCGACGCTGTACTTCGACGAGCTGGGTGACCGCGCCGCCGCCGAGCGCACCTGGGAGGCGCTGCTCGAGCGCGAGCCGAAGCACGTGGGCGCCCTCGACGGGTTGGCCAAGATCTACGAAGCCGACGAGAAGTGGGTCGAGCTGGCGGTTGTGCTGCAACGGCAGATCAACGCCGCCGAGCCCATTGACGATCGCGTCGCGTTGCGGCTTCGCGTCGCGGAGGTCTACGAACGAAGGCTGGGCCAGGCCGGGGCGGCGGTGGCGCAGTACGAGATGGTCCTCGACGAGCAGCCGGACCATGTGCTCGCGCTGCGCGCGCTGGCGCGGCTGCACGGGGCGACGGGGGGACACTCCGCGCTCTACGAGACCCTCGAGAAGCTGCTCGCCGCCGAGGCCGACGAGGAAGCGCTGATCGATGTGCGGCGCCGCCTCGCGCGCACCGCCGAGGAGCTCGAGCACGCGGACGAAGCGATCGCCCACTGGCGCGCCATCTATGCCCTCGACGACGAGGACGACGAGGCGGGCGATGCCCTCGACCGGCTGCTCGAAGCCAGCGGTCGCTGGGGAGAGCTGGCGGAGCACGTCGAGCGACGGCTGGTCGAGATGACGGTCGGCGAAGACGCCGTCAAGCTGCATCTGAAGCTCGCCACCTGGTACGAGCGCAGCGAGGCCCGGTCGGCGGCGGCGGGGCACTACCTCGATGTGCTCGCCCTCGACTCGGAGCATCCCCAGGCGAAGGAGGCCCTCGACCGGATCTTCGAGCGGCCCGAGGATTGGCCCGAGGCGATCGCGGTGCTCGAGCAACAGCTCGAGGGGGCGCCGGACGACACCGCCCGGCTCCGAACGTTGCGGCAGCTCGCGCGGATCCGCGGGGAGGGGGCAGACGTCGAGGCGGCGATCGCCGACTGGCGGTCCGTGCTCGAGATCTCACCCAAGGACGTGGGGGCGATGGACGCCCTCGCCGTGCTCTTCGAGAAGGAGAAGCGCTGGGACGACATGCTCAACACGCGGGAGATGCAGGCGATCGCCGATCCCAGTCACGCCGCGGAGCTGTTGAAGGGGGCCGCCGAGGTGGCCGAGGTTCATGCCCCCGCCCGGGTGACGGATCTGCTCGAGACGGCGCAGTTCTCGGGGGCCGATGTCGCCGACACGCTCGCGCGGGTCTACTTCGAGCAGGAGAAGTGGGACGAGCTCGCCGCGCTCTATGGCGCGCGGCTGGCGGAGAAGGACGACCCCGAGACGCGCACGGCCCTGGCGGACGTGTTCGCGGTGCACCTCGACGAGCCGGGGCGGGCCTACGAGGTCCTGGTGCCGACCCTCGATCCAGGGGCGCCGGATCTCGGCACGCTGGCGCGCCTCGCGGCGTTGGCCGAGCGGGCCGAGGATTGGACGGCCCACGCCGAGATGCTCAGCCGTCAGGCGTATCTGCTTCAGGAGCGGGAAGCCCAGCTCGCGGTCCGGCGGCGGGTGGCGGAGGTCTATCGCGACAAGCTCGAAGAGCCGGGCATGGCCTTCGATTGGTACGGCAGCGCGCTGCAGATGGCGCCCGCGGACGAGTCGCTGCGCGTCGCGCTGTGCGAGCTGGCGGACCAGACGGAGCGCTGGGCGGACGTGGTGGCGCAGCTCTGGGCGGCGGCGAACCACACCGATGATACCGACGCGCGGCGGGCCCTCGGCCTGGCGATGGCGCGGCTCTATCGGGACCGGCTCGACGCTCCGCAGCAGGCGGTGGGCATGTACGACTTCGTGCTCGGGATGTCGCCCGACGACCCGGAGGTGCTCGACGAGGTCGCCGACGTGCTCGAGGCGAGCGAGCAGTGGAAGGCCCTCGTCAGCGTCTTGGAGCGGCTGCTCGAGTGGGTCGACGACCCCGACATCCGGTCGCGGCTCGCGGTGGTCTTGGAGGCGAAGCTGGGCAAGCCGGAGAAGGCGAAGGCGCACTTCATCGAGGTGCTCGAGGCGCGGCCCAACGACACCCTGGCGCTGGGGCACCTCGAGAAGATTCACGCCTTCCAGGGGGACTGGGCGGGGCTGCACGACCTGATCGAGCGGCACGTGCGGGCCTCGGGCGACGACGCGTCGGTGGATCTGCTCCGGCGCCTCGCCCAGGTGTCCTCGCGCCTCCAGAAGCCCGACGCCACCGACCGTTGGATGCGCGTCTTGCAGGTGTCCCCGGGGGACGAGGAGGCGACGGCAGGGCTCGCGCTGCTCTACGAGGCCAACGGCCGCTGGGACGAGCTCATCGCGATGCTGCGCGCGAACCTGTCCGACGCGGAGGACGCCGAGACGCGGGCCGCCGGCCTGATGCGGATAGCCGAGCTCTACGAGACGCGCTGCGACGATGAGAACGGCGCGTTCGAGGTGGTCTGCGCGGCCTTCGAGGCGAGCCCCGACGACGACACGGTGGGGGTCGAGCTCGAACGGCTGGCGGGGCTCACGACCCGCTGGGCCAACGCCGCGAAGCTCTACGCAAAGCACTGCGGGAAGCTCGGAGAGGTCCCCGAGGCCGCGCCGTACCACATGCGGCTGGCGCGGTGGTATCGGACCTACCTCGACCGCGGGAAGGCGGCGGTGGAGCACGCGCGCGCGGCTCTCCGTCTCAGCGGCGACGCGGTCGCCGGAGACGAGCTCGAACAGCTCCTGGAGGACGCCGGGGAGTGGAAGGCGCTCGCAAAGGCGCTGGAGCGGCGCCCGATCGACGGTCCCACGCTGCTCCGGCTCGCGCGCATCCGTCTGGAGCACCTCGATGACGCGGAGGGGGCGGTGGAGGCGGCGGAGCGGGTCTTGGTCTTCGATCCGGCAAGCGGTGCCACCCTGCAACTGCTCGATGGGGTGTATCGGAAGCTCGAGCGTTGGCACGACCTCGCCGATCTGTACGAGCGGCAGCTCGAGGCGACCGACGACAAGCACGCCGAGGTGCACCTCCGGGGCGCCCTCGCCGAGCTCTATCGGGGACCGCTCAACGATCTGCGCAAGGCCGTCGAGACGTTGACGCCGCTGCCGCGGAGCACCCCGCAGACGGTGGACACCCTGCTGGAGCTCCACATCCAGCTCCAGGACTGGAATCAGGTGGCGGGGATGCTCATCGAGCAGGAGCAGGTGCTCCATCCGGGCGCCAAGAAGCGCGAGAAGCAGATCATGATCGCGCACATCTTCCGGGACGACTTGCTGCGGCCCGCCGAGGCCGTGACCTGGCTCGCGAAGGCCTGGGCCAGCCGGCCCGACGACGAGGACCTGCGGGCTGAGCTGCGTTCGACGGCGGAGAAGGCCGAGGCCTACGAAGCGCTCGTGGCCGCCTACTGGGACGGCCTGCGCAACACCCGTGACTCGACGCTGATCCGCAGCGCGAGCTTGGAGATGGCCGCCATCTACCGCAACCAGCTCGACGACCTGCCGGCGGCGGAGGGCCTCTACCAGTACGTGCTCCAGGCGATCGACCCGGACGACGCGGCGGCGCTGGCGGGGCTGGAGTCGGCCCTCGCCGCCCAGGGCAAGTGGCGCCCGATGTTCGAGCTGCTCCAGCAGCGTCTCGAGGCCGCGGGGGACGAGTCGACGCGCAAGAAGCTGCGGGTCCGGCTGCGTCAGGTCTCCAAGAAGCTGAAGGGCGCGAAGGACGGACCCTCAGGCGAGTAGGGCTCGGATCCGCTCGCGCGTGCGCGGCCCACTGATGCCGTCGACGCTCAGGCCCGCTTCCCGCTCCTGCAACGCCGTCACCGCGGCCCGTGTCGCGTCGTCGGTCTTCCCCGTCAGCTCGAGGGTGGCGTCCAGCAGCCGGTTGAGGGCCGCCTGAAGCCAGCGCGTGCGCTCGGCCTCGTCGAAGGGCATCACCGCGCCGTCCCCGTCGATCGCGTGGACCGTCACGCTGAAGTCCGCGCCGTCGATGTCTACGGTCACGAAGGTGGTCTGCTGGCGCTGAAGGGCCTTGTCCCGACCCACCGTGAAGCGCTGGCCCCGTGGCGTGTGGCAGGTTCGCCCCTGGCAGTGGGCGTGGACGAGGGGCGGGCGCAGGGGGAAGTGATACGAGGCGCCGGGGGTGCCTACGATGACCTGCCGCAGCGGACGCCCGTCGATGTCGAGATCGCCGTCCCAGACGAGGTGTTCGTGGCCGGCGAAGTAGGCCGAGACGCCGCCTTCGACGAGCGCTCGACCGAGGCGTCGCTCGAAGCCCTCGTTTGTCCGGCCCATGGCGGAGCGTAGCGGGACGTGGCCAACCGCGAGGCGAAGTGGCTGGGACGTCGCCGCGAGATCCGCGCGCAGCCAGGCCTCCACCGGGGCCTCGATGGTCTGGTCGACGACGTGGAGCAAGACGAGGTGCAGATCACCCAGATCGACCGCGTAGTGGGTCGGCGGCGCGCCTGTCAGGGTGAGTTGAGGCAGGTCGCTGCGCAGCGTGGCCCAGGCCGCCGCGTAAGCCTCGCGGTGAGCCGAGGTGTAGTAGTCGTGGTTGCCCGCCACCGGGAGCACCGGGATGCCCGCCGAGCGCAGCGGCTCGATGGCGTCGTGGAGGCCGCGCCACCACGACGCCACCCGGCCCGGGCCGTGGCCATCCTCTCGGTTGCCGCTGGTCATGTCGCCGGCGAGGACGACCAGGTCGGGCTGTCGCTCGGCCAGTCGGTCGACGACCGTGAGGAAGGCTTCGGTGGCGTCGCCCCGTGAGCTGATGTGGATGTCTCCGAGGATCGTGATCTGCGTGCCCATCGCCTCAGCTCACCAGGACGGTGCGGCAGGCAAAGCGACCAAGCGCGGTGCACTTGGGGCACGTGCGGTTGAACTTCGAGACCTGGCCGGACCACCCGCAGGGGCGCCTCGCCGCGACGTAGCGCATCGAAAGCTCGCTTTCGAGGAATTCCATCGCTGCCTCCTTCCACGTGAGCCTACCAGTGTGTTCAATGATCTACATGCAATCAGGTGACGTCGTCGACGGGCGGTATCGGGTGCAAGAGGCGCTGCCGCGCCGGGCCATCGGTGACGCGTGGCGAGTGGTGGATCTGCGTGACCAGCGTCCGCTCGACCTCGTGCGGTTGCCCGCCGGATCGGTGAAGCCTCGTCAACTCGCAGAGCGGGTCCTTCGTCTGGCGCCGTTGCCCTCCGGCCTGTTGGCGCGGCCCCTGGAGGCGGTGGCGCTTCCGGGGGACCATGGGGGACTGGTGCTCGAGCCGGCGCACGGGCGGACGTTGTCGGACCGACTCCGAGCTGGCGCGATGGGGGTGGGGGAGGTGCTGCGGGTGCTCGACGGGGTGCTGGCGGGGCTCTCGGCGCTGCACGCCCACGGCGTGTGGCACCGCGACCTGCGGCCGGAGAACGTGCGGCTGGTCGACGCGCCCGGCGGTGCGCCGCCGTGGGTGGTCCTGCATGGCGCGGGCATCGCGTGGTTGCTGGCCGACGGCTCAGCGCCGTCGGTCGGCGGGGTGCTCTACGGCCATCCACAGTTCACGGCGCCCGAGCAGTGGGTGAACCGGGCGGCCGACGCGCGGACGGACGTGTACGCGACGGGGCTGTTGGGCTATCTGATGTTGCTGGGCCGCAACCTGGTGACGTCGGGCGCGCCCATCGACGCGTGCCGGCAACATGGGGCCGCGCCGCGGCCGATGCCCGTCACCTTGGCCGCCGGAGAGGCCGTGCCCCGCGCGCTGGCCGAGGCGCTCCGAACCGCCTGTGAGCCGGGGCCTGCTCGACGCCACACAGGCGCCGAAGCGATGCGGACGGCGCTGGTCTCGGCCCGGGGGCTGATCCCGCCGACGGCGGCACGGCTGAACCCCGTCGAGATCGACGCGACCTCGCTGGTCGACCTCTCCTTGAACATGACCCTCGACGGCCTCGACGCGCTGGTCGCGGAGCTCGACGGCGATGAGGACACGCTTCTGGACGCCTTCCCCGACGCGACCCTGGCGGACTGACGAAGCGTCGCCGCGCGACAAAAGGAGAGCGAAGGTCGCTTTTCACGCAACAGCGACGGCGATTGTCCGAAAAAGGGGTGTGTCCAGAACGCAAAGGAAGGTCCCAATGCTCTCCATGCTCTTGCTGCTCGCGGCGTTTACGGCCGCCGCCGACATCGACGACGATGGCGTCTCCGACGCGCGTGACAATTGCCCCTACGTCGAGAACCCCGGTCAGGGTGACGACGACGGCGACGGCTGGGGCGACGCCTGCGATCTGTGCCCGCGGATCCCCGACTACCAGCAGCAGGACGCCGACGGCGACGGCGAGGGCGACGCCTGCCAGCCCGACGTGACGTAGTCTTTGACAACGGCCTCGGCCTCGGATATTCAGCCCGGCCGCGTCCCCGACGAAGTCCGCAGCCTGCGCGGACCGCTCGCCTGATGAGGGACGCGAAGGAGGAGAGCAAATGCGAGGCATCCTGGGTGAGAAGGTCGGCATGACGGCGGTCTTCGCCGAAGACGGCCGTCAGATTCCGGTCACCGTCGTCAAGGCCGTCGGAAACCGCGTGCTGCGAAAGCGCACCGAGTCCGGCGACGGCTACGACGCGGTGGTCATGGGCTACGGCGATCGTCGGCTCAGTCGGGCGACCAAGCCCGAGGCTGGCTTCTTCGTGAAGAACGACATGGTCGAGGAGCGCGACGGACAGCAGTACATCAAGCGTCACGTTCGCGAGTTCCGCGTCTCCGCCGAGGAGCTCGAGGGCTACGAGGTCGGGGCCGAGATCGCCGTCGGCGACGCGGTCGCCGAAGGTGATCTGGTCGACGTGGTCGGCACCAGCAAGGGGCGCGGCTTCACGGGCGTCATGAAGCGGCACAACTTCCGCGGCACCAAGGCCAGCCACGGCGTGCACGAGTACTTCCGGCACGGCGGCTCGATCGGCTCCAACACCGATCCCGCGCGCTGCTTCAAGAACCGGAAGATGCCCGGCCAGCACGGCAACCGCCGCTCCACGGTCCAGAACCTCACGGTGGTCGAGGTCATGGCCGACGAAGGGCTGGTCCTCATCCGCGGCAGCATCCCCGGCCCGAACGGTGGGCTGGTCATGATCAAGAAGGCCATCAAGGCCCGCTGATCCCCCTCCACTCGCCCTCGAAGACCTCGTGGGCGGGGCCGGTCATCACCACCCAATCCGATGATCCGCCGACGCGCAGCGTCCCGCCGGGGAGGTCCACCCGAACGTCACCCTCCAGGCGACCCGACCACCAGCCCGCCGCCACCGTCGCGCAGGCGCCGGTGCCGCAGGCGAGGGTCGGGCCGCAGCCGCGCTCCCAGACGCGCAGGCGGACGTGGTCTGCCGCGAGTCGCTCCGCGAAGGAGACGTTGACGCCGCCGGGGAAGCCCGTGTGGTCCTGCAACGCGCGGCCGAGGCCGTCGAAGACCGCCTCCGGCCAGGGGGAGTCGGCGAGAAGGACGAAGTGCGGGTTGCCTACGCTGACCCTTCGGCCCGCGTACTGGACCGCGAGGTGCTCTACGCCGAACCATCCGTCGTCGCGCGCCTCGCCCATCACGACGCCGACCTCGTTGCCTTCCACCAGCACCTCCTTCGGGCCGGCGTCCGTCAGCACCAGGAAGCGCTCGTTGGGGACGTGCAGGTGCTCGCGGGCGTAGAGCGCGACGCAGCGCAGGCCGTTGCCGCACATCTCTGGAGTCGAGCCGTCGGCGTTGAAGACGCGCATGCGCAGCGGGTCGCGATCGACCACCAGGATGCCGTCGGCGCCGATCCCGAACCGGCGGGCGCAGGCGGCGCGCACCTCCTCGATGCTGCGCGGCGCGTCGGCGGCGTCCACCACCAGGAAGTCGTTGCCCAGGCCCTCGTACTTGCGAAACCTCATCGACTGGGCGCATTTGACCCGAACGGCTGGTTGGCGACAAGACCGCATGAATCTCGCTTCCATACTCCTGGTAGGCGTGGCCATTTGCGTGGTCCCGCTCTACGGGCACCTCGCCGTGACGGGGCGTCGCACGAGCCCGGCGTTCGTCGTCGGGGTCTTGCTGTCCGCTGGGTTGCCCTGGCTGCTGCCGCCGGATCTTCCGCTGGCCCGGATGTGCGCGGCGGTGTGGGCGATGTCCATCGGGCTGCGGATGGCCGATGTCGCCTACGGGCGGTACCCGGACCCGGCGATGCTGGCGACCATCCCCCGGGCGATGTTTACCTTCGTGCTGGGGCCGGACGGACGCTGGCCGGCAGGCGCCGACGAGGCACACCGGAACCGGTTGGAGGGGCTGCGGCGGGTTGGGCGCGGGCTCGCCAAGCAGATCCCGACTCTGGGGCTGCTGGCGATCAGCACCGCGTGGCCACAACTCCACGATTGGTTGCTCCTGAAGATGTTCTGGGTGCTCTGGGTCACGTACTTCGTGGCGACGGCGGCCTTCGACGTGCTGGCCGGCCTGGGCATGCTCGTCGTGGGCGTGTGGGCCGCCGAGAGCTTCGACCTCCCGCCGCTGGCGACCTCGCCGCGCGACTTCTGGAGCCGGCGGTGGAACCTGCTGTTTCGCAACCAGGCTCATCGGCACCTCTTTCTCCCCCTCGGGGGCCGCGCGCGCCCGGTCCTTGGCGTGGTGGGGGTCTTCGCCTTCAGCGCCCTCGTCCACGAGTACATCGTGGTCGCTGCTCTCGGCTCGACGGGAGGGCACATGACCGCCTTCTTCGCCCTCCACTGCGGCGCGACGCTCGGCGATGGCCTGCTGAGCCGTCACCGCGGTGGCCTCCCCCTCGCGCCGGCCTGGCTCGCGGTGCCCGCGCACCTCGCCTGGTTCACCGCCACCGCGTGGCTCTTCTTCACGCCGATGCTCCAGATTCTCCCGCTCCACGAGCTGCGGCTCTGGTAGCCTCGTTCCGCGAGGTGACAGGAGATTGACAGTCAGATAATTGACAGTCACCGACAGGCCGCCGATATTCATGTCGTGAAAACGCCTACACCACTCTCGCGCCCCCTCATCGGTGACGACCCGGCGATGCTCCGGGTCTTGAAGCTGGTCGACAAGGTGGCGCCGACCGACACCTCCGTGCTCGTGCTCGGGGAGAGCGGCACGGGGAAGGAGCTCATCGCCCGCGCGCTCCACGAGCGGAGCGATCGAGCGGGAAAGCCCCTGGTCCCGATCAACTGCGGCGCGATCCCCGAGAACCTGCTCGAGAGCGAGCTCTTCGGGCACGTGAAGGGCGCCTTCACCGGGGCCGCTACGGCGCGGGCGGGGCGCTTCGAGGTGGCCGACGGCGGCACCATCTTCCTCGACGAGATCGGTGAGATGTCACCGCAGCTCCAGGTGAAGCTGCTGCGGGTCTTGCAGGAGCGCTGCTTCGAGCCGGTCGGTGGGACGCGCACCCTCCACGTCGATGTTCGGGTCGTGGCGGCGACCAACCGCGACCTCGAGGTCGAGGTCGCCGAGAACCGCTTCCGGGAGGATCTCTACTACCGCCTCAACGTCGTGGAGCTCTCGCTGCCGCCGCTTCGGCGCAGACGATCCGACATCCCCCGACTCATCGAGTTCTTCAACGAGCGTCTCGCGGAGACCCGGCGTCGTTCCGTCGCGGGCTTCTCCGGGTCTGCGATGACCCGCCTCACGGCCTATGACTGGCCGGGCAATGTCCGCGAGTTGGAGAACGTGGTGGAGCGGCTCTCCGTCTTCTGCATGGACGAAACGGTCGAAGAAGAAGATCTCCCCGACAAACTGCTCAAGCGCCACGGCCGAAAAGACGATCTCCCGGTAGACCTGCCCGAGGAGGGTTTGGATCTGCGCGCGCTGTTGGCCACCCTGGAGGACCGCCTCGTCCGCCAGGCGCTCGAGCGCACCGGCTGGAACAAGAACCAGGCGGCCGCCTTGCTGCGCATGAACCGAACCACCCTCGTGGAGAAGCTGAAGAAGCGCGGGATGTTGAATCCCGACGACGCTCCGTAGGAGGGAAGATTGAGCCACAACGTGGGTGCCTTCGCACACATCGCAAACGACGCGATCAGTCGACTGGCGACGAAGGGCCTCCCGCCCACGCCGACCAACTATGAGGCGGTCTTCTCCGCGCTGTGCCAGGAGCGTGGCGTGAACCCGCCACCCGACGTCGGCGCCGAGAATGGCCACGTCGTCCTCGCCGACGAGGTGGGCGATCTCCTCGTGGGCCTCGCCCGCGTGGGGTCACAGATCAGCCCGGAGCTCTGTGGGGTGCTGCGCGGCCTGCGGATGGCGCGCGCCGGTGGGCAGCTCGACCAACGCGAGCTCCTCAGCTTCGTCGACGCCGTCCAGGCGGCCTCCGATGACCTGTCTACGCCGGAGCCGGGGACCTCGGGCGGAGATCTGGTCTTCGTCGAGCGCGTCGCGGCGTTGTGCCGCACGCTGGTCCCGGTCGCCGATCCGCAAGGGACCCACAAAGCGGACGTGGTCCCGGCGCTGCGCGGTCTGGCGACGGCGAAGAGCGGCGCTGAGGCGACCCAACACGTCGAGGCGTTGACCCGCTTCGCTGCCGCCCGTCGAACGGAGAACGCGGCCCAGGCCACGGCGTTTCGCGGCTGCGAGCTTCGCAATGACGAGCTCATCGCCGTCGCGTCCACCTGCATGGACTTCATGGGCCGCACCTTCGACGAGATGCCGGAGTTCGGGGAGGCCCTCGAGCAGGTCCGTGCTCAGCTCGAGGGCGGCACCGCGAAGGACCTCCAGCGCATCAACTCCGAGCTCGCCGAGCAGCTCCGCGCGGTCCAGGGGGCGGTGACGCCGGTCCAGCAACAGAAGTCGGTGATTAAGGGCGTGCTGCGAAACCTCGCGATGCAGCTCAGCGCCGCCAGCGACGGATCCGTGGAGTTCGTGGAGAAGGCGAGCGCCATCCAGGCGCGCCTCGAGAGCGCCAACGACCTGACGGAGCTGCGCGAGCTCCAGGACACGCTCATCAACGAGACCGCGTCGGCCGCCGCCAGCGCCTCCTCGATGAAGGACAAGCTGGGGACGCTGAGCACCCAGGTCGCCGACTCCCAAGCGCAGATCGATCGCCTCGAGCGCGCCCTTGTCGAGAGCCGGCAGAAGATGAACCTGGACCAGCTCACGCGCGTCCCCAATCGCCGGGCCCTCGACGGCTGGGTCGCCGGTCAGCTCTACGAGGGGACGACGCTGCGACGGGGCTATACCCTCTTGGTGATCGACCTCGACCACTTCAAGAAGGTCAACGACACCCACGGCCACCTCGCCGGCGACCGGGTCCTCGCGGAGACCGCGCGCCGCCTGAAGATGGGGATCCGAGACATCGACTTCCTGGCTCGCTACGGCGGTGAGGAGTTCGTGCTCGTGCTCCCGGACTGCAACCTCGAGATCGGCACCGCCGTGGCCGGACGGCTCTGCCAGCTTCTGCGGCGCAAGCCGATCAACCACGAGGGCACCGACATCACGGTGACGGCGAGCATCGGCGTAGGCACGGCGTGTGCAGGTGAAGCCTTCGATGTCGTCTTCGAGCGCGCCGACCAATGCGTCTACATCGCCAAGGAGAGCGGCCGGAACCAGGCCGTCCCGGAGACGAGGCTTCCCGCGTAGTGAGCTCGCGGTGATCCGACGTTTCGCGCCAGGACGGTGCGGCAGAGTCCTCGCAGGCGTCCTCACGCTGCTCGCTCCAGCCGCGTTGGCGGCCACCGACGACCTCCCCGACCCCCGCACCGATTACCGGCGCGTCGAGGTTCTGGTCCCGCCGGACTTCACCGTCGAGTGCGCGACCCGTCGCCGCGTCACGGATTGCCGCATCAACCGCCGGCCGCGCCAGCTCGCGCGCCTGATGCTGGCCCTGGGCAACACGCCGATGGCCTCCCTCGAGCTCGCGACGAAGAAGGAAGACACCATCGTGCGCTTCCGGCTATCGCGCCCCGAGGCCCGGGTTCAGAGCAAAGTGCTAGAGGGCCCGAGCCGATGGGTGCTCGAGATCGGTGAGCCGCTGACGCTGGTCGGGCCCATCCAGGACGAGCTGCCGTTTCGAGCCTACCCCGTGCCCACCGGCACCATGCGCCTCACCATCCCGCCGACCCAGGTGGAGCCGTCCCGCGGCGACAGTGACCAAGCGAAGCAGTACAATATGTGCTTCGACTTCTGGAAGGCCCGGCGCTTCCGCCAGGCGGTGGCGGCCTGTGAGAAGGTCGATCGCGATCTCCCGAACCGCCCCACGGCGCAGGCGGCGACCCCGCTCCTGGGAGAGGTCTGGTACGACTGGTACAAGGCGCGCGGTACCAGCGAGTGGGCGGCGGCGGTGGCCGCCCTCGGCGACGCGGAGAAGCGCACGCGCGACCACGAGCTCAAGGCCCGGTACGCGATCCTCGCCGCGAAGATCCTCGAGGGCCAGGGCTACACGGGGCGCGCCGAGCGGCGGATGGCCGAGCGGACGGTCACCTATCGAGGGACCGCCGCCGAGCCCTACGTCGTCGGCGCCCAGGCTCGCCTCTTGATGTTGGAGGACGACGACCGCGAGGCGCGCAAGGTCCTCGAGAAGCTGATGCAGATCCCGGGCAACGTCCCCACCGTGGGCGACGCCCTCGTGACCCTGGCGGGGATGGCCTACGAGGGCCGAAGCTACCTGCTGGCGGTGGGCCTCTTCGACAACGTCAAGGGCCGCTGGCCGGAGAAGATCGTCGCCGACCCGGCCCCGCTCTTCCAAGCCGCCGAGCTGTTCATGTTGTACGGCCGGACCGAGGAGGCGAAGGCCCTCTACGAGGAGTTCCTCGAGCGCTATCCACAGGACCTCCCGAACTGGGTCGTCCACGTGCGTCTCGCCGAGCTGTTGGCTCACACCGATCCCAAGGCGTCGCTGAAGGCCTTCGAGCGGCTGGCCAGCAGCCTCCCCGAGACGGAGGGGCAAGACCTGGCGTTTCTCCGCTACGCCTCGCTCATCGATCGCGCCGGCGACCGACGTCGCATCATCGGCAACCTCCGGCGCAGCGCGCTGAGCGACTTCGTGATGCAGGAGCTGCTTGTGCGCTCGGCGCGCCACGACCTCCACGCCGGGCGCTTCCGGCAGGCCTACGAGAGCGCCCGCCGCCTGTGGACCATCTTCCCGGACTCGGACTATCTGAAGAGGTCGCCGCTGCTCTTCGACCGCGTGCTGCTCTTCTACACCCTCGACCTCCTGCGCAAGGGGCGCCCGCTGCGTCTGCTGTCGGTCTACGAGGACCAGAAGGCTCGGTTCGAGGCCAACGCCTTGCGCGGTGAAGCCCACTTGCTGGTGGGTCGCGCTTTGCGAGCCCTGGCGATGGGGGAGGAGGCGCTCAAGGTGCTCCAAGACGGCCTCGGCGGGACGACGGAGCAGGCCGAGCCGGACGCCTCGGCCCGGCTCTACCTCGAGATCGCCGGTGTGCTGCGTGATCTAGATGACACCTTCCGCCTGGGCGAGATCCTCGAGTACCTCGACAAGCGCCACCCGCGTCGCTTCGACGGCTTCGAGTACTGGATGGCGAAGGGCCGCCACGCGCGGAACACCGGGCGCCTCAAAGAGGCGCGCGACATCTACCTCTTCGCGCTCAACGGCCCGGTCAAGCCAGCGGAGCGCGCCCTGCTCGCGGGCGAGATAGCCGACGTCTACATCGAGCTCGAGGATTGGGGGAAGGCGATACGGGCGCTGTCGACGCGCGTCGACCTGCACGACCGCTTCGGCGGCGAACGGCGTGATCCGACTCGCCGGGACGCTCGCTGGCGAGTGGCAGAGATCGAGATCGAGCGGGGCAACGACCCAGGGACGATCGCGGCGGTCTCGACCTTCCTCGAGGAGTATCCCAACGACGGCGCGCGGACCGAGGCCCTCTACTTCCAGGGGCGCGCCCTGATGCGCGTGGGCGACGCGCGGGCCGCGAAGCGAGTATGGGACGCCGTCGGCCGCGCCGGGCTCGAAGACGTGTACAGCGAAGCGGCGTCGACGGAGCTCGAGATGCTGCGCTGGCGCGAGGGCCACGCCCGCCGCGTCTCGGAGCGAGCCGGCTTCGAGAAGGAGATCGCGTCAACCCCCTGACGCCGATCCGTCGATCGACTGGCGCCGTGGCGCCGAGAACCCCCATTCGACCCGAGAAACCGGCTGGCACACCATTCGCAACTGGTCCGTGCGGGGTTCGCCCCGTGAACCGAGAGGGGGACGCATGAAGCTGCTGTTCGACCGTGTTTCGCAGACCCTGGAGCACGGCCTCGACTTCCGCCTCGAGCGGCAGAATATGTTGGCCGCCAACCTGGCCAACACCGACACCCCCGGCTACACGCCCGTCGACCTCAAGTTCGACGAGGCCCTGCAACGGCACCTCACGGGAGATGATGCGCCGGGCCTGCGCCACACCCACAGCGTCCATCGAGGATCGAACGTCGGTGTGCCCGAGGGCGAGGTGGAGTTCGACTTCTTCGCGCTCCCCGACGCCGATGGGAACTCCGTCGACCTGGACCACGAGATGTCCAAGGTCGCCGAGAACCAGCTCCTCTATCGCGCCACGACGCGGATGTACTCCAAGCGCATGGCGATGCTGAAGTACGCCATCGCGGAGGGCCAGGGCTGATGGACTTCTTCTCCGCGATGAAGATTGCCTCCACCGGGCTCAGCGTGCAGCGGACCCGGATGAACGTCACGACGAGCAACCTGGCCAACGTCGAGACCACGCGCACCGAAGAGGGCGGACCCTATCGGCGTCGCTCCGCCGTCGTCGCCGCGGTCCCGCTCTCGGAGACCTTCGACGAGATCCTCGGCGACCGTCTCCACGACCAGACGCACGGCGCCGAGGTGAGCGCCATCGAGGCCGACCAGACGGAAGGCCGCCTCAGCTACGACCCGGAGCACCCCGACGCGAACGCCGAGGGCTACGTCGAGTATCCCAACATCAACGTGGTGAACGAGATGGTGAACATGTTGACCGCGTCGCGCACCTACGAGGCCAACGTCACCGCCATCAAGGCGGTCAAGGCGATGGCCGGTAGCGCCCTCGAGATCGGAGAGTAGCCGATGCCCGCGCCCGTCAACTTCACCGGCTTGCCCCCGGTTCGACCCGCGCTGGAGCGGACGCCCGGTGCCCTGGTCGGCCGCGCCGACGCGCCCCAGTCGGTCGCCAAGCCCTTCGGGGCGTACCTCGAGGAGTCGATCGAGGGCGTGAACAATCTGGTCAAGGAGGCCGACGGGGCCGTCGCCGCCGTCGCCACGGGCCGCAGCCGGAACATCCACGAGATGATGATCGCCCTCGACAAGGCGGACGTCTCCTTTCGGATGCTCGCCAAGGTGCGATCCAAGGCGATCGACGCCTACCAGGAGATCATGAGGATGCCCCTCTAGATGGACTTCCTCACCCGAGTTCGAGAGCGCCTCGCCGCCATCAACGACCGGCTCAGCACCGGCCAGAAGGTCGCCATCGCGGTCCTCGTCGCGCTGCTCGTCGCCGCCGTCAGCGCGCTGTCTTGGGCGGTCACCCGACAGGAGATGCGGCCGATCTACACGAACCTGGAGCCCGAGGCCGCCGGCGGGATCATCGAGGAGCTCGAGGCGCAGCAGATCCCCTACGAGGTCGGCGCCGGTGGCGGCACCGTGCTGGTCCCCGAAGAGCGCGTGGCCGAGCTGCGCATGAAGCTGGCGAGCAAGGGGCTGGGCCGGGGGAGCAGCGGCTACGACTGGTTCGACAAGCACGAGGCCTTCGGGGTCCCGTCGGACATCCTGAAGCTGCAGAAGAAACGCGCCTTGGAGGGCGAGCTGTCCCGCTCCGTCGCCAGCCTGGAGTCGGTACGCAACGCGCGGATTCACCTGGCGAAGACCGACAAGTCGCTGTTCGTCAACGAGGACAAGCCGCCGCGCGCCTCCGTCTTCATCGAGCTCTACGACGGCAAGGTGCTCTCGAAACAGCAGGTCAAGGGCATCGTGAACCTGGTGGCCTTCGCCGTCCCGCGCCTCGATCTGGAGAACGTCACGGTGGTCGATCAGCGTGGCAAGGTGCTCAACCGCGCGACCGGCGACTCCATCGATGGTGGTACGTCCCTGGAGTACACGCAGGCCGTCGAGAACGAGCTGGAGATGAAGGCGCGCGAGATGCTCGAGCGCGTCGTCGGGCCCGGTAAGGCCATCGTCAAGGTCACCGCCAAGATCGACTTCAGCCAGGAGCACCGCACGGAGGAGCTCTACGACGCAGAGACCGTGGTCCCTCGCTCGGAGGAGACGCTCAGCGAGGTCCGCGAGAACGGTGGCAACCGGGTGGGCGGGGCCGCTGGCGCCGCGGCGAACGATCCGAACGTCGCCCAGGGCGTGATCCGCGTGGGCGACGCGAGCAACTCCACGCGGGAGAAGACGATCACCAACAACGAGATCCCGCGCACCACCAAGCAGGTCAAGGCGACGACGCCCACGGTGACGCGGCTGTCGGTCTCGGTGCTGGTCGACGGGACCTACGAGGCGCCCACGCCCAAGGGGGGCGAGGAGGCCCCGGAGGGGGAGGCCGTACCGAAGAGCGAGTACGTCCCGCGGACCGCGGCGGAGATGAAGAAGCTCGAGAAGATGGTCGCCAGCGCCATCGAGTTCGACGTCAACCGGGGAGACCAGCTCGAGGTGACCAACCTGCGCTTCGCCTCGGAGCCCATCGGCGAGGCAGAGGACGCTTTCCAGGAGACGTGGAAGCAGCGATTGCTGCGGCAGCTCCCCTGGGCCCTCGTCGCGCTGGTCGCGATCATCATCCTCTTCCTGCTGCTGCGCCCCGTCGTGCGCTACGTCACCGAGCCGCCGGAGGCGGCGGAGGTCCTCGCGGAGGGCGAGCTGCCCCCAGGGGAGGTCGCGGCGCTGCCCGGCGAGGAGGAGCTCGCCGAGCTCGAGGCGAAGGAGCCCTCGACGATGGAGAAGATCAAGGAGTTCGCCGCCGCCAACCCCGAGCACACGGCCGCCATCATGCGCTTCTGGCTGCGTGAGCGGGAAGAAGAAGAGAAGAAGGCTGCGTAGATTGATGGGTATCCTGACTCGAACCGTCCTCCTGGAGACGCACCATGGCCTCGCCTGAGCTGATGACCACATCCGGTGATGTCCAGTCGCCGATCAAGGCGGCGTTGGTGATGCTGATGCTCGGCGAGGACGTCGCCGGCGAGGTCTTCAAGCGCCTCGGCAACAGCGAGATCAAGTCGCTGAATCGCGCGATGGGCGAGCTGTCGTCGGTCACCGAGGACGAGCAGCGCCGCATCCTGGAGGAGTTCTACGAGCTCTGCCAGGGCGGGGATCCGATGCTCCTCGAGAGCGGCTCGGACTACATGAAGTCCCTCGTGACCCGCGCGATGGGTGACGCCGAGGGTGCGAAGCTGCTCGAGGATCTCGCCACCGAGAACCAGATGAAGCTGGTCGCCCTCGACCCGGTCGACGCGCGGACCCTGTCGAACCTGGTGCGCAAGGAGCACCCCCAAACCATCGCGCTCATCATGGCCTACATCGACGCCGACAAGAGCGCCCAGGTCCTGGCGCAGCTCCCGGTCGAGACACAGGTCGAGGTGTGTTTGCGAATGGCCAGCCTCGATACGGTCAGCCCGCAGACGCTGCGCGACGTCGAGAACGCGCTGATGAGCGAGATGAAGGGGCTCGTCGTCAGCGGTGACCAGGAGACCTCCGGCGTGGTGCTGGTGGCGGAGATCCTCAACAACATCGAGAAGACCCACGAGGAGCGCATCTTCGAGCAGCTCATGGAGATCGACCCGGAGCTCGCCGAGGAGATCCGCAACAACATGTTCGTCTTCGACGACCTGGTGAACCTGGACGACCGGGGCATCCAGGCGCTGCTCAAGGAGATCGACAACCAGACGCTCTTGCTGGCTCTCAAGACCGCCGCCGAGGCCGTCAAGGACCAGATCTTCAAGAACCTCTCCCAACGCGCAGTCGAGATGCTGGAGGAGGACATGGAGGTCATGGGCCCGGTGAAGCTCGCCGATGTCGAGAAGGCCCAGTCGACGATCACCACCACCGCGCTCCGGCTCGAGGCGGAGGGCAAGATCGTCATCGCCAAGGCCGGCTCCGAAGACGAGTTCGTGTAGCCGATGGCCGTCATCAGAGCCGAAGACGTAGACGCGCAGGTGACCCCACTCGCCCTGGGGCGCACCGACAAGGCGCCGAGCGAGGCGGCGCCCTGGGCGTTGCCCCAGGTCACCTCCGACGGGTCTGTCATCGAGGCGGAGCCGGAGCCCGTGCCGGAGGTGGTCGCCGCCCCCCCCGAGCCGCCCCCGCCGCCCGTCTTCGAGGTGCCGGGCGAGGTCCTCCAAGGGGTCTACGACCAAGCCGTGCTGCAGGGGCTCGAGGAGGGGAAGGCCCAGGTCTTCTCCGAGCTCCAGATTCTGCAGCAGCGCTACGCCGGCGCCCTCGACCAGCTCGTGGCCGTCAGCCGTGAGCTCGCCGTGAACAACCAGCTCCAGCTCATCACGCTGGCGTGCCGCGTGGCCGAGAAACTGGTTCGTCAACAGCTCAGCGTACGCCCCGAGCAGCTCATGGCGCTCATCACAGACGCCCTCGCCGACGTCGGCGAGACCGACGAGGTCACGGTGCTGTGCAGCACGCCGGACCACGAGTTCATCCGCGAGCACCGGGCCGAGCTCACCCCCGCGGGGGCCGCCTTCGCCGTCAAGGTGACGGCGGATCCGGCCCTGGAGTACGGCGACTTCCGAGTGGAGACGCACATCGGCTCCATCGATGGTCGCGTCGGCACCCAGATCGCCGCGGTCGAAGGCCAGCTCGTCGAGGATCATCAGGCCGCCGCGGCGCAGGCCGAGCCGGAGGGCGAGTGATGTTCGACGCCGCTCGGTTCGGGCTCGACCTCGACCGGCTCGATCGGGCGCTCACCCGCCCGCGGCTGGTGGAGCGGGGCAAGGTCACGAAGGTGATCGGGCTCGTCGTCGAGGGGCACGTCCCCGACGCCAGCGTAGGCTCCCTGGTCGAGATCGCCCGCACCGATCCCGGGCGCGGGGACACCGCCGAGGACAGCCCGCCGGTGGTGGCTGAGGTGGTCGGTTTTCGGGAGAAGACGGCGCTGATGATGCCCCTGGGTGAGATCGGCGGTGTGCGCATGGGCAGCCTCATCACGCCCCGGCAGGGGTTGGCGCGGGTCCCCGTCGGCGACGCCATGCTGGGCCGCGTCTTCGACGGCCTGGGGCGCCCGCTCGATGGTCGCCCGATGCCGGTGCTGAACCAGGAGCGCTCGCTCTACGCCGAGCCGATGAACCCGCTGAAGCGGCGCCCGATCACCGATCCGATGTGGCTCGGCATCCGCTCCATCGACACCATGCTCACGTGCGGGCGCGGCCAACGCGTGGGCATCTTCGCCGGATCCGGGGTCGGCAAGTCCGTGACGCTGGGCATGATCGCGCGCAACGCCTCCTCGGACATCAACGTCATCGCCCTGGTCGGCGAGCGCGGCCGCGAGGTCCTGGGCTTCATGGAGCGCGACCTCGGCCCCGAGGGCCTGAAGCGCTCCGTCGTCATCGCCGCCACCAGTGACACCGCGCCGCTCGTGCGCATTCGCGCCGCCTATCTCGCCACCACCATCGCCGAGCACTTCCGAGGGCAGGGCGCCCAGGTCTTGCTGATGATGGACTCGGTGACCCGCTTCGCGATGGCCCAGCGCGAGGTGGGCCTGGCGGCCGGCGAGCCGCCCACGACGCGGGGCTATACGCCGTCGGTCTTTGCCTTGCTCCCGCGCCTGCTCGAGCGGGCCGGCACCTGCGACGGCCCCGGCAGCATCACCGGGCTCTACACCGTCCTCGTCGAGGGCGACGACCTCAACGACCCGATCGGCGACTCCTGCCGCTCGATCCTCGACGGTCACGTCGTGCTCAGCCGCGACCTCGCCGCGCGCAACCACTACCCCGCCATCGACGTGCTGCAGAGCGCCAGCCGCGTGATGCCCGAGGTCACCGACGACCGCCACCGCGCCTCGGCGGGCGTCGTCCGTGAGCTGATGGCGGCCTATAGCCAGGCCGAGGACCTCATCAACATCGGCGCCTACCAGCGCGGCGCGAACCCCACGATCGACCGCGCCGTCACCCAGATCGCCGACATCACCTCGATGCTACGGCAGGGGATGACCGAGCAGCTCCCGCCCGACGAATCCCTCGCGGCGCTGCATCGAATCGCGGAGGCCGGGGCGTGAGGTGGCTGCTCCCCTTCGTCGTCGTGGGCCTCGCGTTCGCCCAGGGCAAGCCACCGGTGGCCCCGAAGAAGCCCGGCGCGAAGAAGGGCAAGACGAAGGCGGCGCCGGAGGCCATCGAGGGGACCGCGCCGCTGACGCCCGACGACATCGACGCCCTCGATCCAGAGCGACCGCTCGGTCAGGGCGCGCGCCTGCGCATCTTCAAACAGGCGCAAGCTCGGCGGCGCGCCCTCGACCGGCGCGAGAAGCTGCTGCTTCGACGGATCAAGCGATTGGAGGCCGTCCAGGCAGACGTCCAGAGCCGCTACAAGACGCTGCGCATGCTCCAGGAGGAGCTGGTGGCGCTGTCGGCGGACGACGAGGAAGACCGCGGGGACGAGGAGGCCGAGAAGCGCCGCCAGGCCGAAGAGAAGGTGCGCAAGAAGCGGGTCCGCAAGCTCGCCGCCGAGTTCAACAAGATGAAGCCCGACGCGGCGGCGAAGGTGATGGAGCAGATGGACCAGGACCTCTCGGTCGAGATCCTGCTGCGCCTCAAGGACCGACAGGCAGCGAAGATCCTCGGGAAGCTTCAGCCGAAGTTGGCGGCGAAGTTCTCCGAGGACATGGCCCAGCAGAAGAAGAAGAAGCGTAAGCGCGCCAGGAAGGCGAGGTAGCCCACATGGAAGTGAACCTGATGCAATCGCTGCCGACACCGGTGGCCGCGGAGCCCGCGCCCCCAACGGATGGGCCGAGCTTCGACGAGTTCTTCACCCACGAGGAGGTGGCGGCAGAGCGAGAGGCGGCGCCTCGGCGGGAGAAGACCGATCGTCGAGACGACCGTGACGATCGTGACGACCGGGCGGGCGCTCAGGCAGAGCGCGGACACGCCGAGGCGCGGCCGGCGCGGGAGCAGGCGGAGCGCACGGAGAAGGCCGGGCGTGGGGGCCCGCCGGGCAAGGAGGCCCGACAGGCCAAGGAGCCCGCCCGCCCCGTGGTGGCGGTGGTGGCCACCAACGGCGAGGCGCCGCCCGCCGCCGAGGTGCTGCCGGAGGCGCTGACGAAGTCCTCCACGGCCGACCAGTTGGCGCGGGCGATGATGGCCCAGCATGGCGCCGTGGAGGGCGAGGGAGGGCCCGCGACGCAAGGGGACACCGTGTCGCTCACACACGCCCTCTTGCAGGCCGACGACGCCGTCCTCGATCTGACCGCGCCGAGCGCGAAGGCGCCCCTCGCGGATGGCGCGCCGGCGGTGCCCCTCCGGCCGGTCTCAATGGTCGCGACCCCCGCTGGCACGCGCCACGGGCAAGCCGTGACGACTCGGCTCCCGGCGGGTGTCGATGAAACGTCGGTCATGCGTCAAATCACCGACGGTCTGCGGCTGAAGAACCTCGGGCGCAAGCAGACGGCGGAGATCCGGCTGGACCCGCCGGAGCTCGGGAAGGTGACCGTGAAAGTGCAGATGGAGGCCGGCGTAGCGCGGATCTCCATCGGCGCCGAGCACGCCGCGGTGGCGGATTTGCTGGGCCAGAGCCTCGATCAGCTTCGACAGGAGATGATGGCACAGGGCGTGCATGTTGAGTCCTTCGAGGTGAGCTATCACGGCGAAGACGCCGACGGTGGCGGTCAAGGCGCCGAGGGGGAAGGGGAGGAGGTCGCCGAAGACGGTGACGGCCCACCCGACCCATCCGCGGGGCGACGCCGCCACGACGGTCGAATCAGCGTGACGGCCTGAAGGAGGAGATCCGATGAACGTCAACGTGACATCGAGTGACGCGCTGGGTGCCCGGCCGGAGGCCGAGACGGCGCGTCCGAACAAGATGGCCGAGGAGAAGGAGACCTTCCTGAAGCTGCTGGTCGCGCAGATCAGCAACCAGGATCCGATGTCTCCCCAGAGCAGCGAGCAGTACGTGCAGCAGCTCACGCAGTTCTCGAACGTCGAGCAGCTCATGAGCCTCAACCAGGGCGTGGATCGCCTCGCGGTGGGGCAGCTCAGCAACAACAACCAGCAAGCGCTCCGCTTCGTGGGACGCGAGGTGACGGCGCGGGGCGACAACTTCAGCCACGAGAAGGGGACCCCCAGCGAGGTCGCCTACAACGTGGATGACACAGCGACCGATCTCACGGTGGTGATCACCGACGAGAATGGTCGCGAGGTGCACCGCGCCGACATCCCGGCGCCCGCTGGTCGCAGGGGCACCTACACCTGGAATGGGGCCGACGACGAGGGCATCGCCGCCGAAGACGGCCGCTACACGATCGCGATCGAGGCTCGCAACGAGGAGGGGGAGATCGTGCCCGCCGACACGTTGGTGTCGGGCCGGGTGACGGGGGTGCGCTTCGACAAGGGCTTCCCCGAGCTGTTGATGGGAGACCGCGTCTTCCGCCTGAGTGACATTCAGGAGGTCGGCGGCGATGAGGAGGTCATCTAGAAAGGAGTGAGAATGGGGCGATTCGACGTCCTGCTCCCGCGCGCGGGGCCGCGCTCGCTCGTCGAGCCGACCGCTGACCGAGAGGTCGAGGAGCGCGCGCGAGGACCGACATTCGACGAGATCCTCAAGGGTGAGGTCGGGGGGCGCGTCAAGCTCTCTGCGCACGCGAGGGAGCGCCTGGCGAGCCGGAACATCGAGCTCACGCCGGTCGACCTCGACCGCATCGACCGCGCCATGGGGAAGCTCGCCGAGAAGGGTGGACGCGAGAGCCTGCTCGTCACCGAGAAGGCGGCGCTCGTGGTCAGCGTGCCGAACCGCACGGTGATCACGGCGATGACGCCGGAGGACATGCAGGACCACGTGTTCACGAAGATAGACAGCGCGATGCTTCTGCGCTGAGGAACTAGACCAAGGCCGGACCCCGACGTGGGAGGCCTGCTGGGTGGTGGACCGATCGAAGCCACCCATGGCCCTCGTGACGATGTGCACGAGGCGAACCGGAGGAGTGCGACATGGCTGGCCTGATGGGCTCGCTCTATACGGGAAACACGGGACTCGCCGCGGCCTCGATTGGCGTGGCGACCGTGGGCGACAACCTCGCCAACAGCAACACCACCGGGTTCAAGGGGGCGCGCGCGCACTTCTCGGATCTGGTCAACGAGTTCCTGGTCGGGACCGCCGGCCCCAACCAGGTGGGCCGCGGCGTTCGCCTCGAACGCATCGAGCGGATGTTCACGGCGGGCAGCTTCGCCCACACCGGCGTGCCCACCGACATGGCGATCAACGGCAACGGCTTCTTCATCCTGCGCGGGAACCGCGAGGGCCTCACGGAGAACCTCTACAGCCGCAACGGCGCCTTCCGCTTTGACGACGGCGGGTTCCTCGTCAGCCAGTCGGGGCACCGCGTGCAGGGGTTCAACGCCAACGAGACCGGCGAGCTCGGGGCGCAGTTGCAGGACGTGCAGCTCACCCGACAGCAGCTCGATCCGCGGGCGACGAGCGCCGTCGAGATGCACGCGAACCTACGGCCCGACGACCCCATCAACGTCTTCGACCCGAACAACCCCGAGGAGACGAGCAGCTTCCGCACCCAGGTCGTTCTCTACGACTCGCTGGGCAACGCCCACGAGATGACGGTCTACGGCAGCCGCACAGGGGACGGGACCTGGGACGTCAACGGCGTCGTCGACGGCGGTGAGATCGCCGGCGGGGTCGCCGGCGACCAGGTCCAGATTCCGCTGGGGAACCTCGAGTTCGACCAGAACGGGGCGCTGCTCACGGAGAACATCGCGGACCCCGTCAACATCGGCTGGGCCAACGGCGCCGCTGCCGGGAGCTTCACCCTCGACTTCGGCGACGCGATCAACGACGGCGGGACGGGGACCAGCGGCACGACCCAGTGGAACCGGGTCGCCGAGAGCTCGACGAGCTTCATCAGCCAGGACGGCTACGGCACCGGTGACCTCCAGGGCATCGGCGTAGACCAAAACGGGATCGTCACCGGGGCCTACAGCAACGGGAAGACCCTCGTGCTGGGGCAGGTGGCGACGGCCACGTTCGCCGATCCCACCGAGCTCAACCTGCTCGGCGGCAACAACTTCGTTCAGTCCGCGGACTCGGGGGAGGCCGTCATCGGGTCCCCGCAGACGGGGGGGCGCGGCAGCATCCAGAGCTCCTCTCTCGAGCTGTCGAACGTCGAGATGGCGAGCGAGTTCATCGATCTCATCGCCTACCAGCGCGCGTTCCAGGCGAACTCGCGGACGATCAGCACGGCCGACGGCCTGCTGCAGGAGATCACGCAGATCCTGCGGTAGCTCGCGGGGTCGATTGACTTCACCGGCACCGTAGGACGCGGTCGCCGTGACCAGAAACCCGCGGGTTGAACCCCGCACGCCGCCGCGCGAGAGGTTCGCGTCGGTGGCGCATGGAAGGAGCTAGCCAAAGAGGCGGAGTCGGCCCGCGGCGCGTCGTTCGACGGCGCGCGCAGCCTCGGCCATGGATAGGCCCCGAGGTCGAGGGGCCGCCCAGTGCACGACGGCTGGTCCAGGGAAGGACCGGTGGCTCGGTGAACCCGCCAAGGAAGGCGGGCTGCCGGACCAGGCGCCATGCATTGGGCGGCCCCCGGCCGACGGCTCCAGGGAAGGAGCGCCGCCCACAGGCAAACGCAAGGAGGATCTATCGAGGAACAACGCTCGCGCTGGATGCGCGAACGCAGGTGTCGGCGGTCGAGTCCCAATCGCGGGGCGCGATGGCGCGATGCCGCGCGGCGATGCTCATGGATGAGCGAGTCGGGTCTACCCAACCTGGCGAGCCGTGTCAGATAGCGGGGAAACATCCCGCTCCTTGAAGCGCAAATGACCCACGAACGCCCGGCGTGAATGCGCCGGGCGTTCGTCTTTGTTATACGGACGCAAGACTCGTCGTCTGCGTGAAGATCGAACGAGGAAGACGTGCTTTTTCGCGCACTTCCGGGGACTGTTGTAGGTTGAGAGAAAGCGGAGGAAGGGATGGCTGAGGAAGACGAGGTCCCCGAGGACGAGGAAGAAGGAGGAGGTGGAGGCGGTGGCAACAAGCTGCTGCTGATCATCAGCCTCGTCAACATCGTCGGCCTGCTTGGCATCGGGGCCTACGTGGTCCTCTTTTCGGGAGGGGGCGACCAGATGACCCCCGAGCAGATGGCCGACCGCGCCGCGACGACGGCGGAGCCCAGGCGCCCGCAAGGGGTGCAGGAGGAGCCCGGGCCGATGTACGAGCTCGGCTCGGTGGTGGTGAACCTGCGAGAGCCGGGGGGAGACCGCTACCTCAAGGCCAAGCTCCAACTCGAGCTCGACGCCCCCGACACGCAGACCGAGGTCGAGCAGCGGGCCAGCCAGATCCGCTTTCAGATCAACGCGCTCCTCTCCGGACACCGCGTCGCCGACGTGCAAGGGCCGGAGAACATGGAGGCGCTGCGCAAGAAGATGCGCCGTCGTGCCAACACCGTGATGACGAAGGGCAAGATCGTCGCGGTCTGGCCCGACGAGTGGATCGTGCAATAGACTTCGGGCCGTGTCCGAGCAAATCCTCTCGCAGACTGAGATCGACGCCCTCCTCTCGGCGGTCAATGAAGGCAAGATCGACGTCGAGGAGGAGGAGGGCCCCGCCGGTACTGCGGGAGCCCTCGGCGTCGGCGGCGGTGGGGGCGGTCGGGGTGGCGGTATGGGCGCTAGCGACCCGGGCGCCGTCAAATACGACCTGCTCAGTCAGGACCGCATCATCCGCGGTCGGATGCCGACCCTCGACATCATCAACGACCGCTTCGCTCGCCAATTCCGCATCACGCTCTCCAACAGCCTGCGCAAGATCCTCCAGGTCTCCGTCGAGAGCACGAGCCTGATGAAGTACGGGGAGTTCTTGAACTACCTCCCCATCCCGAGCTGCCTGAACATCGTGCGCCTGAACCCGCTGCGTGGTTCGTGCATCGTGGCGATCGAGGCGAAGCTCATCTTCGCCTTCCTCAACAACTTCTTCGGGGGGGCGACCAACGCTCAGGAGCGGGTCGAGGGGCGGGACTTCACGGCCGTCGAGCTGATGATCATCCGCAAGGTCGTCACCCTGCTCCTCGACGACCTCAGCCGAGCCTGGCAACCGGTCTACGCCATCGAGGGCGAGTATCTGCGCACCGAGATCAACCCGCAGTTCCTGGCGGTCGTGCCGCCCAGCGACGTGGTGGTGCTCACCAGCTTCGAACTCGAGATGGAGAACCTGCGCGGTACGGTGCAGGTGGTGATCCCCTACAGCACCATCGAGCCCATCCGGCAGCACCTCTCCAGCGGCATTCAGGCCGAGAGCTTCGCCAGCGACAACACCTGGTTCGAGCAAATCGGGGGGCATCTGCGCAAGGTCCCGATCGCCGCCGAGGTGCTGCTCGGCTCCAGCAAGATTCGGATCCGCGACCTGCTCTCGCTGAAGCCCGGAGACGTCATCGCCCTCGACCAGCCCCAAGTGACGCCGCTGCAGATGTTCATCGAGGGTGCGCCCAAGTTCGAGGTCACGCCGGTCGAGCGCGCGGGGCACATCGCCGCGAAGGTCGTACGGCAGCTCGACTTCAAGAGCAATACGCCCCAGAAGCCTCCGCTACCGAAGCTCGGAGACGATTCTGGCACAGCGGATGCATAACCCCCAACCAGTGGGAGGGTCGAGATGACCGAGAACGCGAGAGACATCGAGTTTCTCTACGACGTCGAGCTGGAGCTCGCCGTGGTGCTCGGCAAGACCCGGATGTTGATCAGCGAGCTGCTGCAGCTCGACGCGGGTTCCGTCGTCGAGCTCAACAAACTCGCGGGTGAATCGCTCGATATCGTGGTGAACCAGAAGGTCATCGCGCGTGGCGAAGCGGTCGTGGTCAACGAAAAGTTCGGTGTGAGGCTCACGGAAGTGGTCTCGCCGATGGAGCGCGTACAGCGTCTCCGGGACTGAACCTCCCCGGAAATTAAAGGCTTTTGGCCCCTGGTCGCGTCTCGCGCCCAGGAAGACTGGCCGTCTGGGTGACGGCAGAGGGGGAAGTATGCGCGGCGTTCACACAGCGATTGTCTTCGGGTTGCTGGTCTTCGGCACGTCAGGCGTCAACGCCAAGACGGCCCGCGTCAACACGCTGACGCGGGTGACCTTCGAGGGCAGCGACGACGCGCTGACCTTCACCTTCCATGCGCGACGCGCGATGGCGTCCGACGCGATCTCGGCGAGCGCCGAGGGGGATGTCCTCAACCTCCGCCTCGAGCAGACCAAGACGCGTCGCCGTTGGGTCCACCTGAAGGACCCCTCCGTGAAGCGCTCGTTGCTGCACCCCTCGAAGCGCGACGAGCCCGCGGCGGTGCTCCGCGTCCGGATGACGGAGCCCGTCAGCGACGCGGTCCTGCGCAGCGTCATCGTGCGCGCCGAGGGCAAGAAGCTCGTCGCGGCCATCCCGCGCGACGCGACGGTCGCCGCCGCCTGGGTCGGCGAAGAGGCGCCCGTCAACGGGGCGCAGGACACCGAAGAAGCGATCCCCGCGACGGAGGAGGCGCCTGCGCCCGAGGCCGTCGCTGTCCAGGCGGAAGCGGCGCCCGCTTCTGCGGCCGAGCCGATCGTTCTCCCGCCCGTCGAGGTCACCGCGGAGATCGAGCCGAAGTCCACGGTCGCGGCGCACTCGGAGGACGCCCCGCTCACCATCCCTGAGCCAAACGGGGTGGAGCAGGCGGAGATCGCCGAGATGGGGCTACCCGCCGGGGACGGCCCGAGTCTGGGAGCGCTCGCGATGTCGATGTTCTTCCTGATGGCGGTCGGCTTCGTCGTGTGGCGCCGGTTGCGACCGGCGACCGCGAGCAAGCCCGGCGGGCGCGCCATTCGGCCCGTCGGCTCGCATATGCTGGGGCCGAAGCACCACCTCCTCCTGGTGGACGTCGCGGGTCAGCTCGTGCTGCTCGGCAGCGGCGACAAGGGCGTGCAGATGCTCACCACCATCCAGCCCAACGACTCCGTGACGCCGGCCACCGACGAGGTCCCGATCGACGCGATGCCAGAGGCCGCCCAGGCGGCGCCGACCTTCGCGGACCGATTGGGCCACGCGGTGGCGCGTATCCGCGACGTCGCCCGGGGCGTCAAGAAGCCGGCGGTGACCGACGAGATCTCGACGGACGACGTGGAGCGCGAGTTCTTCCGGCGTGAGAAGGAGGCGGTCGCCGAAGCCGCCGAGGCGGATGCGCTCGCGGCCCTCGCCGAGGACGTCGTCGACCAACCGAACCTCGGTCGCGCCCGGATGCGCCGCGCCGCCCGCAAGGCGCCCACCCCGCCGCCGGCTCCGAAGGCCGAGAACCGCGCGTCCCTGGAGAACGACCTGCTCCGCAAGATCCGCCGCCTGCAGAGCGCCTGAACCGATGAACCGCCGTCACCTCATCGCGGCGCTCGCGGGCGCCGCCACGCTACTCGTCTGCGCCGCCGCCTGGGCCCAGGGCCAGCCGCCGTTGCAGCCGCCCGCGGGCCCGATCGATCCGTTCTCGTTGCCGAAGGTCGAGCTGGCCGTCGGCGGTGGCGAGGGGGACTGGGTCGGCGTGCTGCGCATCCTCGGGCTGCTGACGGTCATGACCCTGGCCCCCGCGATCCTGCTGACGATGACCAGCTTCACGCGGATCATCATCGTCTTCTCGTTTCTGCGGCAGGCCATCGGCACGCAGCAGTCGCCGCCCAACCAGGTCTTGGTGGCCCTCGCCCTGTTCCTCTCCGTCTTCATCATGCAGCCCGTCTGGACCCAGGTGAACGAGAAGGCGCTTCAGCCCTACATGGCTGGCGAGGTGAGCCAGTCGGTGGCCCTCGAGCGTGCGATGACACCCATCCGCGGTTTCATGTTCGCCCACACCCGGCAGAAGGACCTGGGCGTCTTCATGGCCGCCAGCGGCGCCGACCGCCCACAGACCCGGGCCGACGTCTCGACCTTCCAGCTCATCCCAGCCTACGTGCTCAGCGAGCTGAAGACGGCCTTTCAGATGGGCTTCATGCTCTACATCCCGTTTCTCGTCCTCGACATGGTCGTGGCCTCCATTCTGATGGCGATGGGCATGATGATGCTGCCCCCCATCCTCATCTCGCTGCCCTTCAAGGTGATGCTCTTCGTCCTCGTGGACGGGTGGAACCTGCTCGCCGGCAGCCTCATCAAAAGCTTCGCGGTGTAGACCCATGAGCGCTGGATTCGTCATCACCTTCTTCACCGAGGCCATCACCATCGCGGCGATGCTCTCTCTGCCCGCGCTGATGCTGGGTCTCGTCGTCGGTCTGATGGTCTCCATCTTCCAGGCCGTCACGCAGATCAACGAGCAGACCCTGGCGTTGATCCCGAAGATCATCGCCATCGTCGCCGCGCTGATGGTCTTTGGTAGCTGGATGCTGACCCACCTCGAGACCTACACGATCAGCGTCTTCACTCAGATTCAGCAGCTCCCGCGCTGAGGGCGCGCGGTGGGGGCTCTACTCGGGATGCCGATGGACGCAGACGGCCTCTTCGCTGTCTTCGGTCCCGCGCTGATCAGCTTCTCGCTCGTGCTCGCGCGGTTCGGCGCCCTCTTCGTGACCACCCCACTCCTGTCAGCGCCGATGATCCCGACGCCGGTGAAGATCGGCGCGGTCGGGAGCCTCTCGCTGTTGGTGATGGTCACCCTGGGCCCAGCACCCCACGTCGGTGAGCTCACGAGCCTCTCCCTCGCCTCGGCGATGGTCCGGGAGCTGCTCATCGGCGGCGTGATGGGCGTCGGAATCATGGTCGTGTTCGGGGCGCTGTCCCTCGCCGGGCAGCTCATCGGGATCCAGATGGGCTTCGCCATCGCCAGCGTCGTCGATCCCGCGACCTATCAGCAGGTAGGCGTCATCGGGCAGCTACTCAACTTGCTCGGGCTGATGCTCTTCCTCATCTTCGACGGCCACCTGATGTTGATCGGCGCGCTCTTCGATTCGTTCCACCACGTGCCGCTCGGCCTCGCCAACCCCGACGTCGGGGCGATCACCGGCGAGCTGGTTCAGCAGGGGGCGCTGCTCTTCCACGTGGGCCTGCGCATCGCGCTCCCCGTCGCCTGCGTCGTGCTGCTCATCAACGTCGGCCTCGCGACCATCGCCCGCACCGTCCCGCAGGTGAACATCTTCATCATCGGCTTCCTCATCACCATCAGCCTCGGGATGTTGATCCTGGCCTACTCGCTCCCCGCCACGGCTCAGGTCTTCCAGGCCGTGCTGCGGGAAGCGATCGAGGCGTCGGTCCGCCTCTCCAGGATGTTCTGAGGAAGGGGTCGGTTTGCGGAGGTCAGGCCTCGGCGCGCACGACGCTGTCTAGGGAGAACTTGTCGGAGCCCTCCCAGACGAAGAGCACCAAGGCGACCAGGACGAAGATCGCGAACTGCATCCCCGAGTTGGCGCCGAACAGGTCCGACGCCGAGTGCACGAAGAAGACCGCGCCTAGCAGGACGGGGATGTTCGCGAGGGCGGCGGCTCGGGTGAAGAGCCCCAGCGCCAAGGCACCACCGCCCACGACGTGGGCCGCGACGACGTACCACGCGGCGACGGTGTCGAAGTGGCCGAAGCTCCCCGTCGTGAGGGTCTCGACGGCCTGCATGTCGACGATGAAGTTGATGCCCTTCACCGCGAGGGCGCAGCCGAGGAAGACGCGCAGGGCGGTCATCGGGCGGAAGGCGGCGACCAGATCGGGCATCGCGGGGATGCGCGACTCGCGCTTCTCGGCGGCCTTCGCGCGGTCTTCGAGGGCCTTGTCGTGCTCGGCTTTGGCGGTCGCCTCGTCCTCGGCGGAGAAGGTCACGGCGAAGGTCGCAAACGAGAGGACGAGGACCGCGCCCCCGAGGATCGCGAGGGCGGTGGGCCAGGTGATGCCCTCCGCGCGGAAGAGGAAGCCCGCGGCGACCGCGCCCGCGTTGCCGCCGGCACCGACGATGCCGGCGACGGAGCCGAGGGCCTTCTTGTTGATGAACGGGACGACGGAGAACGTCGCGCCCTCGGACATCTGCGTAAACAGGCTGAACACGACCATCGTCCCGATCGCGACGGGGAGCACGGTCATGCGCGAGAAGACGAGGAGGGCCACCCCCTCGACGGCCAGCGCGATGAAGAGCCAACGGACGCGGCCCTTGAGCCCGCCCTTGTGCCCGAACTTGTCACCGATGATCCCGCCGGTGGTGCGGGCGAAGATGTTCATCAGCCCGAAGAGCCCAGCGACCAGACCCGCCGTCTTGAGGCCCAGGTCGAAGTAGTCCATGAAGTAGAGGGCGGCGATGTTGTTGATCGTCAGCTCGACGCCGAAGCAGGCCGCGTAGATGAAGAAGAGCGCCCACACGCGCTTGTCCTTGCATGCCATCAAGAAGGTGCCCTTCACCTTCTTGGCGGGCCGATACTCACCCCTCTCCCGGAGCTCCTTGAAGTTCCCGTCGGGGAGGTCCGTCGTGAGGAAGAAGTAGGCGATGCCGGTGAGGAAGCAGACGACCCCGGCGACGACCATCGCGAGGCGCCAACTCGCGAACTGCGTGTAGCCCAACCCGACAAAGGCCGCGAAGACGAGCGGCATGACCATCTGTGTCACACCGCCGCCCAGGTTGCCCCAGCCCGCCGACGTGGCGTTGGCCGTGCCGACACAGTTCGGCGCAAACATGACAGACGTGTGATACTGCGTGATGACGAAGGAGGCACCGATGGCGCCGATGGCGAGGCGGAAGAGCAGGAAGGTCTCGTAGCTGTGGGAGAGCCCGATCCCCATCACCGGCAGCGAGCCGAGCACCAGCATCCACGTGTACGTGAGGCGCGGACCGAAGCGATCACACAGCCACCCGATGATGAGTCGGGCGACGATCGTCACCGCCACCGAGGCGATGATCGTGTTGCCGATCTGAGCCTTCGTGAGATGCAGCTCGTCCCGGACGATCGCCATGAGCGGCGCGATGCCGAACCAGGCGAAGAAACACAGGAAGAAGGCAAACCACGTTACGTGGAACGCTCGCATCTGCGGCGTCCCGAAGCTGAACAAGTCGATCCGTGTCGCTTTGTTCTTGATGATGACTTCGTCTCCGCTGCTCATACTCCCTCTCGCTTCTTATGTGTTGAGCTCGTTGTGGATGCACTTCACCTGCGAGCCGGATCTCCGGCGTTGGCGAAGGCTGCGTTCGTCCCTGGTGGGAGGGGGGGTAGCAAGAAGCATGCACAGCGCTGGTCCACGCTGTATGCCGATAATGTGCTGAAGCGGTAACGTGCGGCCGGCGCGTGGCACGGAATGACCGCACTTTAGCCTCCGCAGTGTCGGGTCAGGTAGGGATGAGAATCTCGCTTTGCCAGGTCTCACCGTCGCCAGAGGGCTCGAGGGAGATGATCATGTAGAGCTTGTCGTCGTCTTTTTGCTCGAGCTTGCGGTCGACGACCCGGCTCGCGCCGTTCGTCTCATCGTTCACCTTGTCACCGATCCGTGGCAGGAACGGATAGTGGATCGTGAGGACGAGGTCGGTGTCCTCTTCGCCTACGAGCTCGAGGGCAATGGCGAACAAGAAGCTCTCGAAGACGCCGGCGAGCTCCTCGTCGTCGACCTCCTCCCGATCGGTGGCGTCGAAGGCGCGAATCCACTCCAGGTAGCGCGCCTGGGTCTTGTCCTTGAGCTCGCGCTGGATGGACTTGGGGAACGGACTGCGAACCCGGTCGTTGTCGTTGAACCAGAAGCCACAGGCGGCCTCGATGAGCTTGTAGGTGTTGCGTTTCGGTTGCATTCGGCGAACCTATCTCGGCTGGGAAGCGTCGTCGAGGGCCCTCGACGATCGGCGTTGGGAAGCTCTCAGGAGGCCCGAATCTGGGCGAGCAGCTTGCGCGCCTCCGAGGAAGGCGCCGCGTCGAGCTCCTCGTCGAGGGCGGCGCATAGCGCGTCGTACTGGACCAGCGCGTCGCGCCGTCGACCATCGGTGAACAGGGCGCGGATGAGGCGGAGGTGGACGTCCTCGCGCAACGGATCGACGCCGACGGCCTGCCGGAGCAAGCCGATGACCTCGTCGGGTCGCCGTAGCTCGTCGTGGATCTCGGCGAGGTGCAAGACGGCGTCGACGCATTGCTCGCGGCAGCGACTGCGGGGATCGACGGTCCACAGGGCATCGGGCAGGCCCGCGAAGAGCTCTCCCCGGTAGATGTCGACGGCCCTGCGCAGGGCGTCGGCCACCCCCGACGAACGGTCTCCGGCGAGCCAGGCCGTGCGTGCGGTCGCCATCAGGCGGCGGAACTCCCACAGATCGACGCGGACGGCTGTCACGGCGTCGAGGCAGTAGTGGTCGTCGCTGCTTTGGATGTAGGTGCGGGCGGGTCCGTCGGGCTGCTTTGGCTCGATGGCGTTTCGTAGCGCGTGGACCACCCCGTGGAGGCGGTTGCGCCCCGCGTCCGGGTCGACGCCCGGCCACAGCAGCCTCGTGAGTCGGCGCGTCGGTAACGCGCGGCCGGTCTGCAGCGTGAGGAGCTGGAGCAGCTCGACGGCCTTCTTGCGGGAGAACGCGGAGCGGGGCAGGGGCTCGCCATCCACCAGGATGTCGAAGGCGCCGAAGCAGCGCAGCTCGAGGGCCGGCGTCGGGGGCTCGACCTGGACCGCCGAGATGACCGGAGCGCTGGGGGCGTGGCCCCGCGAGGTGGCCAAGGACAACGCCGCCAGGGCGTGGCGAGTCGCCGGGAACGGTGGGTGGCTCTCGTAGGAGAGGCGCGCCACCCCCTCGATCTCTCCGTCGCGGAACAGCGGCACGCAGTAGCGGGTCTCCGCGACGCCGCAGCTCGACATGCACGAGCCGGGCATCCGCGTCGGGTCGTTGTGTAGGACGAGTCGGCCCTCGCCTCGGACCATCGCGCAGTCCACACGCGTGGCATCCCATGGGCCGTCGGTGCCTTCGGCGGCGTCGGCGCCGATGCGCACCAGGACCGCTTCGTCGGCCCGGCTGGCGGCCAGGAAGCGTTGCTGGATCTCACCGTTGCTCTGCTCCAGCTCGCGGGCCTCGATGACCGTTGACGCGAGGAGGCTGCTGGCGATGGGTCGCCCGAGCTTCGCGATGAGCCCCTCGACCCAGGCGGTGTCGATGTCGTGTCGCCGCCAGGCTAGATCGAGGGTGCCCAGGCATTGACCCGTGATCCCAAAGGGCACGGAGATGAACGTGCGAAAACCCCGGGCCTTCACGGCGTCGCGGAGGAAGGTCTCTTCATGTTGGAGATCGGTCGTGCTGCGGGGGCTGCCCGAGGCGACGGCCTGGCCGGGGAAGCCGACGCCGACCGTGAACCGGCAGCGCTCCGCGAAGACATCGCTGTCATCTCCTCGCTGGCAGACGAGGAGCAGCTCGCCAGCCTTCGGATCGAGCAGGAACAGCTCGGCGCTGTCTGCGCCGACCGCGCCGATGAGGAGGTCCAGGGCCGCGTCCAGGCTCGGCAGGCAGTGCTCCGGGTCGAGGATGCTGGCGAAGGCGCCCACCAGGGGCAGGTCCGACTCGTGGGTCCGGTGGTGCGCTGTGCCCTGCGCTACGCCGAGTAGAACCTCGGTTGCCCCGTCCAGTCCACCGGCGCGCCGCACCGACTCGTTCCCCACGCGCTCCTCGCTCCAAAAGGGTGCTCGAGCGGAACCTACAGCAAGGGGCGTGCCAGCGCGAGGTCGGGGCAGAATACAGGGGGACGCTTCCAGCCGGTAACGGCGCCGTGGGCGCCGTTACCAAAAGCGGACTGCGTCAGCAGGGGCGCTCAGCGCCCTTCCGAGCGTAGAACCACCAGTTCACGATGAGACAGGATGCGTAATAGACGGCAAAGCCGTAGAGCGCGTAGTGAGGCGTTCCAGCCTTGATCTGTGTGGCGAAGATCTTGGGGATGAGGTAGGCGCCGTAGGCCGCGATGGCCGACGTCCAACCGAGCACCGGTCCGCGCTGGTCCTTGTCGAAGAGCACGCCGATCATGCGGAAGGTCGAGCCGTTGCCGATGCCAGTCGTGGCGAACAGAAGGATGAAGAGCAGCAGGAAGGGCATGAAGTACTGCTGGGGCGTCGGGGAGTTCATCGCGAGGCTGACGTAGTAGCCGGCCCCGATGGTCGAGCCGATCATTACGATGGTGTCCCAGTGGGTCACGCGGGCGCCGCCGAACTTGTCGGAGAGCCAGCCGCCGAAGGGCCGGATGAGGGCACCGACGCCAGCGCCGATGAAGATGTAGCCCGCCGAGGAGAGGCCGGTGGCCTGCCCCGCGTTGGGGCCTACGGCGACCACGCCGAAGACATCGTCGATGAGCTTGGGGAAGGCGTTGGCGTAGCCGATGAACGAGCCGAAGGTCATGACATAGAGGTACGTCATGACCCAGTTGTGCTTCTCGTCGAAGATCCCGAACTGTTCCTTGAGGCTCTCCTTGGTCTCGGCCGGGGTCAGATATCTCATCCCCACGAGCGTGATCGCCACCGCGACGATCACCACGATGAAGACCTTGATCAGAACCGGGAAGCCGCCCCAGGGGATGATCAGCAGGTACACCGCCACCGCTGCGCCGAAGAGGCCCAGCAGGGTCAACCAGAGGTACTTGGCGACGGCGACGGGGGTGGGGCCGCAGTGGTGGAAGGGGAGGTTGTCCATGAAGAGGAAAGCCAGGATCATGCAGGTCACCAGGATCGGCACCCACACGAGGCCCGCGTTTTGGACCCACATCGACGCGGCCTGCCCCTTCACCATGTACTCGTAGGGATCACCGCCCAGCGAACCGAAGAGGCCGAAGGTGATGACCCAGGGGATGAGGAACTGCATGACGCTGACGCCGAGGTTGCCGAGGCCCGCGTTGAGTCCGAGGGCCAGGCCCTGCATGCGCTTGGGGAAGAAGAAGCTGATGTTGGACATCGACGAGGCGAAGGCGCCGCCGCCAACCCCCGACAGACACGCCAGGAGGATGAAGACGTAGAAGGGGGTGGTTTGGCTCTGCAGACCGATGCCTGCGCCGAGGGCGGGCAGGATCAGCAGCAGGGTGGTCATGAACTTCACGTTCCGGCCGCCGCAGATGGCGATCATGAACGAGTTCGGGATGCGCAGCGTCGCGCCGACCAGGCCGGCGACGGCGGGCAGGGTGAACAGGAGCGCCCGGTAGGCCTTGTCCTCGTACGGCTGGCCGTCGTTCATGAAGGTGAAGTTGAACAGCTCGCCGTTGGTCCCGAAGTGAATCTTCTGGATGTACTTGGCGACCATCCCCCAATAGATCCAGACCGAGAAGCCCAGCAGGAGGTTCGGGATCGAGATCCAGAGGTTCTTGTTGGCGACCTTCTTCCCCTCGGACTCCCAGAACTGGTCGTCCTCGGGATCCCATCGGGTGAGTCTACTGGCCGGATTGGGTCTCTCGCTCACGTGCTTCTCTCGTCTCTCGGTCCGTCTGTTCGCGGGCCGGTCGTGACGTCTGTGATGTTTGCGCCGGCGGGGAGGAGGGTCGTCAGTTGTTCTTGGGGCGCGCCTCGCTCCAGGGCGTGTTCGGATCTCGGATGGTCTTGCGGTTCCAGTTCCACATCACCTGCTGGTAGGGCCGGCTGATGTAGTGGAGCGGCGCCACGAAGATGTGGGCGAGCCGCGAGAAGGGGACCATGAAGAGCAGCAAGAAGGCGCCGAAGATGTGGAACTTGATGACCCAGGGCAGCATGAAGACCGCCTCGGTGCTCGGCGAGAAGACGACCAGCGACCACAGGTAGGGCGTCAGGTCGGCGGCGAACCAGGAGGAGCCCCAGCGGAAGCCGAGGGCGACCCAGCAGCCCAACACGACCTGGGCCAGAAGCAGCCCCTCGATGACGAAGTCCATGCGGGTCGTCACGGCGCGAATGCGGGGGTGGGTGGCCCGCCGGTAGATGAGGCCGACGAGGCCGACCAGGATGCTCAGACCGAAGATGAAGGCCGTGACTTCGAGGATGATGAGCCGGACGGGGTGCCCGTTCCAGGCCAGGATGGCGCTGGGGACCAGGAACGCCACGAGGTGCCCCGTGAGCACGACCAGCAGCCCGAAGTGGAAGGGGATGACGCCCCAGAACAGGCTCTTGCCCTCGAGGAACTGCGAGGACAGCGAGCTGACGGTGAAGCCCTTCTGCCGGTACCGGTAGATGAGGCCGACGACGAAGACGAAGGTCGCCACGTAGGGAAACGCCACGAACAAGAATGTGTTGAGCGCGTTCATTTAGATCCTCACTGGTGAGCACTGCGACGATTGCGGCGACTGATTCAGACCGGCTGAGGGCTTGTGTCCTGCGCCGCGGGCTTCGATCTCCATCTCGCGGCCGATGTGCCGCAGGAAGTCACTCGTTTTCTCCGGCTTGCGGCACTCCTCGAGGCGGAAGTCCGTGCGGACCACCTCCAGGAGCGCCTTGAGGGCGTGCTGGTACATCGTGGACCGGAGCTCGGAGGTCACGATGAGGGTCTTGAAGTGCTTCTTGTAGAGGGCGTTTCTCGCCTTGATGCGCTCGCTGTGGAACTCCTCGACCATCTGCTCGAGGGCAGGGTGGAGGATGAGGTCGACGAACTCCTCGCACATCTCCTCGTCGGCCCACAGGGCCACGAGTCGCACGACGTTCGGCAGGTGGTCGGCGAGCTCGGCGCCGCTGTCCAAGCCCAGCTCGCGCTGCTCCCGCTTGAGGTTCACGAGCAGCTCGGCGCGCTTGTAGTCGTCACCGAAGGCGATGTAACCCACGTCGAGGGTGGTGACGGCCTGGACCTGGAAGGAGCGCGTGAAGAGCTCCTGGACCTCGTCCACCTCCGCCGACGTGAGCCCCGCGGGATCCCCGGGGATGAGCCCGATGAAGAGCTCGAGGGCTTCGCTGGCCGCCGGGTAGTCCGTGCCGAGCCGGGCGAGGAGCGCCCGAGCCAGCACCGGGTAGTCGCTCTGCGGGTAGTCGAACAGAGCGGCGAGCTGGGTGTAGTGAGTCCGCGCCCCCATCTCAGGAGCCCCGAACCATGGTGTCGGCCTTGAAACCGAAGCCGGTGTTCCCCTTCACGTCGCCGGTGAACTCGAGCATCTCGATGGCGGCCTCGCGGTGCGCCGCCGGGATCGCGAAGCGATCGTCGAACTTGGCGAGGGCCGTGAGGTAGTAGATGTCGTCGGCCAACTGCTCGGTGAGGCCCACCGCGGCCAAGGCCTGGGCCGACTTCTCAGCCGAGATGTCACCCACCGTCTTGTGCCGCCGGTGGATGCGAACGGCCATCAGCTTCTTGAGCCGCATCTCGACCTCGGAGGTGTCTCCGTTGCTGAACATGGCCGCGAGGTACTTCATCGGCATCCGCGACTGGTCGATGGTGCCGAAGATCTCCTCCGTGCTCGTGTCGTACAGCCAGTTGTCGGGCCAGTACTTCGCGATGTCGTTCATCTTGTTGGACTGCGCCGAGTTGTCGACCTTGCGCACCGACGCCATCACCGGCAACAGCGGCGGGACGTAGAACAGCATCGGGACGGTGCGGAACTCGGGGTGCAGCGGCAGCGCCAGACCCCAGGTCTTCACGAAGGCGTAGGTGGGCGACTTCTGGGCCGCGGCGATCGTCGAGTCGGCGACACCGTTGGCCTTCGCCGAGGCGATGACCGCCGGATCGAAGGGGTCCTGGATGATGTCGAGGTGCCGGTTGACGAGCTGCGAGTCATCGGCGTTGGCGACATCGTGAATCTTGTCGGCGTCGTAGAGCATCACGCCGAGGTAGCGGATGCGACCCACGCAGGAGTGCATGCACGCCGGCGCGTGCCCCGCCTCGATGCGCGGGTAGCACAGGATGCACTTCTCGGACTTGCCGGTGTTCCAGTTGTAGTAGGACTTCTTGTAGGGGCACGCCGTGACGCACATGCGCCACGCGCGGCAGACCTCCTGGTTGATCAGCACCACGCCGTCTTCGCCGCGCTTGTAGATCGCGCCCGAGGGGCACGACGCCACACACGCCGGGTTGAGGCAGTGGTTGCAGATGCGCGGCAGGTAGAAGAAGGACAGACGCTCCAACTGGAACATCGCGTCCTGCTCCGCCGGGGTCAGATCCTTGAAGTTCGGATCGTTGCGGGCGTAGTCCGGCGAGCCGCCCAGGTCGTCGTCCCAGTTGGGACCCATCTTGATGTCCATCGGCTCGCCGGTGATCATCGAGATGGGGCGCGCCGTCGGCTGGTCATCGCCGGCGGGGGCCTCGATCAGGTCGAGGTACTTGTAGGTGAACGGCTCGTAGTAGTCGTCGATCACCGGCAGGGACGGGTTGTGGAAGATGTTCGCCAGGCCCTTCTTTTTGCCGGCGCCCTTGAGATCGATGGAGTCGCCGGTCTTCTCCCAGCCACCCTTGTAGATCTCCTGGTTCTCCCACTTCCCCGGGTAGCCGGTCCCGGGCTTGGTCTCGACGTTGTTCCACCACATGTATTCGGCGCCCTTGCGGTCCGTCCAAATGTTCTTACATGCGACGGAGCACGTGTGGCAGCCGATGCACTTGTCGAGGTGGAAAACCATCGACACCTGTGAACGAATATCCATGTCAGGCCTCCTCGGAGTGCCGGCTTCGGCGCCGCTTCTGGTGTGTCACGCTGGGTTGGTGGGGGGACTTCTTCATCAGAAGATCACCTTGTCCATGCGCTTGACGGTCACGTGCGTGTCCCGGTTGGGCGCGATGGGCCCCCAGTAGTTGAAGTGGTAGCTGAACTGTCCGTACCCGCCGGCCATGAAGTTCGGCTTGAGGTGGATGCGGGTGAAGCTGTTGTGTCCGCCGGCGCGCTTGTTCCCGCGGACCTGGGACTTGGGGATGCCGACGGTTCGCTCGGGCACGTGGTAGACGATGCACACCCCCGGGGGGATGCGCGCGCTGACCGCCGCTCGGGCGCAGTAGACGCCGTGGTCGTTGTAGACCTCGACCCAGTCGTTGTCGTTGATGCCGAGGGCCTCCGCGTCGGGCTCGCTGAGCCAGCACGGCTCGCACCCGCGGGACAGCGTCAACATCCGGTGGTTCTCCATGTAGGTGGAGTGGATGTGCCACTTGCCGTGGGGCGTCAGGCAGTTGAGGATCCGCGCCTCGCCGGACTTCAGCGTCTCCTTCAGGTCACCGTAGGCCGCCGGCTTCGGCGACGGCTTGTAGGTGGGGAGGTTCTCGCCATAGGCGAGGTACATCTCGTGGTCGAGGTAGAAGTGCTGGCGTCCGGTGAGGGTACGCCAGGGGATCCGCAGCTCGACGTTGTAGGTGTAGGCGCAGTAGGCGCGCCCCTCGTTCATCAGCCCCGACCACAGCGGCGAGGTGTTGTAGCGACGCGGCTGCGCTTGCAGGTCGGCGTAGCGGATGCGCACGTCCTCGCCGCCCTTGCCGAGGTGCTCGAGCTCGAGGCCGCTCTTCTTCTCCATGTTGCGGTAGGCGCGCGTGTTGAGCTGCCCGTTGGTGAGGGTCGACAGGTGGAGCACGGCGTTGCAGGCCCACTCGTCTTCCTTCAGCGACGGATAGATCTTTCCGTCCTGGCGCTCGACGGGGAAGTGGTTCGAGACCACCATCTCGTCGTAGGCGTCCTCGCACATGAAGTGGTTGCCGTGGGCACCCAACCCCTTCTTCTTGATGTTGTCACCGAGGGTGATGAACTTGTCGTAGAGCTTGGTGTAGTCGCGGTGGACCACGCCGAGCTTGTGCATCGTCTTGCCGGGGATGGCCTCGCACTCGCCGAGGTACCAGTCCTTCACCGTCCGCTGGGAGATCTCCCCGACGGAGTCGTGGGCGATGGGACCCGTGATGACGTCGATCTGCGGATCGGGGAAGTACTTCTTGGCCGCCTCGCTGGTGGCATGAGCCAGGCTGCGGAAGATGTCCCAGTCGGTCTTGGACTCCCAGACCGGCGGGATCGCCGCCGAGAGCGGGTGGATGAAGGAGTGCATGTCGGTGCTGTTCATGTCCGCCTTCTCGTACCAGGAGGCGGCGGGCAGAACGATGTCGGAGTAGAGCGCCGACGAGTCCATCCGGAAGTTCAGGTTGATGATGAGGTCCATCTTCCCGGTGGGCGCGACGTCGTGCCACTTGACGTCCGAGGGACGCTCGTCGGAGTCCTTCCCGATCGCGTTCGAGTGGGTGCCGAGGTAGTGCTTGAGGCAGTACTCGTGCCCCTTCATCGAACCCATGATCGCGTTGCCGCGCCAGATGTACCAGACGCGCGGGAAGTTCTTCGCGTTGTCGGGGTCGCTGATGGCGTACTTGAGCTTCTTCGACTTGAGCTTCTCGAGGACGTAGTCCTGGATGCCCGCGTCGTCGGTGGCTCCGGCCTTGCGCGCCTCCCTCGTCAGCTCGAGCGTGTTCTGCTCGAACTGGGGGTAGAAGGGCATCCAGCCCATGCGCACGGACTTGAAGATGGTGTCGGCCGTGTGCTGACGGGTCCACTTGTTGTCCGGCACCGTGTTGTAGCGCGAGAACTGGCCGTCGTAGCGGTACTGGCAGGTGTTGATGTAGTGCCAGATCGGCGCCTGCTGGAGCCGCACCGCGTTGTGGTGGTCCTTGCCGAAGGCGATGGCACCCCACGAGTCGACGGGGGCGAGCTTCTCCTGGCCGACGTAGTGGTTGAGCCCACCGCCGTTCTTGCCGACACAGCCCGAGAGCATCAGGGCCATGGCACCGGCACGATACATCAGGTTGGCGTGGTACCAGTGGTTGATACCGGCGCCGATGATGATCATGCACTTGCCCTCCGTGACCTCCGCGGTGTTCCCCCACTCGCGGGCGAACTGCAGGACGGTCTTGGAGTCGACCCCGGTGAAGATCTCCTGCCAAGCCGGGGTGTAGGCGGCGTCCTTGTCGGTGTAGTCCTTCGGGTAGGCCCCCGGCAGACCGCGATTGACGCCGTACTGACCCATGATGAGGTCGTAGATGGTGGTGACCATCACCGGGCCATCGACGGTGTCGAGCTGCATCGCCGGCACGCCGCGGTGGACATGGGAGTCGAGGCCGAACTCGGTGAACTGCGTGAGGGCCACCTCACTGGAGCGGTCGAGCAGGGTGAGGACCGGGTCGTAGGGCTGGTCGTCGACGATGTTCTCGTGCTTGGTGTTCCAGTTGCCCTGCTGGTCGTCCCAGCGGGAGCCGGAGCTGCCCTTGGGCACCACCAGCCGGCCGGACTGGGCGTCGATGTTCAGGAACTTCCAATCCCCGTTGGGGATGTCCTTGAACTGGGCGACGTCACCGGCGCGGACCATCTGGCCCGGCTTGAAGTTCTCGCCGTCCTTCTCGAGGCGCACCAGGAAGGGGCTGTCGGTGTGCTTCTTGATGTAGTCGAGGAAGTACTCGGTCTTCTTGTCGTGGTGGAATTCCTTGAGGATGACGTGGGTCACGGCCATCCAGAAGGCGCCATCGCTGCCGGCGTGGATCGGGACCCACTGGTCGGCGTACTTCGAGACCTGGCTGAAGTCGGGGGCGAAGACCACCGCCTTGGTGCCGTTGTGTCGGGACTCCGCGAAGAAGTGGCAGTCCGGGGTACGCGTCATGTTCAGACACGCGCCCATGTCGGCGATCATCTTCGAGTTGTACCAGTCGGCGCTCTCGCAGACGTCGGTCTGCTCACCCCAGATCTCGGGGAACGCCGTGGGCAGGTCACAGTACCAGTCGTAGAAGCTCAGGTTGAGCCCGCCGAAGAGCTGCAGGAAGCGGCCTCCGGCGGCGTAGCTCAGCATCGACATCGCCGGGATCGGGGAGAAGCCGACGACCCGGTCGGGGCCGTAGTCCCGCGCCGTACGGATGTTCGCGACGCCGGCGAGCTCGAGGATCTCGTCCCAATGGGCGCGCCGGAAGCCGCCCTTGCCGCGGGCCCACTGGTAGGCCTTGCGCGCCTTCTCGTCCGCCTGCAGGGCCTCCCACGCCTTCATGGGATCGCCGTGCTCGCGCTTCTTGGCGCGCCAGGCGTCGAGGAGCGCGCTGCGGATCAGCGGGTACTTGATGCGCAGCGGGCTGTACAGGTACCAGGAGTACGAGATGCCGCGCTGGCAGCCCCGGGGCTCGTAGGGCGGGAGGCTGTCCTCGAGCAGCGGGTAGTCGATCTGCTGCGTCTCCCAAGTGACGATCCCGTCCTTGACGTGGACCTGCCACGAGCAACCACCGGTGCAGTTGACGCCGTGGGTGCTGCGCACGATGCGATCGTGTTGGAAACGGTTGCGGTAGAACTCCTCCCACTTGCGGGTCTGGGGGGAGATGATGTCTTTGATCCAACCCATCGTGATTTCCCGTCCTTAGCTTCTGTCGGGGCTGCGTGGATGTATGCGTTTACTGTTCTACGAGGCGCTTAGCTGGACTTGACCTGGCGGTCGTAGATGGCCTGGTTGACGGAGCCGCGGCGTCGACGTCCCCAGACGAAGGAGTAGAAGAGGAGCAGGATGATGACGCCGACCACGCCGCTGATGGCGAGCATGATCCCGGTGTCCTTGGGCATGTGGTTGCGCTGGGTGGCGCTGACGGACTCGAGGAAGCCGACGATGGCCGTCACCTCGTCCTCTTGGAAGGGATGGTCCTTGTAGGCCTGCTGCATGACCGGGAAGGGGTGGCTGCCGAGGACGACCCGGACCCAGTCGCCGCCGAGGCGGCCGAAGACCGTCGTGAGCTCCGGCGCCAGGATGCCGCCGCCGATGATCGCGTCGGCCGTCACGTCGTGGCACGAGATGCAGGAGGGACCGCCGTTGGCGAGGGACTCCTCACCCTGGAAGATCCGCTGACCGCGGAGGATCTGCTCCGGGGTGGCCTTGTTGGGCGCCGGGGCCTTGGCCTTGGCGCCGGCCGGGCGCTGCTTGGTGTAGTCGAGGACCGCGCGAATCTCGGCGTCGCTGAGCGTCTGGTCGGGCATGACGACGCCGCCGAAGGCCTTGACCATCGCGATCGAGCGCTTGTCGCCCGCCTTGATGAGGGCCGCCGGAGACTTGATGAAGTCGTACAGCCAGTCGGCGTCGCGCCGCTCGGTGACACCGAGCAAGTCGGGGCCGACGAGCTTGCCGCCGCCCACCGTGTGGCAGGCGACGCAGACCGTGGTGAAGACCTCCTTGCCGGACTTCGCCTGGGCGTCTCCCGGGCTGAGGAGAAAGGCCGCCGTCACCGACGCCATCAAGAGGATGCCGAGAGGCCGTGCCGGGATCGTCGTGCCGGCACCGAGATCGATCTCAATCGGGCGCATCGTCGAATCGCTCCTTCTTCCGCCGCTCTCGGCGGGGCTGCACTCAGCCAGTTTTGTTCCGTGTTTGAGGAAGTACATGGCCCCGCTTACAGCCCACTTACGGAGCGATTACGAGTGACTTCCGGGCGCGTGGGGCTTGCCGCGAAACCCCAGAAACGACGAGTATTCGGGCCCGTGAAAAAAGAGGGACTGAAAATGACGCTCGTGCAAATCGACGACAAGCGGGACCGGATCCGGCGCAACGCTGAGAAGGGCGAGATCGACGAGGACCTCTCCCCGATGGACCCGCCCGACGCCTACGCCCCCCCGGGGGAGGGTCAAGCGGTGCCCTACGAGGAGATGCACCCCTTCCTGCAGGCGCTTCGGGACGAACACGAGCAGTGCGTCGAGGCTCTGCAAGCCTTCGAGGACGCCCTCGACCGGCTCCGGCAGCACGGCCCGAGTGGTGAGATCCACGACGAGCTGGTGAAGTTCTTCGGCATCCTCGAGAAGCTCGTCCTGCCCCACAACCGTCGGGAGGAGAAGCTGCTCTTCCCGTTGCTCGCGCAGCGGTTCCTGGAGAGCGGCGAGCACAGCAAGGGGCCTCAGCCGACGACGGCGATCGACGTCCTGCGCGGCGACCACGCGGAGTTCCTGCAGATCTCTGCGGTGATGACGAACTTCTTCCGCATCGCGCCGCGGTTGCCGGACGAGGCGTCGCAGCACTACGTCATCGACGCCGCGATTCGGCAGGGACGGACGCTCGTCGAGGACCTGCGCCTCCACATCTACCGCGAGGACGTGGTGGTCTTCTCGCTGGCCCACAAGCTCCTGACCAGCGAGGAGCTGGACCAGATGCACGCCGCGTAGGGGCCCCGCGTGGATCTCCCGCTCCACCCGCCCTTCGTGCACCTCCCGCTGGGCCTCTCGGTGCTGCTGCCCTTCCTGGTCGGCGGGCTGGCGTGGCTCGTCCGAAAGAGACGAGCCGGACGCGGCGCCTGGCTGCTCGTCATCGGTCTCCAGGTGCTCCTTGTCGGCTCCGCGGTGACGGCGACCATCACCGGAGAGCGTGACGGCCGGCAGGTCGAGCGCGTCACGGGCCGCGGCCCCATCGACACCCACGAGGACGCCGCCCAGCTCTTCCTCCTGGCGGCGTTTCTCGGGCTGGGGCTGCTCATCGCGGCCCTGGCGATGAAGCAGCGAGCCTTCGTCTTGACCCTCGCGGCGACGGCTCTGGCGCTGCTCACGGCGGGCCTCGGCGCACGCACGGGGTACCGGGGCGGGGAGCTGGTCTATCGCCACGGGGCGGCGGGCGCCCACGAGGTCTCCGGCCGCAGGCCTGTCCCCGGAGGTCCCGGTTCGGGGCCAGGCCGTCGAGGGCCGAATTCACAAACCGGTAACGCGGTAACGCGCCCGTGATACGAGTCGGTAACTAGAACCCACGGGTCTTCGGGCCGGTGCGGGAGATCGACGCTCACCTCGCCAATCGCGCGAAGGGTCGTCTGTGGCTCGTTACAGCGCCTTCGAGGTCGAGTCACGGAGGAGTGGCACGGTGATTGCCTGCCCACCGCGCCACACATTCCCAGGAGGCTCTCTATGTCCGCGATTGGTCTATTGCTCGTTTCCGCGCTCATGGCGCCCGCCACGGTCCAGCCCGGGGTGCAGGTTCGACCGCGCGGCGAGGCGTCCCTGGCCGGGGACCACCTGAAGGCTGGTGCCATGGGGAGCGACCACATCGTGACGCAGCGCACTCGGGCCTGGCTCAACCTCAAGGGGGAGAAGCTCAAGGCGCGGTTCGCGGTGCAGGACGTGCGCCGCTGGGGGAGCGAGGGCAACACGCTCGGGGACTTCCAGGCCGACGCGATCGACGTCCACGAGGGCTGGTTGCAGCTCGGCGAGGGCGAGTGGTGGCTGCGCGCGGGTCGGCAGGAGCTCGCCCTCGACGGCCAGCGCCTCATCGGATCGGTGAACTGGACCCAGCAGGGGCGCGCCTTCGACGGCATCCGCATCGGTCACGACACCAAGAAGATGAAGGCGACCTTGTTCGCGTCGCGGGTCCCCGACGGCGACAGCCGCGACCTCTTCGTCGCTCACACGGCGTTCTTGATGGACTCGATGCGCCTCGCCGTCCCGCTCATCCTCGAGACCAACCGCCTCGTCCACGAGGAGGACCGGATGGTGCAGGACGACAAGGATCGCTTCACCGGCGGCGTGCACGTGAAGTCGACGAAGGGTGATCTGCAATGGCGCGTGGAGGCCTATGCCCAGGCCGGCACCGACCACTTCGCGTACATGGCCGGCGTTCGGGCCGGGTACAAGGCCGGGCCCGCTTTCACGCCGACGCTCTGGATCGACTTCCTGAGCGGCGACGATGACCACGCCGACGAGAAGACCAAGGCCTTCGATACGCTCTTCGCGACGAACCACAAGTTCTACGGGTACTTCGATCGCTTCCTGGCGGTGCCCAAGCACACCGCGGGCGGCGGCCTGATCGACATCGCGGTGAAGAACAAGGGCAAGGTCGGCCCCGGCACCCTCTCCCTCGCCGTCCACGACTTCATGCTCGCCGCCGACGACGCCAACGGTCGTTCGGGGCAGGTCGCCATCGAGCTCGACGCGGTCTACGCGGTGCCGCTGGTCAAGGGGGCGAAGCTGGTCGCCGGGTTCTCGGCGTACATCCCGCAGGGCGACTTCGAGGACGACTACACCAACGACGATGGCGACACCGTGGGCGTCATCGACTGGACGTTCCTGATGCTGGACGTGCAGCTCGAGGCCGCCGGGGGCTGAGGCTCCCCCTCCCACGAGACCTCCTACCCCCCAAGCGTTGCACCGAATCGTCGGCGCAGACCGCTATCGCTCGGTCGCCATCTGTGCCGCAGTGTCCTTGGACGCTGCGGCAGAGTCGCGACGCGGCGCGCTGCACGCGCCCGCCAACCGATTTGGGTGCATATCCCGATTCTGACGGAGGGAGTGTGGAGGGCTTTCAGCACTCAGCGGTCAGCTCTCAGCCGCGCAAGCAACGACGCCAGCATGCGCTTGACTTCCGTGGTGGCCGCGTCGAGACGTTGGTGAATGGGACTGCCCAGCATCTGGAGTTGCGCGGAGAGTAGTAGCTGGTACTCAAGTTCGCTGGCCGAGCCCATCGCGATATCGAGGAATCGAGCGAAGTCGGCGTCGGTGTTTCGTCCACATCCCTCGGCGATATTCGACGGTATCGACACGGCGCTGCGCCGGAGCTGGCTTGTCAGCCCGTAGAGTTCCTCACGAGGAAACGATCGTGTGGCCTCGTACACGTCGACCACCAGCTCGTGTGCTTTGCGCCACACTTGGAGTTTCCGGGAGTTCTTCACGGTGTCAAGGCTTCGATGCTTGGCAGAACTGACCCATTTGCGCTCGCCAAAACTGACCCACCCAGAAACCGCGTCCCTGCCCGTCGCCGTCAGCGGCGGTCACGCCCACGAAACGCCAAGAGCCGGTGTCGACGGCGAGGGGTAAGGTCCTGGGCACTTGCTCCGACCCAGAGGCCAAGGAAGCGACGTCGTGACGCGCCTTCGTGCAACAAGTCGGTCGTGGGGCGTGCAACGCAACACCTGCGCACCATCGGCACTCCTGCTCATCTCAACCAGGTCCGTCGCCGTCAAGCCAGCCTCGTGGGCGGTGGTCCAGTTTTCACAAGCAGAGGTGGGTCAATTCTGGATAGCGTCGAAGGTCAAGGTCCTTTGAGCAAACTGACGGCTGAGTGCTGAAAGCTGGCAGCCTCTCCAAAGACGACCGCAGATCTGGGATTTGCACCCAACCGATTTCGGCGTTGCGAAGCCTTCCGATATCGCTACGGTTTCGCGCCTTGAACTCGGCCGGCGGGCACGCACATCACTTGGTCGCTTTGTCTGCCGCAGCGTCCTAGACTCCGGGGCGAGCATCGCCTCGGAGCTGCCTTGTCCAAAGTCACGTTCGCCGAAGCCGAGCAGGCGCTCGAGACCTATCGGCGCTATCCGCGCCATCTCGGCGCCTGCATCCGCGCGGTCCGCTTCCTCGACGATGGTGGATATCGCGCCGAGGCTCACTCGGTCGCGTGCGCCTTCGCGGCGCGGGGGGGCTCCGGCGAAGCGGGGGGGGACGCGCTGCTCGCCTTTGTTCAGCGGGCGCCCACACGTCGCTACGCCGCCGGCGAATCGATCATCGCCGAGGGCACCGGAGACGACACCGTCTACGTCCTGCTTCGAGGCGACGCGCGAGTGCGCCGCCTTGGGGTGGGGGAGCTCGCGATCATTCCGCCCGGGAGCGTCGTCGGCGAGATCGCCGCGCTGACCGGGACCGCGCGGACGGCGTCGGTCTACGCCCGCGGCGAGGTCGCGGCCCTGGAGATGTCCCCCGGCGCCCTGGCCGAGCTGGCTCGGCGTATGCCCGGCGTCTACCCCTCCCTGCGCGAGGTCACGCGCGAGCGCCTGGTCTCGCAGCTCATGGGCCCCGGCTCGGTCTTCGGTGGGATCGGCAAGCCGGAGCGCGCGGCGCTGTTCGAGCAATGCCTGGCGATCACCTTCGCCGAGGGGACGCTCGCCGTTCGTGAAGGTGAGGCGGGCAAGGCTCTGTGCATCATCGCCTCGGGGATGGCCCACGTCTGGCACGGCGACGTCGACGACAAGCACGTGATCGCGGCGCTGGGTCCTGGTGAGGTCTTCGGCGAGGTGTCGCTGGTCTTCGACCGCGTCGCGACCGCGACCGTCGAGGCGATCACGCCGCTGACCTGCTTCGCCCTCGCCGTCGAGCGCTTCGAGGAGACCATGCGCCGCTTCCCGAGCTCGCGCGACCGCGTCACGGCGATGGCCCGCGAGCGTCTCGAGGCGGACGATCACATCGAGCTGTCGCGCCCGCCCGCGCCGAAACTCTAAGACTCAGCCCACCTCTACCGGTGAGCCCGCCGTGAACTTCACGCTGAGGGCGACCAGCACCGACAGGATGCCGGCGCCGATCCACAGCCAGAAGACCGCGGAGAAGTCGTACTGGGCCGTCGCCCCGCTCCCGGTGGTCTCGATGAGCACGCCGCTGAGGTACTCCTGGAGGGCCGCGGCCAGGTAGGAGAACAGGCCGATGAGCCCCTTGACCGCGCCGACGGCGTCGCGCGGGCAGTACTCGGCGGCCGTGAGGCCCGCGAGGAACACGATGAGCCCACCGATGCCGAAACCGAAGATGCCCATCGCCAGGTAGTCGTACACGCCGCCGGGGCCGAAGAAGAGCAGCGTCATGCCGCCGACGTTGCACAGGCCGTAGATCAGGGTAGGGAAGTGGCGGTCGGCGTCGAAGAGCTTGTCGGAGATGACCCCCGAGAGGACCGCGCCAGCGAGGCCGAGCACCGGGTAGACCCCGATGACGAAGCCGGCCGCGGAGGTGGAGTAGCCCTTCGCGGCTTCGAGGTAGAGGACGCCCCAGGAGTTGATGGCGTAGCGCGAGACGTACATCAAGGCGCACGCGATGCCGAGCTGCCACACGACGGGCATGCGCAGGACCCCGAGCTGGGAGCGGAGGCTGGGCTTCTTCGCCGACTTCTGGTCGGCCTCGTCGAAGAGGTCCGCGGGCGGCGGTAGCCCGGCGGCGGCCGGACGGTCGGAGAGCAGGAAAAACAACGCCACCGCGACGATCGCGCACATCACGCCGGGGGCGATGAAGCCGGCTCGCCAGCCGAGCCAGGCCACGAGGTTGGTCGTGACCACGAAGGTGATGCCCTCGCCGATGTTGTGGGATCCCGCCCAGGCGCCGTAGAAGCGCCCGCGCTTGCTCGGCTGGAACCATTGGAAGATGGAGACAGCCGAAGGCGCCGAGCCCATCGACTGGAACCACCCGTTGAGCCCCCACAGGGCGATGAAGAAGGTGGCGTTCTCCATCGAGCCGAAGGTCAGGTTCAACAGCGCCGAGACCAGCAGCCCGAAGGACATCATCTTGCGGATGTTGGCGTGGTCGGCGAGGAAGCCGTTGGTGAACTTGCCGAAGGCGTAGGTGAAGAAGAGGGCGGAGCCGATCAACCCCAGCTCGTCCACCGTCACGACGCCAGCGTCGAGCATCGGCTTCTTGGCCACCGAGAGGCTGAGGCGGCAGGTGTAGAAGAAGGCGTAGCCGAAGAGCAGCGACAGGAAGACGCGCCACTGGATCCGACGGTAGGTCCCGACGACCTGGCCGGCGGGGATCTCCAGGGGCGGACGCGCTTCGCCGGTCGCGAACCACCGGATCGGGTTCATCTACGAATCTCCAGACAACGGGGCTCAGGTGTCTCACAGGCGGGCCGCCTCAAGCGAGTGGCGCACCGCTTGCTTGAGGGCTCCGCCAGAAAGGGGGCCACGGTTGGCGGAAGACGACGCCGGAGAAAAGACAGAAGACGCCTCTGAGAAACGGCGGGAAGAGTTCCGTGAGAAGGGCGACGTCGCCCGCTCACGCGACGCCATCTCGGTGTTGGTGCTCTTCTGCGCGTTGGCCTACTTCTGGGTCTACGGCGACGACCTCTTCGACATGATGGCCCGCTTCACGGGGCACTTCTTCGGGCTGCGCCAGCAAGGGGAGGTCGACGCGACGACCATGATGCTGCTCCTGCGGGGGACGCTCCTCGAGATCGCGATGGCCCTGGCGCCGTTGGTCGCCGCTATCGTCCTGGTGGCGGTGCTGGGCAACGTCGCGCAGGTCGGGTGGCTCATGACGATGAAGCCGATGACCCCGGACCTCAACAAGCTCAACTTCTTCACCAAGTTCTTCTCGACCTTCTTCAATAAGTCGGCGGTCGGGCAGCTCGTGGGGAGCGTGGCGAAGATCGCCGTCGTCGCGATCGTCATCTACATGACGGTCTCGGGGGATGGGCGTCAGATAGCCGTCATCTCTACGCTGCCGCTGGTCACCGGGATCCAGTACCTGCTCGACCGCTGCCTCTCGGTCCTCCTCAACGTGAGCCTCGTCCTCATCGTCGTCGCCATCGCCGACTACGCCTGGAACAAGTACGTGATGGAGGAGAAGATGAAGATGACCAAGAAGGAGGTGAAGGACGAGCAGAAGGAGTACGAGGGCAACCCGCACGTGAAGGGCCAGATGCGCAAGCGGGCGATGGATATGTCGAACCAGCGCATGATGGCGGAGGTGCCCAACGCCGACGTCGTGGTGAACAACCCGACGCACTTCTCGGTGGCGCTGCGATACCGCCAGGGGGTTGACGAGGCGCCGGTGGTGGTGGCGAAGGGCGCAGACCTCATCGCGTTCCAGATTCGGCGTGTCGCCAAGGCGAACGGCGTCCCCATGGTCGAAAACAAGCCGTTGGCACGAGGCTTGTATCGGACCGTGAAGGTGGGGAGAAGAGTACCATCCGAGTTCTACCGCGCCATCGCCGAGGTGCTGGCCTACGTCTATCGAATGCGGCTCCAGGGCAAGGCGCCCAAGCCGGTCGATCCGCGGGCTGAAGCGGCCCGCGCGCGCCGCGCCGCCCAGGCCCGAGAGGTCGCCTGATGGAGACCTTCGGGGCTCGTCACGGGAACATGATCTTCACGGGGGCCGTCGTCGGGCTGCTCCTGCTGATGGTGCTGCCGCTGCCGACGTTCTTGCTCGACATCTTGCTGGCGCTCAACATCACGCTGGCGATGACGGTGCTGGTCGTCTCGCTGCACATGAAGCAGCCGCTGGACTTCGACGCCTTCCCGGCGATGCTGCTGGTCTCCACGCTCTTTCGGCTGACGCTGAACATCGCCTCGACTCGGTTGATCCTCCTGCAGGGGCACGAGGGTGAGCAGGCGGCGGGGCAGATCATCTCCACCTTCGGCCGCTTCGTCGTGGGTGGCAGCTACGTGGTGGGCATCATCGTGTTCACCATCCTGGTCATCATCAACTTCGTCGTCATCACCAAGGGGTCCGGGCGTATCGCGGAGGTCGGCGCGCGCTTCACGCTGGACGCCATGCCCGGCAAGCAGATGGCGATCGACGCCGATCTCAACGCCGGCCTGATCGACGAGGACACGGCCCGCGCCCGTCGCAAGAAGATCGAGAGCGAAGCCGACTTCTACGGCTCCATGGACGGCGCCTCGAAGTTCGTTCGAGGTGACGCGATCGCCGGCATCCTCATCACGGTCATCAACATCATCGGCGGCTTCGTCATCGGGATGACGCAGCACGGGCTGCCCGCCGCGGAAGCGGCGGCGACCTACACCATCCTGACCGTCGGTGATGGCCTCGTCTCGCAGATCCCGGCGCTGGTCATCTCGACCGCGGCGGGGATCATCGTCTCGCGGGCCTCGAGCGACTCGGACCTCGGCACGCAGCTCATCTCCCAGCTCTTCTCGACGCGTCGCGTCCTCCTGATGGTGGCGGCCATCCTCCTGGGCTTCGGCCTGCTGCCCGGGATGCCGCTCCTCGTCTTCATGGCGATCGCCGGGATGATGCTCCTCGCCGCGCGCAGCACTCCGGTCGAGGTGGGCGAGACGCGCGCCTCCGACGGCGCGCCGGGGCCGGCCGGGCTGCCGGGGGCCATCGGCGACGAGCCGGGCGCGCCGGAGATGACCGAGCAGGAGCGTATCGAGAGCCTGCTGCCCATCGATCTCCTCGAGCTCGAGGTCGGCTACGGCTTGATCCCGCTGGTTGACCGGGGCCAGGACGGGGAGCTGCTCGACCGCATCCAGAGCATCCGCCGGCAGTTCGCCAGCCAGCTCGGCATCGTCGTGCCACCGGTCCACATCCGCGACAACCTCCAGCTCCCGCCGGGCGGCTACTCGCTGCTCATCAAGGGCGTCGAGGCCGCCGGCGGAGACCTGATGGCCGACCGCGTCCTGGCGATGAACCCGGGGGAGGTCGTCGACGAGATCCCCGGCGTGGCCACCGTCGAGCCCGCCTTCGGTCTGCCGGCGACGTGGATCGCCAATGACCAGCGGGACAAGGCGGAGCAGCTCGGCTACACCGTCGTCGACTGCGCGACCGTGATGGCGACCCACCTCAGCGAGGTGCTCAAGGAGAACGCCGCCGATCTCGTCGGCCGCCAGGAGCTCCAGGAGCTGCTCGACATCTTCGCCAAGCAGGCGCCCAAGGTGGTCGAGGACCTGATCCCGGACAAGCTCCAGCTCGGGGATGTGCTGCGGGTCGTGAAGAACCTGCTGCGCGAGAGCATGAGCGTGCGCGATCTGCGCACCATCCTCGAGTCGCTGTCGGACCACATCCACCTGACGAAGAACCCCGACATCCTCACCGAGTTCGTGCGGCAGCGGATGGCGAAGTACATCTCCAGTCGCACCCGCGGCGAGGACGGCCAGGTGCACGTGATCACCGTCGACGCTCGGCTCGAGGAGCATCTGCGGGGCTCGATTCAGCAGATCGACGGCGACTTCCACCTGACGATCGACCCTTCCATCGCCGAGCAGCTCCTGCGGCAGCTCGAAGAGCAGATGAACCAGCAATCGATGATGGGCTACATGCCCGTCCTGCTCGTGGCGCCGGAGCTCCGCCGCCCCGTGCGCAACCTGATCGCCCGTTTCGTACCCACGCTGGTGGTCATCTCCCACAAGGAGGTGGCCGCGGGCACCCAGGTGACCGCCGACGCAGAGGTCGGGGCGGGCCTGGTGCCGGCAGCGATGCCAGCGGGAGCCGCCGTCGGCAGCTTCCAGTCGACGATGGCCTGACCTGAATGACGGAGAACTCCATGGACGCTTCGCACACCTTTCGCGGTCGCACGATGTCGGATGCCGTGCAGAAGCTGAAGCTCGCGCTGGGGGCCGACGCGGTGATCGTCAGCACGCGTCGCGGATCGGACCACCGCGGACGCTTCGTCGAGATCACCGCCTGTGGGGAAGCCGTCGACGAGCTCCCGGCGCTGCCGCCGGCGATGGGCGGGGCGCGGGGGGCGAGCGCCGCCTATGCGCGCAACGCCAACCCCAACGGGAGCTTCGCCGAGCGCGCTGCCTGGCTCGCACGCCAGATGCGGGAGTCGCAGCGACCGGCGCCGGCCAAGCCGGTCGCCTCGGCACCCGCCTCGGCACCCGCCCCGGCGCCCGCCGCGCCGATGCCCGTTCGGTCGAGGGAGCTGGACGTGCTCCGCGCGGAGCTCGACGCGCTGAAGGCCGAGCGCGAAGCGGACGCGCAGGCTGCGCGGGAGGCCGAGGAGATCGCCGCCTTGCGCCAGGAGATCGCGGCCCTGCGGGGGACGACCCAGCCGCCGGAGCCGGTGGAGCCCGTCGCGCTGGTCATCGATCCGCTGGAGGCGCTGCGCTGTGACCTCACGGCGGTGCGAGACGCGGTGGACGGCCTCGAGACCACGCCGGACCTCGGGGCCATCGAGGCGGCGGTGGGGGAGCTGCGGACGCACCTCGGGGAGATTCGCGGGTTGCTCCAGCGGGAGGACCCGTCCGCCGTATCGACGCTGCGCGCTCGCCTGGTCGCCGCGGGCATCAGCGACGCTCACGCCCACGAGCTGGCGCGCCACGCGGTGCGGACCGTGCCCGGCGCGACCTGCGAGGACGGCGACTTGCTCGCCGCCCTCGGAGGGGCGCTCGCGGAGGATCTGCGCTGCACCGGAGACCTGATGCCGCGGGACGGCCAGCGCCGCGTGCTGGCCTTCGTCGGACCCACCGGCGTCGGCAAGACGACCACGATCGCGAAGGTCGCGGCCCACGCCGCGCTCGTCGAGGGCATCCCGACCGCGTTGGTGACGGTCGACACCTTCCGGATGGCCGCCGTCGAGCAGATCGCGCGCTACGCCGACATCCTGGAGTGCCCGCTGCGGGTGGTGAAGAAGCCGGAGGATCTGCCGGCGGTCCTCGACGAGCTCGCAGACGCTCGGCTGGTCCTCGTCGACACCACGGGGCGCAACCCACGGGCCGCAGACCAGGTCAACGCGTTGGCGCGCTTCTTCCCGCCAGCGTGGGGGGGCGACCTGGTGCTCACGCTCGCCGCCAGCACCCGCGAGCGCGACCTGTTCGCGACGGTGGACGCCTTCGCCGACCTCAATCCGCACGCGCTCTGCGTGACGAAGACCGACGAGACCGACGCCCCGGGGACCATCTACACCCTGGCGCGCCGCGCCGCGAAGCCCCTCGCCTGGATCACCAACGGTCAGCGGGTGCCCGAGGACATCGAGTTGGCCGACGGCGCGCGCGTCGCCGCCCGCATCGTCGCCGCCGCCGCCGAGCGGGCTGGCGTGGCGTTGGCCTCATAAGTGAACGATTTCGCCTGTTTTTGCTCGCCGCGTGCGCCGCGGGATAGTATCGATCAGGCGCGCCGGGAGGCTGAGGGAGAATGGACCAGGCATCCACGCTGCGCATGATGACCCGAGACGCCGGCGGCGTAGGCGCCATGCAGATATACTCGATCACCAGCGGCAAGGGCGGAGTGGGCAAGACGAGCCTCGTCTGCAACATCGCCCAGCGGTTCGGCGCGATCGGCCGCCGGGTGCTGCTGATCGATGCCGACATGGGCCTCGCCAACGTCGATATCGTCATGGGCCTCTCGCCCAAGGCGACGCTGGCCCAGCTCTTCAGCGGTGAGTGCGAGCTCGAGGATCTGCTCATCGAGGGGCCCCCCAACGTCACCGTCCTCCCCGCCTCTTCTGGGGTTCAGGAGATGAGCCTGCTCAGTGACGAGCAGGTGCTCCACCTCATGGGCGCCCTGGACGACCTCGAGCGCACCTTCGATGTGCTGCTCATCGACACCGGCGCGGGCATCGGGAAGAACGTCCTCTACTTCAACGCCGCGGCTCGGGACGTGCTCGTGGTCGCCACGCCTCAGCCCACGTCGCTCACCGACGCCTACGCGATGATCAAGGTGATGCGACGCCAGCACGATCTGAAGCGAGTCCAGCTCATCGTGAACCAGGTGGAGTCACGCAAGGAGGCGCTGAGGGTCTACCGCCACCTCACGACCGTCGCCGACGAGTATCTGCAAGACGTGGCGATCGACTATCTCGGTCACGTCCTCACCGATCCTGCGGTGGGGCGTGCGGTGGTCGAGCGCAAGCTGTTGATGGACGCGTACCCGGACGGACCGGCGGCGCAGTGCATCACCCGACTGGTGGAGCGCCTCGACGAAGAGGCCGCCGCTCGCCCACCATCCGGCAATCTGCAGTTCTTCTGGCGGCGGCTCTTGCAACCGAGCGCATGAAGACCGGTATCCAGGCCTACCAGAAGCACCAGCAGGCGCGGAAGAAGGACGAGCTCGTCCGCAAGTACGCCCCGCTGGTGCGCAAGGTCGGGTACCGGCTCATCCATCGGCTCCCCAGCTCGGTGGAGCTCGAGGACCTGCTGTCGGTGGGCACCATCGGCCTGCTGCACGCCATCGACCATTTCGACGCGTCGAAGGGCGTGCGCTTCGAGTCCTTCGCCGAGTTCCGCATCAAGGGGGCGATGCTCGATGAGCTCCGCTCCTACGACTTCATGTCGCGTACGGCGCGGGGCAAGGCGAACAAGATCGACGCGGCGCGCCAGCACCTCGAAAACGAGCTGGGGCGCTCGCCCAGCATCGACGAGCTCGTCGAGGCCACCAACCTCTCCCAGAAGGACGTCGAGAAGATCCTCTCCGAGAGCGGACAGGTGTCGTTTCTGACGCTCGAGGATCTGGGGGCCGTCGCCGCCGACCAGACGGAGGTGCCCTGGGAGCTGCTGTCGAACGCGCGCCCGGAGGATCCCTTCGGTCACACCTTCTTCCAGGAGCTGCGCCGGGAGCTGGTGGTCGCCCTCGACGCGATGCCCGAGCGGCTCAAGCTGGTGATGTCGCTCTACTACTACAACGAGCTGAACTTCAAAGAGATCGGCCGCGTCCTCGATCTGACGGAGTCGCGCATCTCCCAGCTCCACTCCGAGGCGGTCAAGTTCCTGCGCAAGAAGCTGCGCAAGGCGGTCTGACGCTCAATCTCTCTCGAATCGCTGGGCGTTGCGTTCGTCGGCCTCGAGCTGCTCGAGGCGACGCGCCTCGGCCTTCCAGACGTCGCGGTCGCGCTCCTCCAGGATCTCCATCGCCCGGAGCTCGCGGTGGGCACCGGCGACGGACTCTCGTGCCTCGTTGAGCTCCTCGTCGAGGCGCTCGAGCTGGGTCTCGCGGCGCCCGATCTCGAGTCGGACGGCCTGCAAATGACGTTGGCGGACCAGCTCGGCGTGGGGATCGAAGGCGCCGGTGGGGCCGCGCGTGCTCAGCGTCTCGACGTGGGCCCGGCGCTCTTCGAGGAGTCGAGTCGCGAGCTCGTGGCGGCGCAGCACCATCGCGAGGGCGGCCTGGGCCGCGTCGAGCAGCGCGCTGCGCTGCTTCTTGACGGCCTCGAATCTGAACTTGAAACGGCGCACGGCTTCATCGATGATACGCGCCGCTCGATTTTGGAGGAACCGTGGCCCGCGTCACCGTCGAAGATTGCCTCGACAACTGTCATGACCAGTTCGCCCTGGTGCACCTCGCGACGCTGCGCTATCGCCAGCTTCACCGTGGTGGCCAGCGGCTCGTCGACTGCAAGAACAAGAACATCGTCGCCGCGTTGCGGGAGATCGCCGCCGACAAGGTGCGTTTCCGTGAGGACGTGGGCGAGGTCATCGCCAGCTTCAAGATCAAGCTGATCTCGCAGCGCCTCCAGAACCTGGCCGCGGGCCAGGCCCCGATCATCGAATCGGCGGAGGACGAGGGCGCCACGCCGCTCGTCTGATCTACTTGCGGCGCCTCGTCCGCTTGGCGCCGCCTTCAGCTTCCCCAGCGCTGGCGTCCGCGGCCTCTTCGGCGGCGGGCGGCTCGCTCTTCGTCGGCGTGGCCTTCGCCTTCTTGGCGGCCTCCGCCGGTGCGGCCTCTCGCAGTTGGGCGACAACCGTGTCGACGCGATGACCGCTGCGCGCGACGGCGTCGGCGAGCTTCTTCGTCGCGGGGCCGTCGAAGGGGCCCTTCGCGTCGAGCCCGATGGCCTCGGCGGCCTGCTTCAGCACCGTGCGCGCCGAGTAGTAGTCGTAGCGATCCTCGAGGATCCCGATGACGGCGTCCGCCGAAAGGCTCACAGGCTCTCTCCTCAGAGACGATGTGGCACGTATCTTTTCATACGACGCACGCGGATCAAAGACCGACGCCGCCATCGACGCCGATGACCTGCCCGGTGATGTAGGCGGCGTGGGGACCGGCCAGGAAGCTCACGATCCCGGCGACCTCCTCCGGTTGTCCATAGCGGCGCATGGGGATGGCGCGGCGCAGCTCCTTGTCCGCGTGGTCCCGGACGCGCTGGCTCATCTCGGTCTCGATGATGCCCGGTGCGACGGCGTTGACGGTGATGCGCTTGGGGGCGAGCTCCACCGCCAACGCGCGCGTGAAGGCCTCGAGCCCGCCCTTGCTCGCCGCGTAGTTCGCCTGGCCGCGGTTGGGGCGGCGCCCCGAGACCGAGCTGAGGTTGATGATTCGGCCGTGCTTCTGCATGAGCATGGATCGGTACACCGCTCGGGCCATGTGGAAGGCGCCGTCGAGGTTGGTGCGCAGGACGCGGCCCCAGGCGTCGTCGGACATCTGAAGGACCAGCGTGTCCTCGGTGACGCCGGCGTTGTTCACCAGCACGTCGACGCCGCCGAGACGCTCGATGCAAGCGTCGACGGCGCCCTTGGCTTGTGCGGGATCGGCCACATCGGCCTGGTGGATGACGGCGCGGTCGCCGAGGGCGCAGGCGACCGCGCGCGCGTCGTCGGTGCGGCTGCGGTAGACCAAGAGCAGTTGCGCGTCGTGGTCCGCGGCGAGGCGTTGTGCGATGGCGCGCCCGATGCCGCGGCTGGCGCCGGTGACGATGGCTCTCATGGATCGATCTCCAGGGCGATGCAGGTGGTCTGACCGCCGAGACCGGCGGCGTGGACGCAGACGCGTCGGACGCCGGCCTCGCGCGGAGCGCCGCGGACGAGATCGACGTCCGCGCAGGCGCGAGCGAGCGCGTAGTCGCCCGCCGCGGGGATGGCGCCCCGGCGCGCGACCTCGATGGCGCAGGCGATGGAGAGGGCGCCGCTCGCCGCGACGGAGTGACCGATCTGCCCCTTGTTGGCCGTGATCGGAGGCATGTTCGAGCCGAAGACGAGCCCCAGCGCCTCCGCCTCGCGGGCATCGAAGGCCGCCGTCGCGGATCCGTGGGCGTAGACCAGATCGACGTCGGCGGGGCTCCAAGAGGCGCGTCTCAGAGCCCCGCGGAAGGCGAGGTTGATCGACTCCGGCACCCCAGTCGTGAGCGCGTGGGCACCCCCGGCGTTGCCATATCCGACGATGCGGGCGAGCGCCGGCTGCCCGCGAGCCGCCGCGTCCGCGGGCCGCTCGAGGGCGAAGAAGGCGCCGCCCTCTCCGGGGGCGAAGCCATCGTGGTGCGCTCCAAAGGGGGAGACATTGCCGCTGGGCGAGAGCATCTCCAGGCGACCAAAGCCGGTGAGGTGTGCGGCGTTGACGGCGGAGTCGGCGCCTCCGGCGAGGATCGCGTCGGCCTTGCCCTCGATGAGCGCCCACGCGGCCTCGCCGATGGCTTGGAGCCCACCGACCGGCGAGTTGCAGTAGTTCTGGTTGATACCCTGGGCGTCGAGATCGGCCGTCGCGAAGCCCAGGATGTTGTTGGACAAGCCCTTGAGCAGCCACAGGGGGTTGATCAGGTGCATCCCGTCACGGCCGAAGGCCGCGCTGTCGAAGCCGTGGGGCCCGATGGAGCGCGCGAGCGCCGGGGCGAGATCCTCGCTCTCCCCGAAGGCGGTGCCGGCACCGACGAAGATCCCGAGCCGGCCGGGGTCCACGGCGCCTTCCAACACGGACTGCGCGTAGGCGCGCTTCACCGCCGCCAACCCGAAGCGCGTCGCGGGGGTCATCAGCTTGAGGTTCTTCCGATTCGAGACCCAGTCCCGAGCCTTGAACTGGGTGACGACGGCGGCCACCGGGCATTCGAAGGGGGCGCCCGCGAAGCCCTGGATCGGCGCCAGCGCCGTGCGGCCCGCGAGCAGGGCGTCAACCAACTCGGCGGCGCTGTGGCCGAGGGGCGAGACCACGCCGACGCCGGTGATCGCGATGTTCATCCCAGCTCCTTCAGCAACGCGTCGAGATCGCGCTCGGTGTCGAGGCTCGCCATCGGGGCCTTCCGCGCCTGGCGCTTCACATGGGTGAGGTTGGCGCGACCGGGACCGAGGTGCCAGAAACGCTCGATTCCACGCTCGAGCATGAGCGCGATGCTCTCGCGCCAGCGCACGGCGCCGACGACCTGGCGGACCAGCCGGTCGCGGATCGCCTCCGGCGTCGCGACCTCGTGCCAGGCGGCGTCGATGTTCGCCACGTACGGCGTGGTCAGCGGGCCGATGTCGACCTGGGCCAGATCGGCGGCGAGCTGCTGCGCCGCTGGCGCGAGCAGTTCACAGTGGAAGGGCGCCGAGACCGCCAGGGGTCGGACCATCGCGCCCTGCGCCGCGAGTACATCCGAGGCGTGGGCGACGGCCTCCGCTTCACCGCTGATGACCACCAGGCCCGGCGCGTTGAAGACGGCCGCGCAGCAGACGCCCGGGGCGGCTTCGCAGGCGTCGCGCACGGCCGCATCGTCGGCGCGCTGGATCGCCGTCATGGCGCCGACGCCCTCCGGCACCGCGGCCTGCATGTATGCACCGCGACGGCGGCAGAGTCGCACGGCGTCACCGAAGTCGAGGGCGCCGGCGGCTACGAGCGCGCCGTACTCGCCGAGGGAGTGGCCGGCCACCACCGTGGGGACGAAGCCCCGTGTCCGAAGCACGGCCCAGGCGGCGCAGGCGGTCGTGAGCACAGCCGGCTGGGTGTTCTCGGTTCGGTTCAGGTCGGCTTCCGGGCCCTCCAGGCACAGCCGCGTCAGGGACTCACGGAGGGCGGAATCAGCGATCTCGAAGACCTCGCGGGCCTCAGGGAAGCGTTCGATGAGTCGGCGGCCCATCCCGACGTATTGAGTGGCCTGTCCGGCGAAGAGCAGCGCGGTCTTCAAGGGGAGACTCCGTCCCAAGCGGGGTGGGCGACGGCGAGGCATGCGTTCTGGCCGCCAAAGCCGAAGGAGTTGCTCAGGAGGAGGCCGACCTCCGCCGCGCGACCGCTTCGGCCCACGAGGTCGAGATCGACCTTCGGATCGATGTCCTCCAAGTGGGCGTTGGGCGGCAGCCGCGCGTGCTCGAAGGCGGCGAGGCAACCGAGCAACTCGACGGCGCCCGCCGCGGCGATGGCGTGCCCGACCTGGGCCTTGCTGCTGCTGACGGGGGGCGCGTTTGCGCCGAAGACCCGGCGGATGGCGCCCGCCTCCGTGACGTCGTTGAGCGGGGTCCCCGTCCCGTGGGCGTTGATGTAGTCGATAGCGCCCGCGTCCGTGCCCGCGTCGAGGAGGGCGGCGCGCATCGCGCGCTCGGCGCCGAGCCCTTCCGGGTGCGGCGCCGTGACCGAGGCGGCGTCGGTGCTGCTGCCCCAGCCGAGCACGACGCCGTAGACGCGGCGGCCGGCGGCGCGGGCGCGCGAGAGCGGCTCGAGGACGAAGAAGGCGCCGCCTTCACCCATCACGAAGCCGTCACGCCCGCGGTCGAAGGGTCGGCAGACGCGCGTCGGATCGGCCTCGGTGCTGGTGGCGCCGAGGAGGATGAAGGGCAGCATCCCGAAGGGGTGCACCATGCTGTCGCCCGCCCCCGCCAGGGCGACGGTGGCCTCACCGCGGCGGATCAGGTCCGCGGCGTGGCCGACCGCGGCGGTCCCGGCCGCGCAGGCGCTGAAATGACACGCGGAGGCCCCCTCGAGTCCGAGGTGGGCGCGCAGGATGCCGATCGGGCGATCGACCTGGTGGCGCCACGGCGCCTGACGGCGATCCCCCTCGGCGGCGGCGAAGGCAGCGAAGTCGAAGGCGCCGCTCGTGACGAAGGGCGCGCAATCCTCGTGGAGCTCCGTGAGGCTGACGCTCGAGAGCCCGGTGGCGTAGACCACCGCGGCGTCGTTGGGCAGGACGCCGTGGTCGGCGACGGCCCGCAGCGCCGCGGCCACGGCCAGCTCGGACTTCCGGTCGTCGAGCCCGAGGACGGCGGCGGGCAGGCCCGCGGGGTCGAAGCCGGCGACCTCGCAGGCATTGGCGACGGGGAATCGCCGCGCGTCGAAGGCGCGGATGGGGGCCGCCGCCGAGCGCCCGCCCAGGAGGGCGGCGCCGTGGGTCGCCAGGTCGTGGCCCAGCGGCGTGGCGAGGCCCACGCCGCTGATCGCCACCGGCTCCGGGCGCCGCTCGCGGACGATGATCGTCACGCCGCGCCCTCCACGAAGCGCGACGGCCGCCGCGTCGGTCGCGGCTCCGCAGTCGCCAAGGACGCCGCGGCCGACGGGCCCACCGCGGCCGACGGGCCCACCGCGGCCGGAGTCACCGCTGACGCCGCCCGCATCCGCGACGTCAATTGGTCTGATAAACAGACCACTTTGTTTGATTATCAGACCAATTTCGGCGCGCACCCGGGCGCCGCGTTCTTGGGCGGCGCCGAGGGGCTCGAGGACCAGGATGGCGGCGGCCTCGCCGGTGGGGCCCGGGGCGCCCTCGCGGAGGGCGGAGACGCGATCTGGGAACGCGACCTTCGCGTCGGCGGCGCCCACGAAGGCCAGGGGCGCGCGACCTTCGAGGAGCGCCAGAGCGCCCTCGAGGACGGCGCGTATCCCGGCGTCGGGCCCCGCACACAGCGCTTGGGAGGGGCCCATCACGCCCAGCGCGATGGCCACGTGGGCCACCGACATGTTCGGCAGCGTCTTCAGCGAGGAGAGCGGATGCATCCACGACATGCCCTCGTCGATCAGGCGGTCCAACTCGATGCGGCCGTCGGGCCCCAGGCTGTGGACGACGGGCTGCACGATGTCGTCGAGGCTCCCCGGCTCGGTGCCTACGCCTAGGAAGAGGCCGGCGTCCGTCAGCTCCACCCCCGCGAGCCCCGCGTCGTCGACGGCCAGGCGGGCGGCGCCGACCGCCAGGGCGTTGGCCCGCGCCATCAGCTTGAGGTCCTTGCGCCGTCGGGCATACCGCCGCGGCTCGAAGTCCGGGACACGCAGCACGTGCGGGCCGACCCCGTCGGTTGGCGCGACCGGCGTGAGTGGGCCTGCGGCGAGGCGCTGCTGGGCGATCTCCAGGCCCACGCCCGCCGGGCAGACCAGGCCCACGCCGGTGACGGCGATCTTCACGGTCGGTAGCGCCCCACCACCAGGGTGCCGTTGCTCCCGCCAAAGCCGAAGGCGTTCGAGAGCGCGATGTCGACGTTGGCCTCTCGCGCTTCGTTGGGCACGTAGTCGAGGTCGCAGGCCGGGTCGGGGTGCTCGTAGTTGATGGTGGGCGGGAGCACGCGGTCGCGGATCGCCTGGATGCAGGCGATGAGCTCCACGGCGGCGCACGCCGCGACGAGGTGTCCCATCATCGACTTGGTCGAGGAGACGGGGATCGAGGGGGCCGCCGCGCCGAAGGCGCCGTGGATACCGGCGGTCTCGGAGGCGTCGTTTTGCGGCGTGCTGGTGCCGTGGGCGTTGATGTAGTCGACGTCGCCGGGCGCTACGCCTGCGTCTTCGAGGGCCGCGACCATCGACTGACGCGCGCCTCGGCCGTCCGGCGGGCTGTCGGTGATGCGCCAGGCGTTGGCCGAGCAGCCGTAGCCGAGCAGCTCGGCGATGGGCTGTGCGCCGCGGGCGCGGGCGTGCTCCAGCGTCTCGAGGACCAGGAAGCCGGCGCCCTCCCCGAGCACGAAGCCGTCGCGCGTGCGGTCGAAGGGGCGGCAGGCGCGCCCGGGATCGTCGTTGCGGGTCGAGAGCGCCCCGAGCAGACCGAAGCCCATGACCATCAGCTCCTCGACGAGCCGGTCGGTGCCGCCAGCGAGCATGACGTCGGCGTCCCCGCGGCGCAGGATGCGCACCGCGTCGGCGATGGACTGGGCGCTGCTGGTGCAGGCCGTGCTGGTCGTGAAGTTCGGGCCGCGCGCGTCGTATTGGTGGCCCAGGAGCGTCGCTGGGAAGAACGCCGACATGACCACGAAGTCCTTCGGATCGACGCCGCGGTAGGCAGCGTCTACGCCAGCTTCGTGCAAGACGCGGACGCGCTCGACGAGGTGGCCCAGATCCGGGCGGCTGACCTCTGCCCCGACGCTCACGCCGAAGCGGTTGCTGTCGATGTCGCCGGGGACCAGCCCCGCCTCGCGCATCGCCTGGTCGGCGGCGGCCAGGGCGAACCGCGCCTTGGTGTCACACCAACGCGCGTAGCGCCCGCGGATCTCGGGGACGGTGAAGCGTTCGACCTCGGCGGCGAAGGTGGCGGGGAAGCCGCTGGCGTCGAAGCGCTGGATGGGCGCGATGGCGTTGCGGCCGGCCATGAGGCCGGCCCAGGTCTCGGTGACGTCGGCGCCGAGCGGTGTCACGCAGCCCGTCCCGGTCACGACGATTCGGGTCAACCGAGCGCCTCCGTCTTTGCGGCCCAGTCCGTGTAGCCCGCCCAGAGCTGATCGAGGTTCGCGCGCTCGAGCGTCTCGAGCTGGCGCTGGGCGAAGGCCTCCTCGAGGTCGCCCGGGTTGAAGACGAAGAGGATCTCGGCGTCGGTCGTGGGCAGCCCATCGACCGTCGCGCGGACCTTGCAAATGGCCGACTCGTCGCGCAACTCGCTGATCGTCGAGCGCAGCTCGATGGTGTCGCCGGGGCGCACGAAGCGGCGGAACTTCGCCTTCCTGACCATGCTGAGGATGGGCCAGACCCAGCGGCGCTCCTGGTCGAAGACGGTGACCTCCACGAGCTTGCCCGAGAGCTGGGCGAGGGCCTCGATCTGCACCACGCCCGGCACCACCGGCCAACCTGGGAAGTGGTCGGCGAAGTAGTCCTCGGCCCCCGACACGCCCTTGCGGCCGATGGCTCGTTCACCCGGAATCAGCTCGTCGATACGGTCGAGGAAGACCCAGCGCATAGGCGGCGGACTCTACTACGTCCTGCCGGCTTCGACCACGCGCCCCTTCCAGACGGCGCCGCGCCCGGACTTGATCCGCCAGGCGCTGTACCAGAACAGCGCCAGCACCATCCCCATGCCCAGCGGGAAGGTCCAGAACAAGCCGGCGCGGTAGCCGTTGACGCGGTGCCCGATGGCGTCGACGGCGAGAATCGTCGCGCACATCCCGGCCTCCATCCCGACGAAGACCGGCTCGACCGCGCCGCCGAGCCCCATCAGCGCGAGGTTCTTGGCGAGCAGTACGAAGGGGAGCAGGCACACGAGGAAGAGGAGGCCGGTGACGATCGCCACCAGGTGCAGCTTGTACTCGAGGGCCGGGAAGAGGTTCTTCGTCCAACCGCTCCAGACCTCGCGCAGCCCCGTGTACATCCGGCACGCGAAGACCCCCGGCGCGTAGTAGAGGCGGTAGAGCACGCCCTCCGCCTTGGCGCGCTTGGCGAAGTCGACGTCGTCGAGCACGCTGCCCTTGATCGCCTCGTGGCCGCCCATTCGGTCGTAGGCCTCGCGCCGAAAGAGCAGGCATTGGCCGTTCGCCAGCGCGCGCTCGTGCTCGGGGTCGTTGACCTCGTCGAGCGGGTTGCCGCCCGCGATGATCGCCCCCACCCGCGTTTGCAGCACGCGCTCCCAGAACGTCTCTACCAACAGCTTGCCGAGGCCGCTGGCCATCTCGGCGCCCTGGGCGATGGTGCGCCCCACCAGCCGGCGCGGCCCGAGGGGGTCCATCACCACGTCCGCGTCGACGAAGAGCAACCACTCGCCCGTCGCGTGCTGCTGCGCCAGATGCAGCGCGTGTGGCTTCCCGAGCCAGCCCTCCGGCGGATCGGCGCCGCCCACGACGTGCAGCCGCGGGTCGTCGAAGTGGGCGAGGGCCTCCGCGGTGCCGTCCGTGGAGCGGTCATCGATGACCACGACCTGGAGGGGCCCCGGCCAATCGACGGCGAGCAGCGCGGTGACGCAGCGCTCGATGTTGTGCACCTCGTTGCGCGCCGGGACGACCAACGAGAGCGAGGGCGCATCGGGGATCGCGTCGGGTTCTGAGCCCTCCGCGAGCTTGAACTCCGGCGGCACGTCGTCGATGCCGCGCAGCATCTTGACCAGCGCGCTGAGCCAGCCGAACCAGAGCAGCGAGAGCCCCGCGACGGAGAGCCAGTAGACCATGGGCCACCGTACCCTGGAATCCGGGCTCGCGGTTGGTTTACAGGGTTCGGGTCGGGCAGTTATGGTTCGGCGCTTTTTGATGGCTGCAACACCGGGGGGTGGCATGTGTAGGCTTGGTTTCGGAGTTCTGCTCGTCGCGGTGGCGGCTCTCGGGTGCACCCCGACTGACAACGAGAACAAGGACGACCCGCAGATCATCGACATGGGCGCCGGCGGTGAAGGCGGCGGTGGTGGCGGTGGAGTGGGCGGCGGCGGCGGCGGGATGGGCGGCGGCGTCGATCCCGACATGGGCGTGATCGGCCCCGCGGCGTGCTCGGACGGCGAGGACAACGACGGCGACGGCGCCATCGATCTCGACGATCCGGGCTGCGCGAGCGCCAACGACCAGGACGAAGAGGATCCGCGGCCGCCAGCCTGCGCCGACGGCGAGGACAACGACGGTGACGGCTTCATCGACTTCCCCCAGGACCCCGGTTGCGGCTCGGAGCAGGACCGCGACGAGGTGAACGACCCCGTCGCCCCGCAATGCAACGACGGCATCGACAACGAGCGCGACGGGCTCATCGACGAGCAAGACCCGGGCTGCGCGTCGGTGGCCGATCCTTCGGAGCAAGACCCGCCCGAGCCGCCGGCATGCTTCGACGGCGTCGACAACGACCTCGATGGCGTGATCGACTTCCCGCTCGAGCCCGGCTGCAGCGCGGCAGGGGACGACAGCGAGGAGGATCCGCCGACGCCCGCCCAATGCGGCAACGGCCTCGACGACGACGACGACGGGGTGGTCGACTTCCCCGACGATCCCGGCTGCGCGGGCATCGGCGACCGTGACGAGACGGACAAGCCGGTCACGCCCGCGTGCGCCGACGACATCGACAACGATCGCGACGGCAAGATCGACTATCCCGAGGACGACGGCTGCGACGCGGCCGCTGACTACAATGAGCGCGGGAGCTGCGGCGACACCTACGACCCGCCCAGCCTGCGCAACGGAGAGCCGTTGGTCATCAACTCGGCACGCGGCGTCTTCGAGACCCAGGGCTCCTGCGGTGGCGCCGGGAGCCCCGAGGTCGTGTTCCAGTATCGCCTCGAGCGCAACGTCGAGGCCCTGGTCATCAGCACCGTGGGGCCGGCGACGGAGGTCCCCACGACGCTTATTGTGCGGCGCACGGCCTGCCTCGATCCCGACGCCGAGGAGGCTTGCCAGCGCGAGCCCGTCGACAATGATCCCTTCGGGCACACGCTCACGATCCCGAACCCCCGACGCGGCGACCTCTACATCTTCGTCGACGGCGTGGCGGGGGAGGGCGGCAACGTCGAGATCACCGTCACCGAGGTGCCGCTGGCGCAGTGCCTCAACGGACTCGACGACGACGAGGACGGCCGAACGGACTACCCGACCGACCCCGGCTGCGACACCCGCGACGACCGGGACGAGATCGACGAAGGGGACTTCCCGGTCTGCGCCGACGACGAGGACAACGACGGGGACGGGCTCATCGACTACCCCAACGACCCGGGCTGCATCAGCGCGGCCGCGGGAGACGAGGTCGACCGCTGCGGGGCGGGCGTCCGGTTCCGGCAGTTCTTCGCCGGCGATGACTTCATCATCGGCGATACGCGCGAGGCCCAGGGGGGCGCGCGCAACACCTCGGGGAGCTGCGGGGGCCAGACCGGACCCGAGGTCGTCTATCTCTACCGCAACCCGAACAACGCGCGGCTGGTCTTCACGACACGGCACCCCGAGACGATGGTCTCCACCGTGCTCTACGTCCGTCGTGACTGCGGCGACTCGATCTCCGAGCTCGGCTGCGACGACGGGAGCGAGGCCGGTGGCATGCAGGGGGAGGTGGAGATCGAGCAGGCCGCCGTCGGCGACTACTGGATCTTCGTCGACACGCGCTTCGGGATGGGCGGGCCCTTCAAGCTCAGCGTCGAGGTCGAGCGCCTGGATCCCGGGTGCTCCGACGGCGTCGACAACGACGGCGACGGTGAGGTCGATGGCGCCGATCCCGGCTGCGTGGATGCCGAGGACGAGGACGAGCGGAACGACCCCGGGGCGCCGCCAGCGGCGTGCAACAACGGCGCGGACGACGACGCGGATGGCCAGATCGACTTCCCCTTCGATCCCGGCTGCCTGACGCGAGGCGACGACGACGAGGCAGATCCGGACGAGCCGACGGCCTGCGCCAACGGCCTCGACGACGACGAGGACGGGCTCGTCGACTTCCCCATCGATCCCGGTTGCCAGGGGGCGGGGGACGACCGCGAGGACGATGGCTTGCCGCGCGCGCAGTGCGCCAACCGCATCGATGACGACCAGGACGACTTCATCGACTACCCGCTCGACCCCGGCTGCTACGGCGCCGGCGACCAGACGGAGAGCGACGCTGGCGCGGCGCCGGTGTGCTTCAACGGGGTCGACGACGACCGGGACGGCATCGCGGACTTCCCCTTCGACCGGGGGTGCGCCTCGGCCGGCGACAACAACGAGGAGGACCCCGAGGAGCCGCCGGTCTGCAGCAACGGCGAAGACGACGACGGGGACGACATCATCGACTTCCCCCTCGATCCCGGCTGCCGATACGCCGCGGACCCGGACGAGGAGAGCCCCCGCTTCCCGCCGGAGTGCGCCAACGACCGCGACGACGACATGGATGGAAGGCCGGACTTCCCGGATGATCCCGGGTGTCGCTTCGCCGCCGACCGCAGCGAGATCAACGATGGCGCCATCCCGCCGCGGTGCCAGGATGGGGTGGACAACGACTTCGACGGCTCGATCGACCTCCAGGACCTCGGTTGCCTCGATGGCGACGACGACGACGAGACGGACGAGGACGGGGAGGTGCCGTTGTGCGGCAACGAGGTCGACGACGACGGGGACGACCTCGCCGACTGGCCCGCCGATCCTGGCTGCCAGGCCCGGGGCGATCTCACCGAGGACCAGGGCTGCCGGCCCGAGGTCGACACGCCGCTGATCCCGCAAAACGGCACCGTCCGTGGGGCCACCGAGGCGGATGGTGTCGACAACTACCACAACCGGTGTGGTGGTCGGATGGCGCCGGATCTGGTGTATCGCTACGTCGTCGAGGAGCAGGCGGACGTGACCTTCAGCGCGGACAACGAGGGGACCGACTACCCGGTCGTCATCTCCGTGCGAAACGACTGTGAGGAGCCCGACAGCCAGCTCGCCTGCGCCGGGAACTTCGCCGTGCCGTCGCCCTCGGTGACGCTGCGCGACGCCGAGCCGGGCGAGTACTACGTCTTCATCGACGGCGGCGGCCCCGAGCAGTGGGTGTCGTCCGGGGGCCAGGTCAACCTGGTCGATCCCCGGGGCTTCGCGGCGAACCAGGACATCCGGGACGCCTGCGGCTGGAGCGATGGCGGCAACGACGCCTTCGACTGCTTCGGACGCACGATCACGTTGAGTCACGGCGGCGCCGCGTCGGCGAACATCTCGCCGCTGCCGGGGGCACCCCGCGCCGTCAACGCCGGCGCCTACCGGGCGAACTTCCAGAGCGACTTCGTGCACCAGAACATCTGGCGGCTGCGCTTCACGCCCCAGGAGGACTTCGACGAGCGCCTGGTGGACATCACGCTGGTCGGTAACCTGGGGAGCGACGGCGGCACGCAGCACTTCAACCAGAACGTGATGTTCCAGGGGCGGCAGCTTCGCTACCTGGTGACCTCCGACGGCCCCCTCGGCAACCCGCGCTTCGATCCGCCGGTGGTCCACTTCGTGCTGCCCGGCGATCCCGAGCAGCTCGGCCCGGAGCACGTGGACTACGGGGCCGCGGGCGACAACATCACGTACAACGTGCGGCAGGTGAAGCTGCCGGTGACGATCTACATTGGCATCGGCTACGCGGCCCACGGCGACGTGATCCAGGCGATGCTCTCGGACGTCGAGATCCAGGCGGGGCCCGAGGGGAACGACGCCCCGCGCTTCGGGAACTTCGAGCTGAGCGTCACCGAGGAGTAGCCAGCGCGTGAATGGCGTCTACGTCGAGCCGACGGGGCGCCGCGTCGCGCCCTGGAACGATCCCATCGGCGAGACGATCGTCGCGACGCGCACCCTCGGGGAGTGGCAAGCCGAGGCCTTCCGGGACGCCGGCCTGGTGGTCCTCCCGGAGCTGCGCACGCCGTGCGTGGTCGTCCCAGACACCCTGTTCACCAGCGGCGGCGTCCTGAAGCAACTCGTGGACGGCGCCGCTGGGCGCGACGCCGTGGCGGTGCTCGCGAGGTCGCGCCACGGCGTGCAGATGGCCCCCGTGCAGCAAGGGCTGATCGAGATCGAGGGGGGCTGGCGTTTCCCCGGCCTCCGCGTCGAGACGGGGCGGGGCGAGCCGCCGGTGGACGTGCTCATCGACCCGAACGAGTCCGAGCTCGACGTGCCGCTCCCCGGATACATGGGTGGCGGCACCGCCGAGGTCGGCATCGCGCGGGATCCCTGCATGCACCTCCATCACTGGGTCCACGTGCTGTGGGCGGGGCAAGCGGCGGGGGGGATGCTCGGGCGCAGGATCCCCACGTGGCGCTACGTAGTTCGCGGCGTGTGGGCGGCGACGCGCGCCATGTCGTTTAACAAGTGGAAGGTGCTGGGCAAGTTCAACGTCATCGGGAAGGGCTGCGATATTCACCCGACGGCGGCGGTGGAGGGTTCGACGCTCGGCGACGGCGTCTCCGTCGGCCCCTTCGCCCGGGTCGCGTTGAGCCACGTCGACGACGGCGCGACCGTGATGGCGGGCGCCCAAGTCGATCTGAGCGTCGTAGGGGAGGGGGCGACCGTGAGCGAGCACACCACGGTCCGCTTCTGCGTGCTCTTCCCGGGGGCCTTCGCCGGGCAAGCCCTGATGCAGCAATGCGTTCTCGGACGTGACTGCATCACGACGGGCGGTGGTTTCAGCATCGACTTGAACTTCGACCAGGACATCCGCGTCCCCCTCGACGGCGCCCTGCACTCGACGGGGACCCGCTTCCTCGGCAGCGCCTTCGGCCACCGGACGCGCATCGGGACCGGCTTCTGGATGCAGAGCGGACGGATGGTCCCCAACGACACCTTCCTCATCCGTGATCCAGCTGCGGTCCTGGCCAAGATCCCCGCCGACGCCCCGACCGACCGGCCACTGATCGTCGATGGACGCCGCCTACGGTGGGACTGATCCCTTCCGCGCGACCATGAGTTGGTGGCCCGCCAGCCCGGTGAGGCGCAGCAGCGCCTGGGTGGGGATCTCCAGCAGCGGGTAGAGCGCGAGCAGGAGCAGAAACGCCGGCAGATCGACGAGCAGGGTCCGCAGCGACGGTGGGGTGCCCCACGGCGGCGAGCGTAGAATTCGCCCCAGCCAGAGCCCGAGGCTGGCCACGCCCTCCAGGGGATAGAACATCGTCTGGTGGTGGCGAACGTCGTCGAAGCCCGCCGCCTGCAACATGCCGCGCAGCGTCTTCGGCGTGAAGTGGAACAGGTGTTGGGGGACGAGCAGCGGTAGCCACGCGGTTCGAAAGACGCGCCGCCAGAGGCCGCCGAAGTTGGGGACCTCGACGACCACGTGCCCGCCGGGCGCCAGGAGCGCATGGGCGCAGCGAAGCGCGCCGACCGGATCGCTGTGGTGCTCGAGGGACTCGAAGAAGGTGATGACCGTGAACTCGTCGGGGGGAAACTCGGCGTCGACCAGACGCCCGGACCGGTAGTCCGTCACCTCCGGGTCGACGGCCGCGCGAACGCTGCCATCGTCCATGTCCACGCCGCTGGTGCGGCAACCCGACGCCCCCCGTGCGGCGCGGAGGAAGCCGCCGTAGCTGCACCCCACATCGAGGACGTGGTCGTCGGGCCCGAGCCAGTGCGCCTTCGCCATCACGGCCAGGCGGTAGCGCGAGATGAGCCGACCGAGCCACGACTCCGTCTGGAACTGGCGCATTCCGTCTGCGCCCTCGCCGGAGTATGTGCCTTCGTAGTAGAACCCGATGTCGTCGGGGCCCGGCCGTGGGCGTGTGCTCACCAGCCGGCAGCCGTCGCAGCGTTGGAGTTGGAAGACGCCCGGTTTGCGCCAGACCAGGTCGCGCGCGCCTCGCAGCACGGTGTGGTGGGCGTCGCCACCGCAGACTGGGCAGGCGGGGGCGTGCAGGGGAACGTCGCTCACGGCGACGCAGCATACCGGGATTCACGCTCCGTGACCGCCTTCGCCTGGACCGCCGCCGCCCTGTGGGGTCTGGTCCTCGTCGGAGCCGCGCGGGGCTTCTTCCGCCGGCTCCCCAACGCCACCGACTTCGTCCCCCGCTACGGCCTCTGGCTCCCCGAGGGCGGCTCGACGCCGGCCCTCGAGCCGGCCCCATGCGTGGTCGTCCACGGTCGCGACCTTCCCCCCGCGGGGACCGGCCGCTGGCTCGTGCTGGGCGCCGATGTCGTCGTCGCCCCCGACCTGCCGGGCCGGCTCACCGCCTGTGGCGCCGACTTCGTCTCGGTCTTCCCGCGGATCCGCGGCGGGGCGCTGAGCGTGGCCGCCGAGCGACTCCGTCGAGACTTCGCCGGGGTGGAGTCCGTCACCGACATCACCCACCCCGCGGGCTTCGCCGATCCGCGCTGCGCCTGGCTGCGCCGGGCGGATCTCGCGCTCCCCGGCGAGGGCACAGAGCCCGTCCTGCGCGCGGCACGCGCCCGCAAGGCACACGGCCTCGGCGTCGATCTCCGAGACGGGCGCGGCGCGGAGACGGGCGCCCCGGTGGTGCGCGCGCCGGCGCTCTCCGCGGCGCGCTACCGGGCCGGCTTCGATGACATGGTCGGCGGCGATCCCATCGTGCGGGCGCTCCTGGTCGGGATCCCACCCATCCTGTGCCTCGCGCCCTTTGTGCTCCTCGCCTTCGAGGGCGCGCGCGGTCCGGCGTTGCTCGCGATCGGTCTGGGGACTGCGGCCCGCCTGATGACCGCCGTCCGCGACGGCTTCGGCGCCTCCACCGCGATCTCCGGCTGGGGGACCGAGCCGGCCCTGGCCGTGATCGGCGCCGGGGCCCCACGAACCCGTGGGCCGGCGCCGTTCCCAGAGCTGCCCGCGGGCCGCCCGCCGAAGCTCACCTCCGCCCACCAGGTCCGCGGTGGCGCGTGGCTCGACGGCGCCGCCGTTGCCTTCCTCGCCCGTCGCTTGGGCGGATCGGCCCTGGTGATGGACCGGATCTACGCAAACCGCCCCGCCGGGCGCTCCGCGTTCGGTCGCTTCGTCGATCGCGCCGTGCACGCGAGCCCCGCGGCTCGTGCCGTACGCCACCGCGCGCTGCTCGTCGCCGACGCCGCCAGCGCCATGGCCCCGCAGACGTTGCTCTCCGTCCCCTGTGGCAGCGCGCCCGACGCCGCCCTGATCGGGGCCCCCGACACGACGCTCGTCGACCCCGATCCAGAGGCCCGCCGCCTCGCTGCCCTCGCGTGCCCCGAGGCCACCGTCACCGACGGCACCGTCGAGCGATGCCCCGTCGGCCCCTTCGACGTCGTCCTCTACGTGGGGCTCTCGGAGTACCTCGACGACGCCGAGCTCGTCGGCCACCTCGAGATCCTCCGTGGCCGGCTGGCCCCCGACGGGGCCCTCGTCACCTCCACCACCGTGGAGCACCCGGACCGCGCCCGCATGGCCGACTGGATGGGCTGGCTGACCCGCGCGCGCACCTCCGACGCCCTCGTCGCTCTCCTCGACGCCGCGGGCTACAGCGTCGAGTCCCGGGGGACCGATCCGACGGGCATCCAGTCTGTCCTCGTGGCCCGTCCCCGACCCACCGCGTAGATCACGCCAGGGACCCTCAGCTCGCGGGTTCGATCGACCGCTCGTCAGGGATCGAACTGGGTGCATATCCCGATTCTGACGGAGGGAGTGTGGAGGGCTTTCAGCACTCAGC
>CAYOBQ010000002.1:0-123886 GCA_964402225.1 uncultured Nannocystaceae bacterium | reverse complement strand
CTATGCGCGAGAGCTACACCGGAAATGCTGGTGTTATTCTTGCGCGGGCCCCAAGGGATGGGGCGCCCGGAGCCAAGGACCTTCACGAAGGCGATGGTCGCCTTCGCTCATCGGCCCGCGCGACGAGGGATGTCGGCCTGCGGGTGACGGGCTCGCCAGGGGCACGCACGAGGTTGCCGGGTTGCATGGGCGAACCACTCGGGAGTTGGGAAGTGCACCTCGCGGCGCCCGCGAAGGAAGGCCAGCGGATCCGAGCACGCCTGGAGGCTCTTGGCTTTTGGGGGGGTCAGCTCCGGCGCAGATAGATGACCCAGTAGACGAGGCCCACGAGCAGGCCGCCGCCGATGATGTTGCCGATGGTGACGGGTAGCAGGTTGCCGATGAGGAAGCCGCTCATCGTCAGGTCCGCGAAGGCGTCGGGCCCGCGGCCGAGTTGGCGCCAGAAGGCGTCGTCGGCGCCCGCTTTGATGAGTAACGCCTGGGGGATGAAGTACATGTTGGCGATGGAGTGCTCGAAGCCGGAGGCGACGAAGGCGGCGATGGGGGGCACGATGGCGACCACCCGGTCCACGGTGGTGCGGGCGCTGAAGGAGAGCCACACGGCGAGGCAGACGAGGGTGTTGCAGAGCACGCCGAGGGCGATGGCCTGGACGAAGCCGAGCTGGCACTTTGCCTCCGCGATGGCCAGCGCCGCCGCGCCGACCTGCGCGCCCCCGAAGGTGTGGTGTCCGGCCACGAAGACCAGGGCGGCGGTGGCGACGGAGCCGATGGCGTTGCCCAGGTAGACCAGACCCCAGTTGCGGAGCAATCGAGCGGTGGAGACGCGCCGGCCGGCCCAGGCCATCACGATCAGGTTGTTGCCGGTGAAGAGCTCGGCGCCACCGACCACGACCAGGACGAGGCCGAGGCTGAAGACGACGCCGGCGAGGAGCTTGGTCACGCCGAATGGCAGGGTCGAGCCGGCGACGGTGGTGGTGGCGAAGACCGCCCCGAGGGCGATGAACGCCCCCGCGAGGACGCCGAGCATCACGGTCTGGGGCGCTCCGAGGCCGGCCTTGGCGACGCCGACATCCTCGGCCTTTCGGGCCATCGCGGGTGGGAGAAGGGCGTCGACGGAGGTTCGGTCGGTCGTGTCCGCCATGCGTGGAGCGCTCCAACTCGATGTTCGCGCTACATTACCGCCGCCACCTCGCGAAGCGCATCTGTACTTCGGCATCGAGGGCGCGCTGCTCGGCGCCGCGCAGGCGGTCGACCAGAGCTCGCCGCAGCCAGGCGTCGTCGAGCTCTCGTGGATCGACGGGGCGAAGCTCGACGCTGGGCGCGTGGGCGAGGGCGTGGACTCGATAGGGGTCGCCCGTCAGCGCGTCGAGGCCGACCAGGCTCCCGCGCCCGAGGACCGCGACCTCCCCCGGGGTACCGTCGGCGCGTCGTCCCACGAGGCGCACCTCGCCGTGGACGACCTCATAGAGCCAGAGGGCCGGATCGCCCAGGCTGAAGATGAGGTCGCCTGCCGCGTAGACGCAACGCGGAGCGATGGTGGGGATGAGCTCGAGCACGAGTCCATTCCATCGACATTATCTGGCGGGTCGCTGGAGGAGGGGGGTCAGGAAGGTCTATTGGCGCCGACGCCTTCGGAGGGCGAGGGGCGCGAGCAGGAGCAAGGCCCAGGTGCCGCCGCCGTCGCGTCCGGTGTCGCAGGCGCAGTCGGGGGCCGCCTCTCCCTCGGCGGGGAAGACGCCGCTGTCGCCGGTGCCCGGCGGTGGGACGTTGGGCACGCCGCCGTCACCCGTGTTGCCCTCGATCGGTCCGCTGTCGGGCAGGCCGGGATCGCCGGGGCCGGCGTCGCCGTCGCCGGGCTGGCCGTTGGGGTCCTCCGGCGGGGGCGCCTGGAACGGGTTGAGGCACTGCGCCGCGCCGCCCCGGACCTCGCAGACCTGCCCCGGGGGGCATTCGATCGATGTGCAGTCGTCGAAGACGCACTCGCCGGCTTCGCAGCGCTGGTTGGCGCCGCACATCACGCCCAGGCATGGGTCGCCTTCGCAGACCCCCGCCACGCACGCCTCGCCGTCGTCGCAGTAGACGCCGCCGCAGTCGTCCTCCACGCATTGGCCATCTACGCAGGACTGGTAGAGCGGGCAGGCCACCTGCGCGCAGGAGGGGATGCACTGGCCGCCGCGGCAGAACTGGCCCGCCTCGCACATGGCGTTGGCGCAGGGGTCGGGGACGCACTCCACGCCGTTGCAGATGGCGCCCTCGGGGCAGCCGGTCGCCACGCAGTCGTCGCCGACGCACTCGCCCATCCAGCAGCGCTCGCCGTCGCCGCACATCACCCCGCCGCAGGGGTCGTGGCATTCGTTGGTGGCCACGTCGCAGGCCATGCCGAACTCGCACTCGACGCCCACGCAGGGCTCGACGCAGAGCATCAGATCGGGGTTGCAGAAGGTGCCCCCATCCACGCACTCGTTGCCCTCGCAGGGGCGCCAGCACTCGCCCTCGAGGCACTGGCCATCGGGGCAGAGATCGCCATCGTCCACGCTGCCGTCGCAGTCGTCGTCGATGCCGTTGCACGCCTCTACGGGCTCCGGCCCACAAGCGCCGCAGGCGTTGGTCACGCCCTCGTCGACCAGCGCGTTGCAGTTGTTGTCGCGGCCGTCGCAGACCTCCTCTTCGGGCTCGCGGTTCGGCACGCAGACGATGTTCCCGTCGATGCAGGCGCGTTGCCCGCGAGCGCAGATCCCCGGCTGGCCCGTGGCGCACTCCCCGGGGGCGACGGGTTCGCCATCGTCGGGGCCCTCGTCGACCATCCCGTCGCAGTCGTTGTCGTTGCCGTCGCAGAGGTCCGGCATGCCGTCCTCCACGCAGACGATGTCGTCGCAGATGTCGCCGATGCCGTCGGCGTCCTCGTCGATCTGACCCTCGTTGGGATCGTCGGGGCAGTTGTCACAGGCGTCGCCCACCCGATCGTTGTCGCGGTCGGCCTGGTCGGGGTTGGGCACGTCGGGGCAGTTGTCGTCGGTGGTGCACAGCCCGTCGAGATCGTCGTCAAGGATGCACACGCCGCCCAGGGAGCGCTCCAGGACCAGCAGCGCATAGGCGGTCGCCGCGGTCCCGTTCCAACAGCGGGCCGCGTTGCACCACGCGCCGTTCCCCGCCTGGGTGGTCACCAGATACCACGCGAAGTCGTAGTACCAGCGGGGCGACTCGTCGGGGTAGCCGTCGCCTACGGGGTCGCGGGTCCCGCCGATGGCGTCGGAGAAGATGAACGGCCCGCTGCCGTCGTCGGCGGTGACCTCGAGCGCCTTGGCCGTCGCCCAGAGGTAGTAATACTGGCTGGGCCAGTTGTTGATCTGGATGATCGAGTCGTAGCGGTAGCTGCGCTGCAACCAACCCAGCGCCGACTGCACCCGCCCTTCGCCGGTGGGGAGGCCGCCGAGGCGGTAGGTCCAGACCCCCGACGCGGTCATCGACGACGTCGAGTTCAGGTTGCGACCGCTGAGGTACTTGTGCCCGCCATCGCCGTTCTTGGCGTTGGTGACGAAGTCCACGGCGCGCGGGAGCGTGTCGTCGGCGTCGGGCCGCAGCGACGCGGCGGCGGACAGGCCCGCCATGGCGAACTGCGTGGTGGAGAGGTCGCCGTTGGAGCTGGGGCTGGTGTAGTTCCAGCCGCCCCGGTTGGTGCCCTGGTTGCCCTGGGTGCCGCGCAACGCCGCCACGCCGTTGGCCACCGCCTGGGAGACCGGCGTCGCCGCGCCGACGTCATCGGGCCCGCCGGTCACGAGGTACAGGCTCAGCGCCATCAAGCAGGAGCCCGTCTGGTAGGAGTTCGGGCCGTTGTTGCGGAAGCCGCCGATGTTGTTGATGCAGAAGCGCACGCCGTTGCGCACGCGCTCCTGATCGGCGGCGTCCATCCCCAGGTAGCCCTGGGCGGGGGCGTTCCAGTCCGCGCTGTTGCGCTTCTCGAGGAAGCACAGGAGCGGCAGCCCGGTCGGCTCCCCCCAACCGCCATTCCCGTTCTGGTTGGCGCGGAGCCACTGGAGTCCGCTCTCGATGGACTGGTTCACGCGTTCGCCGAAGGGCGTGACGTTCGCCGTGGCGACCACGGGGCATAGGGCGAGCGCGAGGCTCACGAGGCATCTCGTCGATACGCTCACGCCGAACTCCTCATCTTGGCGACACCGGTGCGGGGACAACACCCTTCAACAACAATGCCAAACCGGAGGCCCGCGCGGCAAGCCGAGCCGCGTCGACCTGGTGTCCCGCGACCCCGGGCGCCGCTGGGGCCGAGTGACCTCTCAGGGCGTCCGCCGGAGGTTCTTCTTCTTCGTGACCCAGACCCGATCGGGGTGGACCATGATGCGGAAGCTCTGCTCCGGCTCGGCGGCGAGCGGGCTGTCGTAGACGTAGCGGACGTCGTGGGGCCCCTCGGGGAGGCGGAGGTCGATGATCGGCGTCTCGCCCCGGTCCTTCCCGTCGATGAAGACCCGCGCCGCGGGCTTCGCGCCGAGGCGCACCCGCCCCCAGCCCCGCGGAGGCCCGTTCACCGTCCCGTGGAGCACCTCGTGGGGCCCGTCGGGGCGCGCCAGGGCGCCTTGGCTGCTGGGCCGTGCGCCCCCAGTCGGGCGGCTCCTCTTCCTCACGCGGACGGCCGGCGCGCTCGGCGGCGGCGCCGGCGGCTCCGGCTCCGCGGCGGGCGGCTCCGGCGCTGGGTAGACCGGCACCGGGATCGTTGGATCGATCCGCTCCGGCGCGGCGGGCGGGGCCGGACGCGCCACCGGGGTGGGCCGAGGGACGGGGGCGACCACCGAGACGGGGGGCTCGCTCCACACCGCCAGGCCGATGGCCGCCGCCGCCACGGCGGTGAGCGCCAACACCCCCAACCCGACGGGGAGGGCGACCAGCCGGCGACCGCGGCGACGGTCGGCCGGGGCTGGCGCGGCGAAGAGCGGGGCGAGCTCGGCGTGGGTCTCCGCCAGCATCTCCAGACCGCCGCCGAGGGCGACGATGAGCTCGAGACACTCGTCACAGCCCGCCAGATGTGCCGCCTCCAGCCGGCTCGGCTCTCCGCCGCTGGAGATCTCGGCGAAGCGCTCGTCCTCAAGGTGCTCGCCGGGGCACTCGAGCCGCAGATCGAGGACGCGGAGGCGGTCTTCGAGCCGGTCGGTGACGCTGCTCATCTCCCGTCGCTCCCCGCCGCTCGCCCACCGACGTCGCCGGTCTCCCGGGCCTCCCGCTCAAGGATCTGCCGCAGGCGGTCGAGGATGCGCATCTTCTTCATCCGCACCGCCGAGGTCCCCTTGCCGAGGGTGCGCGCCACCTCGGTGGCGTTCTTCCCCTCGACGAAGAAGAGCCGGACGTAGAGCCGGTCGATCTCGGGGAGCGTGCGCACGGCGTCGCGCAGGCGATCGGCCTGTTGGGCGGCGACGGCGGCGAACTCGGGGTTGCGATCGTCGCGGTCGGGCAGGCGGGCCAGGACCTCGGTGTTGGTACGGCGGTCGCGCGCCCGCCTGGCGAGTTGCCTTTGGAAGAAGCGCAGCGCGACGGTGTAGAGCCACGACGCGAAGGACGCGCGGCCCGCGTAGGACCGCAAGCGGCGCCCCCCGTCGCTGAAGAGGAAGCCGACGAAGTCCTGGACCAGATCCTCGGGCTCAACGGGTGCCTCCGGCCGCCATCTACGCAGCGCACACGAGAGCGCGTGGCGGATCACCGCCCGGTAGCGCCCCTCGAACGCCAACACCGCCGACGCGTCGCCGGCCGCAAGCGCCCGCGCGAACGAAAGGTCATCCGGCGCGGTGGTGTCGCTGCTGCTCACCTGAACCCCGTTGAGACTCCGCTGAGCGGAAGTGTCACAGAACCCGCGCGCAGAGGCGATCTCCGGCGCTACTTCTTGGGGGGAGGGGTGGCCTTCGGCGGAGGCATCTGCTGCTGCTGGGCGCCGGCCATCATCCCGCCGAACATGGCCGCGAGGGCCTTGAGCTTGGCGACGTCCTGCTGGTTCCAGTCCGCCTTGAACTCGACGGACTTGCCCTTCGCCTTCGCCTTGATCTTGTTCATCAGCGGAGCGATGCCCATCGCGGCGAAGCCGGGGTTGCTCTGGGCCTGCTTCATCTGCTGCTGGAAGTCGCCGACGATCTTGGCGGCGGTCTTGGCGTTGTCGAAGGCCGCGACCGCCAGGACCGCGATGCCCTTCGAGAGGTCGACGTGGCCGTGCATCGCCGACAGCTCCTTCATGCCCTTCTCGCGCAGTGCCTTGGGGAGCGCCGCGGCACCCCAGACATGCTTCTTCTGGTTGACCCCCTTCGCGAGCTTCATGACGGCGGCGGTCTTCTCCAGGCGCGCGCCCTTGGACGCGCCGATGGCCAACTTGACGGCGGCCTCCTTGCCGATGACGACGAGCTTGCCGAGGAACGCGACGGCCGTGCCGTCCTTGCTGCGCCAGTAGGGGACGCCCTTGTGCTTCTGCTCGTTGGCCGCCCCCTCCTTCTTGGCGGTGGCGGCGATCTTCTTCTGGTCGAAGGTCCCCGCGAGCAGGACCATGCCGTCGCCGTTGCCGTCGATGGCGACGGTGATGCCCGTCAGATCACGGTCGATGTCGAAGCCCATCTTCTCCTGGGCCTCCTTCTTGCCCTTCTGGAACTCGGGGTTCGCCGAGAGCAGCCCGTAGAGCTCCTTGTACAGGCTCGAGGTGCGAATGCCCGCGAGGTCGACCTGCACGATGCCGCTGGTTCCGGGCGGGAGCAGTCGGAGCGCGGCGGAGTCGCCCGCGTGCGCGAAAGTGGTGAGTCCCGTGACGGCCAGAGTGATGGCGGCGAGGACGAGAAGGGGTCGGCGCATGGGGGCTCCTTACTTAGAGTGCGCGCAGCATAGTAGTCTCGGACGGGCTTGGGGTGGTCGACATTCAACGGGGGTGCCTCGTGGCCACGAATAGTGCGCGGGTTCTCGAAGTCGGAGAGGACCTCTTTCGACGGATGAAGGGCCAGACGCCGGGTCTCTTCGACAAGGCGTGGTGGAGCGGGCAGGTCCTCGAATGGGCCATGCGCGATCCCGGCTTCAAGACCGAGATGTTCCGCTTCGTCGACGTCTTCCCGGTGCTCCAGACGCCGGAGGAGGTGGCGCGGCATATTCAGGAGTATCTCCTGCGCCCGGGCGTGAACGTGCCGGCGGTGATCAAGGTCGCGTTGAAAGGAGCCGGGCTCGGGCGGCTCGCCACCAAGGTCGCCGCCGGCCAGATCGCGAAGAACCTCGAGGGGATGGCGCGCACCTTCATCGCCGGCGTCGACGCCTCGTCGGCGATGCCCGCGCTGACGGATCTTCGTGGCCAGGGGCAGGCCTTCACGGTGGACCTCCTGGGGGAGGCGACCGTGAGCGAGGCCGAGGCCGACGCCTACGCCGCCAAGTACGAGGCGCTCATCCGTGGGCTCGCCGCGCAGACGGCGGGCTGGGCGCCGGACCCCGAGCTGGACGCCGACGACCGCGGGCCCATCCCGCGGATCAACGTCTCGGTGAAGGTCAGCGCGATGTACAGCCAGCTCGATCCGGCGGCCTTCGAGGCGAGCCTCGAGCCGGCGGCGGCGCGTCTCGTCCCGCTCTTCCTCGCGGCCCGGCGCCACGGGGCCTTCCTCAACCTCGACATGGAGCAATACGAGCTCAAGGACCTCACGCTCGCGCTGTTCAAGCGGGTGCTGGAGGACCCGCGCCTCGATGGCTTCGACGACGCGGGCATCGTGATCCAGGCCTATCTTCGCGACGCTGAGGCGGATCTGCGCGACCTCGTGAAGTGGGCGAAGAGGAAGAGGAAGCGGATCACGATTCGGCTCGTGAAGGGCGCCTACTGGGACTACGAGACGGTGCGCGCCGAGACCGAGGGCTGGCCGGCGCCCGTGTGGCTCTCGAAGGGCGACTCCGACGTCTGCTTCGAGAGCTGCGCGGACTTCATGCTGGGCCACGCCAAACACGTGCGCAGCGCCATCGGCAGCCACAACGTGCGCAGCCTCGCCTACGCCATCGCCACCGCCGAGCGCTACCGTCTCGCTCCCAACGCCTTCGAGATCCAGGCCTTGTACGGGATGGCCGAGCCGATCAAGGCCGCCTGCGTCGAGCGGGGGCACCGCGTGCGGGTCTACGCGCCCATCGGTGAGCTCATCCCGGGGATGGGCTACCTGGTGCGGCGCCTGTTGGAGAACACCAGCAACGAGAGCTGGCTGCGCGCGGGCTTCGCAGACGGCCGCTCCGTCGACGCGCTGCTGGCCGCCCCCAGCTCGAGCGGCCGGGGCCCGATGTTGCGCGCCGTGCCGCCGCCACAGACGCCGGTCGACGATCCGCCGCCCTTCGTCAACGAGCCGCTGCGCGACTTCGGGGACCGCGGGCAGCGGGAGGGCTTCGCGGCGGCGATCTCGAAGGTGTCGAGGGGCTTGGGCGATCGAGTCGAGCCCCTGGTCGTGGGGCCCGCTCCCCAGGGCGCCGGCACCCTCGACAGCGTCGATCCGGCGGACGGGGAGACGGTCATCGGGCGCGTGCGTCTCGCCAGCACCGCCGACGCCGACGCCGCCGTGGCCGGCGCCCTGAAGGCCTTCCCCGAGTGGAGGGACCGGCCCGCGCGAGCCCGCGCCGAGGTGCTCTTCAAGCTCGCCGCGAAGATGCGGGCGAGGCGCGACGCCCTCTCCGCGCTGATGGTGCGGGAGGTGGGCAAGCCTTGGCGGGAGGCAGACGCCGACATCGCCGAGGCCATCGACTTCTGCGAGTACTACGGCCGAGAGAGTCTGCGGCTGGCGGAGCCGCGCCTGATGCAACGCCTGCCCGGTGAGCTGAACTACCTGAGCTACCAGGCCCGGGGCGTGACGGTGGTCATCTCGCCGTGGAACTTCCCCCTCGCGATCTGCGCTGGGATGAGCGCCGCGGCCCTGGTCGCGGGGAACACGGTGGTCGTCAAGCCCGCGGAGCAGGCGATGGTCATCGCCGAGCGCTTCGTCCGGCTGGCCCACGAGTCCGGGGCGCCCCTCGGGGCGATCCAGTACCTGCCTGGGATCGGCGAGAAGGTCGGCGCGCACCTCGTGCGCCACCCGGGGGTGGCCAACATCGCGTTCACGGGCAGCCGCGTGGTGGGCCTCGAGATCTGCCGAGAGGCGGGGATCACCCACCCCGGCCAGGCGTCGGTGAAGCGCGTCGTCTGCGAGATGGGCGGCAAGAACGCGATCATCGTCGACAGCGACGCGGATCTCGACGAGGCGGTGCTCGGCGTGGTGCGCAGCGCCTTCGGCTTCGCGGGGCAGAAGTGCAGCGCCTGCTCACGGGCCATCGTGCTCGCCGACCACTACGAGGTCTTCATCGCCCGGGTGGCGGAGGCGACCCGCAGCTTGAAGCTCGGCGCCCCGAGCGACCCCGCGACGCGGGTGGGGCCGGTCATCGACCGCGACGCCCAGGAGCGCCTCGCGGCGGCCATCGAGGCGGGAAAGGACACCGCGCGGCTCGTCGTCGGCGGCGGCACCCACGGTCCGGGGATGTTCGTCTCGCCCACGGTCTTCGCCGACGTGGCGCCCGACGACCCCCTGGCCACCCTCGAGCTCTTCGGGCCGGTCCTCGCCATCCTGCGCGCCGGTGACTTCGACGAGGCGCTCCGACTCGCCACGGGGAGCGAGTACGCCCTGACGGGGGGGCTCTACAGCCGATCACCCGCCCACATTGAGGAGGCTCGACGTCGCTTCCGGGTAGGCAACCTCTACATCAACCGAACGATCACCGGCGCCATCGTCGGGCGCCAGCCCTTCGGGGGCTTCCAGATGAGCGGCGGCGGCACCAAGGCAGGGGGGCCCGACTATCTACTCAACTTCCTCGATCCGCGGGTGGTCACGGAGAACACGCAGCGCCGGGGTTTCGTCCCCGAGTAGGATGGATCTCGTGCGTCGCGCGCTCCCGCTCATCAGCATCTTCGCCGTCGGCTGTGCCGTCGGGCTCGAGGCTCCGCCGGACGCCGGCGTGGCCTCCGGGCGCGACGCGAAGCTGCCGCCGGTCGAGGGGTCGAGGAAGCCGCCGCCGGCCGATGTCCTCGACGCCGCCGCGCCGGCCACGGATCTGGCGCCGCCGCCGACGCCCCCCGACGCCGCGCCGCCCCCCCCCGATGCCGCCGCGCCGCCGCCGCCGGGCTTCTGTCGGCGCCACGAAGAGTGCGGCGAAGAGGAGCTCTGCGTCGCCGAGCGCTGTACGCCCGATCCGTCGGCGCCGCAGCGGGTGGGGGAGGGCGCCTGCACCAACGACGCCGATGAGGACGCCTTCCGCGGCGGTGGCATCGACGCCTACGCGCTGCTCGAAGAATGCGGCGTGCGGTGCTTCGGGCAGGAGTCGTCGTGCATCCAGAACTGCGTCGTGCAGGCGGTGCCGCTGTCGGCCGACTGCGCGGGGTGCTTCGGTGACCTCGTCGCGTGCATGGCCGTCTTCTGTGCGATCCCGTGCGCCTTCGAGGACGAGGCCGACTGCACGGATTGCCGACGCGACGCCTGCGACGCCGCCTTCGAGGGCTGCGCTGGGCTGCGCGTCCCGTTCTGACTAAGGGTCTGTCCAACAATAAGTAGGCAGACTCGCGCCGCGAGCGTGGGTCAGATTCGTTCGCGGCGACCGAGCTCAACCGCAGGCGTACCGGAGGTACGTTGAGGATTGGGCGACCGAGCTGCGGGCGAAGATGGCCTGCGCTCGTGGATGCGAGGCGCCTATTTATTGTTGGATAGGCCCTAGCGCGTGGGTAGCTGATGATGTTGGTGTCGAGGCGGAGCAGGGCCGCTCTCACCCGGGGGCGGGCGCCTTGAACTTGGAGGCGGGGTAGCGCTCGGCGGCGGCCTCGAGGCGCTCGGTGAGCAGATCCGTGGTGATCACCTCGGGTAGGAGGTCGAAGTTGCCGTCGGGGAGGTAGATGACGTAGGCGGGGATGCCGTTTCGACCCAGCTTCTCGAGCCACTTCTCGACCACCGGGGCTTTGTTCGTCATGTCCGCCTTCATTGGCAGGATCTGGGTGGTCGTGAGGGTGTCGCGCACGCGCTGGACTTCGATGAAGACCTTCTCGTTGGTCTTGCAGTTGAGGCACCAGTCGGCGGTGTAGTCGACGAAGACGGGGCGTTGCATCGCCAGGGCCCGGTCGACGCGGGCGGCGTTGAAGGGGGCCCAGGCGATCTTGCCGTTCTGGACGACCGGCGGGAGCTGTGGCTTCGCGCCGGACGTGGCGGCTTCGGTGATCGGTGGCGCGGGGGCGGCGATGGCGACGGGGGCAGGCGTCAGTTCGAAGAGGAGCAGTCCGCCCCCGATCAGGAGCCCGCCGACGATGAGCCCCGGTCGCGCCCGCTCGGCGTAGGAGAAGCGCTGCATCGACCACAGCGCGAGGGCGAGCAGGACCAGGAAGTAGAGGAAGCCCTGGGCCTCGGCGGCGGGGACCTGCGCGCGCAGGGCGCCGTACAGCCAGGCCGCGGCGGCGAAGAGGGTGAAGCCCATCAACACCTTCACGTGGTTCATCCAGACGCCGGGCTTGGGGAGCAGGCGGGCGGCGGCGGGCACGAAGGCGACCAGCAGGAAGGGGAAGGCGAGGCCGAGGCCGATGGTGGCGAAGACCAGGGCGGTGGCCGCGTGCGACACCGACTTGTCGAGGGCGAAGGCGATGGCGGCGCCCAGAAACGGAGCGGAGCAGGGGGTGGCCATCACCGACGCGAGCACCCCGTTGACGAAGGAGCCCGCGTAGCCCGAGCGCTCACCGCCGCCGGAGAGCCAGATCGGCAACTCGAAGACGCCCACGGCGTTGAGGCCGAAGACGAAGATGAGCGCCGTGAGGCTCGCGACGAAGGCGGGGTTTTGGAACTGCATGCCCCAGCCCACGAACTCGCTCGACGCCTTGAGCGCGATGACGAAGGCGGCGAGGACCAGCATCGTCGCGACGATCCCGCCCGTGTAGGCGAGGCCGTGGAGACGCGTCTCGCGCGGATCGGCGTGGGCGTTCTCGACGACGTGCATCACCTTGAAGGTGAGCACCGGCAGCACGCAGGGCATCACGTTCAACACGACGCCGCCCACGAAGGCGTAGCCGAGCATCTGGAGGAGGTTCGCTTCCATCTCCGGCCTTACGGGCGCTAGCGCAGCGCCCTCCAAAGAAAATAGCCGAACGCGACGACGACCGCCGCGCCGCCCGCCAATACGGACGCCCAGAGCGCCGAGCTTCGCCTGGCCTCCGGCACCTCCGGTGGCGGCTCGGCCGGCTCGATCTCGGCCGTGGAGCGTCCGCCGAGCTGCCCGAGGTCGTGCAGGCCACTCGCGGGGCTCTGCCAGACGTCGGCCTGCGCGCCGGGTTCAGATGCCTGGGGGGGCAGCGCGGTTGCGCCCATCGCCTCGGCCAGGGAGCGGCGCAGTTGGCCGGCGCTGTCGTGGCGCTGCTCGGGATCGGCGGAGAGCGCCTTCGTCAGCACCGTGTCGAGGGCCGTGAGCTTCTCGAGGGCGGGGTCGATGGCCGAGAGCTTCAGCGCCGGCTCGTCGAGGCGCAGCGCCCGGAACGCCACCTGCGACACCATGCCCGCGTCCGCCCCCTTCGTCTCGTAGGGGAGCTGCCCCGAGATCATGCGGAAGAGCAGGGCCGCGGCGCTGTACAGGTCGGAGCGGTGGTCGGTGACCTTCCCCCGGAGCTGCTCCGGCGCCATGTAGCTGACGGTGCCCACCACGATGCGCTCCTCGCCCGTGACGTCCAGCGCGTTGGCGTTGTCGGTGAAGACCCGCGCGAACCCGAAGTCCAGGATCTTCGCGTGGTCACGGACACCGGGCTCCTCGACGATGAAGATGTTCTCCGGTTTGAGGTCGCGGTGGACGACGCCGCTGATGTGGGCCGCCTCCAGTCCGGCGAGGATCCCGTCCACGATCCGCACGGCCCGCTTGGCGGGAAGCCGGCCTTCGCGACGGAGCAGGTCGGCGATGGTCTCGCCCTTGAGCCACTCCATCACCAGGTAGACGCGACCGCTGGGGAGCTCGCCGAAGTCGCTGGTCTTGACGACGTGGGGGCTCGAGAGACCGCCAGTCAGCAGCGCTTCGCGGCGGAAGCGCTTGACCTGGTCGGGCGGCATCCCGGGCTTGAGCAGCTTCACCGCGACCTGACGGAACTCGAGGCGGTGGTCGCGGGCGCGGTAGATCTCACCCATCGCGCCGGATTCGACGTACTCGCTGAGCTCATACCGGCCGTCGAGGACCTCGCCTGTCTGGCCGCCGGGTTCGTCGTCCGCCACGGGGCGCATCCTGCACGGTCGCCTCTTCGGCGGCAACCGGCTATCCTCCGCGGCTCATTCAACCGGGAGGCGCCGATGTCCCGCTACGATCCGGCCGCCATCGAGCCCAAGTGGCAGGCCTACTGGGAGGCGAACCGCACCTTCGCGGTCTCCGTCGACCCGCAGAAGCCCAAGTTCTACTGCCTCGACATGTTCCCCTACCCGAGCGGCTCGGGGCTGCACGTGGGGCACCCCGAGGGGTACACCGCCACCGACATCCTCTGTCGGTACAAGCGCCAGCGCGGGTTCAACGTGCTGCATCCGATGGGCTGGGACGCCTTCGGTCTGCCCGCCGAGCAATACGCCATCGAGAACGGCACCCACCCCGCATCCACGACGCGGCGCAACATCGACACCTTCCGTCGCCAGATCAAGGCGCTGGGCTTCAGCTACGACTGGGATCGTGAGGTCGACACCACCGATCCCGGCTATTACCGCTGGACCCAGTGGATCTTCCTACAGCTCCACAAGAAGGGGCTCGCCTACATCGCCGAGGTGCCCGTCAACTGGTGTCCGGCGCTGGGCACGGTGCTGGCCAACGAGGAGGTCATCGACGGCAAGAGCGAGCGCGGCGGTCACCCCGTCGTCCGCAAGCCGATGCGGCAATGGATGCTGCGCATCACGGAGTACGCTGATCGTCTGCTCGAGGACCTCGCTGACCTCGACTGGCCCGAGGGCATCAAGGCGATGCAGCGCGACTGGATCGGTCGCAGCTTCGGGGCCGAGGTCGACTTCCCGGTGGACGGCGCCGACGCGAAGATCAGCGTCTTTACGACTCGGCCCGACACGCTGTTCGGCGCGACCTACATGGTCCTGGCGCCGGAGCATCCGCTGGTCGAGCAGATCACCACGCCCGATCGTCGCGCGGAGGTCTCCGCCTACGTCGAGGCGGCGGGGCGCAAGAGCGAGCGGGACCGCATCGCGGACGTGAAGACGAAGACCGGCGCCTTCACCGGTGCCTACGCGATCAACCCCGTCAACGACGCGAAGGTCCCGGTGTGGATCAGCGATTACGTGCTGATCAGCTATGGCACCGGCGCGATCATGGCGGTCCCCGCCCACGACCAGCGCGACTACGAGTTCGCGACCGCCTTCGAGTTGCCGATCGTGGAGGTCGTCTCGGGGGGCGACATCTCCGAGCAGGCCTACACCGGCGACGGGCTCCTGGTGAACAGCGGCCTCATCGATGGGCTCGCCGTCCCCGACGCCAAGGCCAAGATCACCGAGTGGCTGGAGGCCGGCGGCAAGGGCAAGGGCACCGTCAACTACAAGCTGCGCGACTGGTTGTTCAGCCGCCAGCGCTACTGGGGCGAGCCCTTCCCGGTGATCCACGCCGACGACGGTGAGCTGGTGCTCCTCGACGAGTCGGAGCTGCCGCTGCTGCTGCCCGAGGTCGAGACCTATCAACCGTCCGGGACCGGCGAGTCGCCGCTGGCCACCATCACCGACTGGGTGGAGGTCACGCTGCCCGACGGGCGATCGGGTCGGCGCGAGACGAACACGATGCCCCAGTGGGCCGGCTCGTGCTGGTACTACCTGCGCTACCTCGATCCCAACAACGACGAGCGCCCCTGGGATCCCGAGATCGAGCGCTACTGGATGCCCGTCGACCTCTACGTCGGCGGCGCCGAGCACGCCGTCTTGCACCTGCTCTACGCGCGCTTCTGGCACAAGGTCCTCTTCGATCTGGGCCACGTCTCGACCGTCGAGCCGTTCCAGAAGCTGTTCAACCAGGGGATGATCCTCGGCGCTGACAATCGGAAGATGTCGAAGTCGCTGGGGAACGTGGTGAACCCCGACGAGGTCGTCGATGCGTATGGCGCCGACGCGATGCGCCTCTACGAGATGTTCATGGGGCCGCTGGAGGCCACCAAGCCCTGGCAGATGAGCGGCGTCGAAGGCGTGCGCCGCTTCCTGGATCGCGTCTGGCGCCTGGTCGTCGACCCCCACACGGGCGAGTGCCTCGCGGACGAGAGCACGCCGAGCGAGGCGGTGAGCCGGGCGCTCCACAAGACCATCAAGAAGGTCACGGGCGACCTCGATGAGATGCGATTCAACACCGCGATCGCGGCGATGATGGAGCTGGTCAACGTGATCACGCCCACCACCGAGCGCCCCCGCGAGGTTCTAGAGGAGTGCGTGCTGCTGGTGTCGCCCTTCGCGCCGCATCTGGGGGAGGAGCTGTGGGCGCGGCTGGGCCACGAGACGACGATCGCCTACGCCACGTGGCCGGGCTACGACGAGACGCTGACGGTCGATCCCACCGTGCGCTACGCGGTGCAGATCAACGGGAAGCTCCGCGGCCAGCTCGAGTTGGCGAAGGGCGTCTCGAAGGAGGACGCCCTCGCCGCGGCGCGGGCGCAAGAGAACGTGGCGCGGCACCTCGAGGGGAAGACCATCCGCCGCGAGATCTTCGTCCCCGGGCGGATGGTGAACTTCGTCGTGAGCTGATCAGCTCGCCTTCTCGGCGCCCCCTCGTTGCTCGATCCAGCGTTCGAGCATCTCGAGGAGCAGGTTCGGGCGCACCGGCTTGCCCAGGAAGTCGTCCATCCCCGCCTCGAGGCACCGCTCGCGGTCATCGGGCATCACGTTGGCCGTCATCGCGATGATCGGCAGGTCGCGGAAGCTCTCGGAGCTTGCGCGGACGGCGCGGGCGGTCTCGTAGCCATCCATCACCGGCATCTGGCAGTCGAGCAGCATCGCGTCGTAGCTCGCCATCGCGAGGGCGACGAGGGCCTCCCGTCCGTTGCCGGCGACGTCGGCGCGGTAGCCGAACTTCTCCAGCAGGCGCACGGCGACCTTCTGGTTGATGGCGTTGTCCTCGACGACCAACACTCGCCCCCGCTTCTTGGCGGCGCGGACCGGGGGGAGCGGCGTTTCGGGTTGGCGCACCTCCTCCTCCCGGAAGCCAAGGGCGTCGGAGAGCGCGTCGAGGAGCTGGGAGTGCCGCGCGGGCTTGCGCACCCAGGCGTGGATGCTGGAAAGGGCGCTCATCTCGACCCGTCCGCTGAAGCGGTAGCCCGCGAGCACGACGACGGGGATCTCGGCGAGCTTCGGGTCGCGGCGCACAAGGGCGGCGAAGTCGACCGCGTCCATGTCCCCGAGCTGCCAGTCGATCAGCAGCAACTGGTAGGGCGCCGGTGAGCCCAGGGCGCCGTTCAGCTCAGCGAGCGCCCCCTCGGCGTCCGGGACGCAGGTCGGGCGCAACCCCCAACCGCCGAGCTGGCGCTGGAGGACGTCGCGGGACGTCGCGTTGTCCTCCACCACCAGCACGCGCGCGCCGGACATCCACGAGGACCGCTCCTCCGGGAGCGAGTCGCGTGGGGCGCGCGCGGCGACCTGGAACGGCACGGTGAACCAGAACCGGCTCCCGACGCCCGGCGTCGAGTCGACGCCGATCTCGCCCCCCATCGCCTCCACGAGCCCCTTGCTGATGCTCAGCCCGAGCCCGGTCCCTCCGAAGCGCCGGGTCACCGATCCATCGGCCTGGACGAAGGCCCCGAAGAGCCGAGCCCGGGTGCCCTCGGCGATCCCGAGCCCCGTGTCGCGCACCTCGAAGGTGAGGTGCACCCGCGTCGGGTCCTGGGTCTCGGCGCGGAAGGTCCGGACGACGATCTCGCCGGCGCGAGTGAACTTGACGGCGTTGTCGACGAGGTTGGTGAGCACCTGACGGATGCGCCCTGGGTCGCCGCGCACCAGGCTCGGTAGATCGGCAGTGAGGTCGCAGACCAACTCGAGCTTCTTGGCCTGCGCCTTCTCGCTCAGCAGGTCGATGACATCGCTGACCGCCTCCCGCGGATCGAAGCTCACCTGCTCGATGTCGAGCTTGCCGGCTTCGACCTTCGAGAAGTCGAGGATGTCGTTGACGAGCCGGAGCAGAGCCTCGGAGCAACGGCGAATGGTCTCCGTATACTCCTGCTGGTCCGCGGAGACGCGGGTGTCGAGCAACAGCGAGGTCATCCCGATCACGCCGTTGAGGGGCGTGCGGAGCTCGTGGCTCATATTCGCCAGGAACTCGCTCTTGAGGGCCGCGGAGTCGAGGGCCGTGTCGCGGGCCGCGCGCAGCGCTTCGCGTTGCGACTCGAGCTCCTGTGAGCGCGCGGCGAGCTCGTCGCGGGCGAGGCGCAGGCGGGCTTGCTCCCTGAGGAGTCGGGTGCTCACGTCGACGCGCAGCCAGGTGAGGAGCAACGCGATGGGGAGCGCCGGGGCGGCGAGGAAGAGCCACGGCGTGCCGAACTCGAAGGCGTCGACCTGGGCCAGGCCGAAGCCGCTGCCCAAGGTCACCAGCGCGATGATCGCCACCGCGCGATACGATCCGAGGAGCAGGCCGGCGCCGTAGACGACCAGCAGCGGCGCGATCCCATAGGACACGTCGCGGGTGAGCACCATCAACGTCAGGCCGGTCGCGATGGGTACCAGCAAGGACACCGTGCCCAGGGAGGCGACCCAGCTCGCGGGGGCGCGGCGGATGGCCGCCGACATCGCGGCGAGGGCCACCGCGGCGGAGACGAGCAGCAGCCAGGCGTCGTGGAACGGCGCCATCGCGATGAAGAGCAGGGCGTTGATCCCCAGGGCCGGGCGCAGCGTCCTCCGCGAGTACTCAAGGAGGTAGCTGGTGAGCCAGGGGGTCTCCGGGCGCCGGACGGAGGGCAGTCGAGGCATCTACTCCTTGGTCGGCACGGGCGCCGGCGCGCTGGAGCGCCGGGGGTCAGACCCTTGGACAGCCGCGAGGCGCGAGGCTACAAGTGGCCACGACTCGGTGAACGCCAGGGGGAGTCCAGTGGCCAAGCGACGACGGTTGCCGGAGGTTCGAGACGTCGTCTCCGGCCACGTGAGACCACCCCTCGACGTCCTCGTGACGCTGATCCACCGGGTGAACCCGACGGGCCTCGAGCTGCCCGACGAGATCGAGGCGGCCCGCTACGCGGACAAGTCTGCGCTCCAGAGCCTGCTCGTGAGCCGTCATGGCGACGTGCTTCGAGTGGAGGCGACGTCCGATCCAGACGTCGTGACGCTGCGCTTGGCGGGCACCGGCAAAGACGCCGCCCACGCCGTCGTCTCGACCCTCTCCGACAGGGCGCGGACGTGGATCTACAACCACCTGGGCGACGACGAAGAGCGTCACGTCACCGGCGGGACGTCGAGGGGAGAGGGTGTCGGGGGCGATCTCGCCGCCGGTCGGGCGGCCCTCGCGGAGTGGGACTACGACGGTGCCCAAGCCCACTTCGAGGCCGCCGTGGCGCGGAACCCGAGCACCGCGGCGGCGGTGGCGCTGTTGGAGCTCCTGGTCGACAACCTCGCGTCCTACGAGGAGGCCTTGGGGTGGGCCGATCGGCTCCCCGCCGGGGCGGCGTCCGTTCGGCTCCTGCTCGCCGTCGCGGCGCAGAGCACGGGGGCGTGGGAGGAGGCGGAGCGGCTGCTGGAGGGGCTCGACGCGGCCCGCGCGGCGGAGGTCTGGGTCGCGCTGGGGTCCACCGCCGTCGCCGCCGGCGAGCTTGGCCGCGCGGAGCGATCCATCGAGGCGGCGACCCGGATCGATCCCGCGGCGCGCGGGTTGCTGGATCTGCGCGGCGCGCTCGACGGCGCGCGCGGGGCGCTGAGGGCCCCAGCAGAGGCCACCTTGAGCGAGCCCGGCCTCGACGATGAGACGCTGTTGCGACGGGCAGAGACGGTGCTCGAGGCGTGGCCCGACAGCGAAGTCGCGGCTCGGATCCGCGGGGAGGTGTGGGCGCGGCGCCGGGCCGCGGAGATCGCCGGGAGGCTGGCCGCGGCGGAGGCAGCCTTCGCGGTGGGTGATTGGCGAAGAGCCCTCGAGTCGTGGGCGTCGGCGGTGGAGTCGGGGGCCGACGAGGCGGAGCTCGAGGACCGCCGGGCCCAGGCGCGCGCGGCCCTCGACGAGGAGCGCGCGGCGCGTCGGGTCGCCGAGATCCAGCGCGCCTTGGAGGTGGACGCGCGGGACGAGGAGGCGTTGCTCGCGTGGCTGTCCCTCGAAGGGCGGGGGCGGGTCCCGCCGGGGCCGGCGGAGCTCCTCGCGCGCTTCGGTCCGATGCGCGGCGCCGACGCCCGGCGGTTGGTCCGGGCGGCGTTGGCCGTCGAGTCGGCGTCGAGCTTGCTGGCCGAAGGGCACCTCTCTGCGGCGCTGGGCGCCGTCGAGCAGCACGCTCGCGCGGGCTTGCCCGCGATGGAGGCGCTGGCGGGGCGCATCCGGGAGGCCATGTGTGGCGCCGAGGAGCGGAGCGTCGATGAGGAGCTCGCGGCGATCGACGACGCGCTGGACGAGGTCGGGGGGCTGCCGGGGATCGCCGCCCCGACGGCGGATCTCGAGGCGAACGCCCAGGGGCTGCGGACGTTGCGGTCTCGGATCAGCGCGGTCAGGCCCGCGAACGGAGCGGGGGGCGGGCGGCGGGACGCGCTGGCCGCGCGGGTGCGACGCCTCGAGGGGCCCGTCCGCGCGGGGCTTCGGGTCCAAGCGGCGCGAGGAAGGGGGGGGGTGCTCGAAGCCCGCGACGGCCTCGAAGCGCTGCTGCGGATGGACCCGTCCCTCGAAGCGGACTGGGGGCCGCTGCGCGTGCCCGTGAAGGCCGCGGTGGAGCGGGTCTGGCGGATCGAGGTCCACGCCCCGCTCGATCTGCCATGCCCCGTCAGCGCTGTGGGGCGGATGGGGCTCGATGCGAACCCGCTCTGGCTCACGCCTGATGGGAAGCAGATCGTCGTCCCCCGGGGGGTTGGGTCCTTTCTGTTTCTGCAATGGCTCGAGGTGAGCAGCGGGCGCGTCGTGCGGGCGGTCGAGATCGAGGCCCCGCTCGAGATGGACGTCGCGGACGTTGTCGTCGAGGCCGACCGGATCGGGGTGCTGTTGGAGTCGAGGCACGTGGTCTTCCTTTCGGCCTGCGGGACTCGCGTGCTGAGCTGCCAGTCGACCATCGATGAGTCGGAGGCGGCCGTACTGGTTCCGGGCGGTCGCTACGCATGGTTCACCCACGACATGGGCACCGACACACGGCTCACGGTCTTCGATCTGCACAAGGGACGAGCGGGGCGGTCCCCGGCGGCGGGTTGGCTGACGTTCCGGGTGCCCGGTGATCCGCCTCGAGTCGTCCGCGAGGTGCGCAACGAGGGTGGGGTCGTCGTCTGCGGCGGGAATGGCGGGACGCAGGCGCCGGGCTCGATCTCGCTGCCGGCGTCGGCCCATGGCGCGGCGGGCCTCGCCGACGGCGGGGTCGTCTTGCTCGAGGAGCGGGATGACGGCGCCGTGGGTGTGCGCGCCGTGGATCGGAGTGGCCGCGTGCGGGTCGGGCCTGAGTTGGCAGACAGCAACTCGGAGCAGCAGTGCAACATCGCCGCTGATGGCGAGCGCTTCTATGTCGCCTGGGATGCTCGCGGGCCGCGGACCATGCTCGCCGCGTTCGCGGCGGACACACTTGAGCAGCTCTGGTCGATCCGGGTGCCGGGGCGAGTCGAGCTGGCCTCCGATAGCGCGGGGCGCTGGGTGCTGGCGATCGAGCCGCAGCTCCCCGAGCCACCTCGTCTCCTCGGGGCCGAGGCGCCTCCGGCCTGGTCCCGCCTGCCGCGGGACCCGTTCCTGCTCACCCGGTACTTCCTCGATTGGCCGTTTGACAGTGACTGGCGGGAGGCGGAGTCCGCTCGGGCGGCGTTGGACGAGGACGGCGATGGGACCCTTCTTTCGAAGCTGTGCGCGGAGGGGGACATCGAGGAGCTGGTCCTTCACGTCGTCGCCCTGGAAGGGGACACCGAAGAAGGCGCCCCGGCTGCGTTGGCCGCCATTCGGGAGGCGCTGCGAGCGCGGTTCTCCGATCGGTACGAGGCCGCGGTCACCGAGGCCGTGCTGAGGCTGCATGCCGGACGCTTCGATGGGGTGGGCGAGCTGCTGGCAGGGCCCTTCGTGGGAGACGACTTCGCTGAGTCCAGTTCCCTCGCCGCCGCCTCGGCGTATTGGCGGCTCCAGACAGGGGACTTCGCTGGCGCGGTGAAGAGCTTCGAGCACGGCGAGAGGCAGCGGCCCCGGTCGCGCATGCATTGGCTCGCCCGGTGCCTGGCCGGATTGGAGGTGGAGGAGGTCCACCCCGTCGCGAACCTCGTCGCCCGGGTCGCGGATTCGAAGACGCCCGAGGACGACATCGCCGCCCTCGACCACCCGGACTTGTGGCGCGGGTTGCACCGGCAGGCCTTCGCGCGGCTGGTCGCCGCGTGGTTCGAGTGCCCGCCCTCCGAGCCCGGGGCCCGCTTCCGGCGGTTGCTGGCGGTGGCCACTCTCGTGGCGCTGGAGCCGGCATCGGGGGTGAGCGACCTCGCGCCGGGTCGGCACTTCGACGCAAACCTCCGAGTCCTCGGTGCGGACTGGGACGGGCCGAGGATTCGAGCGGTCCGCGAGCGGGCCGTGGCGTGGTTGGCGGAGAGACGAGCGTGATGGTTCCGCGCTCCGGCGTCGTGACGAAGGCTGGTCTCGCGTCCGCGCTCTCTTTGGTTTGTGTCGGCGCCGCGGAGGCGGGGGTGAGGCTCGCCTCTGGATTCCACAAGGTCGACTTCTTGCGTTGCGTCCGGTGGCGGCGATGTCGGGCGGAAGCCGGGCCGTACTCCGGCTGCGCGCGGAGACGAGGCTGTTCTCCATCGTTTGTGGTGGTCGGAGACCGGTCTGGCGTAGGATTGGCGCGTGGATCTCGACCTCCAAAAGCAGCTTTACGAGGCCACGTCGCCCGAGCCGCTCACGCTGGAGGACCCGCGCTTCGTCGACCTCGACCCGCTCCGCGACGGCGTGATGGGCACCCTGGCGGACGAGCTGACGCTGACGCCTAAGCCACAAGTGCACTTCGTCACCGCGCTGCCTGGCGCTGGCCTCACTACCGAGCTCTGTGCGTTGTCCCGGCGGCTTCGTGACGACGGGATGCGCGTGGTCTATGTCGACGCCGCCGAGGTCCTCGACCTGCACGAGCCGATCGACATCGCCGACCTGCTCATCGTCTCCCTTGCCGAGAGCATCGAGACTGCGGAGGGTGAGTTGCCGGCGCTGCAACGTCTCCTTCGTTGGTTGGGCCGGTCGAATGTCGAGGTGGATCTGTCGGCGGTGAAGCTCCGCGATGAGCCCGCGGCGCGGGATCAGCTCCGCGCGTCGCTGTCGCGGCTGCGAGGCGATCTGTTCCAGCGCTTGCGCGAGGATCTGCACCGGCTGGTCGAGGAGACCCGCGCTCTTGGGTACCGGCAAATCGTCTGGATCATCGACTCGCTGACGCGACTGAGCAGTCCGGTGGAGCCCTGGGAGGCCATCCGCGCCGCCACCCGGGCGCTCAACGCTCTGCAGAGCCTGCGCGCGCCGCTTCACATCGTCTGCTCAGCGCCCGCCGCGGTGCTGTTCCAACAACCCTGGCCCGACATGCACCGGGTGAGCGCAATCCCGGTGGCGAGCCACGATGGTGCGTCCCTCGAGAGAGGCACCGAGGCGATGTTGCGGGTCTTGTCGCATCGCCATCCCGACATCGATGCGCTCTTCGATTTCAGTGACCCGAGGCGGCTGGTCGCTGCCTCGGGCGGGGAGCTGCGCGCGTTCATGCACATGCTCCGGCGGGTCGTCGTGAGGGGCGGTGGGCCGGAGGCCATCGAGGCGGCGGCCAAACGTGAGTCCGAGTCTCGCAGCTACGCGTTGCGGGCCAAGACTCGGGCCTGGCTGCGGGACGTGGGCGAGCGCCACGAGCTCACGGCGCCAGCGCATCCCAGTTGGCTGCAGGCTGGCCTCGTGGCGTGGTATCCGAGCGGGGCGGTCATCCACCCGCTCGTCGCCAGCCGACTGGACTGAGGAGATGCTCGAGAAGCCACGCCGCCAAGAGCTGTACAACCTGCTCAACCCCGATGAGTCTTTGACGCCGGACGACGCCCGAAACCTCGACGTCGATGCGTTCAGAATCGACGAGAAACGGGTGCACCCGCGTGGCGCCGTTTGGGTCGACGAGCTGGCGGGCGACATCGAGCTGTCGAACGACCCGGTCTGCGAGTTCTTCACCGGTCTTCCGGGGTCGGGCAAGTCCACTGAACTCCGGCGCCTGGCGGCCGCGCTGCGGGAGTTGAAGAGCTTCGTGGTGCGGGTCGACACCGAGGACCTGCTCGACCTCCGGGAGCAGGTCGACATCGCCGATGTCCTCTGCGCGGTGGTCTACCAGACCAACCTGGCGCTGATTCGCGAGCGCAGCCCCGACGCGAAGCCCGAAGCCGCCTTGACCGACGGGCCCTTCCTCCGGTTGTGGAGTTGGGTCACCCACACTGATGTCTCCCTTGCGAAGGTCGATGGCGAAGTCGGAGCCGAAGGCGTGAAAGTGAAAGGGGCGCTCCAGCTCAAGACCAACCCCACGTTGCGCCAGCAGGTCCGTACTCGCGTGGCCGAGATGCCCGGCGAGTTCATCCGCCAGGTGCGCGAGGAGATGGCGGAGCTGCTCGAGTCGTTCCGCGCGCGGGGGCACGAGAGCGTCACGGTCATCGTCGACTCGCTGGAGAAGCTGCACGGTACGAACGCGACGTTCACCGAGGTGTTGACCAGCGCCGAGCGGTTGTTCTCGAGCGGCGCCCCGGATCTCAAGCTACCGGTCCACACGGTCTACACGCTGCCCCCGGCGCTGGTGTTTCGGCTCAACATCCCGGTCCACTTCCTGCCCATGCTCAAGGTCCGGGGGCCCGAGGGAGACCGCGACCCCGACGGATTCAAGGCCGCGCGCGCGCTGGTCGGAAAGCGATTGACCGACGCGGATCTGTCGGCGCTCTTCGGCGCTGACTTCGAGGCCGCCTTGGGGCGGTTGATTGACTGGTCGGCGGGGTACCCTCGGGAGTTGGTGCGTCTGCTGCAAAAATGCGTGAAGGCCGGCGAGGTCAGCGATCTTGAGAAGCTACTCACCAGAGCTGGCGCCGCCTTTCGACGGACAGTCACGGATACGACCGCGGTTTGGCTCGCCAGCGTCGCCCATGAGAAGCGCGCCGTGATCGAGGACGAAGAGACCCGCGATACGGCTGATCTGGCGATGCGCAATAGCGTCGTCTTGCGCTATATGAACGGCGACGAATGGTACGACGTGCACCCCGCCATCGAGTCGCATCCCCGCTTCAGGGACGCGCTCGCGAGGCTGGGCCGTGGGTCTGTCTGAGCTGGCCGAATGGGTCCGCGGCCACGATGGGGTCCGGGCCATCCTCGACGGGATCGAGCTGTCGAGACGGTTTCATCTGTACGTCGCGGTCTGTGCGTCGCCGCGCGTCGCGCGTGCGCTGATCACCGTTGCGTCCCGGACAACTGAGCATGGGCGGGTTTCGACGTTTGACGTCGCCGAGTTCCGCGAGTTGCGCCTGCCAGACCTGCTGCGGGCCGACGGCGAGGTGTGTCTGACGGTCGTCGATGCGAGTCGGGCTCGGCCGGAGCATCGCCTCGAGTGGGCCAGAGGGCTGCGGGTTCTCAACGAGCGCCGCAATCTGCTCACCGCGGCGCGTCTGGGCCCGATGCTCTTGTGCGTTCCGTCGTGGATGGAGCCCGAGCTGGCACGTTCCGCGCCGGACCTTTGGTCGATCCGCAGCGAAGCGGTCGTCGTCGAGGATCCGCCCGTCCCCGCCCCGCCGACTCCTGTGCCGCCAGGGCGGCCTCTGGGGCGCCCGCCGCGCGCGCTGGAGTCGGCGGGGGGGGCCCCGCTCGACATCCTCGACGAGGCCCGCGCCGCCTTCGACTCGGGCGACCACGCCGTAGCCGCCCGCCGGGCCGCGGTGGTGATCCGGCGGCTGGAGCCCGACTGGCTCATGCTCGTCGAGGCGCTGCGGGTGCGCGGGCGCGCGCTCGCGGCGTTGGGTGACCACGCCGAGTCCCGCGACGCACGGCGGCGCGCGCTGGAATACGCTGAACTCGTGAGCGCGCCGACCGACATCATGACGGCGGTCCTGTTCGAGGACGCGGAGAGCGCCGCGGCCACGGGAGATCGGGCGGGCGCCGTCGCGACGCTCGAGTTGCTGCGAGACGAGCTGGAGCACGCGTTGGAGGCCGAGCCCGAACAGGTGGAGTTGTGCGCGCGGATGGCCAAGACGCTCGCGGCGTGGGCCGCGTGGACGGATGATGACGAGGACGCCATGACCACCGCGAACGCCGCACGCGATGCCTATGAGCGGGTGGCCGAATTGGAGCCCGACGAAGACCACAGGGCTCGGCTCCAAGCGACCGGATTGGAAGCGGTGGCGGCGGTCTACGAGCGTGCCTCGAGGCTGCGGCAGGCCGCCGCGTGGTGGGCGGAGGCGGCGCGCCTGAGAGACCAGGTCGGCGAGACGGTCTTGGCGAACGCGAATCTGGAGCGGGGCGCCGTCCTCGAACGCAGACGCGGCGACGAGAGTCACGCGGCGACACTAGAAGCAGAGAAGACGCCGCCGCCCAGGAGCCCCGGCTGATGCCGAGGCGGGCTGCCCGTTACGGGCCGGCGCACAGCTCCGGGAGCGCGGCGATGCGCCCCGCGCAGTCGTCGGCGGCCTCCACCGCCGCCGCCACGTCCTCGTCGCAAGCCGTCGCGCAATCCTGGCGGGAAGTCACCCAGTCGCGGGGGCCCCGCGGCGGGCACGCACCGACGACGGCGCAGTCCGCGACCCGGTCGCAGGCGGCGTCGCAGGCGTCCCCGGGCGCCTCCTCCCGAGCGTGGGCGACCGCGCCTTCGCCCTCCAGCACGAAGCACACGCTGATGGAGTCGCAGTTCGCCTCGCAGGGCTGTGGGTCCCCGTCGTTCCAGTTGACGTCGAAGCCCCCGAGGAACTGCCTCAGCACCGGGATCCCGTCGGCGGGCGGGGAGCCCGGGGGGAGCGCGAAGCGCAGGATGTTGCACAGGTTGGCCGGTGCCCCGGGTTGGGCGCATGCGTCCAGGAGCTGAGCCACCCACTCGATGATCGCCTCCTCCGTCCAGTAGCCCTCGACGCGCCCGTCCGCCACCGCGATCCCCGGCGCATCGACAGAGAGCTGACCCGAGAGGACGGCCTGCTCCAGCCGGACGCTCAGCACCAGCTCGGCGGAGAGGGGGAACGGTAGGACGAACCCTCCGGGCTCCGTGCGGAAGCGGCCCTCGGCGTCGATGGGCGTGTCCGCGAAGTCCCCCTGCGCCGGGGCGATCAGGGTGCGCCCCCCAGCGCGACTGGCCCCCAGGCTGCGGATCGTGACAGCACCCAGGGCGTCGACCTCGGCGAAGACCGGCCAGTCGGGGGTCTGCGTGAGCATCACTACGGCCGAGTCGCCGTCCTCGTCGGGGCGGATGTGGGCGTCGAGATCGGCCTGCCCCACGCGGTTCAGCCAATCGTGGATCGTGCTGCCGGCGTTGGTGCCGACCACCGTACAGCCGGCGGCGCGGGCGGCCTCGGCGCTTGACGGCACCTCCAGATGGACGATGCGCGCGACGGGACCGTGCTCGTTCTGCCGCGGCAGGCCGGTCCCCGGATCTTCGACCGCCGCGTCGGGCCCAGCGTCGGGGATCGCCATGTCGGGGATCGGGCCGTCGTGGCCGTCGCAGTTCCAGTCGACGCCGTCGGCCTCGGCGTCGTCGGCGTCCGGGTGGATCTCCGGATCGCCGTCGGCGCAGTCCGGGCCGCCGCAGCCGACGTGACCGTCGTGGTCGCGGTCGCAGTTGTTGACCGTGAAGGCGCGGCGCGCCTCGACGATGCCGCGGTGCCCGGCCACCGAGGCCACGAAGGTGTGGGGACCGTCGGGCAGCGCCGCGGTGTCGACGTCGAGCACGTAGGGCGGGGCCGCGAAGCGATGGCGCTCGTCGTCCACCAGCAGCACGACCACCTGCGGCGGCGGGTCGTCGTCGTCGATCTCCACCTCGAAGCGGACGCCGTCGGCGAGCTCGGGCACGTCTTCGACGAACGCGACGCATTCGCCCGCGGCGCAGCGCCGCAGCAGCACCGTCAACGGGTGATCGACCTCGACGACCCGCTCCACCCGCGTCTCGAGCCCAGCGGCGTCTCGGGCCATCGCGCGGAGCGTGCGCGGTCCACCGACGAACTCCGGGACCCACTCGATGGCTCCATCGAGGACCGGCCCGAGCAAGACGTCGTCGACGTAGAGCGTGACCGCCTCGAGGGACTGCGCGTCGGTGGCGTCGAGCTCGATGGTGGTCGGCCCCGAGACCACGGCTTCGGCCTCGGGCGCGACGAAGGAGAGGACCGGCGGGGTGCGGTCGACGCTGAAGCCGGCGGCGGCGGTCGCGCGCTGACCCCAGCCGTCGGTGACACGGGCCTCGAGGGTGTGGGGGCCCTCCTCGAGCACGTCCGCGGCGATCAGGAAGCGGAAGGGCGCCTCTTCGTCCGCCGAGGCGAGGGCGTCGTCGAGCAGGAAGTCGACGGAGGGGGCGTCGGTCGGGGCCTCGACCTCAGCCGGGGCGCTGAGCCACGCCGGCACCCCGAGCTCGACGGTCGGCGGCGCCGGGCACGCGCCGTCCGCAGCGCAGTTGACGGAGAGCGCCACGGTGATCCGCGCCACGCCCTCGTTGCCGGCGTCGTCCCAGGCCCGCGCAGCGATCTCGTAGGGGCCGGGACGCAGCATCGCGGTGTCCCAGTCGTGGGCGTAGGGCGCCTCGACCGGGATGGGCGCGGCGTCGCCGAGCGTGAGCTCGACCCGCGCGACGCCCAAGGCGTCCGTCACCTCGAGGGAGAGGGCGACTACGCCGCTGACCTCCTCGGCGTCGGCGGGGGCCAGGAAGCGCACCGCAGGTGGCGTCTCGTCCGGGGGCCGGGCGTCGGGCGGCGGGGGGGCCGCGTCCGGGGGGAGCGGGGCCGCGTCGGGCGTCGGAGGGGCCGCGTCCGGCGGACCCGTCGCCGTGTCGGCCGCGGTGACGTCGGGCGGAATCAGCGCGTCGCCGACGGCCCCCGGCGCGTCGTCGCAGGCCCAGGAGGCCAGCGTCAGAAGGACCAGCGTCGCAGTGGGTGACCGCACCCAGGCAGTGTGCGGTCCCCGACGGTGCGAATCAATCACCCCGCCCGCGCCCAGCGCGCGACGGCGCGGGCGCAACACCACAAGACTGTGGGCCGTGGCCCCAGTCCCCGGGGGGCCGAAGGCCGCGAACGCTGAGCGGGCGGGCGTGGCACGCGTGCTGCAAGCGCAGGGAACAGGCGGCGCGGTGCCGTCTACGACAAAGGAAGAAGCATGAAGACATTCGCCCTCGCAACAGCCCTGTTCCTCAGCCTCACCGGTGTCAGCCAGGCCAAGGAGACCGTCACGTGCGCAGATGGCACGAAGTGGTGTTGCGACATCATCACCAACCCGGATGGCACGCTCTCCGAGACGAACTGCGATTCGGGAGCCTGCCCCGGGAAGACCTCCGGCGGAGACGACGGGGGGATCCACGCCTCGAAGGCCTTCGAGGCCGGGCGCGCGCTGTCGGAGCTGATGTCGGTGGCCTGTGATCGACGCACCGGCACCTGTGAGTTCGCCACCGAGGAGCTCGAGGCGCTCCAGCGGCTCCTGCCCTCCTTCGCGGTCCCGAAGCGTCGCTGAGGTTCTTCGGCGCTACTCGCAGGCGCCTGCGCAGACGCGGAACTCGCGCTCCTGGGTGGCCTCACGGCCGCCGCGGTCCACGACCCGGGCGATGAGCGTGAGCTCGCCGGTGAGGCGCTGGCCACGGACCGTACCGTCCCAGGTCCATTGGGCGGTGGGGGCGGGGTGGGCGAGGGGCGCGTTGTGCAGGCCCCAGACCATGTCATTGGCGTCCCGGACGGAGAGGGACCAGCCGGCGACGCGGTCGTCGTCGCTGGCTTCGACCGTCACGGTCGTTCGTTCGCCCTCGGCGAGGGGGTTGTTGCTCGCCTCGAAGCGGTGGATCACGGGGGCCGCGACGCTGAGCACGCGGATCCCATCGTCGGCGGCGACGGCTTCGCTGAAGTCGACGACATCGTCCTCGACCCGCCAGGCGCGGACCTCGATGGAGTAGGTGAGGCCGGGCACCAGGTTGAGCCCCGTGTAGTCGGTGAGGGTCTCTTCATCGCGCACGCTCCAGGGCTGGATGACCGCTCCGTTGGGGCCGAGCAACCGGGTCTCGTAGGAGGTGGCGTCGCCGACGGCGTGCCATTGGGCGCAGAGCTCGTCGCGGGTCTCCGTCTCGTCGATGTCTGTGGCCGGGTCGCAGAGTGCCTGGTCAGGTGGGCACGGCACGTCCCAGACGGCGCCGGGGGCGGCGAGCTGCGCTCGGTCCCGCACCGAGGTCCGGCCGTCGCCGACGGGTACGAGCAGCTCGTCGCGCCCGTCGTCATCGAGATCGCCCACGAGGGGTCGGCCGAGGACGCCAGCGTGGGGGATCGCGCCCTGGAGCTCGCCGTCGGCGCCGAGACCGTAGAGGAAGCCGTCGTCGGCGGCGGCGATGACCAGCTCGCCGGAGACCTGGAGGCTGGTGACATCGGCGGACGCCCCGTCCGGTGGCGCCTCGGCGAGGACCGCGCCGTCGTTGAGCCAGAGCCGGCCGAGCACGGTGCCGTCGGCGAGGGCGTAGCGGAAGATGGGCTTGCCGCGCGCCGGTGAGATCCACACCTCCTCTGCGACCACCACCGCGGCGCGCAGAACCCAGGCTTGCAGGGCGATGTCATCGAGGTTGTCCGCGCGCCAGATGAGGTCCATCGACCCTCGGTCGAAGACGTCCACGGGTCCGTTGCCGCCGGCGCGGACCAGGCGAGCGCCGTGGGCCGTCACCCAGCCACCGCCGCGCGGGGCCGAGGAGCCATCTAGCTGGGGGTCGAAGCGGCCGAGGTCGGTGGTGGCGAGGACCGCGCCGGTCGTCGGATCGATGCGGCGAATGGAGTTGCTCTCGGTGAAGTAGAGCTCTCCGTCGCTGATGGTGATCGTCTGCCCGCTGGGACCGCCGCAGACTGTGTTGGGGCGAATGACGGCCCTCCAGGCACAGCTCCCGTCGGGGCGCCAAGCGGTGACGAGCTGCGGCAGCACGTCTCGGTTGGCACAGGCGGGCTCGGGAGGCTCGAGATCGCCCTCGGGGACGTCACAATCCAGCGCGGGGAGCGGGTTGTCGCCGTCGGTGTAGACGTCGTAGGTCAACACCAAGGCGGCCTCCCCCTCTCCGGCCGTGACGACCGCCTTCGTCTTGTACGCGGCGGCGTCGTAGCCGACCGTGAGGTCGATCTCACCGGTGGCGACGTCTACCCCGGCCCAACCCACTCGGCTCTGGTCCCGGTGGTCGCGGACGACGATGAGGTCGCCGCCGGCTCGTGGGAGGCGGGCTGGCCGGGGCAGGACGCTCTGGGGCCTGCGGGGATCGACCCCGAGCGGGACCCGCCACCGGAACCGCGGCGCGACGTCCGCGACATCGACGCCAGCCACGACGCCGGTGCTCCCGTAGGCGACGACCAGCGGGCGGTCGGCCCGGGCCGCGATGAGCTGCATGGTCCCGGTGGTCGCGCGGGGCACAGCCGCGCCTTCCAGGGACGTGTCGAGCACCGCGAGTCGACCGTCGCCCAACCCCAGCGAGATCAGGTCGCCGAACCGATGGGCGCCGCCCGGCGTCCCGTTGGGGAGCGGACGCGTCGCAGACGCGCCGTCGGCCGCCACCGCCTCGATCGCGTCGGCGATGCCGAGCGGTCCTTCGACGTCGCGCAGCAGGACCGCGGCCCCCGGGAAGGAGATGGGGGGAAAGGCGTCGCCGCTGAGATGGGTGGCGGTCGCGGTGGGCCAACCGGCGACGGTCCCGGCGCTGGGGATCGCCTCGCCCCAGAGGGGGGCGGGGCCGCCGGGCTCGAGACCGTAGAGCTGGACCGGGGCGAACTGCGCGGCGGCTCGTCCCTGCTCGAGGGCGACGAGGAGCTCCGGGGCGCCCCCGGCCTCTGCGTCGGGCGTGCCCAGGAGCATCGCGCCTCGGAGGTCGAAAGCGGCGAGGCCGTCCGCGCCGTAGGCGAGGGTTCGCCACTCGCCTGGATCGGGGAACCACGCCGAGGTCACGATCTCCTGGAGCCCGTCGCCGTCGACATCGACGAGCGCGCTCCCCGCGGCGCGCAGGCGCACGTCCCCGCCCAGATCGATCTGCGGCGCCGCCACCAGCGCGCAGTCATCCCCCGCGTCCAGCGAGAGGTCGAGGATGGTGATGCGACCGCGGCGGAGGATGGCGACCTCGTCGCCGGGGGTGTCCACGAGATCACCGACGATCGCCGAGACGACACCGTTGTTCCCCGGCTCGATCTCGCCGCAGAAGCGGCGCTCTCCGGTCACCGGGTCGCTGGCGTGGATCCCGTCGGCCTCTGCGTGGATGAGCTCGGGCAAGCCGTCGCCCTCGAGATCGGCCAGGACCTGGCTGCGGGGGCAGCGGGGGGTCGAGAGGACGCCGAGGGTGGTGGGGTCGTCGAAGCCACTCGCGAAGCTGTGGAAGATGCCGTCGCCGGTGCCCGGACCGCCACAACCCGAGTCGGCGACGTAGAGGTCCGGGAGGCCGTCGCCGTTCACGTCGCCCACCAGGACCCGGTGGATCCCGGCGAGGGCCGGCGCGTCGGGCCCGAAGGCCTGGAACGGGAGGGCCCAGCGTAGCCGGCCGCTCGTTCCCCCGTAGATTCGGACCTGGCGACCCGCCATGACGACGACCTCGAGGGGCCCGTCGCCGTCGAGGTCGACCACCGCTTCGACCCGAGTGGCGGAGATCACCGGGCTCTGCCACCAACGGACGCCGTCGGCCCCGAGGACCTCCACCCGGCCCCCGCGGACCACCACGTGCTCGACGGAGTCACCGGGGTCGCCGTCGATGTTCAGCGACACGAGCTGGCGCCACAGCGGCGGTCCGCCGATCTCGAACTCCGCGCGCTCGACGAGGTCCAGCAGGGTGTCCTCGTCCGACGGCGCGGAGGCCTCACCTTCGCACCGGACCACCCCCACGTCGGGGATAGGGGGGGGCGTCGTGTCCGGGAGGTCGGGCATGGAATCGGGGGCGGCGTCGGCGCCTGCGTCGGTGGCGGCATCGGCGCCTGCGTCGGGGGCGGCATCGGCGCCTGCGTCGGGGGCGGCATCGGCGCCTGTGTCGGGGCCTACGTCGGTGGCGGCGTCCGCGGTGACGCAGACGTTGGCCCGACACACCTCGCCGCTGTCGCAGTCGTTGCTGGAGAAGCACTCGGTCTGCTCGAAGCTGGGGACACACCCGGCCGCGAGCAGGAACGGAAGGGACGCGAGCCGATGGTGCTTCATCTAGAACCTCGTCATCAGGCCGGCCACGCCGGGTCCGAGCACCGGCTGCCAGGCCGTCGACGTCTCGGACGAGTCGAGCCAGAGCATCACGGCACCGGCCGTCAGACCCAGCGCTCCTACCCCGTATCCCAGATTTGCGATCCAGGCATCGCGGATCGCGTCGTCCTGGAATCCGAGGACCCGATCCCGGTCGGCATCTTCACCCCGGTCGCGCTCCGTCTGCTCGTCGTCCACCGCCTGGGCGCTGGTGATCGAGAACACGATCCCGGTGACCAGGCCCGCGCCGCCGACGCCGAGGGCGGTCCACTTCCACGCGCCGAGGCCCTCACGTGGCGGCGGCGGTTCGGGCTTCTTGATCACGACCACCGGGGTGGGCTCGGTGGCGGGGGGCGCCTCTACCTTTGGCTCCGGGAAGCGGAGCACGATCTCGGAGTCCTGACCGCCCGCGATCCGGGCCGCCTGGGTCACCGGCCTCGCGTCTCCCATGCGCGCCACCACCCGATAGGTCCCCTCGACGAGCTTCAGCTCGATCGGGCTCTCCCCGCGCGGCTCGTCGTCCACCGAGATCGCCGCGCCGGTCGGTACGGTGTCGATGCGCAGCGTGCCATGGCACTTCTTCGTGATGTGGTCGCGGCGCGAGGCCGCGACGGCCCGTTGCTCGCACACGGCGTCGGGCGGGCACACGGCGAAGTAGCGGTCGAAGGCCGCCAACGCCTCCCGGCAATGCCCCCCCCACTGGTCGTAGGTCGAGGCGAGGTTGAACACGAAGACCGCGTCGGGGCGCGCCGCGTAGGCGCGCTCCCACCACGTGACGGCCTGGGCCCAGTCGGCCGCCTTCATCGCGTCGATGGCCTGCCCCTGGAAGCAGTCGCCGTCGGTCGGCGGGCACTCGCCCGCGAGGGCCGTGGCGGTGGTGATCAGGACCAGGAGGATGCGCATGCCGAGTGCCCCCATCGCGTGGGCGCCGATCATTGACACGCTTCTACGCACACCGCGACCCCCACGACCTCCGTGTTGCGGGCGCGGTCTGTAAAGCGGGCGCGAACCTCGTAGGCCCCCGGGGCGGCGGCCCGGCCGGCGTCGTCGCGCCCATCCCACTCGCGGCGCGCCTCGAAGTGTCGGTGGGCCAGCGCCGATCGGGCGAGCGTGCGCACCACGTCCTCGCCGTCCAGGACCTCGAGCTGCCACCCGGCGAGCAAGTCGTCGTCGCTGGCCTCGACGAGCACCACCCCCGGCCCACCGCCTGGCGCCACCACCATCGGTGACACCGTCAGGCTCACCTCCGGCGCGGGGTCGTTGACCACCTCGACGCCGTCGGTGGACGTGCCGGCAGACCGCTCGAGCCGATCCCCCGACGCCCGCCAGGCGCGCACCTGTATCCGGTAGGTCAGCCCCGGCACGAGGCGGAGCTCATCGAGTCGCGCCGCGCCGCCGGCCCCGACCTCGGTCCAGTCGAGGACGACGGCTCCGAACCGGCCGACCACCCGGACCTCGTAGCCATCTGCCCCCTCCACCGGCACCCACTCGGCGCACAGCGCGTCGGTTCGCGGCGTCTCGTCGATCTCCGCCCCCGGGGCGCAGCCGGCGACGGCGGGGCAGGGCAGGTCCCACGCCGCCTCCGGCGCCGCGATGGCGGGCGCGTCGAAGACGAAGACCCCGCCGTCGGTCAAGGCGATCACCAACTCGTCCGCCCCGTCGGCGTCGGCATCGACGACGTCGGCCTGCCCGATCCCCGCCGGGAGCGACCGCGTCCAAGCCAGCGCCCCGTCGGGCTGAAGCGCGTAGAGTCGCGCGTCGTCGGCGCTCACCAATGCCAGCTCGGCGTCCCCGTCGGTGACTCGCTCCAGGGAGAGGGGGTCGGCGGTCTCGGCGTCATCGACCCTCGCGCCGTCGCGGAGCCCGAGCGTGGCCACGAGGGCCCCGTCGGCCAAGGCGTATCGGTGGAGTGGCAGGCCGCGGCCGGGGGACATCCACAAGGCCTCACCGAGGGCCGCGGCGTCGCGTACGACCCACGTCTGCGCCCGTTGCTCGGGCTCGTCGGCGCGCCAGACTCGCCGTAGATCGGCGTCGAGGGCGTCGGGCGGCCCGTTGCCCCCCACGCGCACCAGCGGGGGCGTCCCCCCCGTCGCCCGGATCCAGCCGCCGCCGATCGGAGCCCCCTCCGGGTAGCGCCCGTTGTCCGCGGTGGCCTCCACGGTCCCGTCGTCGGTGGCGATGCGACGAACCGCGTTGCTCTCCGTGATGTAGAGCGCCCCGTCGGCGACGCTGGCCACCTGGTTGCTGGGGCCGCCGCAGGCGGTGTTGGGGCGCAGCAGGCTGCGCCAGCGACAGGCGCCGGTCGTCGCGTCGAGGCCGATGAGCACCCGCACGAAGACGGGCCGCTCCGGGCAGTCGGGATCGGGGGCCGCGAGATCCGCCGCGTTGGTGGTGTCCTCCGGGCAGCGGGGATCCGGCGCCGGGACCGCGTTGGCCTCGCCGCGGCCGTAGAGCACCGCGAGCCCGCCTACAGAGACCGGATCGCGCAGCGCCGTGACCTGGGTCGGATCGGCGGTGTAGCGCCACACGACGGAGCCGGTGGCGGGGTCGAGGCCGGACCAGGCGCTGGGCCCACCGCGGGCGTCTTTGACGACCACCACGCCGGCGCCGGAGACGAGGGGTCGGGCGCCGGGGCGCATCGGTCCTCCGACGTCGACCCGCCAGCGCTCCGCCCCGTCGAGCCGAAGATCCAGCGCCCGCAGCACGCCCGAGGCGGTCCAGGCGAAGAGCAACGACCCATCGCTGCCTGCGCCGTGGGCGAAGGTCGGCGCGCCGCTCGGGGCGCGGGCGGCGGGTCGCCCCTCGGGGTCGGCGTTTTGCAGGCTCAGCGTCTGATCGAGCAACGCCAGGCCACCGTCGGCGGTGGCCACGACGAGGCCGTCCGTCGCAGGGAGCACCGCGCCCACGGGCCCGTTGAGCGACAGCGAGCTCGCGTCGCCGCCGACGTCGACCAGCCGGAGCTCGTCGACGCGATCCGTTCGTCCGGCTACGAGGGCCACGCGCCCGCCGGAGGTCACCGGATCGGCGAACTCGCGCGTGCGCCCCGTGACCGTGGGCGGGGGCGGCCGGGTGACGACGTCCGCCCGGTCCATGCCCCACGCGACCGCGCCGTCGACCCAGCGCTCTACCCGTCCCAGGCGCGCCGGCGCCCGACCGTCCCCGCGCCGAAGGAGCAGCCCGTCGGCGAAGGCGCCCAGAAGCCGCGCGTCCTCGATCTCGAGCAGGCGCGCCCCGTCCACGCCGGAGAGCCCGACGGTGCGCCACGCGGCGCCGGTCCAAAACGAGGTGAGGCCGTCGGGGATCCCGTCGCCATCGAGGTCCGCCGTGTGGGTGCCCGCCGGCTGTACGGGACCGCCGAGGTCGACGACCCACCGCGCGCCGAGCAGGCGCCCCTCCTCACAGCGCTCGCTGGGCCCGTCGGTGGGCGCCACCCAGAGCACGCGCCCGCGGTCGACGACCAGGAGGCCGTCGGGGGTCGCGCGATGCGGGAGCTTGCCCGACGCGGGGGTGCCGGGCAGGTCGCCGCACAGGCGGCGTGCCCCGGTGAGCGGGTCGAAGGCGTTGATGCCCTGGGCGTCCGTCACCAGGACGTCCGGTGCGCCGTCGCCGTCGACGTCGCTCACCGTTTGCCAGCGAGCGCAGCGCCCGTTGGCGCGGGGGCCGGCGATGATCGTCTGCGGTCCCGCGCCGGCCAGGTCCCCGGCGAAGCGCACCACCGCGCCGTGTCCCCGACCTGCCTGGGAGCAGCCGCCATCGGCGACGTAGAGGTCCGGCAGACCGTCGCCCTCGAGGTCCGTCAGCAGCGCGTGGCGGATGCGCACGAGGGGGTCTGTCTCCGGGCCGAAGAGGCGCTCGGGGAGCCGCCAGGAGACGGCGCCCGTGAGCGCGTCGAGCACCCGCGCGTCACGCACCGAGATCGCGACGACCTCCCGGCGCCCGTCGCCATCGAGATCGGCGGCGCCCAGGAGGGCGGTGGCGCCGAAGCCCTCGGAGCGCCAGCGGATCCGGCCATCGCTGTCGTAGGCCTCGACCCGCCCGCCGCGGACCACTACCAGCTCGTCGGTGGCGTCGGGATCGCCGTCGAGATCGGCGAGCACGAGCTGGTCGGCGCTCGGAGGGCCGCCCGCCGCGAGCTGAAGCCGGGGCGCCAGCCCAGCCAGACCGGGGGGGACCTCGGGGGCCGGCGTGGGGTCACAGGGGGTGTGCTCCCGCGAGTCGGCGCTCGAGTCCGGGCCGGCGTCGGGCGCCAGCGTCTGGCCCGGCGGCGGGCCCGCGTCGAGGGTCTCGAAGCAGGCGCCTTCGCAGCTCGCGTCAGGTGGGTCGGCGGCGGTGGTGTCGTCGCAGCAAACGAGGAGCAGGAGCGCAAGAAGAGGGGTCCATCGATCGTCCATCTGGTGCCGCCGCCGGAGGAAAGGGCACATGCACCAAAGCACCGAATGGGCCCCGCGGTCGAGGGGATGGTGGCTGGCGTTGGCCCTGCTGGGCTGCATCGACCGCGCTCCCCGCGCAGACGATGAGCCGCCACCCGATGCCGCCCTCGAGGCCGGCACGCAGACGCAAGGGGCGCGGGTCTTCGACAGCTTTCGAACGCCGCCCCGGGTGAAGGTCGACATGCTCTTCGTGGTCGATGACTCGGGCTCGATGTGCGAAGAGCAGGGCAACCTCGCCCGAAACTTCCGCGCCCTCGCCGACGGTCCGATCAGGCAGATCCCCAACGCGGATTGGCGGTTCGCCGTCGTCAGCACGGATATGCACCCGCCGAACGGGCGCAACGGGCGATTCCTGACATCGCCCGCGCCGCCGGTGCCCTCGTTGAACTGCCGTGACGAGGCCGGGGAGGCGTTGGCGCCCGACACCGCCGACTGCGCCGAGTTGGTCGAGTCGGGGGCGCTGTCACCCATTCTGCGGTGGGGGCCGGGGGCGGAGGTGGCGCAGGAGGCGGAGCTGGCGCGCAGGTTTCGGTGCATGGTGACGTTGGGGACCAACGGCGATGGGTTCGAGAAGGGGCTGGAGGCGATGCGCACGGCGTTGTCTTGCGATGGGCCCAACGTGGCGGCCTTCGGGGCGTGCTGCGTAGACGGCGTCTATGACCAGGACTGCGTCGCCGAGCCGCGCTTCCTGCGCCCCGATGCGTTGTTGGTGGTGGTCTTCGTCAGCGACGAGAACGATTGCTCGGATCCCGCGGCGAACCCGGCGCGCAGCCGCCGGCCCATCTGTAGGTACGGCCCCGCCGACGAGGACGGCGACGGGGTCCCCGACGCGTACCTCGACCGGGCGCTGTGCGGCGAACTCTCACCGGCCGATTGCTTCCTGCGCGACTGCGGCGAGCTCGATCCCGCCGCGTGCCGTCGAAGCTGCGCCGTCGATCGCGCGGAGGGCAGCGAGTGCGAGTGGCGGCGATCGGAGCTGGTCCCCGTCGCGGATTACGTCGACTTCCTCTCGGAGCTGAAGGATCCGCGGTCTGGGAAGCTGCTCGTCGTGGCCATCGTCGGCCTGCGCGACTACACCGAGGCTGGCTTCGAGATCAGCTACAACCCCGGCGCGCCGGAGCCGGTCTGTGATCCCGAATCGGAGCGATACGATCCCGAGGAAACCCGCGACCGCTGCTGCCCCGATGGGCGCTGCCGGGGCCCGGTCCAGCCGAGCTGCGAGTCGGCGAACGGGGCGGCCTTCTCCGGGCGTCGCTACCTCGAGCTCGCGGAGGCCTTCGGCGGCGTCGGCTGCCCGGTGGGGGCCGAAGGGGATACCGAGCCGTGCACCCACATCTGCGTCGATGACCACGCGGAGGCGTACGGCCACATCAAGGAACGGATCGTGACGCCGGTGCCCGGCTACTGCCTGTCGCAGGCGCCGCACCCGGTGGAGCCGGACTTCGCCGTGACGGTGGACGGAGACCGGGTCCCCTCCGAGGCCTTCGAGGTCATCTCTGGCGCCGGATGCCCCGGGGACCTCGTCATCCGATTGCGGGATGTCCCGCCGCCGGAGAGTCTGGTGATCATCGAGTACCGATCCGCGGGGGCGAACGCTCGATGAGGTGCGCCCGTCCGGCGGGGCGGGGTAGGATGCGCGGTGCTCGTGAATCCCCTGGAGGCGGTGATGGAGTTCAGGCGGCGGTTTCCGGCAGGCGCGCTGGTCTTCTCGGAGGGTGATCCGGGGGACTGCGCGTACATCGTGGAGGCCGGCGAGGTCGACATCACGGTCGCCGACGGCGACCAGCACCTCAAGCTGGCCACGCGCGTGCCCGGCGAGCTCTTCGGTGAGATGGCGATCATCGACGACAAGCCGCGCTCGGCGAGCGCGCGGGCCGTCGCGGACTGCACGCTGTTGATGATCACCCGGGACCAGCTCAACCAGCGCATCGCCCGGACCGATCCGATCCTGCGGATGTGTATCAACGTGGTCCTCGACCACCTGCGCAGCACGCTGCGTCGGTTGACGAGCGACGCCGAGATGGAGAGCGGGACGCAACAAGTCAGCGAGAGCGCCCGCAAGGAGGCGCTGAGCGCCATCCGGCTCGAGCAGGAGCTCCAAACGGCGATCGAGGAGGAGCAGTTCGAGCTGTGGTACCAGCCGCTCATCGACCTTCGCGAAGGGCATATCGCGGGGTTCGAGGCGTTGATCCGTTGGCGTCACCCCGAGCGGGGATTGGTCCCGCCGGGGGCGTTCATCCCCGCCGCCGAGCGCTGCGGGCTCATCGTGATGATGACCCGCTGGGCCTTTCGGACGGCGTGCGAGCAGCTCCGGCGCTTCGGCGACGACACCTTCATGAGCGTCAACTTCTCCGGGAAGGACTTCGCGTCGCCGGGCTTCGTCGAGAACATCGAGGAGACCCTCCGTGAGGTCGGCATCCCACCGCCTCGCGTGAAGCTGGAGATCACGGAGTCGCTGCTGATGCACTCCCCGGACACGGCGCGCAAGATCCTGGCGGCGCTCCGCGATCGCGGCGCGAGCATCGCCATCGACGACTTCGGGACCGGCTACTCGAGCTTGAGCTATCTGCACTCGCTGCCCGCCGACACGCTGAAGATCGACCAGAGCTTCGTGCGCGCGATGTTCGACGACGAGTCGAACCGGTCGCTGGTGCGCTCCATCGTCGGCCTGGCGAAGGGGCTATCGATGCGGATCGTCGCTGAGGGCATCGAGGAGGCGCCCCAGGCGCACGTGCTCCGAGAGCTCGGCGTGGACTACGGTCAGGGCTGGCTCTTCTCCCGCGCGCGCCCCGCCGCCGACATCGAGCAGCTCGTCGCCGAGTGGACGCCGCCCGAGTATTAGACCCCTGCTCGGTCAAGCCTCGCGGCGGGCGAAGACCAGAAAGCCCGTGTGTCCGACCATCTGGCTCTTGGGCCGGACGCTGCGCGCGCTCACGTGCCAGTGGCGCAGCAGCGTCTCGGTGCACTCGATGCAGTCGAAGCTGGCGGCGGCCTCCAGCGCGGCGACGACACGCTGGAGCTGTAGGACGGTGGGCACATAGCTGATGAACATCCCGCCGGAGCGCAGCGCGGTGACAGCGTGGGGTACCACCTCCCACGGCTCGGGGACGTCGAGAACCACGTGGTCGATGTCCCTGAGGTCGATGCCGTCGTAGATGTCGCCGTGGCGGACCTCGTGCTGGGGCGTGTCGCCCAGCAGGGCTCGGACGTTCTTGCGGGCCCGGTTGATCGACTCCTCGCGCAGCTCGTAGGTCACCACGCGTCCCCGCTCGCCGACGGCGCGGAGGAGCCCCATCGTCAGCGCGCCGGAGCCGAAGCCACCCTCGACCACCGTGGCGCCGGGGGAGACATCGCCCCAACTCACGATCATCGCGATGTCCTTGGGATAGACGATCTGGGCGTGCCGCGTCATGTGCAGCGCGTGCTGGGCCAGGGTCGCCCGGAAGACCCGGAACGGCCGCCCCTTGCGTGAGCGCACCTTGCAGCCGTCGGCGGCGCCGATCGCGTCATCGTTGGTGACCAGATCGCCGCGCACGTTGGTGGTCCCCCCGGCGCGCAGGGTGCCGTGGTGGATGCGGTGCTTGCGGTCGACCAGCACCACCGGATCGCCGTCTTCGAGCATGGCTACCAACGCTCGACAGCGGAGATGAAGCGACCGAGGGCCGCGAAGGCGTCGGGGACGCTGGCCGCTCCGCAGAACTGACCGCCGTCGATGCGCAGCGCCTTCCCGTCGAGGTCGACGCGCGCCGCCGTGAGGCCGCTCGCCTTCTGGAGGGCGACGGCCTCGACCTGGTGCTTCTTGCCGGCGCCGAAGACGGCGACGATCCCCGGATCGAAGGCCCAGAGTTGGGCCGGGTCCGGGCGGGAGAAGAGCGCCTTCAACGCGGCGTTCTTCAGGCCATTGACGAAGGAGGCGCTCGCGTCCCCGGTGCCGATTCGAGCGTAGACCGACTCGTCGCTCGCGGCGGCGAGGTAGTCCCCCGTGACCCCGGCCGTGAGTACGTGTCCGCGGCCGATGGGCACCTGGAGTCGACCGCTGGGATCGAGGGGAACGCCGGCGCGAGCGGCGCCCTTGCCGAGCGCCTCCCGGGCGCGCTTCGTGTCCTTCAGGCCCAGCGCGCCGGCCCCCCGGACGCCCTCGAAGAAGCCGAGGAAGCGACGGCTCTCGACCGGCGTGAGCGTGACCGCCGCGCCCAGCTCTCCCGTGAGGACGGTCGGCAAATCGGCGAGCCCCGCGCCCAGCACCTCGCGCGCCGTCCGGTCGAGCTCCTCCAGGTCGTCGCCGTCTCCGGCGGCGGTGACGATGGCTCGGAGGCGCTCGATGGCCGCCTTCACGTTCACTCGACCGGTGCTCAAGAGCGTCGGCCGCGCGCTGTAGGCCAGGGGGAGGCGCAGCGCCCCCTCTCCGCCGGAGAAGACCGCCCGCGGCAGGGACTCGGCGGTGAGCGGTAGCCGGGCGCGGAGGCGCAGCGTCGGGCCCTCGACGTCGAGCCCGAGGGCGAGGTCGCCGATCCCCGCCAGGAAGCCCCGCACCAAGACCCCCTTCGCCTTGTGCTTGGCGGGGGCCAACGGATCGCGAAGCCGACGCTCGCGGATGCGCGCCTCGGCGGCGGCGATGGCGGCTTGGTCGCCCTGCTCGCGAGCCCGCTCCAGGCGTCGCTGGTCCCACTCCGCCGAGCGGTCCCGGGAGATGTCGGCCACGATGGCGTCGACCAGCGCGCGGGTGTTGAGGATCGCCCCGAGGTCGACGCCCCCACCCACGGCCGCCAGCTCGGCCTTTACCTTCGCGTCGGCCCCCATCGACTCGGTGGGCTTCAACGTCGCGATCCGGTTTGCCCACCGCAGCCCCGTCTCGGCGCCGTCATCGGAGAAGACGAAGGCCACGCGTCGACCCCGGATCACGAAGTTGACCTCGCGCGTGCTCTTGGGGTGCAGCATGAGCGCCTCGCCGTGGGGGGCTCGCACGAACACGTCCTTCGCGCGCGCCCCCATGGCGATCACCGCCGCCTCGAAGGCCTTCGCGTCGCGGAGCGTGGCGAAGAACATCGCCGTCTCGCCGGGGGCGTCCAGCCACGCGAAGCCCAGCGGGCCATCCAGATCCACCCCCATCTCGCCCCAGGCCTTCGGATCGAGGAGGTTCCGCCCGACGTCACGGGTGATCTCGGCGGCGGCCTCGAGATAGATGGCGCCCAGGGCCTTGGTGAAGGCCCCGTAGCCGAGCCGCTCGAGCGTTCGCCCGATGGGCCCCGTGGTGGCGACGAAGAGCGCCTCGCGGGGGACGAGCTCGGTCCCCGCCGCGTCCGTCAGCGCGTTCTGCGAGACCGCGGGCTTCTTGCTCTCGGCGGGCCTCGGCGCCTCGGGCGTCGGCCCGGGGCGGGTGCACGCGAAGAAGCACGCGAAGAGGAGGAGCAGAGGGTGGCGCATACGGGCTCCGCGTAGAGAGGCCCGCGCACCATAGCTCGTTTGGGCCGCGCGCAGGATGCGCTCGAGGCGGACGCTTCTTGCCGTGAATCCACGACGAGAATCGTCGAAATCCGCCCCGATGGCGCCGGGGGTGGGCGCGCCGTGGGTCGATCAGGCGGCGCGGAGGATGCGCTCCAGCCCGGCGCGTGCCTCGTCGAAGGCGGCGTCGGCCACCTCCGCGTCGCCCTCGACGACCAACAGGAACTCGCCGCCGGGGACGTGGAGCTCGTTGGCGCGGCGGGCGGTGCGGGCGTCGGTCGAGTCGCGGTGCCGCGTCCTCCACCAGGCGCGAACGCGATCGAGTAGCCCCGGACCCTTGGGACTCTCGCCGAAGTCGGCGGCGTCCTGGGCCGCAGCCTCGGCGCGGGCCTGAACCAGCAGGTCGTCCAGGGCTGCCTTGGCCAGCGCGTCGCCGCGGCCGGCGTCGGCGCGGGTCGCGAGGAAGCCCGTCTCCATGAACGGGCGGCCCTCGACGCCGGCGATCATCCGCCCCTTCAGATCAGCCAGGACGATGGCCCTCGGCTGGTGCTTGCGGGTGACGCTGAGCATGTAGTGACGGGTGGCCAGATCGGGCTGGCGGCTGCGCAGGGAACGTCGCTCGATGGTGTTGCTTCCAGGTGGCATGTCGCTTCCTTCCGGCATCTCGCGCCATGGGGGTACGCGAGCATCGTGCGACGTTGAGCGCTGGTGGTCAAGTTCCCTACATGTAGGACAGTGGAGTCAGGCGCGGAAGCGGCCGACGAAGGCGTCCATCTGCCCGGCGAGCTGGGTGAGCCGGGTCGCGGCGCCCTGGGCCTCGACGGCGCTGGTGGCCGTCATGCGGGCGGCCTCGGCGACGCTGGTGATCCCACCCGCGATGCCGTGGTTGGCGTCGGCGGCGTCGGAGACGTTGGCGCCGATGTCACGCGTCACTCGCTCCTGCTCCTCGACCGAGACCGCGATGCCCTGCTGGTAGTTGTTGACCGAGTCCATGATCTTGCAGATCCCGTCGATCGCATCCACGGCGAGGCCCGCGTCGCGCTGGATGGCCTCGATCAAGGAGCCGATCTCGCCGGCCGCGCGCCCGGTGGCGTTGGCCAGCTCCTTCACCTCGTTGGCCACCACCGCGAACCCTCGTCCGGCCTCGCCCGCGCGCGCCGCTTCGATGGAGGCGTTGAGCGCGAGCAAGTTGGTCTGCGCCGCGATGTCGGTGATGAGCGCGCTGACGTTGCCCACGTCGGTGCTGCTGGTCCCGAGCTGCTGGATACGCTCGGAGGCGTGGGTAGTCACCGCCACCGCCTCGTCGACCACGCGGACCGCGTCCGTCGTGTTTCGTGCGATCTCGCGGATGCTCTGGCCCATTTGCTGCACCGCCGTCGCCGCGGCGCTGGCCCGGGCGCTGTTGTCCTCGGCGGCCTGGGAGACCTCCACCGCGCGCCCCACGGCGCTGTCGGCGCGGTCCGCCATGTCCCCGCTGACCCCGTCGAGGGACACCGCGGTGGCGCGCAGCTCCCGGGCGCTCTCGGCCACGTTGCGCAGGGCCTCGGCGAAGGCCGCAGACACCGCGTTTATCGCCTCGCCGGCGACCCCGAACTCGTCGTGGCCCGCCGACACGCGCCGAGTGAAGTCACCCTGCGCGAGGGCCGTGGCGACCTCGGTGAGCTCTGTCACTCGGCCGCGCAGCTTCGAGCTCGTCGCTTGCCCCGCCCAGGCGGCGAGAAGGAGCCCCACGACGAGCAGGATGAAGCCGGACAGCAGCCCCGCGCTCCTCGCCTCGGCGGCCCCCGCGGCGGCGGCCTCGGTGGACAGCGCGACCATGATCTGGCCGACCTCCCGACCTTCGTGGCGGATGGTGAGCGATGTCCGGTGGGCGTCGCTCCCCTCCTTCAAGGCGTCCGCGCGGCCACGCCGCGCGAGCACCTCGCCCTTCGCGCCGTGGACGACGGCCGCCGCGAAGTCCCCATCGCTGGCGAGCCCCTGGAGCATCATCGACGCCCCCGCCTCGTCGCCGGCCGCGACCACCGACGCGCCCGCCGTCGTGATCACCCGCGCCAGCGACTCCGCCTTCTGCGAGAGCGCCTCGTTGACCACCGCCGCCTCACGCGCCGGGAACCACGACACCGTCACGATCGCCATCAGCGCCACCAGCACGCCACACGCGAGGAAGATGCGACCCCGAATCGACAGTCTGTCGGTCAACGTATGCATGGCGCCGCTCAGGCCGCTTCCGGCTGCGCGATGGCCTGGATCTTCTCGGCGAGCTTCTGCTTGTTGAACGGCTTGACGACGTAGTTCGTCACCCCGGCCTGGATCGCCTCCAGGATGTTCTCGCGCTTCGCCTCGGCGGTGACCATGAGGAACGGGAGCCCCCGTAGCCGGTCGGTCTGGCGTACCCAGCGCAGCAGGTCCAACCCGCTCATGCCGGGCATGTTCCAGTCGCAGACGACGAGCCCGAAGGGCCCCTCCTCCTTGAGCAGCGCTTGGGCCTCGTCGCCGGACTCGGCCTCCAGGATCTGCTCGTAGCCGATCTGCTTGAGGGTCGTCTTTACGATGCGTCGCATCGTCGAGAAGTCGTCGACGACCAGGATCTTCTCACTGAGGTCGATCATGACTCGCCTCCTTCAGGTGGATTGCCACAGCGTGGCTTCGGTGAAGAAGCCGCCGCGGTCGGTGGTGAATGGGATCACGATGATGGGCGCCTTGGTCACCAGCGTGACCTCGTGCTCGCGGGCACAGATGACGGTGGGCACCGCCATGTCGAAGCACATGTTCAGCTCGTCGAGGGTCGCGCGGGCGGCGCCCGAGACCATGTTCGTGAGCTCTCCAACCGCGTCGCGGATGTCGTCGTTGAGCTCGTCGAACTGCTCGCCGAGCATCTCGGAGACGACGTGCAGGATGCACGGCTGGTCGAAGCCGATCGCGAAGGCGCCGCGCAGCCCGTCGTCGCCGGCGAGGCCGATGATCCCCGTCACGTCGGAGCGCGAGACGCGGTCCTTCTTGATGTAGGGCGCCCCGGGCTTGGGCTCGATCTCGGCCATCATGCTCACGACGGAGACCGTCGCGTTGAGCAACGCGTTGATGAAGTCCGCCCGCATCACGGGCTTCTTGGCGGTGGCGTTCATCGTCTCCGCCCTGTTTCGGCTCGATACATCTTCGACGCTCCTTCGCTCTCCCCTCGTTCATTCGGACCCGTCGGCGCGCACCGTGACGGGGAGGGTCGGGCGGACCCCGGGTCGCCCTTGACCGCGGGCAACACTCCAGCGCCCCGGAGGACGATTCCATGCTAGATGCCAGCCTCGACCGCCCGATCTGCGACCGCCCGACGCGCCTCCTTGGAGCGCCGCCCGCGGTTGATCGTCCTCCAGCCGGACCTCTCGGTCTTGCAGACGTGGACCGAGCACATCGAGTCCGGGGGTCACATGGCGGTGGCTGGCGTGGGGGATCCGGTGGGCGTCTTCGACCTGCTCGCCGACACCTCTCGCCAGTGCGCGGGGTTGCTGCTGCCGTGGCCGGACCCGGACTTCGACCCGACGGAGTTCTTCGCGCTCATGAAGCGCGCCAACGTCCCCGAGCCGCCGATTGTGCTGGGCTTCGCCCCCGAGTGGAGCCGCGAGGTCGCTCTGTCCGCCTCTCGGCTGGGCGTCCACGGCTTCCTGACGGCGCCGCTGCGGCTCAATGATCTCATCAACGAGGTCCTCACCTACCGGCGCACGCGGCAGACGCCGTCGAGCGTTCGTCTGCTCGGCGCCTCCGGTGCGATGGACGACGCCCGCTGGCGCGGCCGCATGCTCGAGCTCGCCTCCAACGTCCCGCGCCAGGGCGCGGGTCGCTTCGAGAAGCAGGTGGAGGCGGTGGTCGATGTGCTCGACGTTCAGTGCTAGGGCGCCGTCTCGATGCCCATCGCGGAGGCCCTCCTCTTCTACGCGCGCCGGGACCAGGCCCAACTCGATCTCGCGCTGGCGGACTCCGAGGCCGTCTCCCTCGACTTCGTGCGCTCGCTGTACAAGGCGGTCGAGGCCCACATGGGTCGCGCCGCCGAGGGGCGCGCGGGGGAAGCGCGGTTGGTCCGCATGTTCGAGGCGGTCCTCCAACACGTGCACCAGCGCGAAGGCGGATCGCGCGTCAGCGCCGACTTCTTGCAGCTCCGCCAGCTCGCCGGGGTCGTCGTGGCCGGCGGCCTGGAGGACACCGAAGCCCTCGAGGACTTCCGAACGCTGCTCGGTCGGATGCTCGACGTCACGCGCACCTTCATCGTCGCCGTCGACATCCCGCGCTTGATCCGGCTCGCGGGGCAGGTGAGGGAGGCGCTCTCGGAGCAATACGCCCTCGACTGCGCGCGCCTCTCGTTGTTGGCGTGGGTCCTCAAGCATCGCAAGGACGGGGCCGCGTCCGGCGGCGTCGACTACGACGAGCTGCGCTCCATCGCCAGCATCCTCGGCGGGGCGGACTCCACCGAGGTCGACGTGGCGCGGCGCCTTCGGTCCATGGGGGAGCACCTCGCGGAGCAGGACGACTTCGACGCGGGCGAGCTCCCGGATCTGCTGGCGTTTCAGTCGATGTTCAACGACCTCACCAACCGCGCCGATCCCGCGACCCTGGCGGAGATGGGGCTCGACCCCGAACAGCTCGATCGGAGCATGGCGGCCCTCGAGTCCATGCGCGACGCGGCGGGGCCGAAGCCTGCGTCGGGGGGGAGGCGACGCCCCCCCGCGGCGAAGCTCTTGGGGCGCCTCGCCGCGGAGCTGGGGCTACCGGCGGCGCAGTTGGTCGCCTTCGACACCCCCGATCTGCTCGACCGGCTACCCGAGGTCGAGCTCCCGGGCGGACTCAGCGGCGGCGCCACGGCGCGCGTGCGGATGATGTGCCTGCTCGTCGGCGAGGCGAAGGGCCAGCCCGTGACGCGCACGCTGCTCGACGCCTTCGCGCGGAAGTACAGCAAGAACCGGGGGATGCTCGGCGCCCTCGGCGTGGCCCTGCGGAGAACGGGAAACCAGGACGCCGCGAGCGTCCTCGACAGTTTGATGGGCGCCGTGGAAGCGGTGTCGGCGTAGCCGCCCGAGGCGGCAGATGGAGGAGACAGATGCAAGCGCTGGTGATCGATGATTCCAGGGCGATTCGGATGATCCTCTCGCGCATCCTGCGCGAGTGCGGTTACTCCGTGACGGAGGCGGAGCACGGCAAAGACGCGCTCGCGAAGCTCGGCTGCATCGACGATCTGCAGTTGGTGATGGTCGATTGGAACATGCCGGAGATGAACGGCTACGACTTCCTCCGCGAGTTCCGCGGCATGGACGCGTATGTCCGGACGCCGCTGGTGATGGTGACGTCGGAGTCCGAGGAGGAGCAGGTCGGTCAAGCGATCGCCGCCGGCGCTTCGGGCTACGTGACGAAGCCGTTCACCCGCGACGTCGTGCGCCAACAGCTCGCCGGCCTGGGGGTGCCCTGCTGATGAATTGGGCAGTCTCAGTGAAGCGCGGATCCGACGACGAGGAGCTGGCCTACCTCCGTCGTCTGGTCCGCGATCGGGCAGGGATCACGATGGACGAGGAGCGCGCCCAGTTGGTGCGCCCGCGTCTCGAGCGGCTGGCTACGAAGCTCGGTTGCCGGGATCTCGGCGAGCTCGTCGGTCGACTGAAGAAGGGTCGAGACGTGCGCGAGGTGGTCAGCGCGATGACCACCAACGAGACCTCGTTCTTCCGCGACCAGCACCCCTTTGAGCTGCTCCGGGAGCACCTGCTCCCGGAGCTCCTCCGGCTCGGCCGCACGGCACGGATCTGGAGCGCGGCGTGCTCCACGGGACAGGAGCTCTACAGCATCGCGATGGTGGCGGACGCCCACGCCCCGACCCTCCGGCTCGAGCTCGTCGGGACCGACATCTGTGGGCGCGCGCTGGAGCAGGCGCGCGAGGGCCGCTACTCGAACTTCGAGGTGCGGCGTGGGCTCCCCGACGACCTCAAGGCGCAGTACCTGCGTCAACAGGACGGGCAGTGGCAGGTCACGGACCGCATCCGCCGTCGGGTGCGGTTCGAGCGAGCGAACCTGCTCGACGCCGCGCCAGTGTCCGGGGTGGACGTGCTGTTGCTCCGAAACGTGCTGATCTACTTCGATGACGGCGTGAGGCGTCGGGTCCTACGACACGCCAAGCGGGCGATGCACCCCGATGGCTACCTGATGGTGGGCGGGTGCGAGAACATCACGGGGCTCGATCCAGAGCTCCAACCGACGAGAATGGGGAGGACGACATGCTATCGCATCCGGCGGTGAGCGGGGGCGCGGGCCTGTCCGCCGAGGCGCTCGCCCAGATCGCGAGCGAGAGCTGGGCTTGCTTGACGCACGTGGGGCTGGAGGTGGGCAATGGCGCCCAGCTTCCCGCGGAGCGCTGCCTCGGCTGGATCCACCTGACGGGGGGCTGGACGGGGGTCGTGACGCTGGAGTGTTCACGACACCTCGCGATGACCACCGCCGCCGATGTGTTCGAGCTCGAGGACGACGCCGTCAACTCCGCCCACGCTTCGGACATCGTGGGCGAGGTCGTCAACATGGTCTGCGGTGGCCTCAAGAAGGCCCTCGGCTGCCACGCGCGCATCTCGATGCCCTGCGTCACCCTCGGCCGAGACATCTCGATTGGCTTCCCCGGCAAGGAGTACGCGCGCGTCGCGCTCCGCCGGGGGGACGAGCAGCTCTACCTCACGATCTACCACTGACGAGGGTCAAACCGACGGCGGGCTACCCGCCCCAGAGGCGGGCGCGCAGCCCCGAGGCTCGCTGCACGCGCTGTCCGACGGCGTCGGCGAGGGCCGCCTCGGTGGCCGCGACGGTGACGCGGTGTCGGGCTCGGGTGACGGCCGTGTAGAGGAGCTCGCGGGTCACGATCGGCGAGAGGACCTCGGGGAGGACGACGAGGACGTGGTCGAACTCGCTCCCCTGGGACTTGTGCACCGTGGTGGCGTAGACGGTGTCGTGGGCGGGGAGCCGGGCGGGGCTGAAGATCCTGGGACCGTCGGCCCCCGGGAAGCAGGCCCGACGGGTCTCTCCCCGCGCCATGACCACGCCAGCGTCGCCGTTGTAGAGCCGCAGGCCGTGGTCGTTGTGCGTCACAAGGACCGGGCGGCCCGGGTACCAGGTCTCGCATGGGTCGATGAGCCCGTCACCTGCGAGCCACGTCTCGATACGACGGTTGAGGGCGCCGACGCCCAGGTGCCCGCGGCGGTGGGCGCACAGGACGCGAAAGCGGGAGAGGGCGTCGAGGGCGCCGTCTGCGTCGGTGGCCTCCGCGCAGGGCCGGTAGCCGTCGACGGCCAGCGAATGGAGGGCCGCGTCATCGGGCGGGAGGCGCGTGACGTCGGGGTAGGAGGGGTCGGCGAGCAAGGCCACCGCGCGTGGGCCGTCGCCCTCGTTGATCGCCCGCGAGAGGGCGTGGATCCCGCTGTCGGGACCGAAGCGCCAGGTGTGGTCGAGCTGGATCACCGAGTCCCAGACGCCGGGCGTGTCGTCGGCGTCGACGGGCGCGGGCGGCGGGGCGCCGAGCACCGACTCCAGCCGGGCCGCAAACGAGGGCGTGAAGCCTCGGCCCCCCTCCGGGCAGACGTCGCCGAGCACCGCGCCGGCCTCGACCGAGGCGAGCTGGTCGCGATCCCCGAGCAGCACCAGGCGCGCGCCGGGCGGGACCGCCGCAAAGACGCGATCCATCATCACCAGATCGACCATCGACGCCTCGTCCACGACGACGACCTCGTGGGGTAGCGGGTTGCCGGCGTGGTGCCGGGCGGTCGGCTGGTTGGGGCGCAAGCCGAGCAGGCGGTGGAGGGTCTGGGCGTCGTCGGGGATGGCGGCGGCGACCTCCGGGGCGATGTCGAGGCCCTTCGCGCGGCGCACCGACTCGGCCATGCGCGCGCCGGCCTTCCCGGTGGGCGCCGCGAGGGCGATCCGAGGGGGGTGGCCGCCCTTCGCCTGCTCGACGAGGAGCGCCAGGATACGCACGACGGTGGTGGTCTTCCCGGTGCCGGGGCCGCCGGAGATGACCGTCAGCCCCCGCATCACGGCCATCGCCGCGGCGAGCTTCTGGCGGTCGTTGCCCTCGAAGAGCCGGTCGAGCCCGGCGGTCAGCAGCGGCAGATCGACGTCGTCACGCCACCCGAGGCGTGCGGAGACCGAGGCCACGAGACGTCGCTGGTGGCGGAAGTAGCGGTCGAGGTAGAGCCGGTCGCGGTCGAGCACCAGTGGCGTGCGCTCCGTCGACTCCGGGCCGCGGACCGCGGGGGAGGCGCTGAGGGCCGCGCACCAAGGACCGATCTCCGGCCAGGGGAGGTCGGGGGGCGGTCGGCCCTCATCGCCCTCCAGGCGGATGGTGTCCTTCAGCGTGGACAGCTCGGCGCAGACGTGACCCTCGTTGGGGGCGCGGCTGGCGAGGGCGAGCCCGAGCAGCACCAAGGGGTCACGGCCGGCGCCCAGCCGCGCCATTGCGTTCGCGAAGTGCACGTCGAGGGGGCCGAGCACCCTCGCCTCGCGGAAGATATCGATCAATCGAGGGCCTCCGACAGCGCGCGGACGAAGCGCTCACAGGGGCGCTCGACGTGGACCCCCGTGCCCGGCGGGTGGTCGGGATCCATGCCTCGCAGGAACAGGTAGTAGGCCGCGCCCACGTGGCGCGCGTAGTCGTAGTTCGGCAGCCGGTAGCTCAGGTAACGATGGAGCGCGACGGTGTAGAGATGCGCTTGGAGGAAGTAGTGGCGGGAGAGCATCGCTTCGGCGAGCCGCTCGGGGGCGTAGTCGGCGACGCTCGGGCCCAGGAAGTTCGACTTGTAGTCCGCCAACGAGAACCGGCCATCGCGCCGAAAGACCAGATCGATCGAGCCGGTGAGGAAGCCCCCGAAGGGCTGGAAGTGGAGGGCGCGGATCGAGTCTGCTTGCGCCCCACGGTCGTGGGCCGCGTAGACCGCCGCCAGCCGTTTTCGGCTCACCTTGGGCGTCGGTGAGAAGCCCCCGGCGACCGAGAAGGTGAAGTCCAGCTCGCAGAGGCGGTCGGCGCGGTGGATGTCGGCGAGGCGCGCTGTGTCGAAGGGGGTGTCGATGGCCGCCCGCAGGGCCGCCGTCACGCGCTCCGCGTCGATGAGGTCGAGGCCGTGGGCGGCCATCGAGCTGGTGACCACGCCGGGCAGGTCGTCGGGCTCCGTGAAGTCGTGGAGCTCGAGGATCTGGTGGAGGCAAGTCCCGACGAGGGCGCCGGCGCGGAAGTCGTGGAGCGCGATGGGGGTCTCCGGGCGCACGTCGAGCTCGTCGCCCGCGTCCTCGGGCTCGGCGTCCACGTCACGCACCGGCAGCGGCCCGTGGAGCTCGCCGCGCGTGAGCCCGCTGAAGCTGGTGCGCCGCCACAGCGCGTCGAGCGACCCTCGGCTCGTCTCGAGGGCGGCCAGCTCGGGGGCGGCGATGGGGGCCTGTGGTGGCCGCCACTCGACCTCCCCCCGCGACGCCACGGTGACCCGAATCGAGTCCGACGCCAGCGCCGTGAGCTCGCGCTGCATCTCGTCGTCCGAGAGGCCGCTGACCCGATCGCAGACCGCCCCGAAGTCTGCGCCGTCGCGCCCGAAGAGGAGCCTCGCCACCGGGGAGGCGTAGCCGCGGCCGTGGAGCGCGCCCCAATACAAGGTGCAACGCTCGCGCGCCCGCGTCACCGCGACGTAGAGCAGCCGCGAGGCCTCCGCGCGGGCGTCGGCCTCGGCACCGGCGAGGGCGGCGCGCTTGCTCGCGAGGGTCCCGTAGTGGACCGCCCGCCGCCCGTCCGAGCGGCAGCGGAGGATCTCCCTGTCGGTCTTCGACAGCGCGCGCCCCTCCAGCAGAAACGGCACCCAGACGGCGTCGAATTCGAGGCCCTTGGCGCCGTGGATGGTGAGCACCTCCACCGCGTCGGCGTCGCTCTCGAGACGGATCTGGGCGGCGTCGTCGTCGCCGGGGTCCTCGATGTGTCGGCGCAGCCAGGCCAGCAGCGCGGGGGGGTCGAGCCGTCGCCGCGTCTCGGCGTGGTGGAGCAGCTCCGAGAGGTGGGCGACGTTGGTGACGGCGCGCTCACCGCCCCGGCGCCCGAGCAGGGTGGCGGGCAGCGACAGCTCGGCCATGAGTCGCCGAAACGCCCGAATGAAGCCCTCCGATTGCCACAGCCGGCCCCACTCCCGGAAGCGGCCGACCCAGCGATCCCAGGCGTCCTCGACGCGGTCGAGGCTCAGGATGGTGGCGGCGTCGGCGCCGATGAGCGAGGTCACGAGCGCCCGCTTGACGGCCGCGGCGTCGCCGGGGGCGTGCATCGCCGCCAGGATATCGGCGGTGGCGGCGGCCTCCTCCGACTCGAAGACGCTCTGGGCGCCTCGCAGAACGCAGGGCACGCCGCACCGCCGCAGCGCCGATTGGACGTCGCGGGCCTGGCGCCGCGTCCGCACCAGCACCGCGTTGCCCCCGGCGCGGCCGTGTCGCTCGATGGCCCGAGCGAGATCCGCGGCGACGAGCCCTGGCAGCCCGCGCTCGCCGCACGCCCGGGGGACGAACCGCAGCTCGAGCGGCGCTGGGCCCGCCGTCGAGGGCCGGGCGGCCGAGACGGGCGCGTACTCGATGCGTCGGTGACCAAATGGGTCGTCGTGGCCTCCGAAGAGCGCGTTCGTCGCCTCCACCAGCCGCTTCGTGGAGCGGTGATTGCACACCAGCGCGCGGGCCCCGGCGACCTCCTCCCGGGCGTCCAGGTAGGTGTGCAAGTCGGCCCCGCGGAAGCTGTAGATCGCCTGCTTTGGATCGCCGATGAGGTAGAGCGGGGCCCCCGATTCGGCGAAGACCGCGCGGAAGATCGCCCACTGGACGGGATCGGTGTCCTGAAACTCGTCGATGAGCGCGGCGGCGAACTGCGCGCGGACCGCCGCCTTCAGCGCGTCGGCCAGCGGGCCTCCAGTGAGCCCGTCGCGCAGCGCGCGCAGGAGGTCGTCGTAGCCGCGGACGTGCCGGGCCGCCTTGCGCCGGGCCAGCTCCGCGCGGAGGAAGGCCGTGAACCGATGGGGGGCGCCCTCGATGTCCGCCTCGGGGTCGGCGGGGGGGAGGAGCACCACGTCGGGATCGGCGACGGCGCGGGCGAGATTGTTGAGCCACGAGGTCCAGGCGAAGCGGCGCAGCGCCCGGGCGCGCCCTGGCTCGCGGGCGTTGACTTCCACGGCGAGGAAGTCCCGCACCACCTCCTCCCGCAGCGCGCGGTCCTCGCCCCCGAGCTCGACGCCGAAGGGAGCGCCGCTCTCGAAGGTGTTGCGCAGGAGCATCCGACGGCAGAAGCCGTGGATCGTAGAGATGGCGGCGCGGTCGAAGCCCAGCAGCGCCTCGCGCAGCTTCGCGGCGTCGGCCTCCCGGGTCGTCTCGCGGTTGGAGATCCACGCCGCGAGGGGTGGATCGTCGGGGGCGGCGCCCTCGCGCAGCGCGTGCTCGGCGTCGCGGAGCCGGGCGCGCACGCGGTCCCGAAGCTCGGCGGTGGCCGCCTCGGTGAAGGTCACGACGAGGATCTGGTCCACCGCCAGGCCACGCTCGACGACGAGGCGGACGAAGAGGTGGGCGATGCTGTAGGTCTTCCCGGTGCCAGCGCTGGCCTCCAGCAAGAGCGACGCCTCGGGCAGCGGTCCGTTGAGGTCGAAGGCGTCGATCATGCGCGACCACGGGCCCGGTCGAAGGGCGTCCAGATGCGCCTCGCCAGGGTCGCGAAGTCTTCCCGCAGCGCCGCCGACGCCGGGGGGGGCGTGTCGCCGAGGCCGAAGGCGCGGTCGTAGTAGGCGTCTCGCTCCCGGTACCAGGCGGCGCGCGCGGCCTGGGCGGCGGCGGCGCGATCCGGGAGCCGGCTCATCCAGGCGCGAGAGGTGGCGGGGAAGAAGGGCAGCGCGGTTCGTTGGCCCTCCGCGTAGAGCGAGAGCAGATCGAGGAGGCACGTCCGGGCCGCCTCGAGGGGGATCGGGCCGAGGCGCTCCGTGCGGACGCCCTCTCCCCGGGAGGGGCGGCCGAGGAGGATGCTGGAGCCGGGGCCGGCGGCGACGTGCAGCACGACGTGGCGTACCCACCAAGACACGAGGTGCTTCGGTTGTACGCGCGAGAACTGATGGTGGACTCGGCCGCCCGGATAGAGGTGGTCGACGCGGCCGATGAGGCGCACCGGCGCGCCGTCCGAGGGGATCTCGAGATCGACGTCGATGGGGTGGAAGGCGGCCCCCGCCCGGGCCCGCTCGATCGACTCGACGAGGTTGCCCACCGTGCGCTCGGCTCGGTCGTAGGCTTCGCGCCCGGGGGGGCCTGGCGGTAGGAGCCCGCTGGCCATCATCGCCTCGAAGGCGTTGAGGCCGGGGTGCTTCAGGCGGAGACCGAGGAGCGTGTCGCCGAGCTTCCAGCGGGCGAGGCCGTCGAGATCCAGGGGGCGCGCGTCGGAGATCGGATCCTCGTCGGATCGGTACCAGAGGCCGAGCCGGCGCCCCAGCAGCGCGCGGGCGGGCCCCTCGAAGAAGCGGCAGAGCAGGTCGAGGTCGATCGGCGCGGGTTCGGGGGGCGGGAGCGGCTCGGCGAAGAAGGCCGCGGGGGGCTCCCGACGTGAGCTCGAGAGCGCCGCGGCGGCCCGCAGGGCGCCCCGGTCGTAGCTGCGCGGCCCGGCGGCGTCGAAGTTCCGCGGGCTGAAGGCCTGCAGCGGATGCTCACGGCGAAGCTCCACCCCCGGGAAGGTGTCGGCGAGCACATCGATGAGCTCGCCGATGGGGACCGCCGGCGCCTTCGTCCGGTTGCCGTGGATGTCGCGCCCGGTGTAGGTCACCAGCAGCCGGTCCCGGGCCGCCAGCACGGCCTCCAGGAAGAGGGCGCGATCGTCGTCGCGGCGGCTGCGGTCGCCGGCCCGGGGCTCGCGGTCGACGAGGTCGAAGCCTGGCCGCGTGGCGGAGCGAGGGAACGCGCCGTCGTCCATGCCCACAAGCGCTATGACCCGAAACGGGATGCTGCGCATCGGGACGAGCTCGCAGAAGGTCATCGCCCCCGAGAGGAAGCCCGTGGGCGCGCCCCGGTCGTCCAGCCGCGCGGCGATGAGGGCGCTGATGGCGTCGACGCTCACCGGCAGATCCGCGCCGACCGCGGCGGCGTCGCGGACCATCTGGGTGATGATCTCCCGGAGTTGGACGTGCTGCGAGGCGTCGGTGTCCCCGCTGGCGAAGAGCGCGTCGAGGGTCGTCGTGAGGGCGCCCGACCACTCCGCCATGGGTCGCGGATCCGCCATCGCGCGCAGCCGCTCGAAGAGGGTCTCCAGGAAGTCGACCACCCGACCCAATACGAGGGTGTCGCGGCCCTGCACATCGTCGTAGGGGAGGGTGCCGCCGTAGAGGTGTAGCCAGTCACCGGCCATCGCGCGCCCGAGGAGCATCCGGTCGGTGCCCGCGCGCCAGGTGTGGGTGGCGTCGGGTGGCTGTCCCCACGCCGCGCGATGGTCGGCGTCGATGCCCCAATGAATGCCGCAGTCGGCGATCCAGCCGCGGACGCGCGGGAGGTCATCGGGGTCGACGCCGAAGCGCCGGTGGACGGGGCCCGTGGCGAGGAGGTCGGTGACCGTCGAAGCCTCGGCCCGGCCACCGACCAGCGCGAGCGTGGCCAGCAGCGCCTCGCCGACGAGGTTCCCGTGGCGCGCGGCGCGGTCTGCGACGCGGAAGGGCATCGGGGGCACACCCGGCGTCTCGTCGGCGAAGACGGCGTGGACGAGGGGCGCGTAGGTGTCGATGTCTGGCGTCATCACGAGGACGTCACGCGGCTGGAGGTCCGGGAGCGCGTCGAAGGCGGAGACGAGGGCGTCGCGCAGCACCTCGACCTGGCGCATGGGCCCATGGCAGGCGTGGATCTGCACGCTGCCGTCGGCGCCCAGGACGTGTGGTCGGACGCGGCCTGCGACGAGATCCGCCTGGAGCGCGCCCAGCAGGGTCGTCGCGTCGGGCTCCGCGAAGTCGTCGTGGAGGGTTTGGGCGTCCGCGAGCGAGGCGCCCAGATCCATGAAGAGCCGGCCATTGGAGGCGTAGAGCGGGTGCGCCTCGGTGGCGAGGGTGGGCGTGAGCGCGAAGATGTGGACCGGTACGTGGCGCCCGAGGGCGCGCAGCGCCTCTGTGTAGAGGGGCGGGAGGGTCGTGAGGCCGAAGAGAGAGACGCGGGCCGGCAGCGCCGCGGTGGCGTGGCCCACGCGCGCGGCGAAACGGTCGGCGACGCGGGCGAGGTGCGCGCCGGCGTCGTGGTTCGGCAGCGCGCGCCACAGGGCGGGCTGCCAGCCATCCCCGGCCCCATCGTCCCAAGCGCGCAGGAGGTCGGGGCGGTAGCGGACGTAGCGCGCAAACGCGCGGCCAATCTCTCGCGCCAACAGCACCGGCTTGCGCGCGCCGGGGGCGTCGCCCCCGAGGTAGGCGGCGAGGTGGGCGAAGTCGGGCCGACCGGTGAGCGTGGGGAGCGTCTGCGCGACCGCCCACAGGAGTCGATCGGCGGACCAGCCCGCGAAGTCGACGGCGTCGGGGCCGAGGACGGCTTCGAAGCAGTCGTAGAGGAAGCGCCCCGGCGACGGCCACTCGAAGTGAGCGCAGACGGGCAGCCGCTGGGCCAGGCGGAAGCCGAGCCAGCGCGCCATCCCGCGGCTGTCGACGACCACGATCTCCGGCGCGAGCGGATCCGCCGGCGGGGTCTGCGTGAGGTCTGTGAGCCGCTCCGCGAGCACCTCGACCCGGTCGCTGCGGTGAACGATCAACGGCGGGGCTTCAGCCCGGCGAAGGCGGGGCTGCGCGGGTGACGTCCGAGGATCGGGGTCAGGACCGCGTCGCCTTGGTAGGCCAACTCGATGTAGAGCGCGTAGCCGGTGTCTGCGCGCCGGGTGTTGTCCGTGAGCAGGCCGACCACCGTCCCGCGGGCGTCGAAGACCGCACCGCCGCTGTGCCGGGGGCCCGTGAGGGCGTCGATTCGGAACGCGGGGCGCGCGCCGAGCCACACCTCGTGGCGGGTGATCCGGCCCCGGGAGATGGCGAAGTCGCCGCCCACCGGTGAGCCCACGACGAGGACCTCGTCGCCCCGTCTGAGCGTTGCGGCGCCGTCCAAGGACGCCGGGGTGGCGGTCGCGCCGCCGACGACCCGCAGGACCGCGAGGTCGTGGGCCGCGTGGTCGCGGGCGCGGCGGGCGACGGCGGAGGTGTCGTCGGCGAATCGCACCTTCACCTCCCGGGCGTCGGCCAGGAGGCTGAGCTGGGTGAGGATGTGGCCCTCCCGGGTCACCAGGAGCCCGGCGGCGACGCGCCCGCTCGGCAGGCGGAGGATGACCGTCGCGTCGCGTGCCCTCGCCTCAGCCGCTCGCGCGGGGGCGACGCCGGCGTCGGGCACGTGGGTCGGCGGCGCCGCGTCGGCGGCGGATCTGCTGGGCTCCGGGGGCGTCGTGGCGTCTGGAGTCACCCGGGCGGCGACGGCGGCGTCCGGCTCGGCCACCGCGACGGGGAGGGGCTCCACGGCGCCGACCCCGGCGAGGCGCAGGGCCACCGACGTGATGCCCGCCGCCGCGATGGCCGCGAGAACGAGGAGGCCGACGGGCGGTCCCTTCGCCTCGATCGCCGCCGCCATCGCGTTCCCCTCGGCGTCGAGGGGGGCGACGACCAGCTCGGTCTGGGTCGCTTCCAGGAAGCGCAGCAGCACACCGAGGCGGTCCCCCGACGCGTCGAGCAGGGCACCATCGGCCTCGACCCGCAGCGCGCGGCGGACGGCTTCGGCGTCGTAGCCGCGTTGGCCGAGGGCTCGCGCGAGTCGTTCGGGCAGGTGCCCCGGGGGGCCGAGTGCCTTCACGCGACACGTGGGGAGATGGTCGCATTTGGGGCAGGGCTGGTGGCCGACGGGGACGACGCGACCGCAGCCGGCGCACTTCATGCGCAGGCGCTTCAATCGCTCCCCTCCAGGCCGTAGAGGTCGCGGGCCGCGTAGTAGACGGTGGCGAAGGTCACGGGGAGCGCGATCAGCAGGCCGACGATGGAAGCCGCGCCGAGCAGGGTCACGATCGAGACGACCAGCACCAGCAGGCTGATGTGGAGCGGGCGGGCGAAGATGGCCGTGCCCGCGTCCGTGAGCGCCTCCGCCGCGGAGGCGTTGGTGAGGGTGATCAACGCGACGGTCAGCATGAAGTAGACCGAGAGCACCAGGTCGATCGCGACGAGGATGACCAGGTTCTCCCAGTCCATCCCGGCCATGCGGCCCGTGGGATCCACGTCCGCGGCGTGCAGTTGGAGGAGGACCTGGAAGGCGTTCGCGGCGAGCGCCAGGCCGCCGACCCGGATCAGGGTCCGCGCGCGGCGCCAGTCCCAAGCGTCGACGAGGAGACCAAGCGTGATGGGCTCGCGGTGGTCAGCGGCGTCGGCGGCGAGGAAGAGGGCGGCGTACAGGCCCGGTAGGGCCCAGGAGCCAAGCAGGATGCCGTACAGGGGAATCGCGAACGGCAACACGTAGAGCACCCCCCCGACCAGCGTCAGGAGCGCCCAGCTCCCGGGGGCCGACGCGAAGAGGCTGAATCCGTGTCCGATCCAGCGGAAGGCCTCCATCAGGAGGTCCCCATCTTCAACAGCATGATGATCAAGGTGGGGCTCCCCACCAGGACGACCGCGGCGAGGGCGAGCAGGACGCCGCCCCACACGACCCACGCGCGCGGGTCGTACTCGTGGCGGGGGCCCTCGAGCTCCGCCGGGCTCGGCGGGGGCAGCCAGCCGGCGGAGGCGGTCCCGCTCGGCGCCGGCGTCGAGGCCGCCGGAGAGGCACGCCCGCGGTCCCAGTCGAGCTCGAGGCCGTCGTCGGCGGGGTCATCGACGGGGGCCAGCGTGTCCTCGACGCGCCAGGCGTCCGTGAGGTGAGGCGCGGTCACGGGGGAGCGCTGCTCCTCCAACGCCGCGGCGCGCGCGGCGGCGCTCCCCGCGGGAGCGGTCATCTCGAAGGGGTCGACCTCGAAGGCGAGGGTCTCCGCCGCAGGGCCCTGGTCGTCGGGGACCTCCTCCCGCGGGGGGGGCGGCCAGGGGACGCGGGGCGCCTCGTGCGTGGGGATCGGTCCGCCGCAGACCGGCCACCCGCGCGGGTCGCCCGGCCCGGGGACCTCGTCGGGTGGCGGCGGGGTCGCCGCGGGGGCCGGGATGCCGTCGGTCGTAGTGGAGCCCTCGATGGCGTCCACCAGCGCTTCCAGATCAGGGAAAGGGCGGCCGATCGAGGGGGCGACTGAAGTGCGCAGGCCATAGTGACGCTCGACGGACTCGGCGACCCGGGTGGCGTCGGCGCGACTCGAGAGGTCAGCCAGCCAGGCGGGCCGAGCGCTGGCGCGGCTCGCGAGCTGCTCGGCCGACAGCCCCAGGACGTCGCCCACCGCGGCCGTGAGGCGAGCCAGGCGCTCGTCTGTGGGCGTGAGGTCGGGCAGCAGGACGCGGAAGTTCATCCGCCGAGAAGATGCCACGAATCGTACGCGTTGACAGCCGCGTCGCGCGCCCCCGGCGGGCCCTCAATCCTCGAGCGACGCCAGCAGATCGCCGAGCACCCGCTCCAGGTCGCCGCGCCGGGACTGTACCGCACCGTCTTGGAGGCTGGAGTGGGGGATCCGGGCGAGGTGGTCCAGGCGACCTCGGAAGAAGTCGACGCGTCGATCCGGGTCTGCGTCGTAGAGCAGGCGACCCTCGAGGAGGACCTGGTGGCAGAACAGCGGGCCCTGATGACCGAGGACCACCAGATCGAGGCGCCGATCTGGCCACAGGCTCTCCAAGCGGTGGGCCAGCGTCAGCAGGTCTTCCCAGTGGTCGACCGCGGCCTGCTTCGGGTCCCGCGGCGGGACGCCGAGGTCGACATGGACCGGGCGGCTTGGATGTCCACCTCGCGAGGATAGCGCTGGTGCGTTGTTGTTGTACTCTCCGGCCATGAACGACCCTCCGCTTCGTCCGGGGCGGCCCGGCGGCAAGCGCGACCAGAACCGCAAGCGGCGCCGGGAGCAGATCGCCTCCGCCGCCCAGCCGCTGTTCGTCGAGCACGGGGTCGATGTCACCACCATCGATCAGATCGTCGCCGCGGCGGGCGTCGCGAAGGGCAGCTTCTATCGCTACTTCGAGGACAAGGACGATCTCGTACGGGTGATGTTCGATCCGCTCTACCAGGCGGTCGCGGCGGCGTTGGATCGTTGCGGGGCCGCGGTGCGTGGCGCCCGCAAGCTGGCCGACTTCAGCGCCGCCCACGAGGCCCTCGCCGCCGAGCTCGCCCCGCACATCGCGAACAACCCCGCGCTGGTCCGCATCTACCTCCAGGAGAGCCGCGGCCCCGCCCACGGGGCGCGGGTCGCCATCGCCGAGCTCTCGCGGGCGGTCGCGCAGCGGGCCATCGAGCTGGCCGAGCGAGGGCACCAAAGCGACGTCTTTCGCGCCGATGTCCCCCCCGCCGTCAGCGCCCTCGCCGTGGTCGGCGCCATCGAGCGCCTCGCCGCCTGGTACCTCGACCACCCGGAGCAGCTCGAAGCGACCCCCGCGGAGCTCGGCCGCGGGTTGGTCGCGCTGATGATGGAGGGCATGGTCGCCAAGCCGCGCGGACGCTTGTTCTAGCGCCGGAGTCCGCGTAGCGTCGCGCCGCGACTCAAAGGGAGGCGAGAATGGCGGGCGAGCGGCACCTATCCGGGATTCAGCCCTCGGGGCTGCAACACCTAGGCAACTACTTCGGGGCGATTCGTCAGCACGTCGCCACCCAGGACGACGCCTTCTACTTCATCGCCGACTACCACGCGCTGACCAGCAGCGGCGACGCCGCGACGCTGCGAGGGAACGTCTTCGACCTCGCGGCGACGTATCTCGCCTGCGGGCTCGACCCCGAGCGCGCGGTCTTCTTCCGGCAGTCCGACGTGCCCGAGGTGACGGAGCTGGCGTGGCTGCTGGCGAGCGTGACCGGGATGGGGCTGCTGGAGCGCGCCCACTCCTACAAGGACAAGAAGGCCCGGGGCATCGCCGCCAGCGTGTCGTTGTTCTACTACCCGGTCCTCATGGCCGCCGACATCCTGCTCTATGACTCGAAGGTGGTCCCGGTTGGGCCCGACCAGGTCCAGCACGTCGAGATGACCCGCGACATGGCGACGCACTTCAACACGAAGTACGGCGAGACCTTCGTGCTACCGAGGCACCACCTCGGTGTCCCGGAGGCGGTCCCCGGCCTCGACGGCACCAAGATGTCGAAGAGCTACGGCAACGCCATCCCCATCTTCGCCCGCGGCAAGGCGCTGAAGAAGCTGGTGATGGCGATCAAGACTGACTCGACGCCCCTCGAGGGCGCCAAGGATCCCGACAAGTGCACGGTCTTCGCCCTGTACTCGCTGATGGCGAGCGCCGACGAGAAGGCGGAGATGGCCGAGCTCTACCGCGCTGGCGGCTACGGCTACGGGCACGCGAAGCTCGCGCTGCTCGCCAAGATCGACGAGCACTTCGGTGAGATGCGGGACCGGCGTGACGCCTACGACCAGCGCCCCGACGAGGTCGAGGCGGTTCTCCAGGCCGGCGCCGAGAAGGCTCGCGTCGTCGCGCGCGAGGTGCTGAGCCGCGCGCGTCGCAACTGCGGCCTCGACTGAAGAGGTCGAGCTACCGCGCGCGGTAGGTGATTCGACCACGCGTGAGGTCGTAGGGGGACAGCTCGACGGTCACCTTGTCGCCGGGGAGGATGCGGATGAAGAACTTCCGCATCTTCCCGGAGACGTGGGCGAGCACCTTGTGGCCGTTTTCGAGTTCTACGCGAAACATCGCGTTGGGGAGCGGCTCGATGACCGTCCCCTCGACCGTGATTCCCTCTTCCTTGGCCACCCCGTTCTCCATCTGTGCTGCGGGCGGGGGGGATTCTAGTGATCAGGCGCTTGGTTGCAAGCGCTTCGCTCTATCGGCAGTTCATTGGCTGCATCACGAGGCCCGGTTCGGCGCCCCGTGAGCGGGTCCAGGCGACCCAGCGCATCGCCCCCCGCGCGGCCACCGCGAGGTCCGCGACACCGTCGCCGCCGGGGTCGACGACCTCCACGGCGTGGGCCTCGCCGAGCTGAACGCCGGCCAGATCGAACTGCAGGTACCTCACCGCTCCGAGCTGCAGCAGGGCCACGGCGAAGCCGCCGTCGGTGCGGCCCACGGCGGGCGTCGTCCGGTCGTGGACCACGACCTCGAACTCCGTCGGCTGGACCTCGACCGCGTCGGCGAGCCGGACCACGAAGAGCCGCGCGATCGACTCGCGCCCCCGCGTGTAGGTCACCGCGAGCAGGGCGACGTCGTCTTGCTGGCGTGAGGCCAGCCGAACCGCCGAGATGAACCCATCGAGGTGCACCTCGGCGGGGGCGTGGTCGCCCATCGCGTCGAGCACCCGCAGCGTCCGCCCCTCGTCCCGCGCGACGGCCACCAGGAGTCGGCGCGAGACCGTCGCCACCGCTGGCGCCATCCTCGTGAAGTCGCCGCGCGCGAGCTCGACCGGCGCGCTGAACCCGTCCGCGTCGAGGCGCACCAGGCTCAGCGTGCGGGTGTCGGCCTCTTGGTGGGTGAAGGCCGCCGCCAGCGATCTCCCCACCCGCGCCCCGCCGAGATCGCTCGGCGTCTCGAAAGCGCGACCGTCGTGCCTGCGCAGCGCCCACGAGTCCGCCGGGCCGGCCTCGCCCAGAGACCACCCCATCGCCGCGGCGCCCTCGACTTCGTACCGCGCCACCGCGACGTGGCGCCCCGCGAGGAGCGCCAGCACCGGGGCGCCGAAGAGGTCGGCCCGGGTCTGGGCGAGGGTGAGCGGCCCTTCGCGCTCGCCCATGAAGAGCCAGGGGCTCGTGCCCTCCTCCTGGGTCGTCGTGAGCCACGCCGCGGAGGGCGTCCCGGCCGCCCTCTCGGCGAGGGAGGGAGGGCCGACCGCCGGCCCGCCGAAGACCCGCGGCGCGCCGTCCGGTTGACAGGCACAGACACCTTCGTCGATCGCGCCGTCGACGTCGTTGTCCACGCCGTCGCAGATCTCGGGGGATCGGGGCACGTCGGGGAGGGGGCCGTCGAGGGGACGTGCGTCGGGCACCCGAGCGTCGGCGGCGGCGTCTGGGATCTGGGCGTCGACCTGGGTGTCAGGGGTCTCGCCCGCATCGGGCTCGTCGACGCAGACGCCCGCCACGCAACGCCCCTGCGGGCAGTCGCCCCCGCTGCACTCGTCCTCGAGCACCGGGAGGCAGCCAACGAGTAGCAGGGCGATGGGGGGGACGCGCATGGGTGAGCGCTATCGTGCACCGCACGCGCGAGCGTGGGAAGAGGTGCTATACCGCGGGAGCATGAGCGACGACGCATTCCATGATGCCCTGGAGGTCGATTGTCGGGACCTCCTCGCGGCGTCCCGTGACCACGCGTTCGCCCCGGTCCTGGCCCGTGACGCCGACGCCAAGGCCGTCGCCGATCTTCTCGGCCGCGGGCGCTCGGTGCTGCTGGTCGGTGAGCCCGGCGTGGGCAAGACGGCCATCGTGCACGCCGTCGCCGCGCGCCTCGCGACCGCCGGCGGGTTGGGGCTCGTGCAGACCAGCACCACGCAGCTCATGAGTCGCACGCGGTACCTGGGCGAGTGGGAGTCGAAGGTCACCGCCGTCGCCAAGCGGGCGATCGCGGAGCGGAAGGTGCTCTGCGTCACCGACGTGTGGCACCTCCCCGACGCCGGTCGCAGCTCGAACAGCCATCGCAACATGCTCGACGCGCTGGCGCCCTACCTCGAGGAGGGGCTGGTGCTGCTGGGCGAGGCGCAGCCCGAGCAGCTCCGGCAGATGGAGCGTCACCCCCTGCTGCTGACCCAGTTCCACCAACACCCCGTCGCGCCCCTCGACGCGTCCACCGTCGAGGAGGTCGTCGCCGATGCCGCCCAGCGCGCGCGCCTCGATCTCGACGCCGACGCCCGCGGGCGGCTGATCGATCTCACGGGCACCTTCGGCCACACGCGCACGCAACCCGGCCCGGCGCTGACGATGCTCGAGCAGGTGCGCGCCTACCTCGAGTCGAAGCGCGCCAAGGGCGAGGCCGAGCCGCTCACGGCCGACTTCGTGGAGCGCGTCTTCTCGATCTACAGCGGGCTCCCGCTCTTCGTCGTCTCACCCCACGCCACCGTGCCGGCCCGCGAGATCCGCGCGTGGTTTACCGAGCGCATCGTGGGTCAGACGGAGGCCATCGAGGCCGTCGTCGAGACCATCGCGTTGTTCAAGGCGGGACTGCGCGATCCGGCCCGGCCGATCGGCACCTTCCTCTTCGTCGGCCCGACCGGCGTTGGGAAGACGGAGCTGGCCCGGGCGCTGGCCACCTTCCTCTTCGGGAGCCCACACCGCTTGCTGCGCTTCGATCTCAGCGAGTTCAAGGACTACCACGCCTTCGAGCTGCTGCTGGGCAACCCCCGCGAGCCCAGCCGCCCGGCGCGACTGGTCGATCCGGTGCGGGCCCACCCGTTCCAGGTGGTGCTCTTCGACGAGCTCGAGAAGGCCCACGAGAACGTCTGGGACATGCTGTTGCCGTTGCTCGACGAGGGCCGGCTCACGACCCCCGGTGGCCGCGCCGTCGACTTCCGCAACACGATCCTCATCGCAACCTCGAACGTCGGGGCCTCAGACGCCGACCGCGCGGTGGGCTTCGGTGGCTCCGTCGACGCCTCGGAGCGGCGGTCGCGCACGGTGGAGGCGCTGGAGCGGGCGTTTCGCCCGGAGCTGCTCAACCGGTTCCAGCACGTCGCCGTCTTCCATCCCCTCGACGAGGGACAGGTGCGCCGCGTCGCCCGCCAGGAGCTCGACCGGATCCTGGCGCGGGAGGGCGTGACCCGCCGGAACCTGGTGGTCGATGTCGACGACGAGACCCTCGACCAGCTCATCGCCCGCGGCTACGAGATCCGCTACGGCGCCCGGGCCCTGAAGCGCGAGCTCCAGCGCCGGCTGGTCTTGCCCCTCGCGATGACCCTGATGGAGCGGGCCGTGGAGCCAGGCTCGATCCTGCGCGCCCGCGCCCGCGACGGCCATGTGCGCGTCAGCGTCGTCGACACGCCCAGCAGCCGCGCCCACGCCCGTGAGCACGCGCCCGTCGAGCCCGTCCCCGGGCGCAAGCTCGATCGCGCCGCCATCGGGCAGGCCATCAACGCGGCGGGGGCGCGTCTCCAAACCCTCGCTGGCACCCTCGACGAGCCGTTCCTGCACCGCGAGCGCGAGCGCGTCACGGAGCTGCGCGCCCAGCCCGAGTTCTGGAACGACTCCGCCGCGGCGGCCCGGGACCTCCGCGACCTCGGGCGCCTCAACGCGACGTGTGATCGCCTCGACCGGCTGCGCGACGAGCTCGCCGGTCTTCGGGACGCCCACGCGGCGGCGGACACCCGCGCTCTGGTCGACCGCGCGGCCCACGCCCTGGTCCGCCTCGAGGACGCGCTCGAGCGCGGCTGGCGTGAGCTGGTTCGTCTGGGCCGGGAGGGGGAGTGGGACGCGCTGGTCGAGGTCGCCCCGCTGGGCGCGTCGGGGCGTCCCGCCCGCGATCTCCTGGTGCGCACCTACCTCGCCTGGGCGCGCGCCCAGCACCGAGGGGTCGGCGTGCTCCGCGAGCCCCGGGCCGATGATGAGCCCGCGATGTTCTCCTTCGGCGGCGCCTGGCCCTACGGCTTCCTGCGACTCGAGGCGGGTCTGCACCGGCTACGGTCCGGCGACGCCCACGCCGTGGCTCGGGTCACGGTGGCCCCCTGGACCGACGCGCGCGCCGACGTCCGCTTCGGCGAGCACCTCGCGCTGAAGACGAGCGGACAGCTCGAAGGTCGGGTGCGCTCGCGGTTGGTCTGCGAGGGCGGGCTGGTCCTGCAAAACGAGGGCACGCTGGCGGCCAACCGCGATCTGGCCATCGAGGTCGCGCCGTCGTGGGCCGCCGCGGTCTCCGTCGACGACGTCGTTCGACGCTACGACGCGCAGCCGTTTCTGATGCGCGACGTGGCCACCGACTTCAGCAGCGGTCGCCGGGACGCGCTGGCGCCCACGGGCTTCCACACGTTGCTGTGCCGACGCGTCGATCTCAGCGGCTGACGACGCCGCCTCGAGGTCGTCGGGGTTCACCCCACGGGTTCGCGGGCAGGAATCGGTCGGAGCCGGAAGACGCGCCTCGGCAAGGGCATCGGTCCGATGCGCGTACCCCCTCCAGTCGGGAGCGGGTGTACCGACGTGGGCGCAGGGGGTGAGGTGAGTTGGACCGCCGTGTAGCCGAGCTCGGTCATCGCCTCGATCACTGCGGGGTGCACGTCCAGCAGCATCGTGTCTTCGGTGGGCAGGCTGAACGACCCCAGCAGGATGTATGTCCAGTCCGTGTCGTTCGCTCGCTTGAGCAGAGGCCCAACCGCCGCGCCCACCGAGCACCAGAGCCTCACCAACTGGCGCCACCCTTCGTAGGGGTGTGCATTGGCACGCGCGGCGAGCGCCTGATAGTCGATGCGGGCGGCCCTGAACCGCGCCCGAAGACGCGGCCAATGGCGGCCTCTGCGCAGGCGTTGCTCCACAAGCTCCGACGCTTCGCGCCAGGCGATGCCCTGCGACCGCCGATGGTAGCGTCGTTCGAGCCACCAGCGCGGGACCAGCTCCTCCACCAGGGCGCGGGCGGCGGTGTTGCCGAGGCCTGGATCGTCGGCGAGGAGTCCACCGAGGAGCGACGGAACCGCCGGCGTCGGCCGCCCAGACTTCGAGCTGGCGCTGGCGACCGCGCTCGAGGGCCGCGTCGAGGTGAGCACGGAGACGCGCGCGGCTGATCGATCCACGCTCACCACGTCGGACCAGGACCAACAGCGCTCCCCGTATCCGGAGCTGTCCCAAAAGCGCCATCACCAGCGACCATGCAGCGATGAGCGACGGACCGCTCCTCAGCGGCTGACGAGGTCGCGGATCGCCGCCTCGAGGTCGTCGGTGCTCGGCGTGTCGAGGGCGAGGTTGTTTCCGCCGGTGTAGGCCCGGACTCCGCCGTGGGCGTCGGCGATCCCGCTCAAGTCCAGGACGCGCAGCTCCACCGTCGACTGGAGGTTGCGCGGCGTGTCCTCGTCGATCCGCACCGCGCGACACGTGGCGCCGTTGCACTCGCCGCCGCTCCGGCAGGGGGTCCCCAGCACCGAGCAGACCATGGCGCCTGCGTCGATGGTCCCCTCCGGCGGACGACACACGCCGTCGACGCAGGTGGCGCCCCCGGTGCAGGCGTCGTCACGGGCACAGCCCAGCCCGTAGCGGAGTCGCTTGGCCTGAACCCGCGGGTGGAAGAAGTCGCCGGGTTCGGTGACCTCGGAGTCGCCGCCGTCGACGACCAACAGGAGAACCACGGGGCCGGTGGCGCCATCGAGCACCGTGTGGCGAAGGTACTCGCCGGCGTAGAAGAGGCCGACGCCGAGGGGGGAGGGGCCGTCGGCGCGCAGCTCCGGTTGGACCACCGTCACGCAGTCGCGGGCCTCGCACAGGCCCGACGCGCAGTCTTCGCTCGTCTCGCAGGCCATGCCCGTGACGTCCACCGTCTCGTTGAAGTCGAGGGCGCGCCCCCACCCGCCGGCGGGCGCGTCAAAGGGCACCGCGACGATCTCCGAGAGGTTGGACCCGAACCACCGTGCGAGGGACGTCTCCCTCTCGCCGCCGTGGCCCGACATGCGGGCGGCGCCTTCGCCGTAGCCTCCGGCGCACTCGGCGGGGGCTCGGGGGCGCTGCGGGAACCGCAGCAGCGCCGCGCGTGGCGCCGTCGGCTCGCCAGCGAAGACACGGCGCAACGCCGCCTTGAGGCGGCCCAGCCGGGTCTCGGGGGCGTCCCGCGCGTCACAGTTCGGGAAGACCCAGGGCGGGCAGCCTTCACCGGCGCAAGTCTCGGGGGGGGCGCGGTCCCGGACGCGCTCGTTCATCGACGTCGAGGTGTCCACCAGGACCAGCACCATCGGGGGATCGGGGGATGGGGCGCCGTCGCGCGTGGCGGCGTCGGCGAGCGCCTCGCCGACGTCCGCCGAGGGGCCACCGTCGCCACACCCGGGCAGCGGCTGGCACCCGAGCTCCCCCACCGCGTGGCAGGTGCAGCGGGTGCAGGTGATCTCGTCGTCGGCGGACTCGCCGACCTCGAGGTCGCGTCCGAAGGCGCCGCACCGCCCCTCTGAGGCGTCGATCGAGCCACCGCTGTCGCAGCCGACCAGCGCCAGGGCCAGGCCGAGCGATGTGCGGGCGCGCGCAGCGTGCCTCACCGCGGCGGTCCGAGGCGGACATCCATGGTGGCGCGCCCACCGGTGGCGGACTCGAAGGACTCCAGGAAGTTCGAGGGCTCGATGTTGCCGAAGACACGCGCCCAGTGGTCGAGCCGCTCGAGGGCCGCGGCGGGGAGCGGCTCGTCGGAGAAGAGCACGAAGGCCGCTCGGAGGTTCCGGTCCGCCTCGTCGGCGGGGGGTCGCTCGCCGTGCAGGTCGATGATCTCCTGGATCGTCACCTGGCGGAAGCCGCCGACGGCGAAGCGCAGCCGCTGGGTGGCCTCGTTGTACTCGACGAAGTGGCCGTCCTCGATGACCAGGATCGGGCTCGGCACCTCGGCGGCGGGCAGGACACCCATGAGGTAGAGCTCGATGGGCGCGTACGGGATGCCATCGCCGCCGTTGGCGGTCGGGCCGAAGGAGCCGATCGTGATCTCCTGCTCGCCCTGGGCGTTCTCGGTGCAGGGTGGCGGGGCGCCCGCGGGATCGACGCACTCGATGGACTCGGGATCGAAGCCGCCCATCTGCCCCATGACGCCGGCCAGGCCCCAGTGGGCGCCGAACTCGTTGTCCCGGTCTCGTCCGAAGCCGAAGCTCCGGTCCAGGAAGACGCCCCAGTAGTGGAAGGTCTCGTGGATGGTCGGACCGTTGCCGCCGTCGAAGAAGTTCACGGCGACCGCGCCGCGGAGTCGTTCCGCGCTCCCGAAGGCCGGATCGAGGTCGCCCCCCATCAGGCCGATCTCCGGGATGTTCGGCGGGTGCGCGTGGCGGAAGACGCCCCCCGGCGCGTTGGGGACCTCGCGCTGGCTGAAGGTGTAGAGGAAGTCGTAGTCGTCCCCGTAGATCTCATAGAATGCGCGGGCCGCGGCGTGCAGGCCGGAGAGATCCTGTTGGGTCAGGAACCGCTCGACATTGGCCGCCGCCTCGGGATCCACGATGTTGACGGCGTGGGGCGTCGCGAAGACGTTCGCCGGCAGCGGCGCGGCGTCGGTGGCGGCGTCGGGGGCGGCGTCGCCGGGCATCGCTCCATCACCCGGAGGGCCGCCGTCGGCGGTGGTGGCGTCGCCGCGGATGCCAGCGCCGCCGCCGCCTCCTCCTCCGGTGGGGGCGCATCCGGCGACGAAGAGCGCGAGCGTGAGATACCTCATGGCCAGTCCACGCTGATGCGCAGCTTGGTGCCGCCGGCGCTCGCGGACAGGCCCTTCGTGAGGGCGAAGAGGAGCACCCGATGATGGTCCTTCTCGTCGCGCAGGCCGACCCGGCGCAGCTCGGTGATGGCGTGTCCGGCGGAGATCGCCGTCGCCTGGCGGACGTTGCCTTTGTAGTCGCCGCCAAAGGCGCGGAGACGCTTCAGCCCAACGATGAGGCCTACGCCCCACTGCTTGGAGCCGCCGATCTGCGCGCCGATGCTGGTGGCCTTGAGCACCACGTGGATGTCCTCGGGCCCCCCCGCAAAGACCGCCTTGCCGCGCCCCTTGGTCCACTTCACGACCAGCCCGCCCTCCTTCATGGTGTACGCGAAGACGCCGTTGATCGGGCGGCCCCGGGTCCACTCCTTGAAAGCCGGCTTGCGGAGCTTCTCCGCGAGCCGATCCACCAGCTCGATGCGCTCCTCGAGCGGCATCCCCATCCTCTTCGCCATCGCCTTGGCGGCCTGTTCGACCTGGGCGGCGGTGTAGTGGGCCGGCTTCGCCTCGTCGGCGAGGGCTGGCGCGGCCATCGCGAGCAGCGCGGCGGCGGTGAACAGACGACTCATCAAGACCTCCAGGCGCCCGGGTGCGCGCACGTAGGTACGACGGACGGCGTCTTGGATTCAACAAGAGCCCGCGCGGCGCGGTGGGTGTAGGCTGGGGGCCATGAGCGGAGTGAACCTCGATGTCCAGGGTGGGCTGGCCGAGCTGGTCCTCGACCGTCCCAAGGTCAACGCGCTGGGCGCCGAGACGAACGCGGCGCTGGGGGACGCGTTCGCCCGCGTCGCGAGGGACGACGGGATCCGCGGTGTGCTCGTTCGGGCCCGTGGCCGGTGTTTTTCGGCGGGGCTCGATCTGATGGAGGTGACGGCCCTCGACCGCCCGGGGATGAGCGACTTCTTCGGACGCTTCGACCGCGCCTTCTCCGCGGCCTTCCGGTGCCCGAAGCCGGTGGCGGTGGCGGTCGCGGGGCACGCCATCGCCGGTGGTTTGATCCTCGCGTTCGCCGGCGACTACATCGCCTGGTCGCGCGGCAGCTACACCCTCGCGTTGACGGAGCTCGACATCGGGGTCCCCTTCCCGCGGACCGCCATCGAGATGGTGCGCAGCGCGACGACGCCGAGGGCGCTACGCAAGCTGGTCTACAGCGTCGCGCGCGTCGGCCCGGCGGAGGCGTACGAGATGGGCCTCGGCGACGCCCTCGTCGACGACGCGGAGGCCGACGCGCGGGCCTGGATCGAGCGCGCCGTCGGCCGGCCCGCCGCCGCGTACCGGATCTCCAAGGCGCACATCCGGGGGCCCTCCTGGGATCGCCTCGATGCCCAGCCCCCCGATGAGGACGAGCGCCTGCTCGATGGGCTCTTCTCCGACGAGACCCGCGAGGCGATGATCGCGAGCTTCACGCGACGCTGATTTTGACAGGCGATCGAGGCGCTGCGAGCATCCGACGGTGCGCGCCTGCCCCTCCTGCGACAAACGGATCCCCGACCAGGTAGCGGTCTGCGCCTTCTGTGGCGCCGAGCAAGCGACCCCGCCGCCGCGGAAGGTGGAGGCGGACACGGTCCCGGCGCCCGTCGAGCCTCAGGACGCGTTCGCGGAGACGCAGCTCTCGATGCCGCGGCGGACGATCCCGGGCGCACCTGGCGTGGGCGCGCCGGGGCGTCCCGCACCGCGCCCGATGCTGCCCTCCCAGTCGACGCCGGGTCTGGTGGTGATGGGCGAGGCGGCCGGGGGCGGGACCCGGTGGGTCCGCGCGGTCCTCATCGCGGCGGCGTTGAGCGTCGCCGGGGGGATCGCCGCGATGTCGCTTCGGCCCACGCCCTTCCCGTCCGAGGCGCTGTCCGCCGTGGGCGCCGAGGAGGCCGTGATCTGCCGCGCCCGGCCGGTGTGCGTCGTCGTCTATCTGGCACCTTGGAGCGAGGCGAGCAAGACGTCGCTCCCGTTGGTCGAGCGTCTGCGGGATCGCTGGCGGGACGACGAGGAGATCGGGCTCGCCATCGTGGTGGGTCACGACAGTCCGGAGCGCGTGGAGCGCTACGCGGAGGCGCTGGGCAGCAACACCTGGGCCGACACGGACGACGAGGTCTTTCGGCGGTTGAAACTCGATGTCGCCCCCTCGTGGTTCACGCTGGACGCTACTGGCCGCGTGGAGCACCGGCTCGAGGGCACATTCTTCCCGCTGGATCTCCAGCTTTTGAAGCTGGGCGTCGAAGGCGGCTGACGACCGCGCCCGGGCTCGATCTGTGGATTCGATCGAGCGCGTCGGTTCATCATGGCTCGAAGACTCGGGGGGAAGATCATGCGAACGTTGTGGCTTTGGCTCGCGCTGGTGGTGGTCGGGTGCACGCCGACCGGTGGTGGCGGGGGGGCCGACGGCGGCGGCGGCGTGAGCGTCGACGGCGGTGAAGGCGAGGGGGAAGGGGAAGGCGAGGGTGAAGGTGAATGTGGCGGTCCCAACCCGCAGGGTTGCCGCAACACCGGCTGCCCCGATGGCGAGGTCTGCGCCCAGGAGGGCTGCTTCCCCTCCGAGTGCGTTTGCGATGGCGGTGTGTGGAGTTGCACCGAGGACTGTGGTGGCGGGACCTGCGTCCCCGACGACGGCGAGCCGTGCCCCGGCCCGAACCCGGCGGGTTGCTCGGCGGACGCCGATTGCCCCCCGGACCATATCTGTGCCCCGGAGGACGACGGCTGCCTCTCCTCGGGGTGTGCCTGCGATCCCGACTCCGGCCTGTGGAGCTGCTTGCCCGATTGTGGGGGCGGCGTCTGTCAGCGGCGCGACGCGATGGAGTGTCCCGGAGAGAACCCGCAGGGGTGCGCCCAGACCGGCTGCCCCGACGGGCGCGAGTGTCGGGTCGAAGAGGGGGCCTGCATCCCGACGTCGTGCGACTGCGATCCGAACAACGGCTCCTGGATCTGCACCGCAGACTGCGGCGGTGGGTCCTGCGTGGAGCCGGAGCCCGAGGCGTGCGAGGGCCCCAACCCGCAGGGGTGTCGCAACACCGGCTGCCCCGATGGTCAGGAGTGTCGCCAGATCGGGGAGTGCGTCCCGTCGAGTTGCCGCTGCGACCCGGAGTCGGGCCTGTGGGGGTGCACCCGCGACTGCGGCGGCGGGTCCTGCGTCGAGGTCGAGGCGCGCTTCCAGTGGTATCGCACGTGCGGCGATCCCGTCTGCGGCGGACACCGGCCCGATCCGAACATCCCGCCCTGCGACGGTCAGATGGAGGGCGCGGCCTGCGGGGTGGAGGGGACGATGTGCGATCTCGGTGATGGCTGCAACGTGCGGCTCCTGTGCGACGACGAAGACCCCCGTGCGGGGCCGTGCCCGCGCTCGTCCCGGGCGTCGAAGACCGACGTGCGCTACCTCTCGACGGAGGAGCGTGACCGCCTGGCGAGGCGCGCCCTCGGCACGCCGCTGGCCACCTGGCGCTACCGCGAAGGAGACGCCGAGCGATTCTTCGGGGTGGTCATCGAGGATGGGGTCCCGCCGGAGGCGCTGCGCGCCTCGGGCGACCAGGTCGACCTGTACGGCTACGCGAGCCTGGCGATGGCCGCGATCCAGATGCAGCAGGAGGAGATCGCGCGTCTCCGCGCGAAGATCGAGGCCCTCGAGGGGAGGCTCAGCCCGCCGCCAACGCCGCGTCGCTGAGGGCGTCGGCGCGGGCGACGATGGCGTGGTTCGCGCTCACGGCGCGGACCCAACCGGGGACCGGCGTCAGCCCGTCGTCGGGGAGCCCTTCGAGGTCGAGGACGTGCCCCGGGCGGAGCAGGCCGCCCCCGTCGAGGAACCCTCGCAGCGGCTGGAGCCCCAGGAAATCGACGGGATCACAACGCGCGGCCGCCAGAAAACTGTCGAGGTCCACGTCGAGGCAGGTGGTCACCCCGGTTGTGGTGTCCAGACGCCACACCCGGCCCCGGCGCAACAGGAGCTGGTCTCCGCGGAAGTCCTGGCCGAAGGGGATGTCCGCGGGCAACACCGAGTCAAAGAGCCCGTGGAGCGCGAACACCCCACGCCACACGACGTCGATGGAGTGCCAGGACGGCATGTCGCAGGCGCCGCGCAGGTGCAGGCCGCCACGGTAGGCGACGAAGCCGTTCACCTCTGTCAGCAGCTCTCGCAGCGGTGGGGGGAGGCGCTCGAGGGTGCGAGCGTCGTGGGTCTCGGGCCCGAGGAAAGTCACGCCGGTGAGGACCATTTCCGCCTCCAGTTCGAGGTGTCCGTTCGTCACGGTCTTTTCCAAGCACGTCGCGTGCCACGCCTTCCTCAATTGGACCGCGCCAGGCCCTCCCGTATCTCGCCGGCCACCGCGCCGCGTGTTCGGAGCGCCTCGATCTCGTCGGTCGAGTACCCGAGCGAGAGCAGCACCTCGTCGGTGTGGGCGCCGAGCCCAGGTGGCGGCAGATGGGGCCGCGCGGGGGTCTCGCCCAGCTTGATGGGGGGGCCCACGAGTCGCAGGGGACCCGCCTCTGGATGCGACATCGCGACAATCATGTCGCGGGCCTCGAGCTGCGGGTGGGCCATCGCCTGGGGCACGGTGAGCACGGGGCCGGCGGGGACCCCGGCGGCGTCGAAGACCTCGAGCCAACTCGAGACCGTGCGTTTCTCGAACACCTGTGCCAGCTCGGTGTCGAGATCCTCTACGTTCTCGACTCGGACGTCGTTGCTCGCGAAGCGCGGGTCATCCCGCAGCCGCTCGCAGCCCGCCGCCTGGCAGAAGCGCGCCCACAGCGCCTCGTTGGCCACGCCGAGGTTCATCCAACCGTCCGCCGCGCGGTAGCTGCTATAGGGCGCGATCGAGAGGTGACGGTTCCCCATCCTCGGCGGCTCGATGCCCGCGTTGAGCCACGCGCTCGAGAGGTACGTCAACAGCGCCACCTGACCGTCGAGCATCGCGCAGTCGACGTGCTGGCCGCGGTCGCTACGTTGGCGTGCGTAGAGCGCCAGGAGGATGCCTTGGAACGCGTTCATTCCGCTGACGACGTCGGCGATCGAGGCGCCGACCTTGAACGGCGGCCCGTCCGGGGGCCCCGTGAGGCTCGGGATCCCCCCCACCCCCTGGAGGATCACGTCGTAGCCGGGGCGCCGCGACCAATCGGGCAACCCCTCGTGTCCGTAGGCGCTGATCGAGCAGTAGACGAGGCGTGGGTTGCGCGCGGCGCACGCGTCGTAGCCGAACCCGAGGCGGTCGAGGGTCCCCGGGCGGAAGTTCTCGACCAGCACGTCCGCCCACTCCACCAGCCGCCAGAGCACGGCCTGGCCGTCGGGGTGTTTCAGGTCGAGGGCGATCGAGCGTTTGCTACGATTGATAGAAAGGTAGTACGTCGAGACGCCGCCGACATAGGGCGGCCCGAAGCGGCGCGTATCGTCGCCGCCGCCGGGTCGCTCGACCTTCACCACCTCCGCGCCCATATCCCCGAGCAGCATGGTCGCGTAGGGGCCCGCGAGCACGCGTGAGAGGTCGAGCACGCGAATGCCGTCAAGCGGCGTCTTCGTCTCTGACATGGCGCCGAATCTACGTGAATTCCTGGAGTTATTCTCGTCTGGCGCCGTACGATTGGGCATGGAGAGCGTCGACAAACCGCTGCACCCGACGACGTGGGCGACCTTCCGCATGCTGCGGGCCGGCGCCCGGCTGTCGCGCAATCGGCACTTCTATCTCTTCGAGGACCCGCGCGCCCGCCGGGGGCTTCGCCTCCATCGGTACCTGAAGTCCGTGGTGGCCGATGTCGAGCGTTACGCCGAGACGATGGCCGTCACTCGCACCGACGATCGCTACGCGCTGCGCCTCGACTTCCCGCTCCTGCGTGGGCACCGCACGGCGTACCTGAGCGGCGTCGAGCTCGAGCTCCTCGCCGAGCAAGCCCCGCAGGTCGCCCAGCTTCTCGCCGAGCTGGCGACGTCTTCAGATGTCGGGGGCGTCTCCGTCGAAGTCGAGGAAGCGGTGGGCGAGCCGGGCTGACTGGCTGTCCCCGTCGATGAGCACGTAGCGCTCCCAATGGGCCCGTGCGCGGTCCCGTCGGCCTAGCTTCTCCCACAGCAACGCGAGGTTGAAGTGGGCGTCGGCGAGCTCGGGCTCGTGCCCGAGGGCGGTCTCGTAGGCGTGCACCGCGCTGTCGACGTGCCCCAGATCGTCGAGGGTGTTGGCGAGGTTGTACCAGGCCTGCGCGTAGGCCGGCTCGGCGCGTGTGGCCGCGCGGTACAGCTCGCTCGCGCGCCGCAGCGCACCGCGGCGATAGCTCATATTGCCCAGGTTCAGCAGGACCCCGGCGTGGTCGGGCTCGATCTCGAGCGCCTGTTTGTAACGTAGCTCTGCGGTCTCGTCGTCACCCGCCTCCTCCGCATCCAGCCCCGCCTCGAGCAGCGCCTGCGCGTCGGCCGCCTCGGTCCGCGGCAGCGGCACGCGCAGGACCTCGCCGCCGGGCTCCTCGGTCATCGAGCCGATGGGCAGCGCGAGCAGCGCCTGGCCCGAGCGCGGCTCGAGGAGGGTGTCCTCCAGTCGAACCACGATCTGGCCCGCCTCCTCGAAGAGCCGCAGCTCCGCCAACGGGTGGCCGCCCTCGGGCCTCATGGCGCGCACCGCCTCGACCGCTTCCCGGAGCTTCCGCGTGCCGACGCCCTTTGCGAGCAGCGCCACCGCTGCTCGCGCGGCGATCACGTCCTGGAAGCTGTAGGCGGGACGCTCGGCGTCCTTGCACGCCGGGAGCAGACCGCTCCGGTCCCACCGTCGTAGTTGGTCGACGCTCGCGCTCGAGAGGCGCGCCACCTGGTGCACCGAATACAGCGTCATCGCCCGGAATGTACCGTCAGGAGGTCTGGTCTACCACCGGAAGCGCCGCTTCGATGTCCGCATCGACGCGAACGGCGTCTCCGTCGACCCGCGCGCGCAGGCTCAAGTCGAAGTCTGCGGGGGTCGATGGGCCGAGGAGGCGAGCCAGCTCACGGAAGATCCGATCGCGCACCGCTTGCCTCGCGCGCGCGTCGGTGGTGACCGCAACCGCGAGACGCCCGGCGAGGCCCTCGGGGGCCGAGAGGGTGAGCACCGCGCTACCCAGAAACTGGCCCGCGCCGCCGTCTTCGTATCCCTGCCCCTCGATGACCGACTCTGCCCGCTCGAGGAGCTGGTGCAATCCATCGACATCGAGGGCGCCCTCCTCGGTGAAGGGCGGACGGTCGGCGCCGTCCTGACGACCGCGCGCGAAGGCGAAATCGCGCTCCGCACGGGCCATCGGGCGGCGTTTCACCTGGAACGGGTCCGGTCGGCTCATCGTCTCCGCTCACTCGCCACTCGGCTCATCATTCCCCCCTGCGTGCGCTCGATCGGCACCTTAACCCGGCCTCCCCGAGGACGCGAAAAGTGTGCGCCTCGAGATCGCGTGGGCAGTTTTTTTCCCTTTTCGGGGCCGACGTCTGGTCCCGAAATGTGCAGAGGGAGGGTTCCGTCCGCTAGTATCTGCGGACTTCGCCTGTCGACGGAGCATCGAATGCAAGCAGAGTCACGAGACGCGGCGCCGATCCCCTACCCGGAGTATTTGCTCCGGGTGCTCTTCGCGACCTTCTACCCGGCCGTGAAGATGGCGGTGGACCACAACTACCCGCTCGACACGGTCAAGGACATGATGACCCTCGCGCTGTGGCGCGAGGCGAAGCGGAAGCACTCCACCATCAACTTGATCTCGCTGATCTTCGGGAAGTCCACCCGCACCGTGAAGGCGCTCTCGGCGCGCTTCAACAAGGGCGGCTTCTTCGAGCAGAACGAGACCAACCTGATGCGGCGCGTCGAGGACCTGTTGCGGCAGCGGCCGATGACGATGGACGAGCTGGCCGACCGGCTCCCCCACTGCAACGAGTTCGACAGCACGCGGCTGGCGGTGAAGGCGCTCGTCCGTGAGGGCCGCATCGAAGAGGCGCCATCCCGCCCCGGGGCCCGCGTCCACTACCGTTGCGTGGAGATGCACCAGGATCTCGTCGTCGACGACGACTGGGATGCGCGCATCGACGCGCTCTACGAGCACCTCGAGGCGGTGACGGAGACCATCCGCCGACGCTTCCTGGACGACGCGCCAGCGTCCGCGGGCGCGCGAACCTTCAGCTTCCTCGCGCGCCCCGACGACATGGCGAAGTTCCGCGACGAGCTCTTCGAGTTCGTCCGCGCGCGGTACGCGGAGATGGAGGCGAACGCGAAGGACGCCGACGACGCTCAGCTTTACGCGCTCTACGCCGGGATGACGCCGACGCGAGCGACGGAGGACTGAAAGATGCGCCCGTTGCTCACCCTCGTCCCTCTCGCGCTGCTGGCCTGTGGCCACGAGCCCGGGCCGGCGGGGACCAGCCCCGAGGGGCTCGCGACGCAGGTCGAAGAGGCGGAGCTCTTCACGCCGGAGCTCGACGCCGACGCGGCGCGACGCGCCGAGTTCCAGGTTCCGGGGACGTGGCGCACCATTCGACGCCACGACCCGCACGCGCGCCCCATCGAGGCGTGGCGACGGCGCGTGGAGGATCCAAACGCGAACCGGGGGATGCCCGACGCCGATCGTCTCCCCTCGCGGGGGGAGGCCAGCGGTGAGCCGTCGTGTGCGGCGCGGTGCGGCCTCGACCGCGCGTGTCGCATGATGTGCGCGGCCGGGGATCTGCCGCCTGAGGAGGCCTTCGCCGGCCGCGAACAGGCGGAGCCCGAGGAGCCCGAGGAGCTGTGCGTCGTCTGCGGCCGTGAGACGGGCTTCCTCGGGGCGCCGCAGAACCTCCGAGCGACGGTCGAGGGGGACGCCATCACCCTTGAGTGGGACGAAGTCGATGCGGCCGACAAGTACGCGGTCCACGGCTTGCGGGCGGGGCGGAACGCCGCCTTCGTCGAGCAGAGCTACGTCTGGTTCACCGAGGAGACCCGTCTGACCATCGCCTTGGAGGCCGGGCACGCCTACACCTTCTACGTGGTGGCCTGGGACGAAGACGGCAAGACTCGCTCGCGCGCGTCGCGTCCGGTGCGGGCTGACTTGTAGCGAGCGGCCGCGCGTCCTAACATTCGGTCGGATGGCAGAATCTGAAGCCGACCCGCGGGTCATCGAGCTCAAATCCCAGGTCGACGCGCTCTCTCGCGAGACGCTCAACCGCTATCGACAGATCACCCTCCTCTACCGCATCGGCGAGTCGATAAACGCCTGCCTGGGGCCGGAGGACATCTGCAAGCTCGTCCTGCGCGAGGCGCGGCGGATCGTGCGCGCGCGAAAGGGCCGCATCGTCCTCGACGACGGCCTGGTCGTCGGGTCGGCGCCCGAGACACAGACCTCGGCGCTCAGCGTCCCGATCGAGACCGCCCAGGGCCACCTCGGCGAGATCTCGCTCTGCGACCGTCGGGGCGGTGGCGAATTCCTGGCCGAGGACGCGAAGCTCGTGCGCGCCCTGGGGCGCCAGGCGGGGATCGCGCTGGTGAACAACCAGCTCATCGTCGGGCTGCGCGACCACAACGAGGAGCTCGCGCGGCTCAACGAGGAGCTCAAGGCCCTCGACGAGATGAAGAACGACTTCGTCAGCAACGTGAGCCACGAGCTGCGCACTCCGCTCGCGAGCATCAAGGGCTTCGCCGCCACCATCCTCGACGACGAGGACATGCCCGGCGAGATCCTCCGCGAGTTCGTGGGGATCATCGACGAGGAGTCCGACAAGCTCATCGTCATCATCAACGACATCCTCGACGTGTCGAAGCTGCTCGCCGGCAAGATGCAGTACGACATGGACGTTCGGCCGGTCTCGAAGGTCGTGCGGGGGGTGGTCACGCTGTTGCGCATCCAGGCCGAGGCCAAGGGGCTCGAGTTGAGTTGCGAGACACAAGACGAAGCGGTGGTGGAGTGCGACGGCACGCGGCTCTCCCAGGTCTTCACCAACCTCGTCGCCAACGCCATCAAGTTCACCGACGAGGGGTGGGTGCGACTGCGCCAGTGGGTCGATGGCGACGAGGTCCATGTGGAGGTCGCCGACAGCGGGATCGGGATTGATCCAGAGCAACTCCCGCAGATCTTCGACAAGTTCTATCGGATCGAGAACGTGATACACACGAAGGAGGGGACCGGGCTCGGTCTCGCCCTCGTGCGCACGATCCTCGAGCACCACGATGGGCGGGTCTCGGCTCGGAGCGAGGTCGGTGAAGGCGCCGTGTTCACGGTGCATCTGCCCCTCGCGCGCAACGACTGAGAGGGATCCGGTGGCCAAGCGCATTTTGATCGTCGACGACGAGAGCCACATCCGGCTGCTGCTCCACCGCACCCTGGAGGAGCTGGAGCTCGAGGGGGTCGAGATCCACTTCGCGGAGGACGGGATCGGGGGCCTCTCCAAGACCCGGGACCTGAAGCCGGATCTGGTCTTCCTCGATGTGATGATGCCGGGCATGGACGGCACCGAGGTCTGCGCCGCCATCCGGCGGGACCCTCAACTCGCGGGCGTGCACATCGTGATCCTGACCGCCAAGGGGCAGACCGGGCCGATGGACGCACAGACGGGCCCCCACGAGTTCCTGACCAAGCCCTTCGACCCCGACCAGATCGTCACCCGCGCCGCCGAGGTGCTGGGACTTGACCTCGACTTCGACTTCTGAGACCGGGCCGGCGGGGAAGCCACCGGCGCCCCGGCTGAGCACCTTCGGTACGCTGCTGCTGTTGATCGGCGTCTACAGCCTGCTGGTGCCCGTCTGCGCCGGGCTCGCGGTCTACGTCGTGGGGACCGGCACCGGGTTCGACCCCATCATCGCGACGGTGCTCCTCACCGCTGGCATCCTGGTCCTGGCCGGGGCGTCGGTCGTGCTTCTGCACGGTCGTGTCGTGCGCCCGCTCAACGAGGTGCTCGCCCGCGTCGAGTCCATCGCTCGCGGGGAGCTCGAGGGTCGCCTCGAGGTGCGGCGCCACGACGAGATGGGACGCCTCAAGGCGGCGGTCAACGAGATGGCCGCCTACCTCCTGCTCGCGCAGGAGGCGCGGGTCGATCGGGACTACATCCAGCAGGTCATCGACTCGATGCCCGACGCCCTCGTCGTGCTGGACGCCAACGGCGTCGTCGAGCTGCACAACGCACCCTTCGCGACGTTTCTCGGGTATCACGGAGGCGCCTGTGGGCTGAGCGTCGAACACCTCTTTGGTCGCATGCCGGCCTGGTACCGCGTGCTCCTCGCGGATCCGGCAGGGGCGGCGAGCCGCGTCGAGGTCGACTTCACCGACGCGACGGGGGAGCAGATCCGGCTCGAGACCTCCGGGGCCGTGTCCCGGCTCGAGGATGGGCGGGTGGAGCGGGTGGTGCTCGTCGCTCGGCAGTCGCGCGACGTCGACGAGCTGACCCGTGAGTTGGCGCTCGTGGAGACCCGTCTCGCCGACTCGGAGCGGTTCTTTCAGAATCTCTTCGACGCGATCACCGATCCGATAACCGTGCTCTCCCCCGAGGGGGAGATCCTCCAGGCCAACCGCGCGGCCCGCTCGATGTTCGGGCGCGACGCCATCGGGCGGAAGTGCTACCGCGCCTTTCGCATGCGTGACGAGATCTGCGAGAACTGCCCGGCCTTCGCGACGCTGCGTGACCGCAAGCCCAAGAGCGTGGAGCACCGCGCCTTCGGCAACGCCGTGACCCGCATCAGCACCTACCCGCTGTTGGGCAAGAACGGCGAGATCGAGGCGATCATCAATCGCAAGCGGGACGTCACCAAGGAACGGCAGCTCGAGGATCTCAAGGCGGCGTTCCTCGCCGGCGTCTCCCACGAGCTGCGCACGCCGTTGACCTCCATCGTGGGCTTCAACAAGCTCAACCTGCGGCGCCTCAGCCGCCAGGTGACGCCAGCGCTCCAGGGCGTCGAGGGCCCCGCCCGCGAGGCCCTCGCGAAGGTCCTCGACGACATGCAGGTCGTGGACGCGGAGGGCGAGCGCCTCGGCCGCCTCGTCAACGACGTCCTCGATCTCAGCAAGCTGGAGGCGGGGAAGCTCAACCTGCACTTGGAAGAGACCGAGGTGGCCCCGCTGGTCGATGGTGCGATCGCGGCCACCGCGGGGCTGTGGCGAGTCAAGGGGCTCCCCGTCGAGCCCACCCTCCCCAGCGATTGCCCCCCCGCCTGGGCGGACGGCGACCGGGTCTCGCAGGTCCTCGTCAACCTGCTGTCGAACGCGATCAAGTTCACCGAAGAGGGGAGCATCCGCGTGCGCGTCACCTACGACGACACCGACATCCGCTTCGACGTCATCGACACCGGCACCGGAATCTCCCCGGAGGACGCCCCCCACGTCTTCGAGAAGTTCCGGCAGATTGAGGGGGAGCTGAAGGTCGTCGGCACGGGGTTGGGGCTGCCCATTTGCCGCGAGCTCATCGGCCTCCACGAGGGGCGTATCTGGGTCGAGAGCCGCCCCGGGGAGGGCTCGACCTTCAGCTTCACGGTCCTGCGCGCCGACCGCCTCGACGAATCCGAGCGCAGCTTGCGTTCGGGGCCCTCGCTCCGCGGCTGGTGATCGGGGTAGCATCGCCGCTCGCACCGGCGGAGGCGTAGTGCCCACAGCGAGTGGTGATCGGGTGGCCGACCGACCGGACGCGTGTCCGGTCTGCAATGGCCGCGCCGGGGACGACCGGTATTGCGGCACCTGCGGCTTCCAGCTCGAGCAGACCGGCGATGGCGTCGCGTGGCCGACGGTCGGGGATCTCGTTGAGTCGGTAGAGCTCCGCGCGCCGCTGGTCGCTCCCGAGGGGTCCCACCGCTACCTGGGGGCCGACGCGCAGGGCCGTCGTTTCGAGGTCCTCGTCACCCCGGCGGGGGATCCCGGCGGCGTCCTCGGGCGGCGCGCCGAGGCCCGCGCGACCCTCGACGAGCTGGCGTTGAGCCCGAGCGCGGGGCTGGACCTCGATGGCCTGCGCTACACGCTCACCGCGCTGCCCGACGCGCCGAGTCTGCAAGAGGGGCTGACGGCGGTCCTCGCCGACCGCGACGGCGGGGAGTCGCTGGCGCTCGTCGAGCGTTGGATCGTCCCCATAGCGCGGGCGTTTGCGCGACTGCACGCCGCCGGCTACATGGTCGGCGACCCCGATCCGGGAGAGCTGCTGGTCGGTGTCGACGGGCACTGCGTCTTCCGCGCGCCGCCCACGCTGTGGTCGCGTGAGGCACCGCGCGACGACGCTCGGCGCCGAGCGATCCGCGGGTTCGCCGCCCCGGAGGTCCGAGGCCACTGCGACGGCGTGGTGGATGCGCGCGCGGACGTCTTCTTCATCGGCGTGTCGATGTTCTATGTGCTGGCGCGCATCGCGCGACTGGTCGAAGCCAGCGAGTCCTCCCACCGCCTGCCGCCGCCGCACATCTACCACGAGGACGTGCCCGCGGAGCTGGCGGCGGTGACTCGGCGAGCGACCTCCCCCGTCCCCGCCCGGCGCTACGCAGACGCCGCTGAGCTGCTCGGCGCCCTGGAGCAGGCGTTGCGCACCGTGCGCCGACGCCGGGAGGTCACCCCGAGCCCGCTCCCGGTCGACATCGGGCACGAGCTGCACATCGGGGTGTTGAAGGGTCAGTACGCGCCGACCAATCAGGACGACCTCTTCCTGGCCTACCACGGTGAGACCGGCATCGGCCTGTTCTTGATCAGCGATGGCGTCAGCATCTCGCAACACGGGAGCGGCGACATGGCGAGCGGGTGCGTCCGCCAGGAGGCCCTCGAGGGGTGGCGGGAGATCGCCTCCGGTTGCGTCGACGGCGACGAGCTCGACGACCGCACGCTCGACGGGTTGGGCGAGATGACCCCCGTCCTTCCAGAGTCCGCCGCGGGTCGCCAACGCTTGCTCCAAGGGATCCTGGATCGGGCGAACGGCCGGATAGGGCGGCTCGTCCACCAGACCATTCCGCGGTTCAAGGGCCCGCCGGAGGGCATCATGGCGGCCACCACGGTCGCGGTGCTCCTGGAGCGCAACCACGCCACGCTCTGCTCCATTGGCGACAGCCGAATCTACCTCGTGCGCGATGGTCACATCGCCTCGTTGATGGTCGACCACGACCTCGCGACTCAACTCATGCGGATGGGCCGGCCGCCTACGTTCGCCCGCAACGTGCAGTCCGCCGCGGCCCTCATCCGCTGCGTTGGCGAGTTCGAGAAGGGCGACGACGACCAGCTCGTAGCGGTCCCCCTGCATCCAGAGTTCCTCGAGTTCGACCTGCTGCCGGGGGACACCCTGGTGCTCACCTCCGACGGCATCCCGGACTACGCGGGGCTCGACGAGGAGGACGCGGAGCGCCGGATTCGCGAGATCGTGGACGCCGCCCCGGGGGCGACCTGGGCGGCCTTCGACTTGATGGTTGCGGCGAACCGGGGGGGGGGAGGCGACAACATCTCCTGCATCGTCCTTCGCTTCGCCTCCGACGGGTTCGCGGAGGCGTACACGTGAGCGTCACGATTCGTTGCCGCGTGGATCCGCCGGTCTGCTCGGTCGCCGACGCCGCGCTGAAGGTCACCGCGCTGCTCGAGATCTCCGCGCCGCCGGTCGAAGCGCGCCCCCTCGACGTCGCGGTGGCCGTCGTCGGCTCGGCGGCCCTCGCCCGCCGGGCTCTCGAGGCGACGGACGGCGCTCGGGCCTGGACGCCCAGGGGGCTCCGCGACCGAACGCAGGAGCCCGTGCAGCCGTTCTCGACGCTGCACGGCGCGTTGGAGTCAGCGGGTGACGCGGACATCGAGCGTATCCTGTTGCTCGTGACGCGCCCGATGCTCGGCGCCTCCGACGCGCTCCCCGCCCTCGAGAAGGCCGCCGAGGAAGGGGTCGCCTTCGACTTCGTCTGCGCCGGGCCCGACGTCGACTCGGGGCCGCTCCAGCGCCTCATCACGCGCGTGGGGGGCGAGGTCATCGATGCCGATGGGCTGCGCGGTCACCTCGACCAGCTTCGCCGATCGGCCTGCCGAGCCCTCCAGGTTCAGGTCGCCTTCGCCCAGGACATCGAGGCGCAGCGGCTCTTCCGGGTGGCTCCGCGCCCGCGGGCTGTTGACGCGGTTCGCTTCGACGAGCGCGCTGGATCGTTGAGCTGGGACGCCGGCGCGCTGCCCGCCTCCGGCGCGCTGATCCACACCCTCGAGATGGCCGTCCCCCGTCGGCGAATCGGGACCCACCGGCTCGCCCGCGTCGCCGTGCTCGATGGCGGGACGCAGCTCGCCGCGGTGGACGTCACGATTCGGTGCAGCCCCGACCCCTCCGAGGCCGCCTACGTCGAGCCCGGCGTGGTCCGCGCCCGTGAGCGAGCGGAGTCGGCGTGGCTGGTGGAGGAGGTGTCGACCGCCTACCGCAACGGCGACGGGCGGATGGTCTCGATGCTGCTCGACCGGTTGGTCCGCTACTTCGCCTCGGCGGGTCGCGCGGAGACAGCCGACGAACTCTGGCGCGCCCGCATCGGCTTCCTGCGGACGGGCCTCTTGCCGCTGTCGGTGCTGAGGTGGCTCCGCCGCGCGATCGCGTAGCGCGACGCTACTTCTTCGGCGGGGGGCTTCCCGGCGCGCCCTTGAGCGGCGCGGCTGCGGCCACCGGGAACGCCTTGTCGTTGAGCCGCGCCGTCGAGGTCGCCCCGGGCGCAGGCAGTGACGCCAGCAGCGCGCCGGATCGGCCACCGAAGCGGAGCTGCATCGAGCGCGCGCGCGTCGGACCGAAGACGAAGTCTCGCCACGAGCCGAAGAGCTGGTCGTTGAGGCCGCGCGCGAGGCGCTTCTCGTAGACCGTCTTCTCGTCCCCGAACTTCTTCGGATCGGGCTCCTTCCGCTCGCGCAGCTTCACCACGTAGAGGGCGTCCTCGATCTCGAGGATCTCATCGACCAGCGGATTCTCCTTGGTCAGCGACGGGAGCTTGCGCGCGAGCGTCTCGCTCTCGCCGATGCCGGGGATGTTCTTCCAGGCCGGCCGGTCGACATTGAAGGCGCCGGTGGCCTTGATCTGCGGCTCCGGCGGTGGCGCTTCGCTGGTCGCCTGCTTCTCGCCATCCTCGCCGGCCGCTTCGGGCTCGGGGGCCGGCGCCGGAAGCGGAGGCGCGACGTCCTCGAAGGCCTTGCCGGTGCGGAGCTGCGCGAGCATCTGCTCGGCGACCTTCCGCGCCGCGGCCTTCTGCTTGCCCGTGCGGGCCAGGATCACGCCGATCTCGTCCCGAACGGTCGCCAGGGGCTTGTTCACCGCGGGCTTGACGCCGGTGGCCTTCACGAACCAAAGGCCGAAGGGCGACGCCTTGATCTCGGAGATCTCGTTGGCCTTCAGCGCGGCGAAGAACTCGTAGTCGGAGTTCCCCTTCACCTGCCACCCCATGTCGCCCCCGGCGTCCTTGAAGGCGCCCTCGGAGCCCTCGCGGACCAGCGCGGCGAAGTCGGTGCCCTCGGCCATGGCCTTGGTGCGCAGGGCCTCGAGCTTCTTCTTGACCTCGGCCTTTGCGGCGTCGTCATCCTTCGGCGTGCGAAGCAGCACGCGGCTGACGCGGACCTCCTTGTCGCGGTCGTACTCACCCTTGTGCTCGTCGTAGTACTTCGACACCGCGTCGGCGTTGGCCGTGGCGAAGGCCGCCCCCTCGGCGGGCGTAGGCTCACCGGCCTGGTCGGCGTAGTCCGCGGGGTTGATCTGTACGTACTCGAGGTTCCAGGTGCGCTTCGCGCGATCCCACGCCGAGCGGACGGACTTCTCGCTGACCTTCACCTGGGAGCCGAGGAAGTCGAGGTAGCGCTGGATCACGAGCTCCCGCGCCTTTGCCCGTCGATAGGTCATCGGGCTCGCGCCGAGCCCCTGGGAGACGCCGGATTGGAAGCGCTTGTAGTCGAAGGTGCCCGAGCGGTCGGTGAACAGCGGCAGGTCGTTGTTGCGCTTGCTCGTGATGAACTCGGTGAGCTCCTCCTCGGACGCGCGCAGGCCAGCGGCGCGCGCCCGGTCCTCGAGGACGAGCTGCTCCAGGACCTGGGTGGCCGCCTCGCGGCGTACGCCGGGGTTCGAGAGGGCGTCGTCGTCGAGCAGGCCGTAGCGCTCCTGGCGCAGGAGCCAAAGCGTGACCTCCTGGCCGCTCGCCTCCTGCTGGCCCGCGCGGGCGGCCCAGTCGGCGGGGTTCGTCCCGGCTTGCCCGGGCTGCCAGCCCTCGGCCTGGGGGCCGAAGAAGAAGATGAAGACGACGATGAGGATCCCGAACAGGATGTAGATCAGGAAGCTCTGAGACTGCTGTCGAAGTTGCGTAAGCATGGGGTGCGCAGGGCCGGTCGGCGGGGAGAACCGCGGCATCCTAGGGCAGCGCCTCGGGCCGGTCAACCCGGTCGCCGAGCGCAAGCGGTTGCCGCTGCTGATGCCCTTTGCTATAGAGGCGCGACGCGCCCAGGCCGTTTCCGCCGCGACCCGCACAGGCGATCTCATGCTGTTCGACTACATCTACGGGATGTTCAGCAACGACCTGGCGATTGATCTGGGCACCGCCAACACGCTCATCTACGCCCGTGGCAAGGGGATCGTGTCCTGCGAGCCCTCGGTCGTGGCGGTCAAGAAGGACATGCGCGGCGTCCGCCGGGTCCTGGCCGTCGGGCGCGAGGCCAAGGAGATGCTGGGGCGCACGCCCGGCAGCATCGTGGCCATTCGCCCCATGAAAGACGGCGTCATCGCTGACTTCGACGTCACCGAGGCGATGATCCGGCACTTCATCACCCGCGCCCACCAGCGCACGACCCTGGTGAAGCCCCGGGTCATCATCGGCGTGCCCTTCGGCATCACCGAGGTCGAGAAACGCGCCGTGCGCGAGTCCGCCCAGATCGCCGGCGCCCGCGAGGTCTACCTCATCGAGGAGCCCATCGCCGCCGCCATCGGGGCGGGGCTGCCCATCACCGAGCCCAGCGGCAACATGATCGTCGACATCGGCGGCGGCACCACTGAGGTCGCCGTCATTTCGCTGTCGGGCATCGTCTACTCGCGCTCGGTTCGCGTCGGCGGCGACCGCATGGACGAGGCGATCGTCCAGCACATGAAGCGGAAGTACAATCTGCTGGTCGGCGAGCCCACGGCCGAGAAGATCAAGTGCCACATCGGCAACGCCTTCGACGGCGGTGAGACCAGCAGCATGGAGGTCAAGGGGCGCGATCTCGTGGCCGGCTTGCCCAAGACGCTCACCATCACCTCCGACGAGATCCGCGAGGCCCTCGCCGAGCCCATCTCCCAGATCATCGACGCCGTCCGCGTGGCCCTCGAGCGCACCCCGCCCGAGCTCAGCGCCGACATCGTCGACAAGGGCATCGTGCTCGCGGGCGGCGGCGCCAAGCTCGGCGGCCTCGACATGCTGCTGCGAGAGGAGACGGGTCTGCCGGTCATGATCGCCGACAATGCCCTCTCGGCGGTGGTCCTCGGCTGCGGCAAGGCCCTCGACGAGATCGACTTGCTCAAGAGCGTCGCGATCGACGCGTGACGCCGCCTTCACCGCGACGCGCCCTCGCCGTCGGCGCGGGCCTGGTCGCCCTCTCCGTCGCCCTGCTTCACTTCGATCGCCGCCCCACTGGCCCGGGTCCCGTCGGAGAGCTCCTGACCTACGCCCTCTCCCCGCTCCACGGCACCGCGACCTCTGGTGGCCGCAAGGTCCGCGGGCTCTGGCTCGACTATCTCGCTCTGGTGGATGTCCGGGCCGAGAACACGGCGCTCCAGAAGCGAGTCCGCGAGATCCAGGAGCGCGCCGCCCAAGCCGCCGATCTCGCGGCCGAGAACGAGCGCCTGCGGCGGCTGCTCGAGCTCGGCGATCGGCGAAAGGACCTGCGCCTGCTCGCCGCCCGCGTCGTCTCCCGCGGCACCAGCCCCTACTTCCGTGTCCTGCGCGTTACCCTCGACGTCGGTGAGGGTGCCGTGGAGGACGGTATGCCCGTCATCGCCCCCGGCGGCGTCGTCGGCCAGATCCGTTCGGTGAAGGGCGGCCGAGCCGAGGTGCTCTTGGTCACCGATCCCCGCAGCGCCATCGACGTCGTGATGGAGAAGAGCCGGGCCCGCGGCGTGGCCGTCGGGACCGGCGAGAAGAAGCGCTACGCTACGCAGCTCAACTATGTGCAGCGGTCCGCCGAGCTCGTCGCTGGCGAGCGGGTGCTCACCACCGGCGACGACGGCCGCTACCCCCGCGGCCTGGTCGTGGGGGAGATCGAGGAGGTCGGCGGTGAGGGCACGGGCCCCTTCCGTGGCGCGCGCGCCAGGCCCCTCGTCGATCTCAGCGCCCTCGACGAGGTCTACGTGGTGCTCGGTCCCTCGGGTCTCTCGGAGGACGGCAGACGCTTCGAGGCGGGGAAGGACCCATGAACACCGCCCTACCGGTTCTGGTCGGCATCGGCGCGTTGATGGGCGAGCTCTTCGTCCGCGAGGCCTTCGCCCTCGACGCCTGGTCCCCGGACCTCCTCAGCGCCGTGGTCCTCTGGATCGGCGGTCGGCGGTCCTGGATCCACGGCGCGGTCCTCGCCGCGGCCCTGGGCGCCATCGCCGACGGCTTCGCCGGCTCCCCCCTCGGCCTGCACATGCTCCACGCCGTCCTGCTCTTCTACGCCGCCGCGGCCCTCGGTAATCAGGTCCGCTTCCAGGGCGTCGTCGGCTACGGCCTGCTCGGCCTCGTCGGCGGCTTCGTCAGCCTCTTCTTGCTGGTGGTCGTCGCCCGCGTCTTCATGGGCGACACCCTCCTCGCGGCCCGGGTCGGGTCGCTCATCGTCCCCCGCGTCGTCGTCGTCACCCTCGCGGTGCCGTTCACCTTCGCCTTCCTGGACCGGATCGACACGGTCCTGACCCGGCGCATCGAGGGAGATGTCCTGTAGTCAGGCCAGCAGGATGTCCTGAACCGCGACGTTTTCGTGGGCCGTGACCCAGTTGAGAAACGCCAGCTCGGGGGTCCCCGCGGCGGGGGGCTGACCGGCCTGATCGTCGGGCCCGCGGACCACCGCGACCACCCACAGGACCGAGAAGTTGGCGCCGAGGTCCGTGCGGAAGGGCTGTGCGGGCGTGGGGGTCGCCCCCCCCTGGTCGACCTGTCCGAGGTTCACGGTCGTGAGGTGGAGTGCGTCGCTGGTCTTCGGGCCCGTGAACGCGTCGGGGATCTGGGCCACGAGGTAGAGGTCCAGGGGGACGTCGTGGGCCGTGGCGCCCCTGTTTCGGACGTGGGCCACGACGCTGTAGGCGGGGTTGGCGCTACGCTCCACGGGATCGCCGTCGGCGACGCGGGCCCCCGTCGCGATCTCGATGATGTGCAGATCCGGGCTGCGTCGCGCGGCGTTCGGGAGGACGTCGAAGGGCACGCCGGTGTCGGTGACGTGGTCGCGCATCCACAGGTTGGGCGTCGGGGCGCCCGCGGCCCCCGCCGAGAGGGCCGCCGCGAGGGCCACATCCAGGTCCGGCATCACGCCGATCGGGTACAAGGCGGCGTCCCCGGAGGGCACCCCGTGACGCAGCGCGTCTCGCATCTTGTCGGGGGTGTAGGGATCCTTCCCCGCTTGCTTGCGCGCGCCTTGGAGGGCGACCGCCGCGCAGGCGACGAGGGCCGTGGCGGCGCTCGTCGCGCGGAAGTCGGTGTTCCACCCGTCGAGGCTGTACGGCGCCGTCGGATCGCCCAGGGTCGCGACGTGAAGTCCCCAGGCGTAGTTGTCGACCCGGTGCCCGTAGTTGCTCCCCGCCGTGGCCGAGTCGTAGCGCTCGTGGTCGCCGACGTCCTTGCCGGCCCCTACCATGATCGAGCCCGTGTGGTAGCGCGGATCGCTGAAGACCGCGTGCCCGTTGGGGTCCCTGTAGCCGCCGAGGTCGTAGCCACCGTTCCCGGCGGCCTCGATGACCACCACATTCAGGGCATAGGCCGCCCGCAGCATCAGCCGCGTCAACGGATCGGCGCTCGCCGGCAGCAAGGTGAAGACCTCGCGCCCGCGGTAGCTGACGAAGTCCCCTACCTGGTGCTCGATCACCAGGACGTCGCCGGCCCGGAGCCAGTGGAGGGCCGCGAGGATGGCGTCGGCGGGGCTGTGGATCAGCGTTGAGCCGATCCACGGCAGCAGGTCATCGGGCTCACCAAAGGCCGGGACGCCCCAGCCCTGACCCTGGTCGAAGATGGCCCCCTCGGCCACCGACCACACCGACGCCACGCGCCCCTCGGCCCGCGGCGCGACGCCCGCCCCCTGCCGCGTCTCGTGGGTCGCCGCCAAGAGCCCCAGGACCGCGGCGCCGTGGTGTCCGTAGGCGGCGTTGACGCCCCAAAGCGGCGTGATCGCCGGCGTGCCGTCGGCGGCCTTGGGCAGATCGTCGTGGCACAGGAGCCAGCCCTGCTCGACGTCGACGAAGCGGACCCCATCGCCCATGACCCCCGCGTCCCAGGCCCTCGACAGCCCGATCGAAGAGGGGAAGGGGTCGGTCAAGGCGGTCTGATCGCCGAGGAAGGGATCCGACGGGAGGCTCGGCGGCGGCGCCGGCAGCGGCTCCACATAGGCCCAGGTCAGCAGCGGCGCCTCGCCCACCTCGCGGCGGTCCGTCACCAGCATCTGGTCGAGCGTCCGGTGGACCTCCGAGGGGTCGAGGCCCCGGCGAAGGTGCACCGCGTAGGCGCGATCGGAGACCTCCCCCAGCACCCGCCGGCGGTCGGCGTCGGGGAGGCTCGTGAATATGCGCCGCAGATCGATCCCGCCCTCCGTCAGCCGATCCAGCCGCGCGAAGGCCGCCGCGACCGCTGGATCGAGGAAGTCGCGCATGCCGTCGCGGTAGGCGCGAAAGGGCGGCCGGGAGAAGAGCAGGATGACGCGAGGCGGGTAGCGCATCGGGTCGAACTCGAGGGGCGGGACGCGCCGCGGCGCCCCGTCGTCGTCGTCGTCCGCCCCCGGGATCACGCCATGGCCGCCGAAGTCCTTGACGATCGGCTCCTTGAAGCCCTTCCCGCGAGGAAAGAGCCGAGCCCGCGCCACGTCGTCGTCATCCCCCCCCGCCACCGCCGACAGGCCAGCGGCCCGAGCGGCCCGAAGCTCGGCGCGGACCCGCTCCGCCAACGTCGGCGCATCCGCCCGGACCCGCCGAGCCGCCACACCGTAGATGTCACCAAAGCGAGGCATCAGGGTGCCGCGAGCTCGAACACCTGGGACACCACCTCACAGGTGGCGTTCTCCTTCTCCACCCCGTAGCTCGCGCTCGGCGACGAGACGACGAAGGCGTAGTACTCCACCGGCTGGGCCAGGTAGACCGTCGCCGTCGTGGTGCCGCCCACGGACGCCAAGGTGCTCACGGCCCCCTGGTACTTGTACTTCGTGAAGGTGTGGGAGGTGCCGTAGTTCCCGACCTTGCGCGGGATGAGCACCAACTGGAGGTGGTCGCCAGCCGGGGCGGCGCTGTGCACGAAGTCCACGACCCAAAGCCCGGACGAATCCGGCGGCCCCGGGGTGGCCGCCAACGCCAGCCCCTGCACGGGCCAGTCCCCCGCCCCGTAGCTCTTCCGCGAGGCGCTGTCGTAGCCCGCTCCCATCGTCACCGACACCGGGCTGCTCCCACCCCCCACATCCGCTACCCCAAAGCCCCGGTACTTGTACGCCGTGGCATCGTTCTCGGCGAACATGAAGGTCGACATCTGGTCGCCGGCGGCCTCGTACGCCCACTGGTGGACGGACTGGTAGTGGTGGGGGAGGGAGCCGCTGGCCCACAGCGGGAAGGCGTGGCGGGGCACGGAGCTGTCGTGGAAGAACGGCCGTGGGAGCTCGGGGTCTTCGGGGTCGGTCGGCTGTGGACCGGGCGGCCCCGCGGGTCGTACGCCGGCGCTGTTCCCTCGTCCTCCGCAGTTGCAAGCGACGTGAACCGTGACCGTGACGCCACAACCGCCCGCGACGACGGCCGGTGCGGTGGTCGGTGACGGGTGAGTGCAAGGCGAACGTTGGGCCAGGTCTCCCTGCCCTACGAGGGCTCTTATCGTCTCAGAGCGCTGCTGTTGGCGCCTCGCGTCGGTAGGATCGGCCATGGAAAGAACTCCCTAGTTTGGGTTTCCGCGTAGCGTGAAGGCGGCCCAGTGTATTGGATGAGATAGCGCGGTGGGAAGACGGTTGCACGGCGTGAGTCCCCTCTTCGCGCACGCACGAGACCTCCGCAACGCTACGACCGGAGCCTCCTCCGCGGTGTCGAGCAGCGCGCGTTGCGCGGTCGCGAGGGCGCCCAATGGCCCACGTTCCTCGAGGTGTTCGTAGAACGCTTCGAAGAGGACTCGGGCCGCCTCGTCGTCGATGGGCCAGCGCGTTCCGATGGAGGTTCGAGCCCCGCCCAAGAGCGCGCCGCGTCCAAGCAGGCCTGGCATCTCATCCCCCGGAGCGGGCACGACCGCGTCCGTCGCGCAGGCTGAAAGCACAACGAGGGCCCCTTCGAGGTCGAGCGCCGCCAATTCGTCTGTGTAGAGCCGGCCATCGTGGACTGGCCCGGGACTGAGATTGAGGTAGGTGCCCCGCGCTGTCCGCCGACCATGGACTGCAAAGTGCAGCAGGTCAGTTGGCAGCATCGCGCGAACGGAGGCCTCGCTCGCGTCCTCACCGATCGCTGCTCTCGCGTGGGGCCATCGTCTCTGCGAGGCGAGACTCGTACGGCGAGCCCCCGGTAGGTTGGACTGGGCATCCGCCACGACCGCGACCCGGCTCGGGACGGTCCATCGGTCGCCCCGAGCCGCTCGTATCGCCACTGGGACACTCGCCGCGTAGGAGATGGCGACCTCGCGCACGAGGGGTCGTCCGCGCAACGGGAGGACTTCGAACGGAACACGATGCAGAGCACCGTATGGGGCGATGAGCAACGCGTCGAGGTTGGAGTTGATCTCGGCCGCGAACGGCTCGATCAGTCGCTTGGCGAGCCATTCCGCGGCGTCGCGGTAGCTCTCATCGCCGCGCCTGATTCCCGATTCGAGAGCGATGATTCGATCCAGGAGCCCGACGCGGCGGATCGGAAGGTGGACGACCCTCGAGTGGTTGGCGTCGAGCCAGACCGCGACGACGGCGTCGGGGGTGGTGAAGTAGTCGAGAATCGCCATTCCGGCGGGCAGGTCGACGCCGCGCTCGGTCCCTCGTTCATGGACACCTCTCGAGTTGCGCAGTCTCTCTCCGAGCCGGAGGCTCACCAGCGGATCGACAGCCTGCGATCTGCGAGACCTCCGTTGGGTCAGTAGGCGGTGGGCGAAGGCCCGTCCCTTCACCAGACTCGAGGTTCGCCAGGCGAGGTCGGCGTGACCGTGACGAGCCGCCTCTCCGACCAACTCTTCGTACCCGAGCAGGTTTGCGGGGCGAAAGAACAGGCGAAGCGCGTCGGCCGCGAAGCCCCCACGGGCGCGCTCGGAGAAGTCCAAGAACCGATTGAGCAGGATCATCTTCGCGGCGGGGTCTCGAGCCAGTCGGGCCCGGATGTATGCGGCGTGCGCCTGGCGTCGGGCCGAGCTCGGCCACTGGGCGGCCTTGTCGAGTGCGCGGGTGGCCGACGCTGGTCTGCCCGCTCTCAGTTGCAACTTCGCCTCCAGGAGGTAGAGCTCGTCCAGCAACCGGGGCGTCGAGACTGGCTCGCCATCCTTCACCGCAGTCCGGACGAGCTCGAGCCCTTTGTCTATCTGCCCCGTCTCCAGAGCCACGTAGCCTCTGAGCGCGGCAAGGCTCCGACGAAACTCGACCGAATCAGGCCCGAGTTGGCTGGCCTGGGCGGCGTGGCGCATCGCGTCCGCGTATCGCTCCGCTTGTAGAGCAACCCGGGCTCGCGCGAGCTCAATCCCTGCTAGATCGGCCCCGCGTCCGGCCTCGGCGTGAAGCTCGGCGGCTTGTTGGAGCTGCCAATCGGCGGCCTTGAGCTCTCCAACCTCAATGAGCACGAAGCCGAGGTTCGCCAAGGCCGCAGCCTCCTGCTTCGATTCACCGAGCTCGCGGGCTGCTTGCAGCGCGCCCTCGTACGCCTGGTACGCGGGGAAGAGGCGCCCCTCGAGGACGGCGGCGTTTGCGATGTAGAGGTTGGCGATCAGCAGGTCGCGCTTCTCCCCCCGGCTCGCGTGGGCGTCGCGGGCCTCGGTGTAGAGCTTCAGCGCGCCCTCGAGGTCGTTTCGGCTCTGGAGCACGCGGCCCAGGTTGCGCAGCGCGATGGCCTTGACCCTTGGCGTCCCCTCCCGCTGCGCCCGCTTCAGCCACCGCTCCGCCTCGTCGAGGCGTCCCGCCTTGGCCAGCGAGCGGCCGAGCTTGGTCATCACCTCCGGGCCTTGGGCCTCGGGGAGCTCGAGAACGGCGTCTTCGTAGAGGCGCGCGGCACCTGGATAGTCGCCGTCCTTGTACGCCGCTTCGGCCCGGTCGTAAGCGGGCGGTGGTGCGGCGGAGGCGGGGCTCCAGCACAGGAGGCCGGCGAGGATGACGGCTGCGCGGACGGGCATCACCTCTCCTGGACGTGACCTCGACGGCAGTTTTGCGCCCTCCCCGCGGTTTTCCACCCGCGCTCCGACAAAGACGCGCGCGTCGTTGGTTATCGAGAGCGACGCCGGCTGCCCCGAATCAGTGACTGAGGACACTGCGGCAGAGTCGCGACGCGGCGCGCTGCACGCGCCCGCCAGCCGGGTTTGGCGCTCTCGAAGCCTACCGATGTCCTCGTCCACGGCGTGCTGCTCCTCTTCGATCGTCGCCCCGCCGCTCCACCCATCGCCGAGCGCTCTCGCTTCGAGTCAGGGACCGCGCCGTCGGGGCGGGAGATCACCGTCCTGCGCCTCTGACCCCGCGGCTTGTGGTCGGTCGTTGTCGCCCGTAGGGTCAGTCCATGGAGCGCTTCTTCAACACCGCAGGGCGCTGCGACCCCGAGCGGCACTACATGCTGCCCCCGGAGTCACGGCTTCCAGAAGCGCCGCGACTCATCGGGCGGATGAGCTACTTCATCGTCCACGCGCCGCGCCAGACCGGCAAGTCCACGACGCTTTCGGCCCTCGCCCGGGCTCTCTACGCCGACGGGCGCTTCGCGGCACTGTATTTCTCCTGCGAGGGGGCCAAGATCGCAGTCGATGGTGTCGGGGCGGCGGAGAACCTCATCCTCACCGAGATCGAGTTGGAGGCGTCCATCCAACTCGACCCCGTCGATCGTCCGCCGCCGCGTCGCGAGGCGGAGGTCGGCTCGAGGCTCCGCAGCAACCTCATGGCGTGGGCGAGAGCCTGTCGGAAGCCGCTGGCGCTCTTTTTCGACGAGATCGATGCGCTGCGCGGTGACTCGCTGCTCTCGGTCCTGTCGCAGCTCCGGGCTGGCCACGGGTCCAGGCCGAAGGACTTCCCCGCGTCCGTCGTCCTGTGTGGCTTGCGGGACGTCCGCGACTACAAGATCGCCTCCGGCGTTGGCGCGCCGCAGGCGGGGAGCTCGAGCCCCTTCAACATCAAGGTCGCGTCGCTGCGGATCGGCGACTTCACGAACGCGGACGTGCGCACCCTCTACGGGCAGCACACCACGGACACCGGACAGCCCTTCACCGAGGCCGCGCTGGAGCGCGCCTGGGCGTTGAGCCAGGGTCAGCCCTGGCTCACCAACGCCCTGGCGGACAAGGTCACGCTGGCGGTGCCCGTGCCCGAGCCGATCACCGCCACCGACGTGGAGGCCGCCAAGGAAGCGATCATCCTCGAGCGCCAGACCCACCTCGACTCGCTGCTCGCGCGGCTCAACGAGCAGGCGGTGCGTGACGTCGTCGAGCCGTTGATCGCGGGGCGCCATATCGATGGCGGCGCCTGCGACGAGGAGCTGGGATACGTGCGCGATCTCGGGCTGATCGCCGTGGACGAGCCGACGCGGATCGCCAACCCGATCTACCGCGAGATCATCGTCCGTGTCCTGGCTTCGAAGGTGCAGGGGTCGGTCACCGACGAGCCGCGCAGCTTTGTGCTGCCCGACGGTCGTCTCGACTTCGAGCGGCTGCTCCGGGAGTTCGTCGCGTTCTGGATCGAGCACGGCGATGTCCTCGTCAACGGCCTCGTCTACCACGAGGTCGCCCCCCAGCTCGTGCTGATGGCCTACATGCAGCGCATCGTCAACGGCGGCGGCTACATCGACCGTGAGTACGGCGTCGGCCGGGGGCGCATCGACCTGTTGGTCCGCTGGCCCTACCGCGAAGAAGGGGAGCGCCGCTGGCAGCGCGAGGCCTTGGAGCTGAAGGTCCGCACCGACGGCCAGCCGGATCCGCTCCCGAAGGGCTTGGTCCAGCTCGACGCCTACCTCGCGGGCCTGGGTCTCGACACCGGCGTGCTGGTCCTCTTCGACCGCCGCCCCACCGCCCCATCCATCGCCGAGCGATCGCGCTTCGAGCCCGGGACCACGCCGTCGGGGCGGGAGATCACCGTCCTGCGCCTCTGAACAGGTGCCCAGGGTCGACCCGCTGACCGTCGTCACATTCCACTCCGGGTGCCATTCTGCTAGGGTACCGCCGCTTACGCCCTCGTGGCGCCACGGACTGGTCTGCGCGCGTTGTCGAACGTCTACCTCGACTCATCGGCCATCGGGTATCGCGCCCGCGTGCGACGGCTGATGGTGGTGGCGGTGGCGGTCTTCGCGGTGCTGGGCCTGCGCTTGCTCCACCTTCAGCTCCTCGAGGGGGACAAGCTCTCCGACGCCTCGGTCCGCAACTTCGTCCGCAGCGAGCGCCTACCGGCGGACCGCGGCACGATGTACGACCGCAACGGGCGGGTGCTGGCCATCAACCGGGCCTCCTTCGATCTCCTGGTGACCCCCGCGCGGGTGGACGAGCTCGAGGACTTGCTCGCGGGCTTGCGCGAGGTGCTGGGGCTCGACGAGCTCGACGTGGTGCGGCTCCGCGAGCGCATCGAGGAGCCCCGCGGCATGTGGCGCTACCGCGCGATCCGCGTCGCGCGGGACATCGACCGCAAGCGGGTGGCCCTGGCCGAAGCGCTGCGGGCCGATGTGGACGGGCTCTCCATCCGCGTCCGCTACCAGCGCGAGTACCCCGAGGGCCCCATTGGCGCCCACCTGGTGGGCTACCTGGGCAAGCCCACGGCGCGGGAGCTGAAGGCCGACACCGATGGGCGCTACCACGTTCACTCGATGATCGGTCGCTTTGGCCTGGAGCGCCGCCTCGAGGACGTGCTGGGCGGCGTGGATGGCCTCGAGCGCTACGTCGTCGACGCGCGCGGGGCCCGGCAGGACGAGGGCTGGGCCGACCGTGCCTTGTCCGACGGCGCGCGCCGTCGCGAGCCGCGGCGGGGCCACGACGTGCACCTCACGGTCGACATCGACGTGCAGAACATTCTGGTGAAGGCCCTCGCCGGCTACGATTCGGGGGCCGCGGTGGTCCTCGATGTGAACGATGGCGCGGTGCTGGGCATCCTCTCGAAGCCGACCTTCGATCCGAACCTGTGGTCCGGGCGCCTCACCCGCGCGGAGAAGCAGAAGCTCGACGACAACCCGTACCTCCCGATGCTCGACAAGTCCGTCCATTCCTACTTCCCGGGCTCTGTCTACAAGGTCGTCACCGCCCTGGCCGCCCTCGAGGAGGGGGTCCTCGACCCCACCGAGCCCATCGACAGCCCCGGGTCCTACGAGTACGGCAACCGCATCTTCCATTGCCACAAGCGGGCGGGGCACGGCTCGCTGGACCTCGACGGCGCGATGGCCGCCTCGGCGGACGTCTACTTCTACAAGCTGGGCGAGCAAATGGGCATCGACACGCTGGCGCGCTACGCCCGGCGCTTCGGCTTTGGCGAACGCGCCGGCTTGGGCATCAACGGCGAGTCGAAGGGCATCGTCCCCACCCGTGAGCACCACGAGCGAAACACCGTGGGTGGCTTCCAGCATGGGCTGGCCCTGTCGACCGCGATCGGCCAAGGCGATGTCCGAACGTCGCCGGTGCAGATGGCCACCGCCTTCGCCGCCCTGGCGAACGGCGGGACCGTCTACCAGGCCCGGGTCGTCGACCGCATCGTCGCCGAGGACGGCGCCCTGGTGCGACAGGAGGAGTCGACGAAGGTGGGCACCCTCGAGGCCGATCCCGCCCACATCGCCGCCGTGGGTCGTGCGCTGGAGCGGGCCGTCAACGACGCCGAGCTCGCCACCGGCCACCTCGCAGCCATCCCCGGCGGGCGCATCGCGGGCAAGACCGGGACCGCGCAGGTCCGCAAGATCATCCGCGGGCACCTCCGCCAGAACGTGAAGCGCTTCCGCGACCGCGACCACGCGTGGTTCGCGGCGTTTGCGCCCTACGAGTCGCCCCGCCTCGCGGTGGTCGTCTTCCTCGAGCACGGCGGCAGCGGCGGCAAGGACGCAGCCCCCGTCGCCCGCGACATCATCGAGGCGTACCACCAGCGCATCGAGCCCATCTTCCGCACGACCGCCAGCGCCAAGACCAAGTGACCGAGCGCAAGGGCGCCGTCGGTCGAATCGATTGGCGGATCGTCGGCCTCGTGGTGGCCCTCGGCGCCGTGAGCGTCCTCAACCTGCACAGCACCTCCTCGGCCACCGGCAGCACGGTCTACCTCAGCCAGCTCTACTGGCTCTCCATCGGCCTCGGCGTCATGGCGGCGGTGGCGTCGGTGGAGTACCGGAACCTCCAACGGTTGGCCCCCGTCTTCTGGATGGTCGTCGTCGTGCTGTTGGCGCTGGTGCTGCTCGTCGGCAAGGAGGTCAACGGCTCCCGCCGCTGGCTGGATCTCGGGGTGGTGGGCTTCCAGCCCTCCGAGTTGGCCAAGCTGGCCGTGATCCTGAACCTCGCCGCCTGGTTTCAGAAGGTGCCTCGCCCCGGCGGCTACACCCTGCGCGACCTCATGCCGGTGGGCATGCTCCTCGGCGTCCCGATGCTGCTGATCCTCCAGGAGCCCGATCTCGGCCACACGCTGATGCTCTTCTTCATCGGCTGCACGATGCTCGCCTACGAGCGCTTCGAGCGCCGCGCGCTGGTCACCGCCATCGCCATCGGTCTGGTCGCAGCACCCCTCGTGTGGACCTTCGTCCTGCGCGACTACCAGAAGAACCGCATCCTCACGCTCCTCGACTCCGAGGCGGACACGCTGGGCGCCGGCTGGCACGCGCGCCAATCTCGCGTCGCCGTCGGCAGCGGCGGCCTGGTGGGCAAGGGGCACCGCGAGGGGACCCAGGTGGCGGGGGGCTTCTTGCCGGAGAACCACACCGACTTCGTCTTCGCCAACCTCGCCGAGGAGCAGGGCTTCGTGGGGGGGGCGCTGGTGCTCGGCCTCTACCTCCTGCTGATCCTGGGCGCGCTCCAGGCGGCGAGCGCCGCCCGCGACAAGTTTGGCGGACACGTCGCCGTGGGGGTCGCCGCGCTCATCTTCTGGCACGTGGTCATGAACCTCGGGATGGTGTTGAATCTGCTGCCCGTCACCGGCGTCACGCTGCCGCTTCTGAGCTACGGTGGAACATCGGTCTTGACGGTGATGGCCGCGATGGGGCTGTTACTCAACATCAACCTGAGACGAACCGTCTTCTGAGTTCACGAACGGAGGCCACATGGCTGCCTACATCGATGTCACGGAAGCAAGCTTCCAGACCGACGTCCTCGAGTCCGACCTGCCCGTCCTGGTGGACTTCTGGGCCCCCTGGTGCGGCCCCTGCCGCGCCATCGCCCCCGCCGTCGAGCAGATCGCGACGGAGTACGCCGGCAAGCTCCGGGTCGCCAAGGTCAACGTCGACCAGAACCAGCGCGTGGCGATGCAGTACGGCGTCTCGGGGATCCCGGCCTTGCTGGTCTTCAAGGGCGGCGAGCTGGTCAACCGGGCCGGCGGCGCCATCCCGAAGAACCGCATCCTGAAGCTGGTCGAACCCGCGCTCTGAGCGTGGACGCGCTCTACCCCCTCCACCTGCGCTTGACCCACCGTCTGGTGGTGGTCGTCGGTGCGGGACCCGTCGGCCGCCGCCGCGTGGCCTCGCTGAGCGAAACGAGCGCGCGCCTTCGCTGGGTGGCGCCGGACGTGCCGACGACGGCGGAGGTCGCCGAGCCGGTGCGGGCGCCCTTCTCGCCGGACCACCTGGACGGCGCCCACCTGGTCTTCGCCTGCGCCACCCCCGAGGCCAACGCGGAGGTGGTCCGGGCCGCCCGGGCCCGCGGCCTCCTCGTGGGCCGCGCCGACTCCCCGGACGAGGGCGACTTCAACGTCCCCGCCCGTTTGCGCCGTGGCGCGCTGTTGGTCTCCCTCGGGACCGGCGGCTCCGCCCCGGCAGCGACCCGTGCGATCCGCGACGCGTTGAGCACGCGGCTCCCGGCGAGCTGGGCGGTCGTCGTCGACGAGGTCGCCGCGGCTCGCCCCGACGCCGACGCCGCCGCCCTCAACGCCCTCGCCCGTCGCCTCCTCGACAAGGTCGACGGGTCCCTCGACTGATGGAGACCCTCTTCGCCATCGGCGTCGGCGCCTTCGGGCTCACCACCGCGACCTACCTGGCCTCTCTCTGGAGCCCCCGTGAGCAGGTCGGGCGCGGCGCGCGCTGGCTGCTCGCGACCACCCTCGTCTTCTGGGCCGGCATCCTCGCCACCTGGTTCGCCCGCCACGGCTTCGACGGGGGCACCCGGCTCTACCTCGGCCTCTCCGCCTGGAGCCTCGGCCTCCTCTTCTTGCTCCTGCTGCGCCGCTACCCGATCGACACCCTCGGCAGCTTCGTCAGCGCGCTGGCCTGTGTCCTGGCGATCCTCTCGCTCCTGGTCTCGCGCACCGAGCCGGTGTCCGCCGATCTGGGCTGGGCCCTGTGGGTGCACATCGGCCTCGCCTTCGTCGGGGTCACGGCCTTCGCCTTCGCCACGGCCGTCTCGATCGTCTTCCTGATCGGCTCGCGGATGCTGAAGCGCAAGTCCCACAACCCGCTGCGCAAGCGCCTGCCGCCCCTCGACGTCCTCGACCGCCTCGCCCTGCGCGCGATCATCGTCGGCTTCCCCTTCTACACCGTCGCCCTCCTGCTCGGCAGCGTCACCGCGGTCCGCACCGAGCAATCCGAGGTCCGCCTCTCCTACCTGGTGGCCCTCGCCTCCTGGGTGATCTACGGCGCCGTCCTGCAGGCGCGCCTCACCGCCGGCTGGCGGGGGCGCCGCGCCGCCATCCTCACCACCGTGGGCCTCTGCGCGTGCCTGGTGGTCGTCGCCCAATACTCGCTGCGAGGCGGCCCGTGACCGAGCTGCTCGTCCTGGGGCTGAGCCACAAGACGGCGCCGGTCGAGATTCGGGAGCGCTTCGCCATCGACGCGGCGGCGCTCCCGCAGGCTGCAACCCGTGCGCGCGAGGCCGGCTGCGTCGAGTCCTTCGTGCTGTCCACCTGCAACCGAGTCGAGATCTACGCCGCCGTCAACGACGCCGACGCGATCGGCGACCGGCTCCCCGACGTCCTCGCCGCCGCCGGCGACGTCCGCGCGCTGCGGCGCCACGCGTACCACCATCGCGGCGCCGACGCCGTCCACCACCTCTTCCGCGTCGCCGCCAGCCTCGACAGCCTGGTGGTCGGGGAGCCCCAGATCCTCGGCCAGCTCAAGACCGCCTACGAGACCTGCCGCGGAGCCGGCCTCACCGGGCCAGCCCTCAACCGCACGCTCCACCGCGCCTTCGCGGTCGCCAAGCGCGTGCGCTCCCAGACCGGCATCGGGCGCCACTCCGTCTCCATCGCCAGCGTCGCCGTGGCCCTCGCGCGCCAGATCTTCGGCGATCTGCAGACCCGCGTCGCGGCGTTGGTCGGGGCCGGCAAGATGGGCGAGCTCGCCGCCCGTCACTTCGTGCAGACCGGCGTCGGTGAGCTGCTCGTGGCCAACCGCAGCTTCTCCCGTGCCCACGACCTGGCCGCCCGCCTCGGCGGTCATCCCCGCGAGCTCGACGAGCTCCCCCGCCTGCTCGTCGAGAGCGACATCGTCGTCACCTCCACGGGGGCCCGCGGCTTCCTCATCGACCGGAAGATGATGAAGCGGGCGATGAAGGCCCGGAAGTACCGCCCCGTCTTCCTCGTCGACATCGCCGTGCCGCGCAACGTCGATCCGAAGGTCAACGACCTCGACAACGTCTATGTCTACGACGTCGACGACCTCACCAGCGTCGCCGACGAGAACCTCGCGAGCCGGCGGCGCGAGGCCGAGCAGGCCGAGGTGCTGGTCCGCCAGGAGGCCGAGCGCTTCCTCCGTGAGATCGCCGGCGACGCCGTCAAACCAACCATCATCGCCCTCCGCCGCAAGGCCGATGCCATCAAGCGCGCCGAGCTCGAGCGGTCGCGACGCCACCTCGGGGGCCTCGACGCGCGCCAGCTCGAGTCCATCGAGCGCCTCGCCGACGGCATCGTGAACAAGCTGCTCCACGACGTGCTCACGGGCCTCAAGCGATCCGCCGCCGACCCTGGGCCCATCGATCTGGCTGAGGCCGCCCGCCTGCTCCATCAACTCGAACTCGACGAGCCGAACGAATGAAGATCCGCATCGCCACGCGCAAATCGAACCTCGCCCTCTGGCAAGCCCGAACGGTCGCCGCCGCGCTGCGGGAGGCCCACCCGGGGCTCGAGACCGAGCTCCTCGAGTTCACCACCAAGGGCGACCGCTTCCTCGGTCAGCCCCTCGCCGAGATCGGCGGCAAGGGCCTGTTCACCAAGGAGCTCGAGGTGGCGCTCTTCGCGGGGGAGGCCGACATCGCCGTCCACAGCCTCAAGGACATGCCCACCGCGCTCCCCGACGGCCTCGTCCTCGGCGCCACGCTGACCCGAGGGGACGTCCGCGACTGCGTTGTCACCCGCGCGGGGGAGAGCCCGGACTCGGCGGCCATCGTCGGCACCTCCAGCCTGCGTCGGACCTGCCTCGCCCGCACCCGTTGGCCCGACGCCCGCGTGGAGTCGATCCGCGGCAAGGTCGAGACCCGCCTGGGCCGACTCCACGCCGAGGGAGACCGCCGGGTCGATTCGGTGCTGCTCGCGTGGGTCGGGCTGCTCCGCCTGGAGCAGAACGCCCGCGAGGACCTCGCCTTTCTCCCGCTCAACCCCGAGACCTTCATCCCCGCCGTGGGCCAGGGGGCGCTCACGGTGGAGTGCCGGACAGACGACGCGGAGACCCACCGCTTGCTCGCCGCGATCCACGACCAGGACACCGCCGCCTGTACCACCGCCGAGCGCGCCTTCCTGCGCGGCGTCGAGGGCGACTGCCGGGTGCCGGTGGGGGCGCTGGCCACCCAGGACCGGGGCACTGTGCGCCTCCGCGCCTTCGTCGGCCACCCGGACACGGGCGAGCGTTTCGAGCACACCGCCAAGGGCACCGATCCGCGAGCCCTGGGCGCCGAGGTCGCCGCCGCGGTCCTCGACGCGGGCGGGGGCGAGGTGTTGGCCAGCCTGCGCGCGAAGTGAGCGCTCCGGGCTACGTCTACCTGGTGGGCGCCGGCCCCTGGGACCCCGGGCTCCTCACGCTCCGCGGCAAGGAGCTCCTCGGGCGCGCCGACGTCGTCGTCTACGACTACCTCTCGAACCCCGAGCACCTGCGCCATGTGCGCGACGGTGCGGAGCAGATCCCCGCCGTGCAGCCCGGCGGGCGCTTGAGCCAGGCCGAGATCTCGGCGCTGCTGGTCGAGCGCGCCCGGGCGGGGCAGCTCGTGGTGCGGCTGAAGGGCGGCGACCCCTTCGTCTTCGGGCGCGGCGGCGAGGAGGCGGAGGCCCTGGCGCAGGCGGGGGTGCCCTTCGAGGTCGTCCCGGGCGTCACGGCGGCGGTGGCGGCGGCGTCGTTCGCGGGCATCCCCGTCACCCACCGTGGCTTCGGTCCGACCCTCGCGCTGTGTACCGGCCACTCGCAGACCGAGCCCGACTGGGCGGGGCTGGCGACGATGAGCACCGTCGTCTTCTACATGGCGGCGCGGCGCCTCTCGGTGGTCGCCCCTGCGCTCGTCGCCGCCGGTCGTGACCCGGCGACGCCGGTCGCGTTGGTGCAATGGGCGACGCGGCCGGACCAGCGCACCGTCGTGAGCACCTTGGGCGAGTGCGTCGCCGCCGCCGCCGGAATGGAGCCGCCGCTGACGGTCGTCGTCGGCGACGTCGTCGGCCTGCGTGAGCGGATCGGCTGGTACGAGCAGCGCCCGCTCTTCGGCGTGAGCGTGGTCGTCACCCGCAGCCGCGGGCAATCGGGGGGGATGGCCGCGACGCTACGCGAGCTGGGGGCCGAGGTCGTCGCGCTGCCGACGATCGCCTTCGAGTCGGCCGATCCCACGGTGATCGACGCGGCCATCGACGACCTCGGCGACTACGACTGGGTGCTGTTCACCAGCGCCAATGGGGTGGACTTCTTCGTCGACGCGCTCCACACGCGGGGCCTGGACCTGCGGGCCTTTCGATCGGCGCGCGTCGGCTGCATCGGGCCGGCGACCGCGCGGCGACTGGCTCGCCGTGGGATCGTCCCCGACGTGGTGCCGGGGGCCTACGTCGCCGAAGGATTGCTCGAGGCGCTGCTGGCCGAGGGCGTGGAGGGGGCGCGCTTCCTGGTCCCACGCGCGGCGGTCGCCCGGGAGATCCTGCCCGACACGCTGCGCGCCCGGGGGGCCCGGGTGGACGTCGTGCCCGTCTACCGGACGGTGCCCCCGGCGGTCGACCCCGCCGTGCGTGATCGCGTCGCGCGGGGGGAGGTCAGCGTCGTCAGCTTCACCAGCTCCTCCACCGTCACTCACTTCTGCGGCCTGTTCACGGACGCCGAGCTGTCGACGATTCGGGCTCGCACCAAGGCCGCCTGCATCGGGCCGATCACGGCGCGCACCGCGGAGGAGGCGGGGTTCGAGGTGGCCGTCAGCGCCGACACGTTCACGGTGCCGGGGCTCATCGACGCGTTGGTCCGCTGGCGCGCCGGCTGAGCTCCACGTCTTTGCGATGTCTTTGCCAGAGGTCTCCCGGTGGTGTTCACTCTTGCGCGACCCAGGAGGCCTCCTATGAAGCGCACCGTGACCGCGTTGTCTCTGCTCCTCTGCTCCCCGGCCCTCGCGCAGGACAAGCAGCCCGAGCCGAAGCCCACGCTTCGTATCTGCACCGGGATCGAGGGCAACACCTACCACCGGGTGGGGACGCTCCTGGCGGAGCGGTTGAAGGCCACCGTCGACGTCGAGGTCATCGAGACCAAGGGCTCGTGGGAGAACCTCGAGCGCATCGACGCCTCGCCGCGGCGCTGCGACGCGATGCTCGCCCAGGACGACGCCTACGCCCTCTACCAGTTCGAGAAGCCCAAGAGCAGCCTGACGATCGACCGCATGGCGGCGCTGTACCCGGAGCACGTTCACCTGCTGTGCAACGAGGCCGCGGGCATCGGATCGGTGGGGGCGCTGACCGCCGGGAAGCACCGCGTCCTCTACAACGAGTACGGCTCGGGGACCTTCATCACGTGGAGCCTCTTCGGGAAGCTGAACCGACGCTACACCAAGCTGAAGTCCTCCGAGGTCTCCGTCGCCGAGGGCCTCCTCAAGGTCGCCGACGGGGTGCAGGCTCAGTGCATCGTCTTCGTGAGTGGGCTCGGCGGCAAGACGCTGCGCGACGCCCACGACCGGCTGGGCAAGAAGCTCGAGCTCGTGCAGGTCGTCGACCAGCGGCTGCATCGCAAGGTGGGGCGGGAGAAGCGCAAGGTCTACGAGACCTCGACGATCCCCAAGGGCACCTACCCGGACCTCGCCGCCGACGACATCGACACGGTCGCGGTCGCCGCGGTCTTCTTCGCGAGCCCCGAGTGGAAGGCGCGGCACCCCGCGGCCTCCAAGGCGCTGGCGCAGGCCCTCTTCGAGTTGGTCCCGGAGCTCGCGAAGCTCATCAAGTAGCCTCGTGACGCCAACGAAGCCGCTGGAAGTCGACCACCCGCCCGACCTCGTCGAAGACGATCCCCTCCGCCTCCAGGCGTGAGCGTTGAAGGGCTCCGCGGACCGTGTCGCCCTTGAAGCTGATGCGCCCGCGGCTGTTGATTACGCGGTGCCAGGGGACGTCGTCTTCCCGGAGCGCGGCGAGGGCGAAGCCGACGTGTCGGGCGACCCGCGGAGAGCCCAGAATCGTCGCAACATCGCCGTAGGTGCTCACGCCACCCTCGGGGATTAGACGTACGACGTCGTAGACCCTACCGTTGAACCCTGGACTAACAATCTTAGTTTCCATGAATGCTGTACTTGTAACAGTATTTGTGAATTGTGGTAATGTGCCATGGCGCGCTAGACTGCGCATTCGATAGTTGCGGGCCCCGCGTTTGGGGGCCGTCCATAGGGGGACTTCGCATGTTTGGTTCCAAGAGGTTGTTGCTTGCGGCGGTGGTCGCCGCCTTGAGCCTGCCGGCCAGCGCGCTCGCCGAGTTGGTCGTGTCCGTACCGTTCTCGCAGAAGAATCCGAGCCTCCCGCACCCTGCCTACGAGGGGGCCCACATCACGCTGAAGGCGTATGTGCGCGACGCGGGCTGTGGCAACGGCTACTTCTTCACGTGGGACGTCAACCGGGGCAACCCGAACAACGCCAACGACCCCTACGGCGACGACTGGCGCGGGAGCGCGAGCCGGGAGGGCAACTCGAATACGGTCCGCTTCATCAGCCGGACCTTCCTCGTGCCCAACGTCGACCGCGACACCCCCTACAACATCAACGTCCGGGTCACGAACCGCTGCAACAACCAGCAGTTCTTCGCGACCTTCCGGTTGTTCATCTACAACTGGCGTCCCTCCAACGACCCCCGCAACTGGACCCGCGACCAGCTCGAGATCATCGCCGCCGTCGCTGGTCAGGAGAGCATGTGGTACCTGCACCGCAAGCTGCAGGAGATCCGGGAGGCGAACACCAACCGGATGTGGGCGCGAAACCCCTATTCGCACGCCACGGCGCTGGCGCTCTGGTTCTTCGTCATCAACGGCCACATGCCGGCCTACCCCCCCAACACGATCAACTGGCACGGCAACCCCGAGCCCGAGAACTTCGACGAACAGAACGACGCACGCTGGGCCGACGACCCCTACGCCGAGACCACCGTGCGCCTGCTCAACTACCTCACCCGGCATGGGAACACGCTCAACATCGCCAACGGTCCGGCCGAAGAGAGCAACCAGTGCGGCTACGACGCGAACCGCCAGCCCGTCACCTGCGACCGCATCGCCGACACCGTCGACAACCGTGGCGCCCACGCCGCGGGCGGTGGTGGGGTCTACATCATGGGCGTCAACACCGGCGGGCTCTCCCCGTCCCTCGCGGTGCTCGCCGACACCCCCATCCAGCACGGTAACGGCAACATTCAGGGCCGGCTGTGGAAGTGGTACATCCAGCAGATGGTCGACAAGCTGGGCTACCAGCAGATCGACGGCGGCTGCTCCATGGGTGGCTGGATCTACGGCGACCGCAACGGCAGCGCGGGCTGCGGCACCAGTGACGGCTCGACCTCCCAGTGGGCCTACATCGGCTTGGAGTCCGCCGCCATCGCGGGCGCGCAGTTCGGCGTCTTCGCCAACAACCGCCACAAGTACCGCATCGCCCACAACCTGGTCCGCAACCAGCGCGGCGACGGCGGCTCCGGCTACCGCAGCAACTCGGGCCGCGGCGACCTCAAGCTGACGGGCGGCGCCTTCGTGGGCTCCCGTTGGCTCGGCATCCACACCTTCAACCGCAACGACGGCACCGTCCCGTTCCCCAACGAGACGAACTACACCCGTGGGCGCCTCCGCGAGGCCTACGACACCTACCTGGCCTACACCGCCCGCGTCTGGAACGAGACGCGCAGCGTGGGCTCCCACTGGCAGGACTCGATGTGGGAGTTCGGCGACCCCTTCTGCGGGAACACCAACGCGGTTCGCAACGTCACCCCGCGCTGCGGCTCGACCTACGGGATGTACTCCCACCAGAAGGGCTACCGCACCGGCGCGCCGCTCCTCGAGACGGTGGGCAACCACGACTGGTACCGCGAGTTCACGACCTACTACGTGCGTGCTCAGAAGCGCGTCCTCGACGTGAACAACCCGGCGACGGGCATGGGTGACTTCGGCGACGTCCGCGACGACTACTGCCGCAACCACTCCGTCACCTGCCGCTACGGCAGCGGCAACTTGACGCAGCCGATGGGTGGGCTGGTGCTCACGCCCGCCATCTTCAGCCCGAAACCGGTGGCGCTCGGAGTCGCGCGACCCCCAGAGGTCACGGCGGGCTGCGCCGGCGGCAACAACGGTCGTGTCGTCTTCGACCACAGCGACTCCTTCCACCCCTCCGACTCCGAGCGCATCGTCGCCTTCCAGTGGGACATCGATGACCAAAACGGCCTGTGGTGGGAGACCAACGCCGACCCCGACTACAACGGTCGCGGTGACGGCCCCGGCAGCTTCGAGCACACCTACGACCGCGCGGGCGCCTACACCGTGACCCTGCGAGTCGTCGATGGCGGCGGTCAGTTTGCCCTCGCGACGGTGCAGGTGCAGGTCAACGAAGCCGAGAACGTCCCGCCGTCGGCGGCCCACGGTGGGGCCTACGTCTCCGAGGTCGGCGCCGATCTCGAGCTCGCCGGGCGCGCCACCGACGGCAACGTCGGCTGCGGCGACACGATCACGACGACGTGGGACCTCGACAACGACGGCGCGTTCGACGACGCCCAGGGCGACACGCCCACCATCCGCTGGGCCGATCTGCAGAACCTCGCCCGGGAGCAACCCAACACCATCCGCATGCGGGTCGTCGATGAAGCGGGCGAGACCGACATCGCCGAGACGACCCTCACCATCTACCCGACCGATCCCATCGCCCGGGCTCGCGCCAACCCGCCGAACCCCGTGAGCTGCCCCCAAGAGGTCACCTTCGACGGCAGCCAGAGCACCCACCCCAACCCCCGGCGCACGCTGGCGCAGTACGCGTGGGACATCGGCAACAACGGGCGCTTCGACGGCGGTGGTGAGCAGTTCCGCTTCGAGTTTGACACCTGGGGCGAGGTCCCCGTCAGGCTGCGGGTCACCGACGACCTGGGTCGCACCGACGAGACGGTCATCACGGTGGACGTGAGCGGCGGCAACCAGGCGCCGGTGGCGCGCATCGGCGCCGCGGCCTACGTGGTCCTCGAGGGCGACTCGTTGGTGCTCGACGGGCGCGGCTCCGACGACGTCAACGAGGGCTGCGGCGACGAGATCGCGGAGTACGCCTGGGACCTCAACGGCGACGGCGATTTCGACGATGACGACGACGTCTCCGGCGCGCGCCCGACGATCGAGTGGGACGATCTCGACCGCATCCTCGAGGGGCCGGCCAACCGCGACACGGGGGAGCCCTTCAACACCGTCACGCTGCGCGTCACCGACTCGCGCGGCCTCACGGGAACGGCCCAGACGCGGGTCACGCTCTTCAGCGCGCGGCCGGTCGCGATCGTGGTCCAAAACCCCGATCCGTCGCCGATCAGCCTGCGCAACGGCTTCTCGAACACGACCCTCGATGGCCGTGAGAGCCGCTCGCCGGTGCCCGGTGGTGAGATCACCACCTACTCGTGGGACCTCGACGACAGCGGCGACTTCGAGATCGAGGACCGCCCCGTCGTGGACTTCATCAAGGTCCACGACCCGATCCCCAACGAGCAGCAGGTCGGGGACCTCGACGTCTTCGTGCGGCTGCGGGTCACCGACAACGACAACCGCACATCGCAGGTCACCCGCTACCGCGTTCGCTTCGATGTCCCCCCGACGCCGCCGACGGCCGACGCCGACGCGACGGATCCGCCGGAGGTGGGCTACCACATCCTGCTGGGCGAGGATCTCGAGCTCGACGGCTCACAGTCCTCGGACCCGGACATCGAGCAGTTCGACGACTTCCTGCGGTTCTACCGCTGGGACCTCACCTTCGATGCGGACGATGGCTTCGACGCTGACTTCGAGCGCGAGGACGCCAACGGCAGCAACCAGGAGGCCGTCAGCCAGCTCGATCTGACGGCGGACCAGCTCGCGGCGGTCGGCGTCGACGCGGCGGGGGCGTACACCGTACGGCTCCAGGTCGTCGACTCGACGGGCCTGGAGGCCACCGACGACGCGCCGTTGCACGTCTACGCCGTCAACCCGGTGGCGGATGTGACGGCGAACCCGAACCCGTCGGCGTGTCGCGAGCGGGTGACGCTCGACGGTCGCGGATCCGACCACCCGCACCCGGAGGTGGAGATCAACGGCTACACCTGGGACCTCGACGCCGACGGGCAGTACGACGACGCCAACGGCGCGGTCGTCAACCACGCCTTCCAGACCTTCGGCGATCACGACGTCGGGCTGCGCGTCACCGACACCAACGGCAACGCGGGCACCGCGACCATCGAGGTCAACGTCGACCAGGGCAACCGCGCCCCGACGGCGGTGGCCGGCGGCTTCCGTAACGACGACGACGTCGTGGTCGGGCCCTACGCCATCGCCGTAGGCGAGTCGCTGCAGCTCGACGGGCTCGGATCCGCCGATCCGGACGTCGCGTGCGGGGACTCGATCGCCAACTACCAGTGGGACATCAACGTCGACGGGACCTTCGACATCGCCGGCGCCAACATGCGGCGCCCGGCGGCGCTGTCGTGGGAGGCCCTCGGCAACCTCGACGTCGACGCGCCCGACGACTACGACGTGAAGCTGCGGGTGACCGACGAGTTCGGTGAGACGGGTGAGTCGACCGTGACGCTGCGGGTGGTGGTCGGACCGACGGCGCGAGCCACCGCGAACCCGCTGCGCGCGAACTGCGAGCAGCAGGTCGTCTTCGACGCCCGACAGAGCGGGACCGACGGCCCCGCCGCCCAGGGCTTTGCCCTCGCCGAGTACAACTGGGACTTCGATGGCGACGGCCAGTACGACGACGGCCAGGGCCAGCAGGTCACGCGGGCCGTCTCCGCGCTGCCCGACGATCAGGGCATCATCACCGTCACCGCCGGTTTGCAGGTCGTCGACGCCTCCGGGCGCGCGGACACCGACGAGGTCACGGTCCGCATCGACGTTCAGAACCTGCCCCCCGTCGCCGACGCGGGCGGCCCCTACGCCACCGGGCGTCTGGGCGGTGGCTTCGCCCCCGTCCGCCTCGACGCGCGCGGCTCCAGCGACCCCAACGCGCCGTGCGACGAGATCGCGCTCTACAAGTGGGACCTCAACGGCAACGGCATGTTCGGCGCCGACGACAACCCCGACGACGCGGTCGGGGTGCAGGTGAACTACACCAACCCGAACTGGCAGGTGAACACCACCCAGACCATCGCCCTGATCGTCTGCGATGTGGCGGGGCGCTGCTCCCAGCCCGACTCGGCGGACATCGAGGTCGGCGACGAGGCGCCGCCGACCGGCGAGCTGGTCTCGCCGCGGGCCGATGCCGGGGTCTGCATCGCCGGGGGGAACTTCGACGTCACGGCGCGGGTGAGCGACCCGGCGGGCGATCGCGTCACGGTCACGGTCGTCATCAACGGCGACGAGGTCGGTGAGCGGGCCGTGGACACCAACGCCAACGGCGATCCCGTGGAGGTGACGATCGCGGTCAACGCGAACAACATCGCCGAGGGCGCCCACGTCATCGAGGTCCACTTCGACGACGGCAACGGCGGGGAGTCGGAGGCCAACTCCGGTGGTCGGGTCACCTTCGACCGGACGGCTCCAGAGGTCGTGATCGGCCAGAACCCCGCGGAGAACGTGTGCTACGGGGCCAACCAGGTCCCCGACGCCAACCCCCAGGCCAACGACGACGGCGACCCCAACCCCGAGTTCTCGAGCGAGGTCGTCGAGGAGGGCTGCGGGCGCACGCTGGTGGTCACCGCGACCGACGCCTGTGGCAACGAAGGCGTCGGCCGGCGCGCCTACCTCATCGGTCAGCAGCCGGAGATCGAGATCGACGGCGCAGCCGAGGGTGCGCTGGTGGCCAACGCGCGGATGAGCTGGGAGGTCGTGGGCCCCGCACGCTGCGGCAACAACGTCGCCGCGACGCTCTCGCGCAACGGCGGCGCCGACCAGGACTACGTGGAGAACACCCTCATCAACGTCGGCGGCAACTACTCGCTGACGGTGACGGCCCAGAGCTGTAACGGCGTCGAGCGCGAGTTCATCCGCCGGTTCTCCGTCAACGTGGGCCCGACGGCCATCCCGATCCCCAACGACCACCCGCAGGCCCACGCCGGCATCGATCCCGACTCGGACGACGAGCGGGTGAAGTTCTGGTACGGCGTCGCGGAGGGCGCGGGGCTGCAGCTCGACGGGCGCGACTCGGTGGCACCGGAGGACGAGGACGACATCGAGAGCTACGCCTGGGACTTCAACGGCGATGATCTCGACGTCGAGGGGGAGTTGGCGGCCTTCGACACCAGCGAGGACGGCACCTTCAACGGGACGCTGACGGTCGAGGACTCCCTCGGCGCCTCCGACCAGGCGAACTTCCGCGTCTCGGTGGCCGACGTCGATCCGACGGCCAACCCGGGCGGCCCCTATCAGGTCGACCAGGGCGTCGAGCTGAGGCTCGATGGCCGCGGCTCGGCGGCGGGCAGCAACGCCGACCCGATCTCGAACTTCCACTGGGATTGGGGCGATGACTCGGTGTCGGAGGGCGAGGACCTGAACCGCCCGACCCACACCTGGCGCGACCACGGCAACTTCAACGTCACGCTCACCGTCACCGACGAGGACTCCGAGGACGAGGCCGTCGTCCGGGTCGAGGTGCGCGATGTCGATCCAGAGATCGAGCGCATCGAGGCGCCGGACGATCCCTTCGAGATCCGGCCGATGCGCTTCGTCGCCCACGCGACGGCCGGCGCGGCTGGCGACCCGATCACCAACTACGAGTGGGACTTCGACAACGACGGCGAGGTCGACATGCGTGGCGCGAACCTCAGCGAGGTGACGTACCAGTTTGTGACCGCGGGGCAGCAGACCGTGTCGGTGCGGGTCCGTGACCGCGACTCGGCCGCCGTGCTCGCCATCAACGTGGACGTCCGGCCGATCACCCTGTCGGAGCTGATGCAGTGGATCGACGAGCGCATGGACGCGGTCCTCGCGGACAACGGCGCGCCGCTCCAGGCGCGCCTGGCCCTCAACGGAGCCAAGGCCTTCGTGAACAACGGGGTGTGGGCCGAGGGCCTCGAGCCGGCGCGTCGTGGCACGGCCCTCGTCGCGGCGGACAAGCTCATCGGCCGTCTGCGTCAGGCGCAGGCAGCGCGCTCGGACTTCGGCCTCGAGCTGTGGGCGATGTCGCGCACGCTGATGCGCGACGTCGAGAGCCTGCACGACGCCATCTCCGACGACGAGCAGCTCAACCCGCACGATCCGGCCCTGGACCGCGCGGGGGACTTCATCGAGGACATCGGGGATCGCTTCGGCGCCGACGAGTTCGAGGACGACGCCCGCAGCGTAAACCGCCACTCGGTGGTCACCGAGCTGTGGGCCGACGCCTACGATGCCTACTTCGAGCTGCGCGACTCGATCGAGCCGTACAACGCGCAGGGCCGCTACGAGCTGCCCAGCGACGACCCGGTCGAGGCGGCGGAGGCGGGGGATCGCATCAACACGGAGGTCGTGGCGATCCTCGAGGATGTGCAGGCCGATATGCAGGCCTACGTGGACGCCGGAGACGAGGACACCGGCCCCGGCCGCGCGCAGATCACGGACGCCATCCAGGTGGTCGAGCAGATGCGCGCGTTGCAAGCCAAGCGGGTGATCAACCCGTGCCCCAACGGGGTCGAGTGCGTGACCGACGAGGAAGCGCTCACGATGGAGCTCCAGGCGATGGACCTCGTCAACGCCCTCACGGCCGCGGCGAACGCTGGCGCCTACACGCGGATCTGGCAGCAGCACCTGGTGCTGTTGCTCAAGTTCCGCATCGAGCTCTCGATCCTGCGCGTCGAGTTCCTCTGCGGACGACACAACCGCTTCGCGCTCCTCGCCCGTGAGCGTCAGTCAACGGGGCTGGAGATGGTGGACGATGGCAACAACGCCGCGGCCCTGGCCTTCTACGTCCACCTCGATACGCGGTGCCTGATGGTCGACACCTACAATGGCTGCATCGTGCCCCAGGAGCCCGACGCCGACGCCATCGACGTGCCCGACGAGTGCGTCGCGGACGAAGACTGATTCGTCCCTCGAGAGGCGGTGATTCCACCGCCTCTTGACCCCCCTCCCCGCGAGTCGACGCGAGCCCACGGTCGGTGGGTCAGCTTCGACAGCCCCCATTACCGATCTTCTCCAGACATCCGTATTTCCACTGGCGCCGGGCCTCGAGGCCCACTTGCGCGCGTTCGACTTGAAATCGAACTAGAGGATATGGAATCCCTGTGATGAATGTTCGTTTTGGGGGATCCAGTATGAATCGAGGACTCGGCGCGATGGTGACAACGGCAGCGCTCCTGTGGCTCTCGCCGATCACGGCGGCCCACGCGGAGCGGGTGCTCGTCGTCCCGCACTCGCAGAAGAACACCAGCCTCCCGCACCCCGTCTACGAGGGGGCGCGGGTGACGCTGAAGGCGACGCTGCGAGACGCCGAGTGCGGGAGCTACGACGTCTGGTGGGATGCAGACCGCGACGGGGACTTCGCCGATGAGCCGTCTCGACGGGTGAGCCGCCACGGCTCGACGCGGGCCGTCGCGGATCTCGGACGAACCTTCCTGGTCCCCTCCGTCGAGCGCAACACGTCGCTCAACGTGAACGTGCGAGTGCGCAGCACCTGCACCGGGGAGGATCTCTTCTCGACGTTTCGGATGTTCGTCTACGACTTCGCGCTCTCCGCCGATCCACGGGACTGGACGGCGGAGCAGGTCGAGATAGCCCGGGACCACACGCTCAAGGAGACGATGTGGTACCTGCACCGCGCTCAGACGAGCGGCAGCGGCTACAACGTCAGCACCCTCCACGCGCGCGCCCCCGACTGGCGGGCGACGGGCCTCTCCCTGTGGCTGCTCACGGTCAACGGTCACCTGCCGGCCTACCCCCCCGGCACCATCAACGCCCACGGCCGGCCGCTCCCCGACGGCTGGGCCGCCGCGAACGACGAGCGGTGGCACGCCGACCCCTACGCCGAGACGGCGATGCGCTTCGCCAACTACCTCATCAACGGCCGCGCCCGGACATTGGGCGTGGAGGCCGGGGACGAGTCGAACCAGTGCGGCTACAACGGTGACGGGAGCCCCCGCATCTGCAACCGCATCCCGGGCACGACCGACAACCGCGGCGCCATCGCTGTGCACCACAACGTCTACTACCAGGGGATGAACCTTGGCTCGCTGGCGACGGTGCTCCCGGCGTTGGCAGGCACCCCCTTGCAGCTCGGACAAAACGGGGTCCGGGGCCAGACCTGGGAGTGGTACATCCAGCAGGCCGTCGACTATCTGGGCTATGAGCAGATCGACGCCGGGTGCAGCGGCGGTGGCTGGTACTACTATCGCGCCTCGGGGAGCCGACACTGCGGCTACAGCGATGGCTCCACCAGCCAGTGGGCCTACATCGGGCTGGAGAGCGCCGAGGTGGCTGGTGGGCCCTACGGCGTCATCGTGAACAACCTCCACAAGTACCGAATCGTCAACAACCTCATCAACAACCAGAACGGCGACGGCGGCTCAGGCTACCGGAACAGCAGCGGCCGCTCGGCCTTCCAGCTCACGGGCGGGGCCTTCGTCGCGGCGCGCTGGCTCGGCGCGCACCAGTTCGCCTCCAACGACAACGCCGTGGCCTTCCCCGGGACGCCGGCCTACGACAGCCGGGGCCGCGCCCGCGCGCCCCACACCCGCGGCGAGCTCCGCCGATCCTACGATCGCTACCTCGCCTACACGGCGCGCTACTGGAGCGCGGCGAACCTGCACCGGAACCACTCGAGGGGCGGCTGGATTTCGGGCCTGTGGCAGAACGGAGACCACCTCTGTGGCGACACCAACGGCGTCGACAACCAGGGGCGCTGCGGCAACACCTACGCCATCTACTCCCACCAGAAGGGCTACCGAACCGGCACGCCCGAGCTCGACGCCGTGGGTGGCAACGACTGGTTCCGGCAGTTCAGCACCTACTACATCCGCGCCCAGGAGCGGTCCCTCGACGTCAACAACCCGCAGTACGGCTACGGTACCTTTGGCCGGATCAACGACGGCTGGTGCGGTGGCGTCTCCGTCACGTGCCGCTGGGGCCGCCACTACCTCAACACCGCGATGGCGGGGCTGGTGCTCACGCCCACCATCTTCAACCCCAAGCCCCTGGCCATCGGCACCGCCGTCCCCGCTCAGGTCACCGAGGGCTGCGCCGGCGGGAATAACGGTCGCGTCACCTTCGATCACTCAGACTCCTTCCACCCCAACGCATCCGGGCGAATCGTCGCCTACCAGTGGGACTTCGACGACTCGAACGGCCTGTGGTGGGACACCGGCGCGGATCCAGACTTCGTCGCCCCCGGTGACGGGCCCGAGACCGTCACTCACACCTACTCCCGTCGGGGCCCGTACACCGCGACGCTGCGGGTCGTCGACCACGTGGGCCAGACCGGCGAGATGGACCTCGACATCGACGTGCGGGCGGCGCAGAACGTGCCGCCTTCGGCGACCCACGGCGGCCCCTACGTGCTGGAGATCGGCGGCGCCCTCGAGCTCCGAGGCGGCGCCACCGACGGCAACACGGGCTGTGGCGACACGCTCGCCCTCGAGTGGGATCTAGACGGGGACGACGTCTACGACGACGCCGAGGGCGCCACCCCCACCGTGCCTTGGCAGCAGCTCCAGGGTCTCGAGGTGGGCCGCCCGCACCCCGTGCGCTTCCGCGCCACCGACAGCCTCGGCGAGCGCGTCACGGCGGCGACCACGCTCTCGATCTACCCGCGCGACCCCGTCGCGGACGGCCGCGCGAACCCCAACCCCGCCGGCTGCAACCAGCAGGTCACCTTCGACGGCAGCGCCAGCCACCACCCCAACCCGGCGCGCTCCGTCGCGCAGTACGAGTGGAACGTCGACAACCGAGACGGCTACGAGGGTGGCGGCGGCCTCTTCCGCTACAACTACCGCCAGTTCGGCAGCTACGACGTCACGCTGCGCGTCACCGACGACCTCGGCCGCACCGCCAGCGACACCTTCCGCGTGGAGGTCAACCAGGGCAACCGTCCGCCGGTCGCTCGCACCTCCCGCGAGCGCTACGTGGTCCTCGAGGGCGACGATCTCACCCTCGATGGGCGCCTCTCGTCGGACCCCGACGCGGACTGCGGTGATCGCATCGAGGCCTTCGACTGGGACGTGAACGGCGACGCCGCCTTCGGCGGTGAGCACGATGTCCAGGGTGCCCAGCCGACGATCGCCTGGGACGACCTCGTCGCGGCGCTGAACTGGCAGGGCGGGCAGCAGCAGATCGGACAGGGCGGCGAAGAGGATCTCGTCACCCTGCGCGTCACCGACAGCTTCGGCGCCACCCACACCCACCAGGTGCGCGTGGTGATCTTCCCTGCCCGACCCCGGGCCCGGATCACCCAGTCCCCGACGCCGGCTCCGATCAACCTCGTGACCGGCTTCTCGAACCCCACCCTCGACGGCCGCGAGAGCCTCTCGCCCATCCCGAACGGGCAGATCGTGCGCCACGACTGGGACACCGACAACGACGGCGACATCGACATTGAGAACCAGGCCGTCATCGAGTTGGTCCGGGTCTTCCAGCCGGTGCCCACCCCCGACAACCTCCCCGACGTCGAGGTTCGACTGGTGGTCACCGACGCCGACGGTCGCACCGCCGAGCGGGTGCACACGGTGGTCTACCGCGTGCCGCCGACGCCGCCCCATGCCGACGCCGATCCGAGCGATCCGCCCGAGCGTGGCTACCACATCCTGGCTGGCGACGGGGTCACCCTCGACGCCTCCCAGGCGATGGACCCGGACGCCGAGGACTTCGGCGACTTCATCACGGCCTACCGCTGGGACCTCAGCTACGACGTCGATGATGGCTTCCAGGTCGAGGAGGAGCGCACAGACGAGGACGGCGACGCAGAGGAGGCGCGGGCCCAGATCAGCGCCGAGCGCCTCGCCGAGTTGGGCATCGACGGTCCGGGCGAGTTCGCTGTCGCCCTTCAGGTCGAGGACACGACGCGCCTCGTCAACCAGGACACCACGACGCTGACGGTGCACCCGCGCAGCCCGAGCGCCTCCATCGACATCCGGCCCAACCCCGCCGCCCCCGGCGAGCGCTTGACGATCGACGGCGGCGGCTCGGAGCACAGCCACCCGGAGGTCGACGTCGTGAGCTGGACTTGGGATCTGGACGGCGACGGCGCCTTCGGCGACGCCGTCGGCCGCAACGTCTCCCACAGCTTCTCGCGGTTCACCTTCGGTGAGCCCAACCGCATCGGCCTGCGCGTCACCGACAGCAACGGCAACGTGGGTGAGACCGTGATCGAGGTCCCCGTCAACCGCGGCAACCGCCCGCCCGTCGCCTCCGCCGGCGGCCACCGAGACGGGGACGGCGAGGTCGACGGCCCCTACGTGCTGGTCGTCGGCGACGCGCTCCAGCTCGACGCCGCGGGCAGCCTCGACCCCGACGCCTCCGCCGGTGACGACATCGTTCGCTACCGCTGGGATCTGCGCAACGACGGGAGCTTCGAGTTCCAGGGCGCTCGCCCTGGCGCCCTCTCTTGGAACCAGCTCGTCGGCCTCGGCATCGACCGGCCCGGCCAGTACGACGTGCGCCTCGAGGTCACCGACCGCTTCGGCGTCACCGCCGAGTCCATCGCCACCGTCCGCGTGGTCGTCGGGCCCACGGCCCGCGCCGTGGCCAACCCGTTTCGGACGGGCTGCGAGCGGCAGGTCGAGTTCGACGGCAGCCAGAGCAGCAGCGACGCCCCGGCGGAGCTCGGCTTCGCCATCATCCGCTACGAGTGGGATCTCGACCTCGACGGCGCCTTCGACGACGCCACCGGCCCGCGCTTCACGCGGCCGGTCGTGGCGCTCCCCGGCGAGGACGGCGTCATCCGGTTCCCGGCGAGCCTGCGCGTCACCGATGCCAGCGGGCACACCGACACCGACGCCATCGAGGTCATCATCGACGTGGACAACCTCCGCCCGGTGGCGGACGCGGGCGGGCCCTACGTGACGGGCCCGGTCGGCAACGGCTTCGCGCCGGTTCGCCTCGATGGCCGTGGTTCCCTCGATCCGAACGCGCCCTGTGACCGGATCACGCTCTGGAAGTGGGACACCGACAGCGACGGCCTCTTCGGTCGCGATGACGTCCCCGCCGACCGGGAAGGGGTGCTCATCGAGGGCTTCGTGAGCCCCGGCTGGCAGGTGGGCCTGGTGCAGACCATCGGGGTGGTGGTCTGTGACGCCGCGGGCGCCTGCTCCGAGCCCGCCGAGGCCGACATCGAGGTGGGCGCCGAGGCGCCGCCCGCAGGCGAGCTCATCGGGCCCCGGGCTGGCGAGGACACCTGTGTCGGGGCCGGCGCCCGCGACGTGGTCATCGAGGTCGCCGATCCAGAGGGCGATCGCGTGACGGCCACCATCGTGGTGGGCGGCGTCGAGGTGGCCCAGCGCGCGGTCCAGACCAACGTCGACGGGAGCGCGCAGCGCGTCGAGCTCAGCATCAACGCCAACCTGGTGCCCGAGGGGCGCCACGAGATCGAGGTCTTGCTCGACGATGGCAATGGCGGCAACGCGCGCGTCACCTCGGGTGGGCGCGTACCCTTCGACCGGACGGGCCCGCAGATCAGCATCGGCGATGGGCTCCGCGAGGGCGTGTGCTACGGCGTCGACCAGGTGCCGCAGCCCGAGATCGAGCTCGAGGACAACCTCGACGACACGCCGACGCTCGCCCAGCAGGTGCAGGCGGATGGCTGCGGGCGGACGCTCCGCGTCACCGCGACCGACGCCTGCGGCAACGAGTCGGTGGCGACGCGGGGCTACCTCACGGCCCAGCGCCTCGAGGCTGACATCGACGGCGCCGAGTCCGGCGAGCTGGTCGCGACCGCGGAGATGAGCTGGGAGATCGACGGGCCGGCGAGCTGCGCCAGCAACGTCATCGCCGAGCTCTCTCGGGACGGCGCCGACCCCCAGCCCTATGTGGCGGGGACGCCGATCGAGGCCCCCGGCAGCTACGTGCTCACGGTGAGCGTCGCCAACTGCCAGGGCGTGCGCCGCGAGCAGCTTCACCCGTTCACCGTCAACGCCCCTCCAGTCGCGGTGGCGGTGCCGGCGGACCACCCCGCCCGGGATCCCGACGTCGCCGACGCCTATCTGGTCGACGAGGGCGATGGTCTCCAGCTCGACGGGAGCCAGTCGCGCTCGCCGGAGGAGGCCGACCACATCGCGCTCTACGAGTGGGACTTCGAGGGCGATGGCGTCTACGACGCCCAAGGTGAGGTCGTGGCCTTCCCCACGAGCACCAACCGTGCCTTCGTGGGCCGGTTGCGCGTGACCGACTCCCTCGGCGCCACGGCGACGGCGCCCTTCCGGGTGACCGTCCGCGACGTGGATCCCACCGCCAACCCCGGCGGGCCCTACGTCGTCGACCAGGGGGAGGAGCTGGTGCTCGATGGCCGTGGGAGCCGGGCGGGCAGCGCCGCCGATCCCATCGGTCTCTTCGCCTGGGATGTCGACGGCGACGGCGACGAGGATGCGCAGGGGGCGCAGGTCGCCCACACCTATGTCGACAATGGCGTCTTCAACGCCACGCTCCGGGTCCGCGACGAGGACAGCGAGGACACAGCGACCGTGCGGGTCGAGGTTCGCGACGTCGATCCGGTCATCCAGAGCATCACGTCGCCCCAGGACACCCACGAGATCGTCGCCATGTCGTTCTCCGTGAGCGCCATCGCTGGTGCCCCCGGTGATCCGCTGGCGCGGATCGAGTGGGACTTCGATGGGGACGGGCACCCGGAGTACGCCGGCGTCGGCCTCACGAGCGTGCGCCACGTCTTCCGTGACGCCGGCGAGCACACCGTCGCGGTCCGAGTCTTTGACAACGACTCGACCTCCACCCACGCGATCAACGTCGCGGTCCGGGAGATCACGCTGGCCGAGCTCATCACTCACATCGGCGGGGTCGCCGACACCGCGTTGGCGGACCAGGCGCTGAGCCTGCAAGCTCGACTGCCCCTCAACGGCTTCGACGCCTTCGTCGACAATGGCCTGTGGGGTGAGCGCCGCGACCAGCGAGGCAACACGCTCGTCGCCGTCGACAAGATGGTCAGCCGCATGGTCCAGGCCCAGCGCAGGGGGGCCGACTTTGGCCTCGAGCTGTGGGCGATGGGCCGACAGCTCAGCCGCGCCTCCCACACCCTCGACTCGGCGGTACGTGACCTCGAGGGTGGCCCCGGCGACGAGCACCCGAGCGTCGTCCGGGCCCGGGACCGCATCGAGGAGCTCGACGCGCGCTACGAGTCCGATGCCTTCGAGGACGACGCGCACAGCAACGCGCGGGCCCAGACGGTGCAGGAGCTGTGGGCCGACGCCTTCGACAGCTACTACTTCCTGCGCGACGCCACGGGGCCGTTCGCGGACGGCTTCCGGGTCCCGGAGGCGGGGGACGGGGTCGAGCGCTCCGCCGCCGCCCAGGAGGCGAACGATGGGATGGTCGAGGCGCTGCGTCAGGTGGCCGCCGAGATGCAGGACTACGTGGACGCAGGGGCCGCGGCCGGAGATGAGGGCCCGGGTCGAGACGCCATCCAAGACGCGATCTCGGCCCTCGCCGCCATCCGAGAGATGCAGGCCTACGAGATCACCAACCCCTGCCCCGAGGGCCACCGCTGCGTCACCGACGAGGAGGCGACCCAGCTCCTGTTGACGGGCATCGACATGGCCAACGCCCTGATCGCTGCGTCCCAGCACGGGGCCTACACCCGCAACTGGCAGCACGCGCTGGTAGAGATGCTGGCGTTCCGCACGGAGCTCTCCCTGCTCCGCGTCGAGTGGGCCTGTGGCGTCAACTCCTTCGTAGCCCAGATCGCGCGGGCCACCCAGGACCCGGGCATGTCCTTCGTGGACGAGGGTGAGGACGCCGCTGCCCTCTCCTACTACGTCGACCCGGAGCGCCGCTGCCTGATCCTGCAGACCTACAACGACTGCCTGGTCACGCAGTTCCCCGAGGTCAACCCACGCGCTGAGTACCCCGACGTCTGCATCGACGTCCTCGCCCTCGAGTAGCCCCGGCTACGCGCTCCGCTCCCGGCTCGCCTCTTGCGTCGACGGGCTTGCCTGCGACGGCCCGATAGGGGCTAGATCGGCGGTGGACGAGGAGACGGTGGGTGAGCGGAGTCGACTGGGAATGGAGCGGGGCGAGGTGGTGGAGGTTCGACTTCCACAGCCACACGCCCGCCTCGGCTGACTGGGGTAGAACTCTCGGTCAACGGTGGGGTTCACCTCCTCGCGATCTTCGGTCCCGGAACCACCGGGTCGAAGATCGACGGTCTCCTGACCGCGGCGAGGTTCGAGGGCACCAGAGGCGATAGTGACGCCGTCACGGACAGCTCGTTCGTGGACGTCGTCTCTCAGATCCGCCGTCAAGGCGGGATCGCGATACCTGCGCACGTCGACGACGCGAGCGGGTTGTTTGAGGCCCTCCGCGGCAAGACCCTGGAGCAGGCGTTGGCTTCCACGTCCATCATCGCGATGGAGGTGGTCGCCGCGGACGCCGAGAAGCCTCCGCTATACGATGAGCTGAGGCTCCGTTGGACGGAGGTCCTCGGGTCCGATTCGCATCATGCCTCGGGCCCTCCGGGCAGCAGGTATCCGGGGAGCCACTTCACCTGGGTCAAGATGGGGACGCCGAGCCTCGAGGGGCTTCGCCTCGCGCTGCTCGACGGGCCGCTGTCCGTGCAACGCTCGGATCAGGGGGGGAGATCCCAACATCCACTCGGAGCAGGTCTTGGAGTCATTCGAGGTTGCGGACGCCCGGTACCTGGGGCGAGGGAAACCGTACGAGGTGAAGCTCAGCCCCTGGTTCACCGCGATCATCGGAGGCCGCGGGACGGGGAAGTCCTCGCTAGTCGAGTTCCTTCGCATCGAGATGCGCCGGGAGGACGAAGTGCAGGAGGCCATCCGAGACGATCTCAGCAACTACCGCGGCGTCTATCGCCAACGCAGGGACGAGGGGCTGCTGACCCAGGGCACTCGCTTCGTCGCCACGTATCGCAAGGACAGGGCGCGGTTCCGAATTCAATGGAGTCAGGACGGCGAGCAGGACCCGATCTTGGAGGAACGGGAGGGTGGGGGCTGGGTTACCGGTCAGGGGGACATTGCTCGGCGGTTTCCCGTTCGGATCTACAGTCAGAAGCAGATCTACCAGCTCGCCAAGGCCCCCCTAGGACGGTGCGGCAGACCAAGCGACCAAGTGATGTGCGTGCCCGCCGGCC
>CAYOBQ010000001.1:0-152678 GCA_964402225.1 uncultured Nannocystaceae bacterium | reverse complement strand
CCCCCCCCCCCCCCCCCCCCCCCCCCCCCCCCCCCCCCCCCCCCCCCGCCCCCCCACCGTGGAAAAAGTGGTGTGCTTCTGGTGGGTTGTGGGTTGGATTTCGAGGGGTCCTGGTTTTGGTTGGGGAGTGGGGGAGGCTGGGTGGTTCTCTTTGGTTGGCTTGGGGGGGCGTAGGGGCGTGATTTCATAGAGCAAATCGGGCTTTGCGAGCGGTGGCGGGGTTGGCGCTACCACTGGAGCGCTCGCATCATACTATGATGGCGAGGGTTTCGGGAAGGTCGTAGCGGCGGCCGAGGGCTTCTATGGCGGTTTGGGAGCGGCCGTCGGTTGGGCCGAGGTTGGCGAAGAGGATCTGGTCTTGTCGGTGGTTGATCAGGGGCTCGAGGCGGGCCTGGAGCTCTATGCGCTCTTGGCGGGAGAGCTCGCAGAGGAAGACGGAGAGCTGTAGGTGGTCTCCGTAGCCCCGCATCAGCCGGTAGATGAGGGCGCCGCGCTTGGGGTCGCCTATGTCGTAGGTCACGAGGTAGCGGCTTCTCATCTCAACGGGTCCTGAACTCTGGGTAGTCGTCTAGCTCGCCCAGGAGGTGGCGGCCGAAGAGCCTGGCTTGGACTTCGAGGGTCCTTCGGTAGCTGATTCGGTACTTGAAGACGGGGTGGGTGACGAGGGTGTCGAGACGACGCTCCCAGGTGTGGAGGAACTTCTTGCGACCGCTGGCGTTGAGGTTGCACGCGGGTCCGGCCTGTACGAAGTGGCGGGGGCTGACCTCGCCGTTGTTGATGGCGGTTAGGACCACGGAGTCGGCCAGCAGGGGGCGGAACTCCTCCATGAGGTCGAGGGCGAGGGCCGGGCGTCCGGCTCTCGGCTCGTGGAGGAAGCCGAGCATCGGGTCGAGGCCTACCCTCTGAAGCATCCCGGCCCACTCGCGGGCGAGGATGGCGTAGGCGAACCCGAGCATCGCGTTGATGGGATCGGTGGGCGGGCGCCTGGTGCGCCGCTTCCACTGGAAGTCCTGGGCGAACTCGGCCGTTACGAACTCTCCGAACCGGGCGAAGTAGAGGGCGGCGGCTCGGCCCTCGAAACCCCGGAGCGTGTCGAGGTCAGGGGCCTCGGCGGTTCGCTGGGCGAGGTGCTTCATCTCTCGGAGCGCGTCGGTGGGGGGATTGGGGTGGTTCCTGCGCAGGAGCGTTCTCTGGTTGGCGATCTTCACGCGCACGATCCGCTGGGCGATGGCGAGGGTCTTTGTGTCGTCGTCCGCGGCCCGGTACTGCGCCCTCCTCGTCGCGAGGGCGTGGCCCGACCAGGCCCTCGTCACCCCGTCGAACCACCCGCCCCTGGAGTGATAGGCGATGGGGACGCCGCGGCGGAGGAGCGCTCGCTTCGCCTGGGTGGTCATCGAGACGTTGCCGTAGAGCGCGACAGAGCTGGTCCCCGGCAGCCTCGCGGTGGCGAGCTTCTCTCCCTTGAACTTTACGATGAGCTCCTCGCCTCGCTTTCCGATCACCGCGCCCTGGTGCCCGACGTGGAGCGGCACGGCGTCGTCCCGCGCCGGGACCAATCGACGGATGCCGTCCTCCCCGGCCTCCTTGGCCCCCGCCAGATACGCCGCCTCGTCGGGCAGGCAGATAGGCGCGAGGGAGCACCGAGTGCACTTGGGCGAGTCCACGAGCGGCGGCGGACGGCTCGCCTCCTCCCTGGCACGACGCAACGCACCCGCCGCTTCGAGGGCTGCCTGGGTGAGCGTCTCGTCGATCTCTATGTCTACGCGGCGGCGGGACTGGGCGAAGTAGAGGCTGCCTTCGGTGCAGGTGTATCCGCTGGCGCGTAACACGATGGCCTGGGCGGCGAGCTGCACGCGCTCGGGCAACCAGGCGCCCTCCGGGAGGTCCGGGCACCGCCCGCGCTTGTAGTCGACCGGCCGCGCCGCGCCCCCGCGCAACTCCACGAGATCGAGCCGGGCGACTATCCCGTCTTCCTTGGAGGAGAGCAGGATGCTGCGCCCCACGACCTCCCCCTCGGGCTCCATCTCCTCCGGACCGGGGAGCGCGTCTTCCCCCGCATCGACCCTCCGGTGGACCCGCCGCCCGTCGACCGTGTCTGCGCTGTCCGCCCACTCGCCATCGATCCACTCGAGGTAGGCGAGCCTGGGGCAGTAGACCCACTCGTTGATCATGCGCGCCGGGATGAGCACTTGCTCTTCTTCGCTCTGCTGGATGGTCTCGTTCATGGGAGGCTCTCCTTGCGCTGTGCCGCGTGGACCCATCCTGCCGGAATAGGGAGGTCGACGGTTGGCACTGAACAGGCGAACAGAGCCATTGGATGGCGCCTGAGCCGCTGGACGCGACCCCGCTAGTCTGCGACGCTGCCTCTCGTTCGAGGCCAATCGGAGTGAGTCTCATGGAAGGGCAATCGCCTACAGACGTTGCTGGTGGTGACCGCGCCGCGCCGCGCCGCGTCGGACGTCTGCGCAACGCCTGGTTCAACTGTTGCTCTACCTCCAGACGGTCGGCCGGACCACGACCGCCGCGGCGGCTCGGTTTCTGGGGGAGACGCGCCGCGTCGCCCTTCGGGACCTGAAGCAACTCGAGGAGGTCGCGCCGCTGACGACCAAGGGGACCGGGCGCGACAAGGTCTGGGCCCTGGACCCCCTCGAGGGTCGCCTGAACGTCGCGCTGGCGGACCGAATCGGACTCTATATCGGCCAGCAGACATCCGGGTTCCTCGCCGGCACCTTCCTCGCCCGCGTGTACGCCGAGCTCTCGCCCGTCGAGGCCTCGGCATCGCCGCGCTTCTCGAGCAACTTGGGCCGCAAGATCCGGGTCAAGTGTGAGCCCGGTCGGAGCTACACCGGGTGCGACGATGTGCTCAACGACGTCCTCACGGCGCTGTTGCAGACGCGTCGCCTCGACCTGGTCTATGCCGGGCGGCGTGGCCTTCGGTCCTTCGATGGTTTTCGACCGCTGACGCTGGTGGTGTACCGGCGCGCATTGTACCTGCTGGGATGGAACTCCGCTGGGGACGTTCGCCGCCTGGCGCTGGAGCGAATCCAGTCGAGTGAAGCCGCCGATGTCTTCGACTACCCACCGGAGTGGAACCCCGACGCTGAGCTAGACCCGTGGTTCGGCATGTTCTCCGCCGATGGCGTGGACCAGGTCGTCTTGGACTTCGCTCCCAAGGCCGCTGACTATGTCATCCGCCGCGACTGGCACGAATCGGCCCGTACGGCGCGCTTGCCCGACGGTGGCGTGCGCCTCGAGATGAAGACCGGTGGGCAGGAGCTGGTTCGCTTCGTCCTGGAATGGGGGCCGATGTGCAAGGCCGTCGCTCCTGGCTGGCTCGTCGACGCAGTCAGAGACGAACTCCAGGCGGCGCTGGAACACTATCGGCCGGTGGCTGAACGACAGCCCCAGGCGAGCGCTGAGCGTGTTGCGTCTTCCCCCGATGACCTGAAGAGAGCATCAAACCGCGATTGAGGAGGAGAGAATGGACTACTCGCTCGATGTCTTGTCTGAGCTGATGCGGGAGCCCGCTGTGCGCGGCCTCTCGGTCCGCCGCGAGCTGCAACCGCTGGGTGGGGAGGGCGACCTCGTCTCGCCTCCGACCTTCGCGCAGGCGAAGGGGGATGAGAAGGGACCCCGCTATGTGTGGTCGCGCCGCAGGGTTGGCGACGAAGTGGTCGACACCTGCCTGCTGGATTCGGCGGCTTCGCAGGCGAACCGCATGGAGGAGGCGCTCCTCGAGCTGGTGCGGGGGCGGGTGCTGGAGCTGCCGTTGCACTCGATGGAGGTCGCGGGGATCGGCACGCTGACGGATCTGGAGCTCCCCCACCGAACCTACGACGCGGCGGTGGACAGCGCGAAGCTGATGGACGGCACGGCCTGGAAGAAGTCGGCGGTGGCCAAGGCCCTGCGGGGGGCGAGCCGGAAGGACGCGGCTCCGCTGTTGGAGCACGCGCCCATTCTGCTCGTTCTGGGTGGCTGGGACTCCCATAGCCGTCAGGCGGCGAACGCGTGGCGGGGGCGCCATGAGAAGGCGGTGTGGTCCAAGGTCGTGGCCGTCGATGCCTTCCGCATGAGCCGACCCGGCGGACGCCTGGATCCGATGGGCTTGCCGTCGTCGGAGAAGGTGGATCTGGGGGACGGCCCCGAGACGCTGGTCAAGCAGGGCCTTGGCGTCGTGCCACCCTCGATGGAGAAGTACCCGCGGCTCTCGATCACGATGCGGCACGCGGAGCAGCGCTCCGTCGTCTCCTTCGGCGTGACGCGCACGCTGCACTTCGGGACCCCGGAGCAAGACCACGCGGCCCGGGTCCTGTTGGCGGGGCTGGGCATCCTGGCGGTTGCGGCGTTGCACCGCGGCGGCGGCCACCTCCGCAGCGAGTGTGACCTGGTGTGTGATTGCTCGGACGGTTGGCTGGTCCGCCGCGACGACCGGGCGGACGAGGTGCTCGAAGGGGTGGACGTGCCCACGGCCCTCTCTGTTGTGGACGTGGCCCTCGCGCGGGCGGAGGAGACCGGGCTTCGCTACCGCCGCGAGACGATCGAGCTTCGCATCCACCCGAACCTGGAGGCGGCGCTCGGGCGGAGCGAAAGCTGATGTTCGAGGTCGCCGTCACCTTCCTGGGGGGGCAATTCTCCGGGCGTACGCCGGGCATGGGGTCGGAGTGGCCGCCGCACCCGGCGCGGGTGCTCTATGCGCTCGTCGGCGCGTGGTTCGACGGGGGCGAGCGGGAGGACGAGGTCGCCGCCCTTCGCTGGCTGGAGAAGCAGCCGGCGCCGCTGATCCTCGCGCCCCGGAGCGCCCCCGAGGAGAGCTACGAGGCCTGGGTGCCGATGAACAGCGTGCCGAACTGGGACAAGAAGGGTGGCAAGCTCCCGAAGCTGCCGAAGACCGAATGCGCGCGGAGCAGCCGCTTCGTTGGCGACGAGCCCGTCTCCTTCGTGTGGCCGTTGGACCCGACGGATGAGTCGCGGTCGGCGCTGGTGCGGCTCTGCCGGCGATGCACGCGGGTCGGCTCGTCTCATAGCCTCGCGATGCTCGCGGTGCGCGAGCGCGGCGCCTTCGTCGAGAAGGCCTGGCGTCCGGGGGGCGGCGGCACGCTCTTTCGGGTCCCGGTGGAGGGGGTCTTCGATGCCGTCCGTGCGGGGAAGGCGGTGATGCCGGGGCGCGTCCTGCCCTGTGACTGGGCCGCCTATGACTGGAGGGAGGGCCCGCGCCCCAGTCGCTCGACGACGGTGGCCTTGACGGGCCGCTCGTGGCCCGTGGAGCGCACGCTGGAGCTGGCGCGCGGCGTTCGCGCGGCTCTGTTGGCGGTCGCGGAGGGGGCGGGGCTCGCGCCGCGGCCGGTGCTGCATGGCTACGGGGAGGACGGCGCCGCGCTGAAGCGCCCGCATCTCGCGTTCTGCCCACGCCCCCACGTCGGCTTTCGACACGCCTCGGGGGCGATCCTCGGCGTGTCATTCATATTGCCAGTCGATGCGACCGACGAGGACCGTCGGCATGTCCAGCGCGTGCTGGCTCGCTGGTTCGAGTCGGGGGCGACGGTAGGTCTGGCGGCGGGAGAGACGCTGCGGTTTGGTCCCGCTGACTCGCGCAAGACCTTGACGGAGGCCCGCTGGGGCCAGGCTTCGAGGGTCTGGCAGACGGTGGTCCCGATGGAGTTGCCTCGGCAGGTCGTGAAGGGGCGGAGGTGGAACGCCGCGACGTGGCGACGGGTCGATCGGGCGATCCGCCTGGCCTGCGAGCACTCGGGGCTCCCCGAGCCCGTCGAGGTAGAGGCGTCGTGGGATCCCTTCGCCGTCGGCTCGCCCCATGTGCGGGCCTGCCGCGGCAAGACGGCTCGGCCGTTGATGCACACCCGGTTGCGGTTCCCCGTCGAGGTCGAAGGTCCTCTGGCGATCGGCGCCGGCCGGTACTTTGGCTTGGGTCTGATGGAGCCGGTGGAGCCGCTGCGATGAGTCTTCCCTCGTTCTCAGAGTTCTACCGACTCGTCTGGGGCCGCGAGCCCTACCGATGGCAGGTGCGGTTGGCCGAGTTCGTCTGTCGCGAAGGGCGCTGGCCCGACGGGCTCGACTTGCCCACGGGGTGCGGCAAGACGTCGACGCTGGACATCGCCGTCTACGCGTTGGCCCGCGGGGCGGACGACGGGGCCTATGGTCGGTTCCCGCGCCGTATCTTCCTCGTCGTAGACCGCCGCGTCTTGGTGGACCAGGCCTGGGAGCATGGCACGACGGTTCTCCGGCGGGTGGAGGAGGAGCCCGCGCTGCGGCCCTTCCGCGAGGCGCTGCGACGTCTGTGCCCGGACCCGCCGAGCTGCATTCGTCTGCGCGGCGCCTGCCCGACGGATCCCCGCTGGTGTCGATCGGTCGACGAGGTTCAGATCATCACATCGACGGTGGACCAGGTGGGCTCTCGCCTGCTGATGCGCGGGTATGGCGCTTCGCCGCGCATGCGGGCCGTGGAGGCGGGCCTCGTCGGCAACGACTGTCTGCTCCTGCTGGACGAGGCCCATCTGTCGGGGCCGTTGCTCGATACGCTGGGCCGCCTTCGAAAGCTACGGCCGGTGCGTGGGATCGAGGCGCGGACGCAGGTCGTGTGCATGACGGCGACCCCGGGAGAGGCGAGGGACGCGTCTTGGTTCCGATTGCAGGAGGAGGACGACCGAGATCCTGTGCTCGCCGACCGTCTCGACGCGCGGCGCACATTGCAGTGGTCGACGAGCAAGCCGAAGAAGCTCCTGCGCGAGAGCGGCGCGGGGTGCCTGCTGATGGTCGCGAACACCGTGAAGACGGCGCTGAAGTGGTGGGGCTTCGTCGAGAAGAGCCGCGAGCGGGCGCCGTTCCTCGTCACGGGGCGCATGCGTGCCCTCGATCGTCGGGAGGTCATCGCCTCGATCGAGGAGCGGCTGGCGTCCCGGGAACCCACGGTGGTGGTCGCGACGCAGTGTGTCGAGGCCGGCGTGGACTGGGACTTCGACGGGATGATCAGCGAGTGCGCCTCTTGGGATGCCCTCGTGCAGCGTCTGGGCCGGGTCAACCGCGCCGGGCGCCTGGGCGAGGGGGAGGCGGTGTGTACGGTCGTTCCGGCGACCCGGAGCCAGAAGGGGAAGCCGAAGACGTGTCCGGTCTACGGCGGCTTCGAGCTCGAGACGGCGGGCTGGCTGGAGAGCCGGGAGCCTGTCAGTTGCGCTCCGGGCGATCTTCCAGGGGCGCCGGATGGGTGTGTTCGACCGGCGGACTCGGCGCCGCTGCTGTTGCCGGAGTACTTGGACCTGTGGTCACAGAACCGGGCAGACGGCCCGGCCTTCGATGTGTCGGCCTTCCTTCACGGCGCCCGGGCCGATAGAGATGTGCACGTCGTCTGGCGCGATCTGGATCTCGGCGACGCGGGTCACCTCCAAGCGCTGTTGGGGGCGCTGCCGCCCTCCAACCTGGAGGCAGTTCGGGTCTCGGCTCGTGGGTTTCGGGAGTGGATCGGTGAGCGACCGTTCCTTCGCCTGGGGGCCAAGGCGGAGCTCGCGAGCGGGGAGATCGCGCCGGGGACCACGGTTGTCGTACCGGCGGCGTATGGCGGCCTCGGGGTGCACGGGACCTTCGACGGGAGCTCGGATCGAGTCGTCGAGGACCGTTGCGCCGACGCGTTGGCGGAGCACCGCTCTCTACGCTTCGAGATCCACCCGGCGCCGGACATCGAGGAGGAGGAGCCCCTCGCGACGCAGGTCAGCGAGTGGATCGAGGCCGACGGGGGGCGCCGCCACCTGAAGAAGTTCGCCTGGGTCGACCTGGGGCCTCGCTGGTTGTTCGTCTCGCGGGCTCCGCGGGATGGGGACAACGACGGGAGCAGCTTCCGAGCCTCCTCGGTGGAGCTCGAGGCGCACCTCAATGGGGTCGCCGCCCGGGTCGAGGCCACGGCGGCGCGGTTGGGGTTGGCTTCGGAGCTGGGGGCCGACCTCGCCCTCGCGGCGCGGCTGCACGACGTGGGCAAGCTGGACGCACGTTTCCAGCGGATGCTGGGGCGCCGGATGGGTGGACCGCCGCTGGCGAAGAGCGGGGGCCGACGAGACGCCCGTGAGTCTGTCTCCGACTACCCGAAGGGCGAGCGTCACGAGTCGCTCTCGGTGGAGATCATCAGGCGCCATGGGTTGCTGGCTCCCGCACACGATCCGGAGCTCGTCGAGCATCTGGTGGCCAGCCACCACGGTTGGGCCCGGCCGTTCGTTCGGGCGCCGCAGGGGGCCGCCGACATCGTCGACACCGTCTTGGGTCTGGACGCGCGGGCGGAGGCCCTTCGCCACGGGGAGCCGGACCGGGCGCCGGGCCGTTTCCGCTCGGTACAGGAGCGCTTCGGATGGCATGGGCTCGCCTGGCTCGAGGGCATCTTGCAGCTCTGCGATCACCGGCAGTCGGAGGCTGAGGAGCGAGGCGAGGTGGGGCCGCAGGGTGGACCGGCCCTGGTCGCTGGACCTTCGATGTTGGCGACCGCATCTTCGGCGGAGCTGCGCTTGCCGACGCTGAGCGGCATGATCCCCGGTGAGTTCCTCGCGGCTCTGGGGGTGCTTCATGCGCTCCACCTGACGGAGCAGGAGGCGCGGCTTCAGTGGCGCGGGACGGTGCCGGTCCTGCGGACGGCCCTCGCGATGGGAGAGCTGACGGAGGCCCTCGAACGGGCGCGTGGGCTCTTCGGTGGGTGCTGGCCGGGGCCGCTGAACAAGATGGAGGAGGATGAGCGGCGGGGCCTGCTTGCGTCGGTCGACGGGCCGTTTCGGGCGTTGGTCGTCGCGCTGCTGTCGCAGGGGGGGCGTTCGGACCTCGACTTCGTGTCCGGTGGCCGCGGTTGCTTCAGGTCGCTCTTCGTTTCGGCGACGGGCCATCCGGGGAAGGGATTCGGCCCGGACGATCTGCGGGCGACGCTGGTTGGGCCCCGGACGATGGTGACGGGCAAGTCCTTTCGCTGGAGCCCGCTGGCGGCTCAGGGGGCGAGCCGCCCCGGGACGGCGAGCAATGACAAACGTTCGGAGCCCTGGCTCGAGTGGCTCGCGATGATGGGCGCAGCGGCTTTCGTCGCGGTCCCGGTGACGACGAGGTGGGGTGATCTGCGCACCCGGACGTCGGCGTTTCTCGGCAGCCGCCTCGAGGAGAAGCGTATGCGCTGGCCGCTGTGGCGGACGTCGCTTTGCTGGCTGGATCTTCGGGCGGCGGTGGCCGCGCTTCCGTCGGGTCTGCGCGACGCGACCTGGTGTGAAGCGGAGCGCCTGGTCCTCGGAACGGAAAAGAACCGCGTCTTTGGCTTCGGACCGGGGCGGCTCGTCGGGGCGCCCGTCCGATGACGTATCGACGGGCGTTCTACGAGTTGCGCCCCGCCTGGGCCACCGCTCGGATCGCCCGGCTCACGGAGGCGTTGCGGGACGCGGCCATCGCTCGGCTGGTCTCGGCGCTCCCCGGCCGCGAGGCCGACATCCTCTACAGCCTGGCCGGTCGCCGCGGTGATGGGGCGAGGAAGCGCGGCCCCGGCGAGCGGGTGAGGATCGTGCCGTTGCCCTCCGCCGGCGAGGTCGGGCGCTTGGTGGTGGAGGTGCCGCGGGCGGGCCCTTTGAAAGCCGAGCCCGTCTTTGCCGCGTTCTCCGGCTTGTCGCTCCGGGACGCTGACGGCGTCGTGGAGAGGATCAGTGACCCGGGCCTCGAGGCCTTCGGTGTCGGCGAGCCGCGGGGCCGGAGGCGTTGGCGGACCGTCACGCCGATCGCGCTCCCCGCTCCGCGAGGTCGCGGTGGAGATGCCTCGCCGGGCGAGCTTCGGCGGGCGGTCTCCTCGGCGCTGCGGCACGCGGGCGTTCGCGCGAGGGTCGAACAGGTCCACGCGCAGCGGGCGCCGTTCGAGGCCGACGAGCTGCCCGCGGGGGCGTTTGCGGCGGGTGCGCGCTTTGAGGCCGACGCTCTCTGGCACCTCGATCTGTGCCTCGAGGAGGCGGTGTCCGGGCCCCTCGTTCTCGGGAATGGGCGGTTCCTTGGCCTCGGCTTGATGAGGCCGGTGCGGACGTCGAATGGGGTCCTCGCGTTCTCGGTGACTTCGGGGCTGCGTGAAGATTGCTCTCCGCGGGTGGTCGCGGCGGCGTTTCGGCGGGCCGTGATGCGTCGCTTCCAGGAGGAGATCGGGCGGGGAGAGCAGCTCCCGCCGTTTGTCACCGGGCACGACCGGCACGGGCGCCGCGCCGACGAGCGCTTGCCACACCTGTCGTTCGCCTTTGATCCCGAGAGCCGTCGGCTGCTGCTCATCTCTCCGTGCCGTCGGGACCGCCGGCCGGTCACGCCCAGGTCGCGGCGCGCCTGGGCCACGCTCGAACAAGCCATGGCGGGCTTTTCGGAGCTGCGGGCCACGGGCGTCGGCCGCTTGCGGGTCGAGGGCGCGGAGGTGCTCGAGGGCAGCGACCGCTTGCTCGCGCCGAGCCGCGTCTGGGTCGGCCGGACGCCCTACGTCGTGAACCGCCACTACAAGCGGGTGGCTGGCGCACGGGCCCTGGTGATGGACGTGGAAGCGGCGTGCGGTGTGCTGGGGCTGCCCCCACCGGAGGTGCGAGTGCGCGACGCCCGTGGGGTGCCCGGGGCGGGCCTGACGGGGTGGGTGGCGCTGCGCTTCGAGGGCCCCGTCGCCGGGCCGATCCTCCTCGGCCGGACGCGCCACAAGGGGGGTGGCTTGTTCTCCGGTCGGAACTCGACGGATAAACTCGCAAGATAATCCTCAAGTCGAGCTCGCTCCCGACGATGTCGCGAATGAGCGGACGTGAGGAACAAGAATGCAGGGTCTCGGCAACGTCAACAGTGCGCCTCGATTCCACCTGATGACTCGGCCGGTGCCGTCACTCCAGGCACCGCCCACCCCAAGCGAACGGCCAGACAAAGGTGAGGCCGTTGCTGGGACCCTGCATCGCGCCCGTGCCCAATTCGAGGTGAACTTCCAGTCGCTGAGGTCGATTCGCACCGAGGAGGGGGAGATCACCCGTGAGGTGAGCTTCAGCCTGCGCGGGAGCGTCGAGCTGCTCAGTGACGACCCCGAGGAGCAAGCGGAGCTCGAGGCCCTCGACCCCATCGAGCGCCTGCGTGAGTTCTTCAGCCCCGAGCGCACCGCCGAGCGCATCGCGAAGTTCGCGGTGGTGGGCTACGAGGGGGCGGACACCGAGGAAGGGCGTCGCGCCTACGCCGAGGAGATCGGCGAGGCGATCGCGCGGGGCATCCAAGAGGCTCGGGACCTGCTCGGTGAGCTGCCCGACGAGACCGCGGCAGAGATCGATGAGACCGAGTCCCTCGTGGAGCAACGCCTCGAGGACTTCGTGAAGCTCGGGGGGCCAGCCCTCGAGGGCTCCGCGAAGGACCGGGTCCTGGCCTACCGCGCGTCGCTCTCGTTGCAGATCGAGCGCAGCACGACGGTGACGCTCTACAACGCCACGGGCGCCGAGCGTACACCCCCGCAGGTCGCCTCGTTCGCCGCGGTCGCGTGATCCGGTAGCCTACCCGTTCCGGCCGCGGGTCTCTGGCGCGTGCCCGTCCGCTTCGCCGACGTGGGGCAGATCGTGATGCCCTTCCAACTGGAGCTCGACAACCACGGCGCCGAGACGATCACCCGGTGGACGCCGACGACGATATCGCGACCCTGGGGATCGCGCTGCCCACCATCGGCGGCGATCGACCGACGCCGGTCTTGTTGCCCGAGGCCTACGACTGACGGGCCACGGCCATGGTGCGCCCAGAGGGCACGCAGAACCCCGAGGGCGACCAGCTCTGGAACGCCACGTCGGCTTGCTGCGCGGCGGCTTCATGGCCTACCGGATGGCGTGCGATGTGGGCCACAAGCTCGTGGTCCCCTACGAGGGTCGCCCGGGGGAGGAGGGCTACCCGCCCGCCGAGACGGTGCGGCTCGGGTGGTCGGAGTGCGCGGACGGGCCCGCGGAGTAGGCTTCAGACCACCGCCTGGAGCTTCGGTGACCAGCGCCCCTCGCGGGTGGCGCTGAGCACGAAGGCGGCGACCATCTCGCGCATCGCGACGGCTTGGGCGGCCATCTCCTCGGCGGCGCAGGCGGTCTGCTGGGTGGTCCCGGCGCTGGCCTGGACCTGACGGGCGGTGTCGCGCATCTGGGCGTCGATTCGATCGACGCCCTCGGAGGTGTCGACGGCGGCGCCGCGGATGTCCCCCATCATCTCGGAGACCCGCTCGGCCTGCTCGCGGATGGCCCGGAAGCTGGTGCTGACCTCGGCGTTGAGGGCGACCCCGGACCGGCTGCTCGCCACCGCCGCTGCCAGCATAGCCTCGGTGTCGGAGGCGGCCTCGGCGCTCCGTCGAGCCAGCCGCCGCACCTCCGCCGCGACGACGCCGAAGCCTCGACCCGCCTCACCGGCGTTGGCGGCTTCGACGGCGGCGTTGAGCGCGAGCAAGTTGGTCTGGAAGGCGATCTCGTTGATGGATCGGACGATCTCGGTGGTCTGCTGGGCGTCGTCGTGGATTTGTCCCATCGCCGCTGCGAGGCGGTCCATCCGCTCAGTCCCGCCCTGCACGGCGTCCAGCGTCTGCTCGGAGAGGCTCGCCACCGTCGCTGCGGTCTCGGTCGTGTGGCCGCTGCTGGCGCTGAGCTGGCCGAGGTTGTCGGTGACCACACAGACGGCGGACTGCTGCTCGGCGGCGGAGCGAGCGATGAGCTCGTTGCCGGTGGTGATCTGCTCCGAGGCCGCGGCGATCTGGGTCGCGGCCTCTGCGACCTGCGACAGCGCGGCGTCGAGGTTTCCCACGGCCACGTTGAGCACGTCGCGGATGCGCCCGAAGCCCTCGCCGTAGTCGCCTTGCATGCGAACCGCGAGGTCGCGCGCGGCGACGCGCTCGAGGACGACGCCTACCTCGTGCAGGAAGGCCTCCGTCGTCCGGGCGCGGGCCTCGCTCTCGTCGGCCATCCGCTCCACCATCGCGCGCTCGGCGTCCAGGCTGCGCAAGGCGTTGGTGGCGCGCTCGGTCTCTTTCTCGGCCTGGGAGCGATGGGCCTCGGCGCGGTCGAGGGCCTCCTCCGCCGACCGCTGGGCCGCGTCGACCCCCGCCTGCTCAGCGGCGACGGCGTCCACCATCTCGTTGAACATCTCCGCGAGATCTCCCACCTCTGTCCCGTGATCGACCTCGACCTTCGCCGAGGGATCGTAGCGACCCGACAGGCTCACGCCCTGCATCGCGTGGGCGAGGTCGAGCAGGCTGGAGCGTGCGCCGTGCTCGGCGACGTTGAGGCCCATCCGCTCGTGCTCGGGGCTGACGCGGAGCGGGGTGAGCTTGTTGATCGCCTTCAACGTGACCCACGCGGTGCCGAAGGCCCAGACGAAGCAGACCGCCACGCCGAGCCCCTGGACCGCGAACAGGCCGAGGCGCGAGCCGCCGGCGGGGACCGCCATGAAGCCGGCGAGGGCGAGGGTGCCCCACGCTCCGCAGAAGCCGTGGACGGCGACCGCGCCGACGACGTCGTCGAGGCGAAAACGTCGCTCGATCATCCGCGTCGCCAGGTAGCACACGATGCCCGCGCCGAGGCCGATGAAGGCCGCGCCGCCGGCGTCGACCACGTCGCAGCCCGCGGTGACGCCTACCAGCCCCGCGAGGACGCCGTTTGCGGCGATCCGGCCTCGATGCGTCCCGTGTGGAGATACGAGGTGGCCGCGGTGGCGAGCCCGGCGAAGACCGCGGCCAGCAAGGTGTTGAAGGCGATGTGCGCGACGTCCTTGGTGGCGGCGAGCGTGCTGCCGCAGTTGAAGCCGAACCAACCGAAGAAGAGGATGAAGACGCCGAGGTAGACCAGCGGGAGGTTGCTCGGCTGGATGCGGCGCGGCTTGCCCTCGGCGTCGAACTTCCCGATGCGCGGGCCGATGACGACGATGCCCGCGAGGGCGACCCACCCCCCCACCGAGTGGACGACGCTGGAGCCGGCGAAGTCGTGAAAGCCCAACCGCTGTAGCCAGCCGAGGGCGTCTGCGCCCAGCGTCGCCTCGTGAAGCGCCCCGCCCCAGACCCAGTGGCCGAAGACCGGGTAGATGAGCGCGGAGGTCACCAGCGAGAGCGTGAGGTAGGCGCGGAAGCTCGTCCGCTCGGCGACGGCGCCGCCGTCGATGGTGGCGGCGGTGCCGACGAAGACCGCCTGGAAGACGAAGAAGACGAGGACCCAGGGATCGGTGGACTCGAGGACGAAGCCCGAGGTGCCGAAGAGGCCGCCGTTCGAGACCCCGAACATGATGCCGAAGCCGACCACCCAGAAGGCGGCGACGGCGACGACGAAGTCCGTCAGGTTCTTGACCGCGACGTTGATCGAGTTCTTGGCCCTCGCGAGGCCGGACTCGACGCACATGAAGCCGGCCTGCATCAGGAAGACGAGGGCCGCCGCGAGGAGGACCCAGACGAGGTCCAGGTTCCCCTGGGCGCTCGACTCTCCCGCCGCCCAGGCGGGGGTTGCCGCGACCGCGACCGCGACCGGGATGAGTAGCTGGAGCATTCGCCGACTCCGTCGATCGCGCCGTGTGACCTACTGAGATCGGCGTGACTCGGGCGCGGCTTTTATGACCTGGGTCAGCCCTGCGGGGCCTCCCAGTCGTCTTGTGCCTGGATCGCAGGATCTTCGTAGGTGACGGTGATCTGCTGGTAGACGAAGGAGACCCGCTCGATGTCGAGGCGGTTCTTCTCCGGCTTCACGTCGAGGGTGGGCAGGGTTCGGCCGCCGCGGCCCCCGAAGGCGACGATGGACGCGTTGGTCAACTCCACGGTGTAGTAGAGCTCCTCAACACCGCGGCGCGAGGCGTAGTAGAACTCGATGCGGACCCTGGGCAGATTCTCGTTGTGCGCCAGCGCGTTGAAAAGCAGCGGCGAGGCGCGGTCGATGGGCTTGGTGATGGTGAAGGGCTTGTGCTGCCGCCTGCCGGTCGGCAGGCCGCTCGCGGCGTCGCGCGGTGAGACGACCTCGTGGGACCAGCCGTACACTCGAATCTTGCCGCGGTCCCGGCGGAGCGTGATGTCCCCCTCGATCGGGCCGTCCCGGCCCTCGATGGTCATCACGATGCTGCTGCTGGAGCTTTGGGCGAAGGCGCTGCCCGACAGGAACAGAAGGGCCGCGAGGATGCGATACATGGGGACGCTCCGTGTGGATTGAGGTGCGCCCCGTCAATGCACGCTGTCGGCAGACTATTCCAGGAGATTCAGGTCGTCGGCGCCGATCAGCGGGAAGAGCTGGTTGGCGGTCTCGTCGCCGTCGATGCCGGCGAGCTTTCGGAGGGCGCGATGGATGTGCTTGGGCTGGAGGCGGATGCCCTTTTCGGGATCCGCCGCCGGCTCCAAGGTGGCGGGATCGAGGGGCACCGGGCGGTGGCGCTCGTCGGTCTTGCCGATGACCTTGTTCCCCGGCACGCCCTTGCCCATCAGGATGGTGCTGGTGATGGACCAATGGTCCTTCCCGTTGCCGTCGTTGTAGCCAGGCGTGCGGCCGAAGTCGGAGCTCACCATCACGATGAGGTCGTCGGCGACGCCCTTGCGCTCGGCCTCCTCCCAGGCGAAGGACACGCCCTCCATCAGCGCGGCCAGGCGCGGGTAGTGGGCGTCGTCGTGGTTCCCGTGGGTGTCGAAGCCGCCGATCGTGAGGTTCGCGGTCTTGCCGATACCCGCGGCGAAGGCCGCTATCGCGACCTGTGATTGACGCTGGATCTGGCCCGGGTGGAACTCGTCGGGCAGAAACTCGCTCAGCCGCTTGACCTCGTTTCGCCCCACCCGCGCGGTGAAGAGCTGGTTGATGCCGGCGTGGGCCTTGGGGAGCGCGAAGCTGCGTTCGAGGTGTCGGCGGCGCTTGTCGAGGGCGTCGGCGATGCGCTCGCTGGTCGCGTCGGTGTGGAACTTCGGGCCGTCGGGGTTCCCGTCGATGGCGTTGGGAAAGGCGATGCGGCCGATGGCGCCGATGTTGCCGGTGCGCGTGGGGGCTACGAGTCCCCCGGAGTTGTCGTAGCCGCCGTTGGAGATGAAGGCCATGGGGCGGTCGCGGGCCTGGAGCCCGGCGATCAGCGCCGCCAGCGATGGGTAGCCCTCGCCGAGCTTGCCGCTCCACGTGTGGCGGGTGCCGGCGTCGTGGCTGTTGGTCTGCGTGTCCACACCGTTGAGCACCAGGCAGCGCTGGTGGTTGCGCTCGAAGAACTCGCGGTTCCACGCCACCGGCGCGTAGCGGATGTTGCCGGCCTGGCCGATGTCCCCCGCGAGGTAGTGGTTCATCGGGTTGTCTTGTTCGTCGCTCACCGCGCCCTTGGGATCGCACAGCGCGGTGGGATCCCAGCCGCCGCCGGCGTGGACGAAGAGCCAGTAGGGGCCACCCTCATTCGAGGACTGGGCCCAGGCGCCACCGGGGGTGACCACCGAGAGGCCGGCGAGGCCGGCGAGCGTGAGGAAGTCGCGTCGGTCCATCTTCGGAAGCCTCATAGTCTCCGCTCAATCGCCGCTGGGCTCACTGGTAGAGGAAACGCCAGTCGGCGAGCAAGTAGGTCATCACCGCCGACCACGCCCGGATGGCGTAGGTCGGGTCGCGGAAGAGCTGCTCCTCGCGGGGCAGGTCCATGTCGGTCTCGAAGTCGCGCGTGACGCGGCACGCGCCAGGCAGATCGACCGAGAGTTGCTGGTTCTGTACCGCGGCGAAGCCCTCCCGCCAGGTGGCGAGGTAGAGCTGGTAGGTCGCCTCGACCTCCGGGTGGTCTGGCGCCAGCACCTCGCCCAGGAGCCGCGCGTGCAGGTGGCGGATGTTGCGCTTGATGGCCTGCACCGCCTGCGGGATCTCGAAGCCGTTGGCGTCCTCCGGGCGGTAGCTCACCTCGACGTGGGGAAAGAGCAGACGCTCCTCGCGGAGCTTGCGGAAGTCGCGTGGCGTGACGATGCAGCCCATCTCGTTGGCCATGCGCAGCGCGATGTTGGCCATGATGCCGTTGGGCTCGGTGATGCGTCGCGTGACGTTGTCGGAGTCGATGCCGCCATAGAAGTAGAGGTACTCGCGGCGGTTGAGCAGGAAGCTGCGGTCGTTGACGCGGTACTTCCAGGGGTAGCCGAGGGTGGCGACGAGCCGCGCCTCGAGCTCCTCCGGCGTCAGCAGGCGCATCGTGCCGAGGGGCTCGAGGGCCGTGCGCTCCGCGTCGTCGAGGCCGATCGAGGAGAACGCGCGGTAGAAGCTGCTGCGCACGATCTCGAGCACGACCACCTTCAGGTCGTGGTCGGCGGCGACGAACTTGTCCGTCGTCTCACGCAGGAAGGCCTGCTCAAGGTTGAAGAACTCGAGCCGCCCCTCGAAGCGCGGGTCGTCCTCCGTCGGGTTGAGGGCCGGCGGGCGCCCGATGAGGCCGGTGTAGACGGCGTAGACGGCCGACAGCGCGAACCGCTCGTCCGCAACGATGGTGCTGGCCAGCCAACTCAAGCTTCGCCCCCAATCGTCGGGGGGCACGGCCTCCTCGCCGAAACCCGGGGGCCGCATGTCCGTGTGCCAGCCCCCCTCGGGGAGTCGGTAGCGGCCTCGGGCGTCCCAGTTCTGGAAGGCTCCGGCGATGGGGTCCAGCGCCGTGTGGCAGACCGCGCATTGCGGGTTGTTCATCGTCGGGTTGTGGTCGCGGATGCTGGTGGGGTCGACCGGGCGGTTGGCCTTCTTGAGGATGTCGGTGGCGAGGAAGAAGTCCCACACCATCCGGGAGCGGTGGCGGTTGCGGTTGGTGTCGGTGGTGGGGAATCGGTTGAGGAACATCGGCGAGGTCAGGATCCCGGCGTGGGGGATGCCGGGGAGCTCGAGCTCCTTGAACTCCGCCGGATTCAGGTCGTCGTCGAAGGCCCCGTCGGCGCCGTAGACGCGGGCGGAGAACGGGTTGAGGAGCATGTAGTCGGCGGTGAGAATCTCGGTGAAGGGGCGGTTGTTGCGCACGACGTGGGCGATGAGCTCGAGGGGCTCCCGGGCCACGCTGTTGTTCGAGTAGCGGCGCGCGAGCTGCCCCAGCTCGGTGTCCTCGGGCAGGTCGTTGTAGTAGTAGCGCTGTGGGAAGTCGTCGGTGTTGAGCAGGTCCGTCGCGCCGTTGCCGCCCAGGTACTTGTCGGTGAGCAGGCGGTCGTTGTACCAGCGCTTCAGGGTGGCGTAGAAGGCGTCTTCCTCCAGGTAGCCCAGGACCAGCGCGTCGAGGGCCGGGATGCCCTCGGTGGCCACCAGATCGAGCTCCTCGGGGGAGGGCAGCTCGCCGATGAGCTGGACCTTCACCTTGCGCAGCGTCTCGGGGAGATCGAGGACCAGGATCTTCTCGAGCACCCCGGCGCCCTCGTCGTCGTCGCAGGTGACGGGCTCGGAGAAGCGATCCACCAGCTCCTCGAAGGCGTCGAAGCGGTCGCTGCCTTCGTCGAAGCGCTGGCCGCCTTGGTGGGCCATGCCGAGGGTGGGCTTCAGCAGAAGGATGGAGGTTCCGTCCTTCTCCAGCGCGGCGAGCTCCTTCAGCGTGCGGAAGTTCTCCTGGAGATAGTTCGTCTCCCCCGGGGAGGCGAGCACGAGGTTCGAGTTGCGCGCCTCGCCCTGGGGGTTGTGGCAGTTGATGCAGTCCTTCTCGAGCACCGGGAGCGACACCTTCTGCTGGAAGAAGGCGATGTCGCTGAGGCAACCCTCGGCGGGCTCTTCGCTCTCCTCGGCGTCGCCATCACAGGCGGTGACAAGGAGAACGGAAAAGAACACCAAGTGTCGTGAATTCATTGAGCACTCGCGGGTTTACGCCGACCGCGACCAGCCTATCGGCAGGTCTCGGGGAGAGCAATGAGGGGTCGTCTCAGCGGAAGTCGGGGGCCAGGGCGTCGGGGACGGCGTCGGGTCCGAGATCGGGACCCGGATCGGGTCCGAGATCGGGGCCCAGGTCGGGTCCGAGATCGGGGCCCAGGTCGGGGCCGAGATCGGGGCCCAGGTCGGGGCCGAGATCGGGTCCCGCGTCGGGGGCGGCGTCCGGCGCGGCGTCGACGCCCGCGTCCGTCGGCAACACGCACAGCGCTTCGCTGCACACCGTCTCGGGCCCCATGAAGCGGGCGTCGCAGGAGAAGCGCGTCCGAAGCTCGCAGCTCGTCGAGTCGTTGGCGCAGCATGCGCCGGGGATCGGCTGAGGGCAGGGGTTCGGCTCGCACATCACGTCGAGGTTGAAGGTGCCGTCGCAGCGCGAGGGATCGGTAAATACGCAGGAGCCGTCCTCGCGGCAGCAGGCCCCGGTGTCGACCTCCGGGCAGGTGTCGGGCTCGCAGGTGGCGCCGTCGCCCATGAAGGTGAACCGTTGCAGACGGCAGTCGCGCTCGTCGCGGACGGCGCACTCGCCGAGATCGCTACAGCAGGCGCCGACCTCCGGTTGGGGGCACGGGTTGGGGTCGCACAGCGAGTCGGGGATGGACTCGCGCTCCGAGAGGACGCAGGCGCTCGCCTCGCGCATGGCGCAGGACCCGTCGTCGGCGCAGCAGGCCGTGAGGTTGCTGGGGCAGGGGTCGGGATCGCATTGCTCACCCGGGATGAAGAGGCCGTCGCAGGCGTTCTCGTCACCGAAGACGCACTCGTCGACAAGGCAGCAGGCCCCCTGCGCCCCGGCGGGGGGAGGTGGCGTGAAGGGTGCCTCCTCGCAGGCGTAGAGAGACGCGGCGGAGATCAGGAGGCGCGGGAACCAGCTTCGCATGGCCGCGGAGTGTACTCGAAGGTACGCGAGGGCGCCCAGCTTCCCAGCGGGACGACCATCTCGAGCACCCGCAATGGGAGGAACAGCGCCACCAAAGCCACGCCGCCGGTGACGAAGACGTCGGCGAAGTTGAAGATGAAGTCCCCGATGGCGGGGATGCTCAAGAAGTCGATGACCCCGTCGGCGAAGAGCGCGTTGACGAGGTTGCCCGCGTTCCCCGCCCAGAGCACGCAGCAGGAGAAGGTCAGGTACCGCCCGCGGGTGGTGTAGATGACCACCGCGAGCCACGTCTGCACGCCGACGCCGCGGACCAGCATCGAGGCGCGGGGTGAGAGGTCGGGCATCCACCCGGTCCCCAACGCCTCGGCGGCGATGGCGCCGGCGAAGAACGCCCCTCCGACCAGGGCCACGCGGCGCCACAGGGGATGCCAGGCGTCGACGAAGGCCGCTGCCACCAGGCCGAACAGGCCGATGAGCGCGCCCATCAGCGCCACGAGGCTGTACCCGACCTCGCCCATCGCCTCCTGTTGTGGCGCGCCGATGAAGGTCTCGTTCCACACCAGGCGCAGCATGAACTCACGCGGGATGATGACCATCGGCGCGTGGGAGAGCAGCAGCCAGGCGGCCAGCTTGGTGCCGAGGTCGAGCACCAGGCACAGCCGCAGCACCTTGGTGAATAGCGCGAACTTCTGGCTCCTCAAGCTTCACCCGTGGCATTGCGGCGACGACGGACGATACTCCATATGGATGGGGTGGCGTTCGTGCAAGGGAGCCTGGAGGACGTCGAGCCGGCGGCCGAGCCCTTGCCGACTCCGACGCGATCCTCTTCTCGCCGATCGTGCTGGACTGCGCCGCGCGCAAGCTGGGCCTCAGCCGCGGAGGAGCGTGATCTCGCGGCCCGTCGGGCTGACGTCGGTCTCGAAGCCGACACGCTCGGTGATGGGGGCGCAGTCCTCGCGGCGATCGAAGAGGACGAGGACGCCGGTGTCGAGGCGTAGTCGGTCGAGGTAGGCGTCGAGCTGGACGAGGCCCCGCTGCTTGGGATCGGGCTGCCCGTCGCGCCACACCTTCAGCTCCAGCGCCTCCCGCTGCCAGGTCCGCTTTCCCTCGAGCTCGTAGGGCCACCGCACCAGCAAGTCGATGCGCCCGCGCCCCACGCCGTACCCGCGGTCGATGTAGCCGCCACCGTTCACGACCCGCTGGAGGTAGGCCATCAGGACGAGGTGCGGCGCCGCCTCGTGGTAGGCGTCGTGGGACGCGAGGATCTCCCCGTGCTCCACCCAGAAGCCCAGAAACTCGCGGAGCAGGAACGGCATGTCGAGGCGGCCGTCGGGGGCGATGAAGGCCCGGTTGTCGTGGAAGGGGACGATGCCCTCGGCGCCCCCTGAAAGGACCCGGGCGATGACCTCCTGGTAGATGGGGTTGGCGACCTCGATGGGGTTGTGCGGCTTGATGAGGCCGAGGTCCCGGGTGTAGCGGACGGCGTCGTCGTACTCCGCGTCGATCGTGGGCAGGGTGCCGCCGAGGATGGGCTCCATCACCCGCCGGACGCGGGTCTCGTGGAGCCGGGCAACGAGGGAGTCGAGGTGGGTCTGGCGCTTCAGGACCAGGCGTTCCCGAGCCGTGTCGAGGTGCGCCTCGGTGATGGGTTCGCTCGGCGGCACCTCCATGTTGCGCACGACCTCGCGGGCGAGGGCGTTGGTGAGCCACGGCTGCCCCTGGCTGAGGTGCCAGGCGCGCTCGAGGGCGGCCTCGGTGAAGGCTTGGCCCGTCTCCGCGGTGTGCTGCGCGTAGAGCTCACGGACCTGGGGCTCCGTGAAGTCGTAGATGCGCAGCGACTCGTCCTTGATGTTGAAGGGGCTCGAGGTGCCCAGGCGCTCGGGATCTCCGCCGCTGGCGGCCTTGTAGTCACGGACGTCGCGGAGCCCGCAGAGGGCGACGGACGAGGGCGCGGCCTCGGGTCGAGCTGAGTACCCGGCTCGGAGCTGGCGCAGCACCGAGCGCAGGCTGTCTCCGCGCAGCGCGTCGATCTCGTCGAAGAAGAGCACCAGCGGGCGAGGGCAAGCGCGCGCCCACGCCGCGAGGGCCGTGCTCAAGAGGCGCGCGCCCGGTGCTGCTGGCCAGGCCGGCGGGCGGAGCGGCTCGGGGAGGTCGCGCCGCGCGCAACTCACGATGTCGCCAAGGACGGCCTCCTGGGCCATGACCATGTCGTCGCCGGCGGGCTCCCCCGTCTCACAGGAGAAGTGCAGGGCGGCGTAGCGCCCCTCGGCTGTCAACGCGCGGGCGAGGGCCAAAAGCGTCGTTGTCTTCCCCGTCTGCCGCGGGGCGTGGACCACGAAGTAGGCTTCTTCGTCGACCAAGCGCCGAGCATCGGGGAGCCGCCCCTCGGGGGGCAGCATGTAATGCTTCGTCGGGTTGCAGGCGCCGGAGACGTTGAATCTGCGCATCCCTCGAGCCTACCACGCGTCGCGGGGGGCGACCGCGGGGGCCCGGTGGCGGTCTTCAGGGGCGGCCGAAGAGGCGCCAGCCTTCCCAGGCGGGGTCGCCGGCGCGTTTGAGCTGGGCGATGGTCTCGGTGAAGGCGGGGCCGGGTTGGGTGGGGCCGCCGGTGGCGTGGAAGAGGCGGACGAAGCGGGCGGAGTCGGCGTCGGCGACGCGGCGGTCGGTGGCGACGACGGTCCGGGCGCCGGCGAGGAGGAAGGCGTGGGCGAGGCTGACGCGTTCGCGGCCGCCGAGGTCGCTGGCCAGGGCGGTCTCGCAGCCGGCGAGGACGACCGTTCGGGGGCGGGCGGGGCTGGTGAGGACGTCGGTGATCGTGAGCTGGCCGTCGGCGAGGGGGAGGTGGGCCGCCCAGGGGTCATTGGGATCGAGGACGCCGTGGCCGTCGTAGTGAATCCAGCGGGCGGCCTTGGCGGACTCGGCGAAGCGGGCGCGCGTGGCGGCAGGGCCCTCGAGCAGCGTCGCGTTGCATGACTCCGCGATGTCGCGGGCCGCGCGGGCGGAGTGGGGGAGGTCGCGGCGGGCGTCGGCGACGACGAGGGGTGGGCCCTCGGCGGGTCGGGTCTCGTGGAGGAGCCAGCCGGCCCAGGGGATGCGGCTCGAGGGCGCGGTGACCGGATCGGAGGGGCCGCCATCGACGCGGTACACGTGGGCGCGGTCGGCGAGCAGCGGTCCCCAGGCGGAGGGGGCTGATCCCGGCGGGAGGTAGTGGACGGTGCCGTCGGCGAGCAAGAAGCGATGCCACGAGACGGCGCAGGTCTGGCGGGCGACGCGGGGGTGGTGGGTGAGGAGCGCTTCGCCGGGGCGGAGCGTGGCGGCGATGGCCGCCGTCGAGGCGTGGGGGGCTGGGTCGGGGAGACGCTCGGTCGCCGTGTCGAGGGCCTGTCGGGCGCGGCGGTGCGCGGAGGCCAGGCGCTCGCGGCAGGCCGGTACTTCCTCGAGGGGGACGGCGGCGCAGCGCTCGCGGAGCTTCGAGACCGCCTCGCGCTCTCGTTGCCAGTCCGCCACGAGGTCGGACCAGCCCGGCGGCGGGTCCTCGAGGAAGGCGTCGGTGTGGAGCTGGCGGAGGACCGGCGCGCGGTGGCGCTCGACGACCTCGAAGGCCTCCGCCGTTCGGCCGGAGGCGACCAGCGCCGACACCATGTCGTCGACCAGCGCGGCGCCGCGACCGAGGAGCCCGGAGCGCCCGCCGTGGAGGGGCGCGCTGCGCGCGAGGCGGGACAGGGTCTCGCTGGCTTCGGACCAGGCGGCGAGGGCCGCGTTGGGGTCTCCGCGTTCGTGGAGGGCGCGCCCGAGCCCGTGGAGCGCGGGCCAGGCCGAGCGGAGGTCCAGGCGGTCGAGGTGGGCGCGTGACTGTGCGGTGAAGTGGAGGACCGCGGCGTCGGTGGCGCCCTCGGCGAGGAGCAGCTCGCCGTGGAGCTGGTCGGCCAATTCGGGCCACTCGCCGCCGTCGGGGTGCGCGGCGCGGGCGCGCGTGAGGGCGTCGCGGGCGGCGGCGACGTCGCCGGCCAGCCAGGCCGCAAACGTGCGGTAGAGCTGGGCGTCAGCGAGCACCATCGCGGAGGCGTCCGGGTGCGCGGCGCGGGCGCTGTCGTCCAGGGCGGCGCGGAGCGGAGGCCAGTCCGGGCGCAGGGCGCAGCGCTCCATCGCGGCGAGCTGAAGCCAGAGGCGAGCGCGCTGCGCGTCCCATTCATGCCGCGCGTTGTCTTGCACGACCGGCGGTCGGTCTAGTCGTGGGCTGAAGAGCCCGAGCTCGAGCTCCAGATCGACCAGGTGGGCCGAGACGATTGAGAGCAGCCGCGCGTTGGCCACCCACGTCGCGCGTTCGACGCCGAGCGTGAAAGCGCGACGCGCTGCGCCGTACTGCCCGAGAGCCCGAGCAAGCTGGCCTTGATAGAGATCCGCCAGCGCCAGAGCGTTGGTGTCGCTCCCTGCGGCGGTCCGGCCGCTGTGGATCGCCTCGGCCATGACGTCGTAGCGCCGCAGGCCGAGGGCGTAGAACGAGGCGAGTGTCCAACGGTCGGCTGCTTCCAGCGGATGATCGAGGGCTTGGGCGCGCTTCGCGGCGCTCAGCATTTCCTCCAGAGCCACCGCGCCTCGGCCCAGCCTCCGGTAGAGACGTGCACGCTCCGCGAGGGCCCACATCCGAGCGTTCTCGTCAAACCCGGCGAGGCGGGATTCGAGTGCCTCGAGCGCCTCTTCTAGTTCGCCCGCGGAGCGCATGGCCACGATCTCGGCGATGGCAGGATGTTCTCGAGGAGGCGGCGCCCAGAGAGCCGGAATCCTACGGACGGCCGTGTCCGTTCGCACCGTGAGGAGGCCTGAGCGCGGAGGTGGTATCGCGAAGGCGAAGCGCACGATCGTCGATGGGCCGACGTTGTGGCGAGAGTGCTCGACTCCGGCGAATGTCGACTCCCCCGAAACGAATACGACGCTCAGGGTGCTCGGAACGGTCGCGAAGCGGAGGGCGGGAAGGCGCTGATGGTCGAATACCAGCCTCTCGCCGCGCCTGTCGCGTGGGGCGACGACCTCGACATCAAGGGTCACCTCGGGGGCGGGATCGCAGCCCACGAGGCCCAGGAAGGCCAGGTAGGCGAATCTCATCCTACGGCGCCGAGTCGACAGGGATCGGCTGAGTGGCGAAGACAGTATAGTAGTACCAGCCCCAGAGGCTGGATTTGTGTGTCGAGTCGAGCGTGGCGGTCAGTGTCCCTGCCGCGTACTTTGGAATCTGGAGCGGGTACTTCTCGTTCGTTGCCGGGCTGGCCAGCGACGCGCTGTAGGTCTTCCCGTCCGGGTGATGAAGGTGCACGGTCGCCGTCTGCAGGTTCGTCTTGAAGCCGGTGCCATTCTCCAAAAAGACGGTCACGTAGCCCTGCGCCGGGTCCTCGTCCCAGCCAAAGCAGTCCGGATTCCCGCACCCCGGCGGCGGCTGTGGGCCTACGCTGCCCGCGGCGCTCCAGTCGGGGAGTGGCGACGGGGCGGGGGGCCATGGGCTCGGGGCGGCGTTCACGCGCGCTGCGACGTGCGGGCTCGTCGGCGCCGGACGTTGGGTGCGGGCGGGGCTACCGGTCGGCAGAGGGGCTGGGGGGACGTAGAGACGTCGCTGTCCGCTTCGCCAGGGGGTGCCAGCGCCGCTGATGAGCTCGCCGCGCAGGCTGGCGGGGCTCTCGCCGCGGTGCTGTTGTAGCAGGCCGGCGGCGACGCCGCTGGCGATGGCGGTGGCCAAGGAGGTGCCGCTGGTGCCGTGAATGCCGGCGCCGGGGGCTTGGACGAAGGCCCCCGGGGCCGCTAGCCGGACCTGGTGTCTGGGCAGCCGGTCCACGTTCGACTTCAGGGAGTCGGGCTGGTACCAGTCCACGCCGACCACCAACCCATCCCACTTCGCTGGGTAGTAGACCTCGTCGGGCGTGCGCTTGCGGCGGTTTCCGGCGGCGGCCAGGACGATCGTGTCGGGCCGCTGTTCGAGCTCGATGAGCTGGGTCTTGACCGACAGGCCGATGGCGCCCTCCGTAAACGTGCACTCGTTGGGTCCGAACGTGGGGTCCGCGCCGCCTGGCGCCGAGGCCGCGATGGCGTTGGTGACGGTGGACTCGCCGGTCCCGGTGAGCGGGCCGGCCGCCGCCTCCCCGTGCGCGGGCGGCCACCCGAGGCTCAGGTTGACGACCAGCCGTTTCCCGTCGTCGTTGGTGTCGCGGACCCGCTCGAGCGCCAAGGCGACATCGCTCGCTGGGCCGCCGAGGTCGCTGCGAATACCGCGGTAGAAGAGGAGCTGTGCCTTGGTCGCGTAGCGGTGGGCCAGCCGCGTTACGGCCGTGCCGTGGGACCAGTTGTCGACGATGTGTCCTCGCGCACCCGACTCGTAGCAAAGCTGCCTCGGAGCCAGGGGCGGGTCGAAGAGGCTGCGCTTGGGCTCGACCGAGACATCGACGAGGGCGACGCGCACGTCCTCGGCCTGGTCGGTGGTCGCCGCGGAGCCGACGGTTGTCTGTCGGTGCCAATCCGCGTCGAAGTGGGGGGTCGCGTCGCACTCCCGCGCGAGGTTGAGCGGAGCGACGCCGACCGGTCCCATCTCGCCGACGTAGAGCTTCTCCAACGTGCTCATGAACCCGCAGAGGCTCTTGGCCGTGACGCGACCGCGTCGCGCGCCGCATTGCAGGACGAGGAGCCGGTGCTGGGGGGCGCCGACGGTGCGCATCGCCAGGCTGCACGCCGCGCCCTGAGTCCACCGGGCGGCGACGGCGGCGGTGCCGAGCAGGCGGTTCATCCGCGCGAGGACTTTGGCGCTGGCGATGTCGAACGCGCCGACGTTCTCCTCCGACGTCCAGTCGACCACGAAGGCGTCGGAGCGACACGGTCGCGCGCCGTCGACCGCCGGGCCGTCGCCGTCGTCCCCGTTTTGGGGGGGGATCGGATCGGGCAGCGTGAACACGGATTGGGTGGGGCCCATGGGGGGGCATTGGTAGGTGGGCCCACCGCGCACGCCTGGGCCGCTGGCGCACCCGAGCATGCTCCCGAACGCGAGAGAGATGGCGGCTTGCTTCAATTCTCCCCCTCCCATTGCACCGTCACGGCGTACCAGACGCCTGAGTAATTCCCTGGCCATCGGTCGCCGTCGCTGGCCAGATCACTGGCATCGGAGGCGATGCCAACACGCAGCGTACGCGGTCCGGGCGGGCCCCGAAACACATCTCCGGCCGTGAGCTCCAAGCGCAGGGCGCCGCCGTCGAGCCGCATCAGGTATGCGTCGGGGATCGCCCGGAGCTGTCCGTCGCGCTCCACGAAGGCGCGGGCCGCAGGGTGGCCCGTGCGTGTCACGGGTCGGAGCAGCCAGGCGAGGCGGCTGTCAGCGCGGTAGCGGGCCGTCTTCGCCGGGGCCGACTTGAGCAGCGCCACGCCTCCGGTCGGCGCCTCGGCGCGGTACTCGGGGAGCGGCGCCGCGGTGGGCCACACCGCGAGCACGACCGCGGCGGCGGCGGCGAGCACGGCTCCGACCGGCCACCACCGGGTCGCGCGCGGCTCGAGCTGCTCCAACTCGGCGGGGCTCAGCGGCCGCAGCTCGCTGAGCAGGTCGCGGCAGTGGCCGCAGGCGCCGAGATGTTCGGCGACGTCGGCGTCGTCCCGGCCGGTGCGCCAGGCGTCGAGGCGACCGACGTCGAACTCGGGCTCTGCGACGCATCGCTCTTCCTGCGGCGGCGCAGCGGCCCGGAGGCGGGCTTCGATTCCTTCGTGCTCTTGCTCAATCAAGGTCAGTGCCCTCCTCGAATGCCACCGCGGCGCGCTTGATCTTGTGGCGCCAGCCGTACACGGCGCTGTCGCTCACGCCCAGCGCCCGCGCGATGTCGGCCGGGGCGCGGTGGTCGGCGTAGAGCATGTGCAGGACCACGCGGCCGATGGGCGGCAGCGTGTCCTCCAGGTGAGTCCAGAGGGCCCGCAGTCGGGCTCGCTCCGCCGCGTGCTCGTCCGGCGCCGGAGCGGCGTCGGCGACCGCGGCGGCCTCGTCGAGCGGGCCGCTGCCCCCCTCCGGGTGTCGGCGCTGGGCGAACTGGGCGCGGCGGGTCTTGGAGACGATCTGGCCCGTGAGCAAGTTGACGTAGCCGGGGAGGCTCGCCCGCTCGGGATCCCAGTCGCGCAGCAGCCGGGCGTCGTCTGCGAAGAGGCGGCCCCAGACCTCGTGCACGAGGTCGCAGACCTCCAGGCCACCGATGGCCTCGCCGCGCGTCGCGCGCAGCACCCGCGCCTTGATGAACGGTCCGAGGCGCTCGGCCAGTCGGCGCCTCGCCGCAGAGTCACCACCGAAGGCGCGGCGCAACAGCGTCGCGTCGTCGTCCGGCCGTCGCAGGGGGAACCGAATCATCTTCACCGCGGCCACCGCGGTAGCTGTCCGGCGCTGCATCGTCAAGCTGATCGTCATCGGCCGGGTGGCTCCCGGGCGATCTGGAGCGTCCATCCCGCGGCGCTCAAGTCCGTCGCCGTCGCCCCCTCGGAGACCGCTCGGAGGATGTCCCCGAGCAGCTCGTCGGTCACCACCACCACCAGCCGGGGGCTCACCCAGACCGCGTGGCCCTCCGCGACCGGCGCCACACGAACGCCCCGTGCGTAGGACACCGCGACGCGTCCACCCAGGCAGGCGCAGCGCGTCCAGTCGAAGACCCCGTCGCAGATCCGCGCCACCTCGGGGCACGGGCGAAGAGCCACCGGGCTCGCCCACATCACCACCGCCAGCAACCACGTCGTCATCCGCTCCTCGCGTCCCCGGACGTTCGAAGCTGTCCTCGCTTGCGTCTTTTTCTTTCGCGCCTTTTCGAATTCTTTCGCGTCCTCTCGAGAAAAGAAACGCGCGCCCTCCCGGACAGCTTCGAGTGAAGAGGGGAGCGCCCGAATGCACACGTCCTGTTTGAACCTCGAAGCGACCATGGCCGGCGACTGGTCGCCGCGCTCGCTCGTCGACTCGCGGCCGCCGGAGGCGCGCTACGTCACCACCCAGAACCTCGGCGAGGGCGGCACCGCGCGCGTGACGGCGGTCCTGGATCCCGTCCTGCGGCGGGAGTCCGCCCTGAAGCGGCTCCACCGGCGCTTCGTGAGTGACCCGATCTGCGTCCGCCGCTTCCTCCAGGAGGCGCGCGTCACGGCCCACATCAGCCACCGCGGCATCACCCAGGTCCACGACCTCGGCCTCGATGCCGCGGACTGCCCCTGGTTCACGATGGAGTTGGTGCGGGGCGAGACCCTCTCGGACTGGGTCGCACGCCAGGGCCTCCGCCGCCTCGAGAGCGAACGGCTCGGCTGCGCCGTCTGCTGGCTCGCGCAGATCGCAGACACCGTCCAGTACGCCCACGAGCTGGGCGTCATCCACCGCGATCTCAAGCCGGCCAACGTCATGCGCGACTTCGCCGACCGCGCCTACGTCCTCGACTGGGGCGCCGCCCACCTCCTCCCGCCCGCGGCGGATCTCGTGTGGGAGCCCGATCCCCCTGGCTGCGTCGTCGGGACGCCGTGCTTCCTCTCCCCCGAGCAGGCCCGGGGCGAGCATCACCGGATCGACGGTCGCACCGACGTCTTCGGCCTGGGCGCCCTGCTCTTCTATGTCTTGACGGGCGCTTCACCCCACGCGCCCGGGCCCCCGTTCCTGGTGGCCCAGCGCGCGGCCCGCGAGCGCGTCCCCGATCCCCGGACCCTCGTCCCCGTCGGGCTCCCCCGCGAGCTCTGTCGAATCGCCCGCTCGGCCCTCGCCCCCGAGCGCGACGCCCGCCCCTGGTCCGCCGCCTGCTTCGCGCGGATGCTGCGCGCATGGTTGGCACAGACCCCGCTGGCTCAGACCCCCGGCGGGTTGACCGGAGCCGCGCTGGTGCCCACCATCTGAGTCGCCATGCAGTACGAATACGTCCGAGACATCGTCGCTGCCTTCGAGGCCGAAGGGGTTCGCTACGTCGTGTCCGGTGGCGTCGCGCTCAACCTGCTGGGCCTCGCGCGAGCGACGCAAGGCCTCGACGTCTTCGTGGAGCCGACGGCTGAGAACATCGAGCGTGTGAAGGGCTCGCTTCGTATCGTCTTCGACGATCCCGATATCGACCAGATCACCGCCGAGGATCTCCTCGGTGACTATCCCGCGGTCCAGTACGCGCCTCCGCCGAGCGGCTTCCACATCGACATCCTCACGCGGCTGGGCGAGGCGTTTCGGTTCGAGGATCTCGAGGCGGCGCCCATCGCCTTCGAGGGGGTCGACGTTCCGGTCGTCACCCCGCGAATGCTCTTCCGCATGAAGCGGGACACCATCCGGCCCCGCGATCGAGCCGACGCCGCCGCGCTGCGGGCCCGCTTCGGGCTCGAGGACGATTGATCTTGCCCGTCACCCGCTACCGCAGCATCGAAGACATGCCCGATGAGCGCTGGCACCCGCCGGGTAGCCCCGAACTCTGGGCGGCGATTCGCAGCGTCTGGGGATTCTCGGAGCGCACCTGTCCGCGCCAGATCACCCCTGGGGTGTACAAGCACCACACGATCGAGTCGCTCTGGGATGCCGAGGCGTCCTGGGCTCAGGCGGACTTCAATCGGCGACGCGACGGCTGAGGCGCCGGCGCCGCCCCACGGCCATCAACGCCAGCAACCACCAGCCCGGTGCACCGGACCGGCCGCTCGCGGAGCAGGCGTCGGCCGCCGTCGCACCGGTCACCTTGAAGCCGTCGTCCTCCTCTTCGGGGATGACCACGCCCGCGTCGGGGCTCGGCCCTGCATCTGCGCCGCGCACACCGTCCTCCCCCGGCACCAGCGGGTCTGGATCGAGCCGGTCGTCGATACCGTCCCCGTCGGTGTCGGGGTTGTTGGGATCGGTCTCGTCGGGATCGATCTCCCCGTCGTGGTCCGCGTCCTCCTGACCGTCGATCAGGTCGTCGTCGTCGGTGTCGTCGTCCAGCGGGTTGGTCGGGTTGCGCCCGTGGATCTCCACGCCATCCTTGAGCCCGTCGTCGTCGGAGTCCGGGTCGAGGGGATCGGTGCCGTGCTCGATCTCCTCCCCGTCGATCAGCCCGTCGTCGTCCGAGTCGGGGTCCGTCGGATCGGTGCCGCGCCGCACCTCGTCCCCGTCGTCGAGGCCGTCGTCGTCGGTGTCCGGGTCGTTGGGATCGGTCCCGCGCGCGATCTCGTCAGCGTCCGGCAGCCCGTCCCCGTCGTTGTCAGCGCGCTCGTCGTCGCTGGGGTCGTCCACGGGGTTTCGCCCGTTCTCGCGCTCGCTCCCGTCGGGCTCGCCGCCGTCGTCGGTGTCCGCGTCGAGGGGATCCGTCTCGTCTCGGTCGTGTCGTCCGTCGCGATCGACGTCTTCCTCGCCGTCGAGCAGCCCGTCGTCGTCGGAGTCCGGGTCGTTGGGATCGGTCTCCCCGGGGTCCCGGCGCCCATTGACGTTGAGGTCTTCGACGCCGTCTTCCAGCCCGTCATCGTCGGAGTCGCGGTCGCTGGGATCGGTCTCCCCCGCGTCGCGCTCACCGTCGTGGTCGCGGTCCTCGAGCCCGTCGGCGAGCCCGTCGCCATCGGTGTCTCCGAGGCTGGGATCGGTCTCGCCGTCGTCGACGATGCCGTCGTGGTCCTGGTCCTCGACGCCGTCCTCGATGCCGTCGTCGTCGGTGTCCGCGTCCAGCGGATCGGTCCCCGTCGCGCCGCCCACCTCGATCCCATCCTCGATGCCATCGTCGTCGGTGTCGGGGTCGTCGGGATCGGTGCCGATGCGCCCCTCCGTCACGTCGTCGAGGCCGTCGCCGTCCCGGTCGCGCCCGTCCACGACGTCGTCGCCCGGCGTGCGCACCGGCTCACGGCCATTGCGCACCTCGCTGCCGTCGTCCTCGCCGCCGTCGTCGGTGTCGGCGTCGTTGGGATCGGTCTCGTCGGCGTCGCGGCGCCCGTCGTGGTCGGCGTCCTCCTGGCCGTCCGTCATTCGGTCGACGTCGCTGTAGGCTTCGTGCGGATCGGTCGCGCACACGCCGCCGACCTCGATGTCGTCCTCTGTCTCTTCGTCGTCGGAGTCGGGGTCGTTGGGGTCGGTCTCGCCGTCGTCGAGGGCGCCGTCGCGGTCGGCGTCCTCGGCGCCGTCGTCGAGGCCGTCGTCGTCGCTGTCGGGGTCGAGCGGGTCGGTGGGGTTCTCGCCGTTGATCTCCGTACCGTCGAGCAGAAGGTCGTCGTCGCTGTCGGGGTCGTTTGGATCGGTCCCCGCGTCGAGCTCGTCCCCGTCGTTCAAACCGTCGTCGTCGCTGTCGGGATCCAGCGGATCGGTGTCGCGCTCGTCCCCGTCCTCGATGCCGTCGTCGTCGGTGTCGGGATCGTCGGGATCGGTGCCGATGCGGTCCTCGACGTCGTCGTCGAGCCCGTCGCCGTCGCGGTCCTGGTTCTCGTCGGGGCCGCCCACCACGATCTCCTCGACGGGCTCCTCGCAGAGTCGGCAGCCCACGGCGTCGGCGACGTCGATCTCGCCGCGCACCCAGGTGTCGTAGACCTCCTCGGGCTCCTCGAAGGCGCCGTCGCCCTGGAACCACGCGCGCCGCTGCTCCGGTGTCGAGCCCTCGGGCAACGTCGTGAGCGCGTCGCCGGGGCCGACCAACTCGCCGGGGTGACGAATCGGGAGGTCGTTCCAGAACATCGGCCGCGGCACCAGCTCGGCGTCGGGCCCCGCCTGCTCCCACACCACGAAGCCTTGGCGGTTGGTCTCGATGTCGATCATGGGGAAGTGGGTCTCGGCGGTGATCAGCACCACCAGGAAGCGGTACTCGCCGGCTCCGACGGGCTCTCCGTCGGCGCCCGTTCCGTCCCACACCGCCTCGTTGGGGCCGACCTCGGCGGCGCCGTTGAGCAGCACGTCGACGGCGGGATCGACGACCCCGTCGCCGTCGACATCGATGAAGACGAAGTAGGTGCCCGCCACGTTGCTCACGAAGGAGAAGGCCCCCTCGTCCTGCACGCCGTCGTCGTTGGGGCTGATGGAGACGCCGCCGGCGTCGTCGTTGAAGGCGACCTCCGTGAGCGAAGGCTCGGGGGCCACCGGGGGCGCCGGGTCCGGGTAGTTGAGGTAGACGCGGTATTGAGGCACGGGCAGGGCCGCGACGTCGCCGGCCCGGGCGTGGCGGCACTCACCGGTTCGCTCGTCGGGGTCGCCGTAGAGGCACCAGCTCAGGCGCGCCAGGCGCGTGTCCCCGTCGGCTCCGACGAGTCCCAGCTCGTTTGCGACGAGGGAGTAGCGATGGCCACGCATGTCGTCGAAGTCGATGACGAAGACGCGGGCGCCGCTGGTGCGCTCACCGTCGATGAGGGCGTCGACCCGGGCGACGGCGTAGAAGTCGGTGTCGGTGGCGTAGCCGAAGTCGTGGGCGTTGACCTCCCACATCGGTGAGAAGATCCGGCCACCGGGGGCCGAGTCGCCCTCGTCGGTGAGCACGTCGATGGAGAAGTAGCGGGTGGAGAAGCCGTTGCGCGGACCGGCGAGCGTCTCGGGCTCTCCGGCGAAGTGGACGATGTAGATGCCCGGCGCCTCCGCCTCGATCTCGAGCCAGTTCCCCGGGCCCGACTGGAAGTCGCAGTAGCCACGGTCTCGAGTCACCGTCAGTCGTTGGGCGCAGGTCGTGCGGAAGTCGTCGAGGGGCACGCAGCGCTCCGGGCCCTCGCAGTCGTCGTCGTCCCGGCAGCTCAGACCCCCGGTGAGGGCGCGGAGGCTGTCGTTGAGGTCAGCGGGGACCCGCGAGACCAGGATCTCCGAGCCGCGGCGCACGGCGGGGACCGGGTTCGGCGCGCGCTCGCCGTTGATATCGAAGGGCTCCGCGTCGATGAGGACGCCGTCCACGGGGGCCTCGCGCAGGCCGTCGTCGCTGCTGCAGAGGCGGATCGTCTCCCCCGCTTCGAGGACCTCGACGGCTACGGCGGCGGGGGCCTCGAGGCCTTGGGTCGGGCCGAGGTCGGTCGTCCCCTCGGGGAGCGCGAACGCCGCGGCGGGGATCAGCAGGACGGTGAGTAGGGTCAGGCGTCGCATGGCGACCTCCAGAATCGAAGAGCGCGGGTGAGAAGCAAGCCGCGTGCCCGGATTCGAGTCGCCCGAGGCGTGGGGAGAGGCGCGACCGCCCGACGGCCGCACGCCTTGGTGATATGGTGAGTTGGTGTCACGCGCACGGAGACGATCCATGGCCCGCCTCACCATCACGCTGAGCGACGCGCGGCACCGGGCCCTCAAGGAGGCAGCCGCGCGGCGTGGGCTGACGATCGGCCAGATCATCGACGCGAGCCTCGAGCTCTATGGCGTCAACACCGCCCAGGCCGTCGAGGCGCTCGTGGCGCGGGCCCGGCGCACGGCAGACCTGGTCGAGGCGGACGCGCTCGCGCTCGCCATCACGGAAACCCGTGCCGTCCGCGGCGGATGAACAGGCTCGCCCTCATCGACACCAACGTCGTTGTTTCCGGGCTGCTGACGAAGAACCCATCTGGGCCAACAGCGCTCATCCTCGACGCCATGCTCGCAGCTACGTTGCGCTTCGTTGTCTCGCCGGCGCTGGTTGCCGTGTATCGGGATGTCCTACTCCGCCCGAGAATCGCTCGAGCCCACGGAATGGACGCGCCGGACGTTGACGCGCTCGTCCGTGTTCCCGTCGAGCGGGCGCCCGACGGGGCCAGCGTGGTTTCGCCCCGCGGCTGGCTCCATCTGGTGGACGCGTAGCTTGACTGGAAGTCGCAGTAGCCACGGTCTGACGTGACCGTCGGCCTTCTGGCTCGAAAGGACGCGGGCTGGAAGCAAGCCGTTGGCCCGGACTCGAGTGGCCCGAGGATTGCTTGGGCGCCGGGGCCCTCGATCACCGAGCCCGGAGCCGCTTCGCGATGCGCACCGCCAGACTCGCCGCCCTGTGGACCCTGCTCGCCGCCACGGCGTCGGCCCAGGACATCCAGAACTTCGCCCCCGCGTCCGGGACCTGGAGCTACTTCTCGGTCGAGGGCGCCCGCACGGCCGGCCACCTCGAGCTGGTGCCCTCGCTCTACGTCAACTGCGGCCACCAGCCCCTCGTCTTCCGCGACCAGGACTCCAACATCGATCGCACGCTGGTCGGGCACCTCGTCACCGCCGATGTCTTGCTCGTCCTCGGGTTGTGGGACCGCGCCGATATTGCCGTGGATCTGCCTATCCACCACGTGCAGGGCGACGCCCTCGCCGATCTCGATCGGGAGGGCTTCGCGCTGGGTGATGTGCGGCTGATCCCCAAGCTCAAGGTCTTCGGCTTCGACGAGGACGAGGAGCGGGTGGGCGTCGCGGTCGTGGTGCCGGTGTCGGTGCCGACGGGTGATCCCGACCGCTTTGTTGGTGCCGACCAGGTGACGCTCAACCCCAAGCTCGTCTTCGAGGCGGACTTCGGCATCGTCTCGCTGGGCCTCAACGGTGGGGTGCGCATCCGGCCGGACCGCAAGGAGGTCGACGACTTGCAGCTCGACGACGAGCTGACCTACGGGCTCGGCGTGGGCGTGGAGCTGGGCTCCCCCGACCTGCTCGCGTTGGGCGAGCTCTACGGTGCTGCGCCGGTCGCCGACATCCGGGACGACAGCGAGAGCAACCCGCTCGAGGCCCTGGTCGGTGTGCGCTGGTTCCTCGGCGGCCCGGTGCTCAACGTGGGCGCCGGGACGGGGGTGATCCCCGACTACGGCTCGCCGGTGGTGCGGCTCCTCGTCGGCCTCGCCTGGCACGACCGCCCAGGGCCAGCGCCGGAGCCGGAGCCGGAGCCCGAGCCGGAGCCCGAGCCGCCGACGCCCGTGGACACCGACGGCGACGGCTTCCTGGACCCCGACGACGCCTGCCCGAACGACCCGGAGACGGTCAACGGCTACCAGGACAACGACGGCTGCCCCGACGAGCTCGGCGACCGCGACGAGGACGGGCTGCGCGACGACGTCGACAAATGCCCCGACGACCCCGAGGACCGTGACGACTTCGAGGACGATGACGGCTGCCCCGACGAGGACAACGACCAGGACGGCATCCCGGACTACAGCGACCAGTGCCCGCTGCTGCCCGAGACGAAGAACGGGGTCGACGACGAGGACGGCTGCCCCGACACCGCGAAGGTCAAGGTGACGAAGAGCCGCATCGAGATCCTCGAGAAGGTCTTCTTCGACACCAACTCAGACGTGATCCAGAAGCGCAGCTACGACGTGCTCGACCAGGTCGCGCAGGTGCTCGCCGAGAACACCCAGATCGGCAAGATCCGGGTCGAGGGTCACACCGACAGCCGGGGGCGCGACGCCTACAACCTCGAGCTCTCGAACCGACGCGCCCACTCGGTCCGCCGCTACCTCATGTCGAAGGGCGTCGACCCACGCCGGTTGCTCGCGAAGGGTTATGGCGAGGTCAACCCGATCGCCGACAACGAGACGAAGGAGGGCCGCGGGCTGAACCGGCGCGTCGAGTTCGTGATCGTGGAGGGCTCTCTCTGAGACGTCGGCGGGCATGTTTGATGTCGGGGCAACACGTTGCGTGTTCCTGGAGCGGTCGGTGGTCGGCGCGCGACTCAAGTGCCGCGGCGAGGGACTTCAACTCGTTGGCTCTCAGTTCATCGCAGCGGCGCTCCATGCGCGGGTAGCGCGGCTCCTACCAGACGGAGTGGAGGGCGTAGGAGCCGCCCATCCACTTCTTGGCCCAGTCGAAGGGGACGTAGAGGTAGCCGCCGTCGCCCCAGCAGCTCCCCCAGGAGTTCTTGACGACGAGGTAGCCGCCGCCGGCGCCGGGGGGGGCGTCCGGCAGCTCTTGGGCGAGGCGCTGGTTGGTGACGAAGCCGGTGACGTGGACGCCGTGGCCGCCGCGGCTCTCTTCGCCGGGGGGGCCCATGGAGACGAAGCCGTTGGCGTCGGGGAAGTCCCAGCTCGGGGGGACGCCGGTGCCGACCATCACGGAGTTGCCCACGATGAGGTTGAGGATGACCATGCCGAGCCAGAGGTCCTTGTCCTCGATGGCGAGGGAGGCGCCGGCCTTGGGGAGGAAGCCGGCGGGGACGATGGGCTTGAGCTCGTAGGCGCACGCGCCGACGTCCCCCGACCAGGTGCAGTAGGCCTTGGCCTGGTGGGTGGTGGCGGAGCAGTAGGCGTCGGGGTAGCCGCCGCAGCTCTCGGAGGTGTTGTAGGGCCACTGGACCTCGAAGGGGAAGAAGAAGCCCTCACCCATGGAGCGGGCGAAGTAACGCTCGATGCGGCTGCCGTGCTGGCTGTGGTTTGTGTACCAGTCGAGCTTGTAGGTGCCATAGACCATCTGTTCGGAGAGGTTGACCCAGCGGTTGTGGTGCTGGGCGACCTGCATCTCGACGCCGGAGGTGGCGGCGAAGCCGGAGCAGGAGCCCCGGGCCCCCTGGTTCTTCACGCAGGTGGCGAAGTATTTCAGGGGCCAGGAGAGGTTCTCCATGATGCCGCCCGCGGCGTAGCCCTCGCAGCTCTGCCGGTCGAGGCCGTCACCGGCGCCCTCCTCGGCGTCGCAGTCGGCGACGTAGCCGAGGGGGATGTCCGGGTTGAGCGGGACGAGCTGGATGATGCGCTCCCAGTCGGCGAAGAACGCGGCGTTCTGGCGCCGGATCTCATCGGGGCTCAGGCGCGAGAGGGCCACCGGATCGACGCGGCCTCGGCGGGCGCGGCCGGGGAGCAGGTCGTAGACGCCTCGGTAGAGCTCGAGCTGGTTCTCTGGGGTGGGGAAGCTGCGCAGGGCGTCGGCGAGGATGCCGTTCCATGCGGCCTGCCCGTACAGGACGACCTCCGTCTCGCTGCCGTCGCGGAGCCGAATGAGGTGACGCCAGTTGCCGTCGCCGTTGGGCTGGGCGTCGGCGCCGGGGACGACGCGGACGAAGGCCGATAGCCCCGGATTGCGTCGGAGGGAGAGGGCCACGATCTCGGTGCTGATCTCCCGCTCCTCGCGCTCCACCGCCTCCTGGGCGGCGACGATGCCCTCGTTGAACGGGGCGCAGCGTCCCCGCGAGGCGCTTGGCCTCGAAGGCCTCGGCGCTGATCACGGTGGCGTCGGCGGGGAAGGGGCCCGGGCCCCAGGAGAGGTCGGGGACGCAGGCGTGGTCCTGGCAGTCGCCGGAGCAGCAGTCCGCGTCGTCGACGCAGAGCTCGCCGTCGGGCTGGCAGGCGTCGTCGCCGGGGAACTCGAGGGTCACGTCGGCGCGCCCGATGCCGTGCATGTAGAGCGTGACCTCGGTGCGCTCGCCGGCGCGGATCTCGGCGAACTCGGGGTCGCTGTCGTAGTTCGGTACGGCGCCTGCGCTGGCGGCGCAGGGCACGCGGAAGGCCTCGGCGCGGAAGGTCGCGGGGCCGGCGCGGAGGCGCTGCAGGTCGCGGTAGATCGTCTCGTCCCCCGGCGCTACGTCGAAGGCGTGTTCCTCCGCGTGGCCGCCGGGGCCTCGGACGTGAATCGAGACGCACGCGACGTCGTCGGGCACCTCGCGCAGCGCGAGCTCGGCGCTGCCGTACTCGACCGGTGCGCCGGGGGGCGCCAGAACACCGCGCTCGCCGCAGCCGACGGTGGCTGCGAGGGCCAGACACAAGAATCCCTTCGAGGGTGCGGACATCGTCGTCCTCCTTCGCTTCACGGGTTTGGGGGGCGACTACCCCTTTGCGGGGTCGTGCCCACTCCTGACATCTGGCAGCATCGATCTCGTGGAACGACCCATCTGTGAGCGGCGAATCGCCCGGATCTTCGATCAGGCCGTGGGCGACTACGGCCTCGATCTGACGGGGCTCGTGGTGCTCACGGAGGCGGCGACGGGACCCTATCTGTACACGCCGCTCCTCGCCGCCCGCGCGGGCGCGACGGTGCGCGCCCTCGCCGCCGACTCCCGCTACGGGCTCGCGGCAGACGTCGCCGCCGATACGCGCGCCGCGGCGGGGCGGATGGGGCTCGAGGTCGAGGTCGTCGCCGCGCGCACGCTCGAGCTCTTCGCGTCGGCGGACATCGTCACCAACACCGGGCCGCTGCGGCCCCTCGATGCCTTGGCGGTGGGGGCGATGGCGCCCCACGCGGTGATCCCGCTGATGTGGGAGACCTGGGAGCATCGCCCCGACGAGGTCGATCTTCGGGCCTGCGCGGCGCGGGGGGTGGTCTGCCTCGGGACGCGGGAGTCACCACCGCCGCTGGCCTACGACGGATACCTCGCCGCGACCGCGGCGCGGATGCTCTTCGAGCTGGGCCTCGAGCTGTACAAGACGCGGGTGCTGCTGGTGGGGGCCGGGCTCGGAGATCCGATCGCCCGCGGGCTCCCGCCGATGGGCTGCGAGGTGTGTTGGGCCGCCGACGCGCCGGGGGCCGATCTGCCGCTGGCGGGGTTGCCGGACCATTGGGCGGCGGAGGGCGCCCGCTACGACGCCATCTTGCTCGCCGAGCACCGCGACTTCCGCGAGATCCTGGGCCCCGCTGGCGTGCTCACGCCATCGACGCTCGCAGACGCCCAGCCGGCCCTGGCGGTGGGGGTGATCGCCGGCGGCGCGGACGCCTCTGCTCTCCGGGCGGCGGGGCTGCGGGTCTTCCCCGAGCGGCTGCGTCCGGCGCGATACATGAGCTACCAGCCGGTCGCCCTGGGCCCGCGGCCGGTGCTCGAGCTGTACGCGGCGGGCTTGGCCGTGGGGCAGGCGATGTCGCGGGCGCGCAAGGCGGGCTGCTCGGTGCCCGAGACGATCCAGCGAGCGTTGCGCGACTCGCCGGCGATGGCGTTTAGCTAGCCCCCCACCAGGGCTGGTACTGCTGGCCGTCGATGCCCTCGCCTCGATAGATCTTCAGCATCGTGTCGGTGATGATCTTCACGTCGTGGTAGCGCTCGACGTAGGTCCTCGCGCGGGGGCCGATGTCCTCGCGCAGGCCCGGCTCGTTGAGCACGCGCTCCAGTTGCGCCTGCAGGGTGTCGGGGTTGGCGACGATGACCGGTGGCTCCTCGGGGTAGCCCGCCCGGGCGCGGTCGCAGACCCAGCACAGCACCGTCTTGCCCAGCGCCATCCCCTCCGTCGCGAGGCCGCCCACGCCGCCGCCCAAGAACTGGTCGAGGATGATGTCCGCCTTGCGGTACACGGCGATGGCGTCCTCGTGGGCCATGCCCTGCACGAGCTGGAAGTCGAAGTCGTACTTCTTCTGGAGGGCCTGCACCGCCTCGATGACGTACTTGGTGCCCTTGTACTCGGGGGAGGTCGGCGCGTGGACGACCAGCGGGCGCTCGTTTTGCCGGTGCTCGTCGGCGACCGTGAACTTCTCGAGGTCGATGGTGATCGGCACCATGTGGACCTTGTCGTAGTAGTCCTTCACGTACTCGAAGAGGCGCTCCTCGCCGACGATGGCGGTGCGGATGTAGCGCGAGACGATGGAGAGCTGCTGGTGGATGGCCTCCGGCGGCATGGGCTTGACGACCGCCCACTTATTCATCGCCTTCGCACGGTCAAGCGTGCGCACGTCCGAGCCGGCGTGCTGCATGAAGAGCGGCGCGCCGAGGTTGGCGAGCATCGGCAGGTCGCTGTAGTCGAGGGTGAAGGTGGTGTTGAACCAGAAGTGGAAGACGTCGAACTCGACCATCGCGTTGGCGGCGATCTTGGTCGTCGCGTGGCGCCTCGTGGCGTCGTCGGGGGCGTCGGCCAGGATGTAGTCGAAGTCACAGTCGTAGTTCAGGTAGGTGCGATAGTAGTTGAACGTCACCGCCGTGACGCCCTGCTGCCGCATCTGCTTGACCATCATCGGCGCCTGGTTGGCGATCATCATCGTGCCGTGGACGACCTTCACTGCACCTCCAGCGTGGGCAGCTTCGACTCATGCACGACGAGGGGCTCGGTGTCGAGTTCACGGAGCAAGAGCCAGCCCGGATCGACGTCGATGGGAGCCTCCAGCCGCGGCGGCTCGTCGAAGGCGCTCTGCACGTCGGCGCCCACCGTGTTCTGCACGCCCGTCTCGTCGAAGATCGGGGTGATCATGCAGCACCGGCCGATGTTGATCTCGGTGACGTGGGCGACGTCGTCGGCGTCGCTCTTCATATCCATGCTGAACACGCCGTGGGGCGCATCACACACCGACCTCACCGTCGCGATGGCCGTCGACAGGGCTCCTTCGTCTCGCACCGTGCGCGCGATCTCCGGCGTGCTCGACATCCCGCTGAGCCGGTTGGCGCCGCCGAAGTAGGCGAGGCGCTGGACGAGCTTGGCCACCACGAGCTCGCCTTCGTGCCAGATGCTCTGGAAGGCGTAGTCGGCGCCGGGCAGGAAGGTGCTGACCTGGTAGGTCGCGCGGTCGAAGCCGCGCAGATCCTCCCACAGCGAGAGGAAGTGCTCGGCCTGGGTGAGCGTTCGCACCCAGCCGGCGCCCTTGCTCCCCGACCCCGTGCGCGGGCGCAACCAGTAGCGGTCGCATGCGGGCAGCCGGTCGAAGGCGGCCTCCAGGCTGCCCGCCTCCTCGATGCTCACGGAGGTGGCCATCGGGAGCCCCGCGACCTGCATCCGCTCGTAGAGGCGGTGCTTGTCCTGGCACGTCTCGATGACCCCGTGGGGCGGGAGAAAGGTCCGACACGGCAGCCGGTCGCGCATCGCCGAGACCGCCTTGACCTCCCGCCCGTTGCAGGGGGCGACCAGATCGACGCCCTCGCGCTCGACCAGCGTCCGCAGCCACGGCTCGTAGCCCGGGTCGGTCGCCGGCGGCCCCAGGAAGGTCGCCGACGCGATGGACTTGGCGACCGCGTGGGGCAGGCAGTTGCTCCCCAGGATGCGCACCTCCAACCCGCTGTGCATCAGCGACCGGATCCAGTTGTTCCCGCCGCCGCCACCGGCGCCCTGCACCAACACGGTCCTCATCGTCTCCGCTCAATCGCCGCTGGGCTCATTTCATCGACTCCAATCGGTCCGGCGCCGCCTCGAGGGCCGCGAAGATCTCGGTCTCCGTCGGCAACACGGCGCAGCCCCCGCGCACCTTCAACTCGAAGAGCAGCGGCGCCTCGAGGCGCGCGAAGCCCACCGCCTCGCAGGGGGCCTCGAAGCCTCCCGTCCCCGCGAGCAGCAGCTCCGGCAGGTTGCCAATGTCGGTCGCCACGCCGTTGCCCTGCACGCACTTCAGCCCCTCGGCGGCTCCGGCGATGGCCAGCAGGTCCCGGGGCCCGCCGATCTTGCAGAGCTTGAGCTTCACGCCGGCCGCCCCGATGTCTGTCGCACGGCGCACGCTCGCCGCGTCGTGGATCGGCTCGTCGAGGAGCACCGGCACGCGGTGGCGGCAGATCCGCGCCATCGCGGACCAGTCGCGGCGATCCACGGGCTGCTCGAACCATTGCAGCCTCGGGTGGTCGGCGATGGCGTCGGCGAAGCGCAACGCCTCGGCCACGCCATAGCCCTGGTTGGCGTCGAAGGCGCAACGCGCGTCGAGGCCCAACGCGTCCAGGGCGCGCTCCAGATCGGCCTCGAGGTTGGCGCCGACCTTGAGCTTGAGGTGGCGGTAGCCCGCCTCGACCGCCGCGGCGGCGTCGGGCAACGTGGCGGGCGCCATCGTGAGCGGTATCTCCGTCGGCGCCGACGACGCCAGCAGCGTCGGCAACTGAAGGGCCGTGCGCACCGCGGAGGCGGCGAACGGTGCTCGCTTCACCAGCGCCGCGGACGCTCGGTCGAGGGCGTCGGCCGGCCCGACCGCGTCGTCGAGCAGCGCCCCGACCTCGTGGGCGACGGCGTCCGCCGTCTCGTCGCCATAGCCAGGGAGCGCGACGGCCTCGCCGACGCCGGGCGGCCCCTGGTCGAAGGCCAGCCAGACCCACACCACGTCCAGCGCCTCGAGGTGGGCAAAGGAGAGTGAGTAGGGCCGCGCGAGGGGCACCCGCAGCCGGCCCCAACGCGCCTGTGTGATCTGTCGTCCGTCAAGCACCGGGGACGAGTCTGGCCTCCGCTTCGGCGGCGATCCGCTCGCGCCGATCCGCCTGCATCGCCTCCCGCCGCTCGAGCCGACGATCCTCGGCCTCCTTGTCGGCGGCGAGGACGTAGCCGACGGGGTTGTAGCGGGTGGCCTCGTGGTCGGCGCGGTTGAGGTCCAGGCGGCCGGCGGCGAGGCGCTGGGCGCGGGAGAGCGTCTCGGTGAACCAGGCCTCGAGGGCGGGCGCATCGAGGAGCTCGCCCCCGGCGACGTAGGCCGTGTGCGGGCGCGAGACCACCGTGTGGTGGCGCACGAAGGAGGTCGTCATGCGCATCAGGTAGGTGCTCTGCGCGCCGAGCTCCTCGACGACGAGGGGCGAGACGAGCTGGTCGGAGAAGACGTAGTCCCCCCGGCGCAGGTAGCGGGTGCGCTCCATGAAGAGCTGGTACCGGCTGCGGACCTCGTTGCGGTCGCGGGCCACGGCGACGACGGGCATCACGAGGTCGTGTCCGAGCAGCTCCGTGTGCAGCGCGCGGATGGGGTCCTTCCGGTTCTGGATGATGCAGCGGTAGCTGTCGTCGACGTCGATGTGCGTGGGGCAGATGTCGCAGGCGATGCAGCGACGGATCGCGGCGTCGTCCAGGACGAGGACCGTGGCACGGACACGTTCGGAGTGGCGCTCGACGAGGTCTCTGACCAGGCGTTCGGCGCGCCCGCCGGCCTCGGCGAGCACCGGCACCAACACCCGCACCGGGCCGCGGAGGTGGGCCTCGGTGTCGAGGAGCCGCAGCACGCGGGCGAGGCGGCGGCCGGTGCCCATCGCGGTGTCGAGTCCGTAGCGGTCGCGGTGCATCGTGCCCACGTCGCCGGCGTGCCCGGTGCCGCCGTACTGAGCCGTGGTGTCGCTGTCGTTGCCGACGGCGAGCAGCCCCAAGCGCAGCATGTCCATCATCTGGTAGATGAGGTTCGTCTCCTGCCCGCCGTTGCGCTTGGCGCCGACGGCGATGCCCCCGTAGACGCGGCCCTGGAGGTGGGCGCGCAGCTCGGGGTCGCGCTCGACCAGCTCGATGAGGCTCTCGGCGAGGCTGCCGCGGTCGCCGAAGTAGACCGGCCCCGAGATGAGCAGCCCGTCGGCGGCGAGGAGCTTCTCGCGAAGGAGCGTTTGGCGGTGCGGACGCCCGTTGAGGCCGAAGTGCTCCGACAAAGAGACGTGGTCGATCTCTACGCCGTGCTGGTCCGCCGCCCAGAGCCCCGCGGCGAGCGCCGTCTCGGAGTTGCTCAAGCCCCGCTCCCCCGTGAGCCGCTGGAGGTTCTCGTAGATCGTCAGGAAGTCCTTGCCCTCGGCGCGCCCCGCGGTGACGAAGTGCTGGAGGTGGAGCTCGGACTCCTCCTTCAACCAGGCGAGGAGCGCCTCGGTGTCCGTCAGCCCGCGCAGCGCCGAGAGCAGGGCGTCTGAGCCCTTGCCCCAGCGAGCGTTTCGCAGGCTACACGCCACGCCCAACAGCCGCGGGGCGCTCACGCGACCCCCTCGGGCTGGAAGAGGCGCAGCCAATGCTCGAAGCAGAGGAAGGACCAGATCAGCAGTCGCCGGTTCTTCTGGCCGGAGAAGTGCTCGTTGAGCATCCCGCGCACCGTGTCGCGCTCGAGGTACTCGAAGAGGTGGGCGTCCCCGCGGAAGAAGAGGTTGCGCAGGTAGTCGACGCTCTCGCCCTTGAACCAGCTCGCGTCCGGCGCCGAGAAGCCCTGCTTGGCGGCGTAGCTGATCTCGTCGGGCACGTAGCGCGACAACACGCGGCGCAGGATGAGCTTGCCGTCGTTGGTGCGGCGGAAGTAGCGGTCGGGCTTGTGGCCCACGACGTTCTCGTCGATGCGCTCGGGGGCCTGGAGGTGGCGCAGCTTGTGGCGCACGGGGACCGTCTGGGCGAAGTCGACGAGGTCGTTGTCGAGGAAGGGCACCCGCGCCTCGATACCGTGGGCCATGTGCAGCTTGTCCTCGACCAGCAGCAGCCCGTGCAGGAACGTCTTCAGCTCGAAGTAGAGCGACGAGTTGACGAAGTCCTCGGGGCGCTTCGCGTCGCGCAGCGTCCCCTGGTGCACCGACTTGAAGACGTCGCGCGTGAACTGCGCGTCGAGGCCGTTGCCGTAGAGGCTGGGCCGAAAGAAGCTGGGCTTGAGCTCGTCGGGGATCAGCCGCTGCCAGGTGGCGTAGTACCGCTCGAGGTAGTCGTCCGCGCTGGCGTTGTCGTTGACGACGGCGTGGTAACGCCAGGGGTAGCCGGCGAAGAGCTCGTCGGAGCCGGTGCCCGAGAGCACCACCTTCACGAAGCGGCTCGCGAGGCCCGCGGCGTACCAGTTGGGGTAGCTCTGGCCGACGCGAGGATCCTCAAGGTGCCACACGACCTTCTCGATGGCGCGCTCCATGTCGCCGGCCTTGAGGACCGCGGCGTAGTGCTCCGTCTTGTAGATGCCGGAGAGGTACTCGGCCTTCTCGCGTTCGTCGAAGGAGACCTCGAGGCCGCTCGCCGAGCGCATGTCGAAGCCGACGGTGAAGCTCTTGAGGTTCGGGAAGACCCGGGCCGCCATGCAGGCGATGGAGCCGGAGTCGATGCCGCCGCTGAGGTAGGTGCCCACGTCGACGTCGGCCACGAGCTGCCGTTGCACCGCTTGCTCGAAGAGGTGGGCGACGCGGTCGGTGGTCTCGCGCTCGTCGGCGCTGTGGTCCTCGCGGAGCTCGAAGTCCCAGTAGCGCGTGGGCGCCGGCAGACTCGCCATGCCCTGCGGCACGCGAAGGAAGTGCCCCGGCTGGAGCATCTTCACGCCCGCAAAGAGGGTGCGGTCGCTGAAGATGTTCTGGAAGGTGAAGTACTCGTGGAGCGCCTCGGCCGAGAGGCGTACGCGCAGATCGGGGTGCTCGATGAGCGCCTTGACCTCGCTGGCGAACATCAGCGTTCGACCTACGTAGGCGTAGTACAGCGGCTTGACGCCGTAGCGGTCGCGGGCGAGGAACATGGTGCGCTCGACCTTGTCGAAGACCGCGAAGGCGAACATGCCGTTGAAACGGTCGAGGCACTCGGGGCCCCAGGCGGCGAAGGCGGCGAGCACGACCTCGGTGTCGGTCGCGGTGTAGAAGCGGTGGCCGACGGCGGCCAACTCGGCGCGCAGCTCGGCGAAGTTGTAGAGCTCACCGTTGTAGGCGATGACGTAGCGGCCGTCGGGGGTCATCATCGGCTGGCGCCCGCCCGGCGTGAGGTCGATGACCGCCAGACGCCGGTGCCCCAGCCCGGCGCCGCCCCCGGTCCAGGCGCCGCGCCCGTCGGGGCCGCGGTGGGCCAGCGCGTCGGCCATGCGCGACACCAGGGTGGTCGCCACCGGCGCGCCGTCGAGCTCGAAAATGCCAGCGAGGCCGCACACGCGTCGACCCTCCTTCGTGTGGATGCTTGTACTACATATCGCACCATGCGGCGACAGCGGCTGCACCCACGAAGCACATCGTCGGAATCCGGCCCACCATGAGCCGTTTTTCGTGGGTTGGACCCCGCCAGCGTGTTGCGAATGCAGCGAAAACCGGACCAAATGCGCCCGTGACGCTCTTCTTCTCCAACGAAGGTTACGAGCCGCTGGCCGAGGCTGTCTGCGACGCCGTCGGCGGGGAGCCCGGCGTCATCGAGCGCCGCCACTTCCCCGATGGCGAGCGCTACCAGCGCCTCGTCACGCCCGTACTCGATCGCGACGTGGTCCTCGTCGGAGGCACCGTCGGCGACTCCGCGACGCTCTCGCTCTACGACGTCGCCTGCGCGGTCGTGAAGTACGGGGCGCGCCGCCTGACGATGGTGGTGCCCTACTTCGGCTACTCCACGATGGAGCGCGCCACGCGCCCCGGAGAGGTGGTGACGGCCAAGACCCGCGCGCGCCTCCTCTCGGCGGTGCCCACCGCCGCCGCCGGCAACCGCCTGCTCTTGCTCGACCTCCACAGCGAGGGCATCCCCCACTACTTCGAAGGCGGCGTCACGGCGCTGCACATGGACGCCCGGGCCGCCCTCATCGAGGTCATCCGAGAGGCCGGTGGGGCCGACTTCGTCATCGGGAGCACCGACACCGGTCGCGCCAAGTCCATCGAGTCCCTCGCCAACGAGCTCGGCGTCGACGCCGCGATCATCCTCAAGCGCCGAATCAGCGGCTCGGACACCCAGGTCGTCGCCGTCACCGCCGAGGTGGCCGGGCGCACGGTCGTGATCTACGACGACATGGTCCGCACCGGCAGCTCACTCCTCGGCGCGGGCCGGACCTATCGCGACGCCGGCGCGACCTCGCTGGTCGCCGTCTGCACCCACGGCGTCTTCCCCGATGGGGCATACCAGCGCCTCCGCGACAGCGGGCTCTTTCAGCAGATCGTCGCCACCGACAGCCACCCCAACGCCGTCGCCCTCGCCTCCGCCGGCCTGCGCGTCGTCACCGTAGCCGGGGTCATCGCAGCCCACCTCAATGGTGAGGGTTGATGGACGCCTCTTGACCCCATGGCCGGGGTCAACGCACCCCGGGCCCTTTGACCCCAAACGCAAGTAAACAAGCTATTAGAAGCTGGCACACTTCGAGCATATAGAGGGAATCAAGTTGCGGCCCTCACCGTCGTTTTTACAAACGTTCGGCTGCTCCCCCTCTCAGGCACGGTGAGGGTCGCGACCTTCCCCATCACAGATCAGGGCTCGAAGAAGGACTCGAAGGCGCCGACATCCGGCAGCGGGCCCCGCGGTCGCGCGCGCCCGTCCTGGTCCGTCGGCAGCCCGAACTGCGGATCGCCCGCGTCCACGCACATCGAGCCTTCGCGGAGGCGGAGGTTCCCGGCGGGCAGGCTGATGAAGGCCGGATCGGCCGAGAGGTTCCCGCGCGCGCCCTCCAGGCCGTTGAGCTGCGCCACGCCGGTACGCGCCACGCCCAGGTCGACGTCGAAGTAGTCGCCCGCCGTGTTGTCGAAGAAGAGCGTGTTGATCAGCCCCTGGATGTCGCCGCCGAAGCCCGCCTCCCAGATACCGTAACGGCTGTTGTGCGCGAACACGCTGTTGCTCACGATCACCGTCGTCGAGTTGTTCAGGTTCAGACCGCTCCCGCTGTGCCCCGCGAAGCTCGAGTGCTGCACGACCAGGCTGCCCACCGCCGAGGTGTGGTAGACGCCGTGCCCGGTGGTGTTGGCGAAGCTCACGTTGCGCAGCGTCAGATCCGTGTCGACGCTCCACACCAGCCCCCGCGTCGAATCCCGGCCGCCGACCTGGTTCCCCGAGAAGTGGCAGGCGTCCATCAGCACCACGCTGTCGTCCAGGCGAATCAGGCCATCGGCCCCCGCCCCGCTGCACCCCGAGACCTCCATCCCGTAGATCTCCACCGTCGAGTCCCGCGCGCTGAGCACCCCCCAGCCATTGGGCGTGCGCACCCCGGTGATCCGCAGCCCGCGCAACACCACCTGGGCGTTGGTCAGGTCGATGGCGCTGGAGAACGGGCCGCCCGCGTTGTCGATGGCGATGTTCTCCACCAGGTTCTGGGGCGAGAGCGTCCCGTTGACCTCGATCTGGTGCCCGCTGCGCCGCCCATCGAGCACCACCCCGCCCGGGTCGCCGAAGCCCACGAGCTGCACCGCCGTCGGCAACCGGAGCGGCATCGTCTCGAACTCATGGGGGTGCATGTCGGCGGCGTAGCGCCCCGGCATCGCGTAGATCCGGGCCCGCGGTCCCTCGGCTTGCTGGATCGCGTAGGTCATCGTGCGCCAGGGCTCTTCCCGGGTCCCCTGCCCATCGGCGTTCGATCCGTTGACCGCGTCGACCCAGTAGGTCTTGAAGCACGCCCCATCGATGCACTCCGGCGTCGGCCCGGGGCAGACGAAGCCGCAGTTCCCGCAGTTGAGCGGATCGCTGAAGACGTCGATGCCGTTGTCGACCACGTCGTCGCAGTCGTCGTCGCGGTTGTTGCACAGCTCGAACTGCGGCTCGTCGTCGGCGCAGACGCGGTCGTCTCCATCCTCGTCGCAGGCCCACGTGCCCAGCGCGCACAGGTCGGCGTCCTCCGGGTCGTCGCACGCGTCGCCCAGCTCGAAGTCCTCGTCCACCGCCTCGTCGCAGTCGTTGTCGATCTCGTCGCAGAGCTCCAGCTCGGGGCGCCCCGCGATGGCGTCACAGACCACCCCGCCGTCAAAGTCGCAGACGACGCGCCCCGCTCGTTCGCAGCGCCCCACGCCCGCGGTGCACACGGCGTCGAGTTCGAAGGCTTCGTCCGTGCGGCCATCGCAGTCGTCGTCGATCTCGTTGCAGAGCTCTCGCACCGGCGCCCCGGGCTCCACGTCGCACAGCGTCCCCGCGCCGCCGGGCGCGCAACGCAGCACACCGAAACGCTCGCAGGCGCCGCGCCCACCCACGCAGGGCTGGCCCACGTCGAAGCCCTCGTCGATGCGCGCGTCGCAGTCGTTGTCGACCCCATCGCCGCAGCGCTCCATCGCCGGCTGACCGGGGGCCGCGCTGCACACCGAGCCGTCACCCTCCGGCGAGCAGATCCGGATCCCCGGTCGCGCGCAGGCCCCAATCCCCGCCTGGCAATCTTCGCCCAGGCCGAAGGCCTCGTCGGACTCGCCATCACAGTCGTCGTCGAGCCCGTTGCCGCACAGCTCGCCGATGGGCTCGCCGCCCTCGCCGCCACACACCGCCCGCAGGCCATCCTCGCTACAGCGCCACTCGCCCACGGCGCGGCACTCGCCCTCGCCGACCTCGCAGGCCTCGCCGATCCCCAGGAAGCCCTCGTCCACCAACCCGTCGCAGTCGTTGTCCTCTCCGTCGGCGCACAGCTCGGGGTCCGGGGCCCCCGCCTCGCCGCGGCACAGCACGCCGCGCCGGTCCGCGGTGCACTCCGTCACGCCCTCCACCTCGCACACCCCCTCGCCTACGCGACACGCCATCCCCGTCTGGAGATCCTCGTCCACCGCCCCATCGCAGTCGTTGTCCTCTCCATCGCCGCACAGCTCGGGCCCTTCGGGCGCCGCCGGCACCGCGTCGCAGGCCAGCTCATCGCCGAACTCGTTGCAGACCGTCAGCCCGCCGCGACGACACACGCCGTCCCCCGAGGTGCACGCGCGCCCCAGATCGAAGCCCTCGTCCGTCCGCTCGTCGCAGTCGTTGTCCGACCCGTCGCAGCGCTCCGGAGCGCCGGGGAAGCGCAGCCGGTCGTCGTCGTCGCAGTCCTGGCAGACGTTGAAGCCGTCGGCGTCGGCGTCGGCCTCGCAGTCCGGCAGCGGCGCGCACCACGTCCGCAGCGTCTCCGGATCGCACTCGAGGACGCCGTCCTCCTCCAGGTTCCGCTCGTTCCGCGTCTTGCAAGGCGCGCCGAGGCCGAGCCCTTCGTCCACCGCGCCGTCGCAGTCGTCGTCCAGCTCGTTGCACGCCTCGTCGCCGGGGCCGACCTGCCCCTCGCACACCCCGGTCCACAACCCCTGGACGCAGCGCTCCACGCCCTCCGAGCACTCGCCCTCCGCCTCACCACAGGCTCGGGTGCTCCCGTCCTCGCAGTCCTGCACGAATCGTGCGTCCGGCATGTCGGGCTGCAAGTCCGGCAGGGCGCCATCGCGCACCTGCCGCGCCGGCGCGTCGGGGCCGCCGCCACCGGAGGTCGAGGCGTCGTTGCACGCCGTCAAAGCGGCGCAGACCGACGCGAGAATGATCCAGGGTCGCACCCGCAAAGGGTGCCACAAGCCACAGCCTAAGTACCACTCGTGCACCTATGCTGGAACGGCAGGGGAGGGCTTCGATGATGAGGGGCGGGTCAGCGCGGCCGAGCTCGAGCTATTTGGCCTTCACGCTCCACGCCTGGATCTGGCGCTTGATGGAGTGGTCGCCCTGCGGGTAGTTCTTCAGCCGCAGGGCGACCTCGGGCCGCTTGCGGCAGATGTCCTTGGCGTTCCCCGGGAAGATGGCGTCGGGGCAGCCATTGCCCGAGCCCATGAACAGGGCGTTCTCGTGCTGTTGCCAGCGCTCGGCCGTCGTCGTGAACAGGTAGGAGATTCGGTCGGTCGCGACGTTGTAGCGGAAGACCGACGCGGCATCGACGATGCCCAAGGCGAGTCGGTCGAGCTTGTGGAGGCACGCGAAGCTGTAGCCCCGCTTGTTCTTCCAGGTCTCGGCGCCGACGAACTTGCCCTTCGGGCCGGGGCTGTGCAGGTAGCGCTTGTCGCGACACAACGCCTTGGCCGTCTTGCGTGAGCTCACGCCGCTCTTGATCTTCTGGCGCCACTTCGCGTGCAGGGGTGTGTCGCCCTTGGCGAAGTCACAGACCGCCAGGTCGCCGGCGAGGTTCCAGCAGCGAAAGTCCTTGCCGCATTGGGCGTCCGTCTTGCACACGCGGCCCTGTTTGTGGCCGCGCAGCTTCGAGCGGCAGGCGTTGTTCGCCTTGGTGAACTCGGCGAGAGCCTTCTGCGCATCACCCTTCTTCGGCACCATGCAGCGACACCAGTCGCCGAGCGTCTTGGGCACGTAGGAGTTGCGGGACAGCTTGAGGCTCTTGGTGCACTTGCCGCGCTCCGCGGCGGCCTTCGCCTTCTGCTTGGCGGCGTTGTCGCCCCGCTTCCCGCTCCGCTTGCTCGCGCGCTTGCGCTTGCGCTTCGCGGCGTGCGCGTCGGTGCTGGTGAAGGCGATGGGGCTGGCGAGCGCGACGCACGCGATGAGCGACGGGATACGCATTGGAGTTCCTCCTCGTTGTCCACTATCGGCGTGCTGGTCCGCGGGCTCGAATCGGCGAGACACGGCTACCCGGGCGTGCGGAAGCGACCGCTGTAGCAGGCGGGCTCGGCGTGGAAGTGCAGCGTCTGGAGCCCCGCCCCCTCGACCCACCCGCGGAAGGCCGCTTCGCTGTACCGCTCGGCCTGCGACGGGGCGTACCAGTCGTAGTTCGTCATCGTGGAGACGTGCTCGCCCAGCTCTGGATTCCAGAAGCATTTCAGGAAGTTCCAGTAGAGGAAGCGCTGCACCGTCTGGGGACCGCCCTCGATGCCCAGCAACGGGATCGCCGGGAACTCGTACTCGCGCGCGTCCTCGCTGAGCAGCTTCCCGAGTGTCGTGAGCTGCTGGGACAGCGCCATGAGCTCGTCGTGGGTGCACTGCTTGCTGAATGTGCGGAAGTGGTCGTCGAGCAGCTCCCGCGGCAGCGCCTTTGCGCGATAGACGTAGGTCGACACATCACGACCCGGCGCCGTGAGCCGGACCAGCTCCCGGAAGGTCGCAGGCGGATCGGCCGTGTGGTGGATGACCTGGTCGCAGGAGACGTAGTCGAACAGCGCGTCGCCGAAGAAGGGCATCGAGCCGATGTCGCAGCGCACGAAGAGCAGGTTGGGCACGTCGGCGTAGTACTCGGAGGCGGCCTGGAGGCTGTCGGAGATGTCCGCCGCGACGACGCACGTCTCCGGCGCGAGTTGGGCGAACCAGGCGGCCTTCCCCGCCTTCCCGGCCCCCGCGTCGAGGACCAGCTCGCAGCCCTGGAGGTAGGTGGCCAGCGCCGCCTCGCTCTCGAAGCCGTAGAGCTCGAGGTACCAGCGCTTCTGGCGGGCCAGGGAGCGCTCGAAGTCCGGGCTGCCGTGGTCCGTCTCCTTCCACTTCGCCGAGAAGGCCTCCCGCGTCTGGGCCTGGTCCGCCGCGACCGGGAGGTCCGCGGCCTGTAGATAGCGGGGGCCGACGGGTGACAAGGCGCCAGCGTCGACGACGCCCTGCTCGAGTCGAGGGTCCATCACAGATCCGGGAGCGCTTCGTAGGCGCCCACGTCCGGGAAGTCGCCGATGGGCCGAGCGCGGCCATCCTGATCGACCTCGGGGGCAAACGCCGGATCGGCGCGATCGGTCACCGCGCTGCCCGGCAGCGGACGGGTGTTCCCCGCCGGCAGGCTGAAGAACCGCGGATCACCCGTGAAGTTGGCGCCAGCGCCGGGGAAGGCCGCCTCGAGTTGCTCGATCTCACCCATGGGGGCGCGGTCGTTGATCCGCCACACGCCCCCCGGGTTCCCGAAGAGCAGGTTGTTCCAGAAGACGGCCGGCGCCACGTCGATGTTGCGCCCGGCGAAGCGACCCTGGAAGGCGAAGACGTTGTTGGCCGCCGCCACCTCCCGGATGCCGTTGCGCAGGTAGAGGCCCGTGTCCCCGTTGCCCGCGAACGTGCTGTTGAGCACCGTCACCGTGGCGTTGGTGTCCACGCGAATGGCGTTGGAGCTCCCGTTGACGAAGCTGCTGTTGACGACCACCAGCGTCGCCCGTCCGGCCACCGTCAACGCGGCGCCGGTGCCGGGGGAGGGGCCCACGTCGTTGCGCAGGAAGTGGCTGCGCTCGACGGTCATCGTGCCGCTGGTCTGCTGGACCACGATGGCGCCCCCCGTCAGGCTGCGGCCGTCGCGCACCGTGCAATGGTCGAGCAGGACCTCGCCGCCCACCGAGTCGATGGCCGCCGGGTTGCGGTCGCTGATGGGCCGCTCGAAGACCACGTCGCGGAAGGTCATCCGCGCGTTTCGCAGGAACGCCGCTGGCTCGAAGCCGTTGGCGCCGCTCCCGCCTCGCATCAGGGTGAGTCGCTCGATGCGCGTCTGTGGCGCCACGGTGTTTCGCGCCTCGATGAGCCGGCCGCCGTAGTCGCCGTCTACGACGACCTCCAGCGGGTTGCCCTCCCCGGTGATCGTGAGGGTGTCCTGCATCCCAATGGGGAAGTCCTCGACCTCGTCTGCGTGCATCGACTCGGAGTAGGTCCCCGGCAGCACGTGGATCACCGCCCGCGGCCCCTCGGCGATACCATTGGCGTGGGTGATCGTTCGCCACGGCGCCGCCCGCGTGCCGTCCCCCGCGGCGTCGGATCCTTCGCTCGCCCACACCCAGTAGTCGAGGTAGCAGACCGCCTCGGTGCAGCGGCCGTGGGGTCGTTGGCAGGGCTCGTTGCACGCCCCGCAGTGGTCGGGATCGGTGAGCAAGTCGAAGCCCTCGTCGACCCGCTCGTCGCAGTCGTCGTCCAGGAAGTTGCAGGCCTCGGGGCTCGGGATGTCGTCGACGCAGAGCATTCGCCCGGTGGGCAGGTCACAGGCGAAGAAGCCCCGCGCGCACGCGTCGGGGTCGTCGTCGTCGCAGGCCTGGCCCAAAAGCGGGAAGTCCTCGTCGATCTCGTCGTCGCAGTCGTTGTCCCGCTCGTCGCACAGCTCGGGGCGCGCCGGCAGGGGAAGCACGTCGCACGCCACCCCATCGCCGAGGACGCTGCACACCGTGCGCCCGCTGTTGCGGCAGGCCCCGCGCCCGACCTCGCACGCCTCGTCGAGGGCGTAGCCCTCGTCGATCTCACCGTCGCAGTCGTTGTCGCGCAGGTCGCAGAGCTCCTGGAGCGGATCCCCCGCGCGGACGTCGCACACAAGCTCCGCCCCGTCGGCGCCGCAGACCGTGTTGCCCCGCCTCACGCACTCACCCAACCCCACCTCGCAGGGCGCGCCCACCGCGAAGCCCTCGTCCGTCGCGCCGTCGCAGTCGTCGTCGGTCCCGTTGCCGCACAGCTCGCCGACCGGCACCCCATCCCCGGCGCTACAGACGGTGTCGTCGCGCGCCTCGTTGCACACCTCGACGCCATCCCGGCGGCAGGCCCCCACGCCCGCGTGGCAGGGCAAGCCCTCGTCGAAGCCCTCGTCGACGCGCCCGTCGCAGTCGTCGTCGGCGGCGTTGCCGCACAGCTCGGCCACCGCGTCACCGGGCGCCGCGTCGCAGACCACCGCGTCGCCGGCGCAGACCAAGACCCCGGGCCGCGCGCAGGCGCCGACCCCGGCCCGGCAGCGCGCCCCGATCTCGAAGCCCTCGTCGACGGCGCCGTCGCAGTCGTCGTCGAGCCCGTTGCCGCATTGCTCCGCCCCCGCCTCGCCGGCGTCGGCGTCGCACTCGACGGCGAGACCGTCCTCGCTGCACCCGGTGACCCCTCCCCGCCGACACGCACCCGTGCCGACGAAGCACGGCTGCCCCAGATCAAAACCCTCATCGACGTGGCCGTCACAGTCGTCGTCGGTGTCGTCGCCGCACAGTTCCGGCCCCTCCGGCGCAGCGGGCACGACGTCGCAGGCCGTGTCGAGGCCACGCTCGTCGCACACCACCGTCCCGCCGCGCCGGCACGCGCCAAGGCCGCCGTAGCAGATCTCGTCGAGCAAGAACGGATCGTCGACCAGGCCGTCGCAGTCGTTGTCCCGGCCGTCGCAGCGCTCGGGCCCGCCCGGGAAGTTCTCTGGATCGTCGTCATCGCAGTCCTGGCAGACGTTGACGCCGTCCCCGTCAGCGTCGGCGTTGCAGTCCGGCAAAGGCGCGCAGAAGGCGTCTGCAGTCGCCGGATCGCAGGCGTAGACCCCGTCGACCTGCCGCCCCCGCTCGTCGGTGTACTTGCAGCGCCCGCCGAGGCGGAAGCCCTCGTCGGTGGCCCCGTCGCAGTCCTCGTCGAGCCCGTTGCAGCGCTCCTCGGCGGGCTCCGTCGCCGCCTCGCATCGGCCCCACAACCCCTGGCGGCAGTGCTGTGTTCCCGGCCGGCATTGGCCCCGGTCCAAGCCGCAGGCGCGCGTGTCCCCGTCGACGCAGTCCTCGATGAGCGGCGGTCGATCCGGCTGCGCGTCGGGCAGCGCCCCATCGACCACCCGCCGTGTCGAGACGTCGAGCGCCTGCAGCCCCGCGCCAGCGGTGCTGTCGTCGCACCCGGCGACGGCGAGGAGGGTCACGAGCAGGGCACGCACCGACGCATCCTAAACCAAGAGGCCCCGACTCGTGAAAACCACGCCCCTCGACTCGGCCCGCGCCCATGCCTCTACGCCCGATCCGTGACCAGATCACAGCCGAGCTTGGAGACCGCTCGAGGCCCCGCGTCGCCTATCTAGAAGGAGAGCTGGAGCTGATGAGCCCGTCCTGCTCTCACGAGGCCATCAAGAAGACGTTCGCGCGATTGGTGGAGATCTACGCGCTCCACCACCGGATTCCGATGATCGGGGCAGGCTCCTGGACGCTTCGGGAGAAGCCGAAGCAGCGTGGTGTCGAGCCCGACGAGTGCTACATCATCGGTCGCGAGAAGAAGGACCGCCCGGACTTTGCGTTGGAGGTCGTCTGGACGCACTGAGGCTTGGACAGGCTCGAGATCTACCGCAAGCTGGGCGTCCGCGAGGTGTGGATCTGGACGCGTCCGAGGCGGGTGATCGAGACGCACGCCCTGCGCGGCGAGCAGTACGAGCTGGTGGCGCGCAGCGAGGTGCTCCCCGGCCTGGATCTCGCGCACCTGGGCACGTTCCTGGAGAACCAGGACCAGTCCGGCGCGGTCGAAGCCTATTGGGATAGCCTCCGGGGCGAATGAGCGGCCAGCAAGGTCTTGGCGAACGCCTCGAACTCGGTCGCATCTCTCAGGCTCGCGACGAGCCGGCGCCTACCGACGCTGGCCTCCATCCGATGGCATGCGAGGGCGCCGAAGCGGTACCAGAGTCGCTCCCCCGAGGACATCGCTTCGAGCACCGCGCCGACGGTCGCGCCGGGGACCGGGCCGTCGGTCGGGACCGACGCGAGCACCTCGGCGAATCGAAGACGGGCGGCCTCCCCGGCCGCCGGGTCGACGTAGACGCGGTAGTCGGCGTCTGCATCGAGGTGGCCTTGGGCGCGTCGTCCCTCGTAGGCGGCGTGCACGGCCATGCCTTCCATATGCGCCATGAACCAGATCACCCGCCGAAGCCCCTCGCCAGTCCCCAGCTCGTGGAGTGGTGGCGTACAGCGTCGGGCGCTCGCGCAGCGGCTCGGGCAGGTAGTCGGCGGCGGCGTTCGCGTGCTGGACGAGGTCGTCGGTGCGCCCGTCCCAGTGTCGCAGGACACGGCGGATGTCGTCGGCCCGGCTCGCCCTCTCGAGGGCTCGTTCGACCACGGCCTCGGCGTCTACCTCGGTTCGCCCGGAGAGACGCTGGTGGCGGATGATCGCGGCCAGCCCCGGGTTCGCGAGCAGCCGCCCGCGGGCGGCGCCGCCACACGCCGCGGCTGGCCAGGCGGCGGCACACCGTAGGAAGGCGCGGCGCGTGAACCGGTGGTGGATGCGGGTCGCCATCGCGCCCGAGTCTATCGCCGCCGGGGCGGTGCGTCTCTTGCACCGTCGTCCGCGCATCGACGAAGGCGTGTGGAGGGCGCATGATGCGCGGAGGAGGGGAGATGTCTCGGATCATCCTGGTGGTGGGGCTGGCGCTCGCGCCGGCGCTCGCGGGAGCGCAGTCGGTGGAGGAGGATGTGACTCGGGGGCGCAGCCTGGCGAAGCGGGCGCAGACGGCGTTCATCGCCGGTCGGCATGGCGACGCCTTGAGCCTGTTCCAAGAGGCCTACACGGCCGATCCCCGACCCGTCTACCTGTTCAGCATCGCCGCCGCGGCGGAGAAGGCCGGTCGGCTGGCGATGGCCCACGACCAGTACCGGCGCTTCCTCAACATCGCCCCCGACTCTCCCCGCGCGGCGCGAGCGCGGGAGGCGATCCAACGGGTGGGGGAGGCGATGAGGAACGTGCGGCCCGAGGTGGTCGTCGATAGCGTCCCTTCGCGGGCCGAGATCTTCGTCGACGCGGTCCATGTGGGGCAGACGCCGCTTCGGGCCCATGTGGATCCTGGGCGCCACGCGGTGCTCCTCCGGCTCGAGGGGTACCAGGACGCGCGCTTCGATCTCGACGCCGTGAAGGGGAAGGTGGTGCAGATCCAGCGGACGCTCGTCGAGGTCGCCCCCGCCGAAGCTCCGGTGGTCGAAGCGCCGCCGGTCGCTATGCCGGAGCCGACTCTGGTCGAAACGCCCGAGCCGCCGCCAGCCGGCAAGAACCTGCTCGAGTACGACGACGTCATGAACAAGACTCTGGTCGACTGACAACGGCTGCGAGCACGAGGTGGATCGCACGGTCTTCGTGAACGCGACGCCGCCGGCGGTGCCGGAGGGGGCGCTCGGCGAGGAAGGCAATCCGTTCCCGACCATCACCGCTGCGATCGAGGCGGTCCCGGGGGGCGACGCGCGGGTGGTCGTGATGCCCGGGGTGTACGTGGAGCAGATCACGATCAACGTCGGTCTCATCCATCTGCATGGCGTCCCCGACGCCGATGGGCGCCGACCGCGCATCGTTCGCTCCGCCGACGCGCCGAGCAACGCGGCGATCGACGTGCACGGCGCGTCGGTCGTGATCGAGGGTCTGTCGATCTCCGGCGGCGCCGTTGGCATCCGCGTGGAGTGCACGGGCGCGGGCTGCGCCGTCCTCGACTCGGTGGTTGCGGGTGCCCAAGGAGCGGACGCCGAGGACGGCGTGGAGGCCGAGCAGGCGATCGGGATCGAGCTCTTCGGCGGTCGCCACGTGCGCGTCCGCGGCGTGGAGGTGCGCAATGTGCGATCCGGCGCCGGGGCCAGCCACGTCAGCTACGCCATCCGTGGCATCGGTCTGTACGAGCCTCGGTTCGAGGACAACCTCATCGAGATCGTGACCGGCGGCGCGCCCAGTGGCGACGCGCGCGGTGTTCAACTCGACGGCGCGATTCGGCCGGTGCTGACCGGGAACGTGGTGCGCGACCTGCGCGCCCTCGCCGAAGCCCCGTTTGTCTTCGGGTTTCGCCTGGTGGGGGGCGTTGGCGGTCGCTTGCGCGACAACGAGGTGGCTGACGCCGTATTCCCGGCGCGGCTCACGATGCTCGACCTCGACGACCACCCGGGCGCCCAATCCAGCCACGACCGCCTCTTGCGAGCCTACGAGGGCGCCATCGGCGTTCACGTCCGGAGCGGATCGCTGGGCACGCGGGTGGAGTACCTCACCGTGAGCCCCGGCATCCCGGAGGACCCGAACCGCTGGGGCACCGGCGTCTACCTCGGGCCCGGCGGCTCGGTGTGGCTGTCCCACGCGGTGATCGGCGAGGGGCAGGCGGTGGTCAACCCTGGGATCAACCCCCGTCGCGAGCCGCTCGCGGCCTCGAACCCCCGGGCAGCGGCATTTCTGGAGCACGTCGTCTGGGTGCGGGGGCACGAGATCCCGCTGCCCTTCGCGGTCTTTGGTGACGGCGTGCGCCCGCTCGATCCGGGGAGCCCGGCGCTGCTCGACAAGCAGACGGGGCTCCCCCTCGCGGGCAGCCCCGCGATCGACGCCGGCGATCCGGCGCGTGGCTGCGGCGCCGAGCCAAGCAACGCGGAGGGCGTGTGTCGCCTCGACGTAGGCCACGGGGCAGGTAGCGAGGCCGGGCAGGCCGATGACGCCACGGAGCCGGCGGAGCGAAACTCATGGTGGCCGCGCGACTGCGAACCGGACCTGGGCGCGGGGGCCGTCTCGGCTGTCGTCCGCGGCGAGTGTGTCCGGCTGCGCTGCGCCGATGGGCGCCGCGACGATCCCCAGGTCGAGGGGCCGAACTGTGCGATCGAGGACGTCGTGACGCGGACCGCTGCCGGGGGGACGCCGCGCGAGCTCGTGGACATCGTCGGGGCCATCGGGGGCCTCGGTGAGGAAGGGACGATCGTCGAGATCCCCTCCGGCTACTACAGCGGCGTCGTGCACATCGACACGGCCCACGTCACGGTGCGGGCCGTCGGTGGGCCGGCGGTGCTCTACGGCGAGGTCGACGGCCCGGCCATCCGCATCACCGGCGACGGCTCCCGCGTGGAGGGGTTCATCGTCCGCAGTGACGCGCCGGTCGTGGCGGAGCTCGAGGGATGCTCGCGCTGCGCTCTCACCGACACGACGATCGAAGGGATCGGTGACGCCGCGCCCGTCGCCCCCGAGGTGGTGCGGCTCGTGGACACTGACGAGGCGGAGGTCGCGCGGGTGGCGGTGCTGCGGATCAACGCCTCCGAGGGGCCGTCGTGGGAGGGGATCTCGGTCCGCCAGAGCCGCGGCGCGACCCTGCGCGACAACGTGGTCTGGGGTCTGGTGCGCGACGACTTCACCGTCGGCTGGGCGGTCGGGGTCGACATCGAGGCGTCCCCCGACACGCGGGTCGTCGGGACGCAGGTCGCGCGCATTCAAGGGGGGATCAGGCCAGAGATCGGCGGCGCCGCGGCGGTCTACGGCCTCCGCGTCCGGGACAGCGCCGGGGTCCGCACCTCGTGGTCGGATGTTCAGGACTTCCTGGTCATGAGCGAGGGACGTCAGGGCGATCCGTCGTGGCACGGGCTGCGCTTCGAGGACGCGCCGCGTTTCGAGTCGCGCCACGATCTGGTCGTGCTCGATAACTACTCGTACCACATCGATCTGGCCGGCCAGACGACCCACGGGACCATCGAACACGCCACGCTGTGGTCCCAGCGAGACGTCGGCACCAGCGTGGGCGTGCGCGTCGGCGCGGGCGTCGCTGACGTGGAGGTGCGCGGCTCCCTGATCCACGGCCACGGCTTCGCCTTGCACAACGACGAAGACAACCGGCGAGACGTCTTGCGGGCCCGCGACACCGTGCTCGTCCGTGCTCTGGCCGAGCCGGTGAACGCCGACGTGCCCGACGCGCCAGCCGCCGAGCTGGGCACCGGTCTGCCGCTGGCGCCCGAGGCCATGTTGCGACCCCTCCAGATCGAGGCCGGCGCCGACGCCCTGGACTGCGGTGGCGAGGCGGGGACCGATCCCGGCCACTGGGGCGCCACCCCCTACGACCAGGACGGCGGAGGCTGCGGGCCCGAGGAGTAGTCCGTCTTTCGCGCGGAACGCCCCGCGCCTATGCTCCCCCGGTGGCGACCGAGCAGACCTTCACCGCGCCGCTCACCGACGAGCGCCTCGGGGCCAGCGTCCAGGACGTCCTGGCGCTCACGATCGCCCTGCATTTCGAGCCCGCGCTGGTGGGTCGACAGCGGCTCCTCGTCCGAGACGCCCCCCTCGTCGTGGGGCGCAAGGGGCTCGCCTTCGGCGAAGGCGCCCTCGAGGACCAGGGCCTCTCGCGAGATCACTTCGAGGTCGCGCTCCGGGGTGGCTCGGCGGTGGTCCGCGACCTGGGGAGCCGCAACGGCATCGCGGTCAACGGAGAGCGGGTTCGGGAGCGGGCGCTCCGACCGGGGGACGTCGTCGCCGCCGGTCGCCTCCTCTTCCTCCTCCACCACACGCGGCCGGGGCCGGGCTTCGCGTCGAACCCCGTGCTCCTCGGCCAGAGCGCCGCGCTGGGCGATGTGCTGCGTCAGATCGCCCAGGTCGCCCCGCGCGACACGACGGCTCTGGTGCTCGGTGAGACCGGCGTCGGCAAGGAGCTCGTGGCCCGCGAGATCCACCGGCAGAGCGGCCGCTGTGGGCGCTTCGTCGCCGTCAACTGCGGTGGCCTCGCCGACGGCGTCTTGCAGAGCGAGCTCTTCGGTCACCGCAAGGGCGCCTTCTCTGGGGCGGGCGGCGCCCGGGAGGGGCTGGTCGCCGCCGCCGCCGGCGGTACCCTCTTCCTCGACGAGGTCGGCGACGCGTCCCCCACGCTCCAGGTCGCGTTGCTCCGCCTCTTGCAGGATCGTGAGTACCGCCCCGTAGGCGCTGACCAGGTGCTCAGAAGCGACGCGCGCTTCGTCGCCGCGACCCACCAGCCGTTGGAGGCCGAGATCGAGGGCGGCGGCTTCCGTCGCGACCTGTGGGCCCGGCTCTCGCGCTGGGTCATCTCGGTTCCACCGCTGCGCGACCGGATGGAGGATCTGCCGCCCCTGGTCACCGCGTTCACCCACCGCCACGCTGGCCGGTCGCTATCGCCTTCGAGATCCCTGATGACCGCGCTGCTCGGTCACCGATGGCCGGGGAACGTGCGCGAGCTCGACGCCGTGGTCGAGCGGCTGGTGGTGGCCTGCGGCGACGGGGAACAGCTCGAGCTCGATCCGGCGGTCGCCTCGCTTCTCGGCGACGAGCCGGAGGCGGCGGCCGAAGGGCAAGTGGCGGCTCGGCAGAGCAGCGCCCCGCGGGCGCGCCCCGACGCAGACGCGCTCGTCGCTGTGGCGCGGGCCGCGGGCGGCAACCTCCGACAGGCGGCGACCCGGCTCGGCGTCGCGCGGTCGACCTACTACCGGTGGCTGCGAGAGGCGGGGCTCGATCCCGCCGAGGTGCGCGACCGTTGAGCGAGCGCCGGGATTCCAACATCGGCCGCATCGTCGCGGGCCGCTTCGAAATCGTCTCGCTCCTCGGCATGGGCGGCTACGGCGCCGTCTATCGCGCGCTGCAACGGCCCCTCGATCGCCCCGTCGCGCTCAAGCTCATGCGCCACGCCGACGACCTCGCCGTGGCCCGGTTCGAACGGGAGGCGCGGGTGATCGCCCAGCTTCGCCACCCGAACACCGTCCGCCTGCTGGACTTCGGCGCCGCTGACCAGGGCGAGGTCTTCATGGCGCTCGAGCTCGTACAGGGTGAGACCCTGCGTGGCGCGATCGATCGCGATGGAGCCCTGCCGGTCGCGCGCGCCGCCCATATCGCCTCCCAGGTCTGCGAGGCCCTCGCCGAGGCCCACGCGGCGGGGATCGTGCACCGCGATCTGAAGCCCGAGAACGTGATGCTCGACCGTGTGCACGGGCGCACCGACCTTGTGCGCGTGCTCGACTTCGGGATCGCCAAGCTCCACCAGGAGGGCACCGCGACCCTCACGGCCACCGGATCCGTCATCGGTACGCCGGCATACATCGCGCCCGAGGCCTGGCACGGACGGCCCGTCGATGCGCGCACCGATCTCTACGCCCTCGGGGTGGTGCTCTACGAGATGCTCGCGGGTCGCTTGCCCTTCGACAAGCCCAGCGCGCCGGCGCAGATGCTCGCCCACCTGACGACGAAGCCTCCGCGCTTCGAGGCGTTGGAGCCGCCCGTTCGGGTCGCGGGGGCGATCCCGGATCTGGTCTACTGGCTGCTCGCGAAGGAGCCCGCCGAGCGCCCCGCCAGCGCTGAGGCCGTCCAGGCCGCGCTGGTGGCCTTCACCGGTGGTGTCCAGCCGCCGCGGCCCGCGCCGGAGCCGCCCGTCGAGCACCCGTCTCAGACCGCGGACATCGTGCTCGAGCCGCCCACGCCGGAGCCGGGCATTTCGACCGACGACGCCTACGTGGTCCCGCGTCGCGGCGTGAGGCCCGGGGTGCTGCTCGCCCTCGTGGTGTTGATCGTCGGTGGACTCGCCGCGTGGTGGTCCAGTCGGCCCGATACGCCGGTCACCGCGGCGTTGCCCGACGCCGCGGCGGCCCCGGTCGCCGCCGTCGCGCCGGACGTCGCGGTGGTGACGAAGTCCCCCGACGCGAGGCCCCCCGACGCGGCACCGCTGCCACCGGACGCGGCACCGCTGCCACCGGACGCGGCGCCGCCAGAGAAGGTCCGCCGGCCCGCCCGACGGCGGACGCCATCCCGCCGCGCCGTTGCGCCCAAGCGCGCCCGGGTGCTGGTCCGCAGCGACCCCCCGGGGGCCCGCATCGAGATCGCGGGGGAGTACAAGGGGCAGACGCCGCGCAGCGTTGTCGTCTCCGAGCCCACGCGGGTAATCCTCCGCCTCCGCGGTCACTACCAGGCCTTCGTCCGCGCCGAGCCGGGCAAGCCGCTGCCCGTCGTGAAGCTGGAGCCGGAGATCGGCGTCCCTTGAGCGCGGGACCTCAGCAGGGCGCCTCGCCGCAGACTTCGAGGACGTGGGCGATGGCCCCCGCCACGTCCTGGGCGGAGCTCACCCAGGCGCCGTCCACGGGGACCTCCTGCCATGCGAACTCGTCCTCGGCGCCGCAGCCGCGCCACAGCGAGAAGCCGACGCGCGCAGGCTCCGTTCCGCGCCAGACGTCTACGTAGACGTGACGCCCCTGGCACGCGTGGTGCCATTCGGGGGCGGCCACCTCGGCGACGGCATGGGCGCGGGCCATCAACCGGGTGTCCAGGGCGCGGGCCAGGGCGTGCGTGACGGCGCGAATCCAGGTCTCGCGCTCGCCCGCCCCCGCGGCGAGGCCGACGTCTTTGAAGGTCACGCGTTGGAACCAATGGGACACGCCGACATCGACGGTCTCGGCGAGATAAGGTGACGGGGTCGGCGCCGCCTGCGCGGCGAGAGCGACCAGGAGCAGCAGGGTGCGCGCGAGCAACTCGACCTCTTGATTCTTGGGAGACCTCAGCTTCATCTACGGATGAAGCCGCGTTTCGATTCACACCGCGTTGCGCGACGGCGCGGTTTTCAGTAGTAACTCGTAAGAGAGTTACCCCGGAGGCCCGCATGTCGGTGAGAGCACCCGTCCTGCTCGCGGCGTTGTTTGCGTCCTCCGTGGCGTCCCCGGCCCAGGGCGCGGACCGGACGTGGCATCATCTCACGACCGGCAACGGCCACGGCTTTCAGGTCTTCGACCGCCGCGCGGGCAAGATCACGCAGTTCCTGGAGCATCCCTATCGGTTCGTGGCGCCGCCGGACGAGGGGCGCGACGGGGGCATCGGGCGGCGCGACCTGGCCCACGACATCTACTTCGGTGCGGTGGTCGATGGTGCGGGGCGCTGGCTCGACGAACTCACGAATCCGAGCTACGAGCAGGAGACGCACATCATCACGGCGGGGACGCGCCACGCGGGCGTGCGCTTCGACACCTTCTACTTCGGGCCCTTCGGTTACGGCGGCAATGGGCTGGTGATGCTGGTCCGGGCGCGCCACGAGAGCGGCGGGGCGAAGCGGATCTCGCTCTTCGCGAAGCCCAACCTCAAGCTGGGTGCGGGGCGCGTTGATCCCGGCGACGCCGGTGAGCACATCGAGTGGGAGGGCGCCCATGGCGTCGAGACGGGGCCGGGGGGTGGCCACGCGGTCTATCTCCCCATCGGCGGCGTCGATGGCGCGGCCTGCGGTAGTGACGGGACGCTCTACCGTCAGGTGCGGGCCGGCGACTCGGTCTCGGGCCCCACGTCGTGTGACGGCGCCGCCCAGGTGTTGGTCACGCAGCGGGATCTGGAGCTCGCGGCCGGTGGCGAGGTCTGGTGGGGCCAGGCGGTGCTCTTCGTCAACGACGATCCAAGGGAGCCGCAAGCGGCGGACTTCCGCGACTCGAGGAGCGTGGAGGACATCCTCGCGGCGTGGGCCGAGTTCCTGGGCGGGCGCGACGCCGGCGAGCTGCACACCGCGGCGCTCGCCGAGTTCGAGGCGTGGCGCACAGACGCCGCTCCCGAGGCCCTCAGCGACGACGAGCAGCGTGTCTGGCGGCAGTCCGAGACGGTGCTGCGGCTGGGGCAGGTCATCGAGCCGATTCAGCCGAACCGGCGCAACCACGGGATGTTCCTCGCGGCGCTCCCCATCGGGGAGTGGCACACGGGCTGGGTCCGCGACGGGGTCTACGCGGTGGTCGCCCAGGCGATGGCGGGCCACGTCGACGAGGCGCGCAAGGGGGTCGAATTCTTCCTCAACGCCTGGGCCGGCTTCTTCGACGACTACCTCGGCACCGACTACCGGGTCTCGGCGGTGCGCTACTACGGCAACGGAAAGGAAGAGGGCGACTTCAACCACATGGGGCCCAACGTCGAAACCGACGGCTTCGGTCTCGTGTTGTGGGGCGCCCGCGCCTACCTGCACTACGCGTGCGACACGGAGTGGCTGGATCGCAGCACGCTCCACGGCGACACGGTCTTCGAGGCGCTCACCGAGATCGCCACCGACATCGAGGAGACCATCGTCGGCGGGTTGCCCGGGCGCGAGACCAGCATCTGGGAGGTGCATTGGGACTTCCGGCAGGTCTTCACCTACACCGCGGCGGTGCAGATCCGCGGGCTGCTCGACTTCGCCGCGATCGCGAGGTGGCACGGGCGTGACGATCTGGCGGACCACTTCGGCGAGCTGGGCGAGGCGATGCGGACGCTCGCCAATCAGCGGCTCGTCCACCCGCGGGACCAGAGCTACATCAGCCATCTGGGCACCGCGGGCTCGGACGTGTACGTCGACGGCTCGACGGTGGAGATGCTGAGCTGGAACTTCGTCGACGCGGGCAGCGAGATCTACCGCGGCACGATGCGCCAGTACTCGCGAATCCAGACGCCCTTCGGTGGCTACCGCCGCCTGGAGCCCCAGCTCTCCCTGGTCGGCGAGTCGGTGGCGACTGAGTACGATCTCAGCGAGTGGGTCCTGCTCGATCTCCGCATCGGGGAGGCCTGGCGGAAGATGGGGAACGCGGGCCGCGCCGACCAACTCCTCGACACGATCACCGAGGCCGCGCGCGCCAACGACGACCTCATCCCGGAGCTGCTCGAGCCGGTGCAGGGCCACTACGCGGGCGTCGTGCCGATGGTGGGCTACGGCGCTGGTGCGTGGCAGGTGGCGCAGCTCGAGAAGCACGGCCGCCCATTCCCCGACACCGACGCCGGCTTCGATCATTGCGAGGGCGTCGAGCCGCCCCCGGACCCCGGTGATCCGCCCGGCGACCCAGGGGATCCGCCCGACGATCCCGACGATCCCGACGATCCCGACGATCCCGACGATCCCGATGATCCCGACGATCCGCAGACCCCAGACGATCCCGGCCCGGCCGGTGATCCCGTCGGGGAAGAGGGCGAGCCCCTCGATCCGTGGGACGACGGCCCCGCCTCGCTGTGCTCCAGCGGTCCGACCGGCTTCGCGCTGTGGGCACAGGTCCTGCTCCCGTTGCTGATCGTGAGGCGCCGCCGTGCTCGCTAGGACGACGTTCGCGCTGCTCGTGTGCGCCTCGGCCTGGGCCGGCGACGAGCCGATGGAGCTGCACACCCGGTTCACCGAGGACGGCGGCCCCAGCGATGGATGGGCCTTTGGGTGGCATGGCTACGTTCGGATGCCCGTCCGCTGGGTCGACTCACCCACCGGCGAGCGGCACCCGTACCTCATCGACGACCACTACACCGAGTCCGGCTTCGCGTACCTGCCGGTGAACGAGACCGAGTGGGCGGAGCTCGCGCTGTCCGCGGAGAAGGGGCGAACGCGTCTCGTGGCGGGGCTCTTCGCGTCGGAGTTCTCGGACTGGGCGGAGCAACCCTCGAAGGGCCACAGCACCCCGGCGACGGCGTTTGCCGAGCACACCTGGGAGACGCAGCCCGTCGTGCTGCGACTGCGAGCCGGGATGTTCTGGGAGCGCATGGGCTACGTCGAGGCCTACGACACGTATCTGTTCGGCCGCACCCACATCGGCGGCGCGTCGGCGGCGTTGCGCGCCCTCGAGGTGGCCTACCTGCGCGCGGGCTTCGGGGTCCACGCGCGCACCCAGGTTCGCGGCTTCTCGCCGGTGGGCTGGGTGGTCATTGGCGGTGATCTCGGCTGGCTCGACGTGGGGCTGCACTACGCAAAGACCTGGACCGACGACGACGACGACCAGTTCGACGACAGCTTTCAGAGCGGTGAGCTCAGCGTGCTCGGGGCGGAGTTGAAGGTGGCGATCCCGTACGTCGGCAAACTCCACGGTGCCTTCGCCTTCTACGAGGCCTCGAAGACCGAGTTCCTGGGCGACAGCTTGGAGTTGCTCCACAGCACGGGCGGGAACAACCTGCGCCAGAACTTCCTGGGCAACCTGGACAACGGCACCGGTGAGATCCAAGTGACGGCCTTCGATCTGGTGTGGCAGCCCAGGCGCACGCTCGCGCTGGTGTCTCGAGGGGCCGCCGACGCCCTCGATGGCCTGGATGCGCGTCTGTTCGGCATGAGCGCTCACGTCGCCACGCCCCACGACCGGGCTCAGCCCACCGACGAGTTCAAGAACGACCGGCTCTACCTCAAGTGGGGGGGCGAGCTCTTCTACCGCGCCGTCCCCACCGGCGTGACGCAACCCTTCGTGGCGCTGCGCTACGACCGGGTGGTCACAGACAGTGACCACGAGTCCCTCTCGTTTCGCGTGCTCACGCCCCGCCTGGGGGTGACGCCCACCGCAGGCGCCGACTTCTTCCTCGCGTACTCGCGCTACGACTATGGCGAGAACCTCAAACCCCGCCGCGACGTGCTCAACCGGGTGGGGGAGGACACGCGACCCGATGAGCACGTTTTCAAGCTCCAAGCCGAGGTGGCGTGGTGAGGGCCGCGGTCGTCTCCTGTGTCCTTTGCGCCCTCGGCTGCGTCGATCCCGATCAGTTCGCCACCCCCACCGACGCAGGCGTCGAGGGCGGGACCACCCGGGACGGTCCGCCGCCGCCCGCGGACCGCGGAGTGTCCCTCGACGGTCCAGCCGACGCTGCCACGGCGGACGCGATGGACGCCGCGGTCCCGACCGACGCCCGCGACACCGACGGGGCGACCCTCCCCGACGCAGAGCGACGCGATGGGCCGGCGCCGGCCTGCGAGGTGACGTTCTCTGTGACCCTCCCCGCGGAAACGCCCGAGGCCACGATCCATGTCGCCGGCACCTTCCACGACGACGAAGTGCGCGACTGGAACCCCGGTGATCCCCAGCTCGCGATGAGCCGAGACGGTGACATGGCCACGCTCACCCTGCGGCTCCCCGACGGGCGCGCCCTCGACTATAAGTACACGCGCGGTGATTGGGACCGCTCCGAGGTCACCGTCGACTGCCAGGAGCTGACGAATCGAACCACCGTCGTCGCGTGCGTCGACGGGCGCTTTGGGGTCGACGACGTGGTCGTGGCCTGGAGGGACCTCTGTCAATGAGCCCAGCGGCGATTGAGCGGGAACAATGAGCCCAGCGGCGATTGAGCGGGAACGATGAGCCACCTGGATTGGGCCGTCGTGGCCGGGTACTTCGTGGTCGTCTTCGCGGTGGCGTTGTGGGCCTCGCGCGGCGAGACCCGTGAGACCTCCGCCGGCTACTTCCTCGCGGGTCGAAACGTCGGCTGGTTCGTCGTTGGGGCTTCGCTCTTCGCCTCGAACATCGGGTCCGAGCACCTCGTGGGCCTCGCCGGCACGGGGGCCGCGAGCGGCCTCGCGGTTGGCCACTTCGAGGTCCTCGCGTCGCTGATCCTGGTGCTCCTCGGTTGGGTCTTTGTGCCCTTCTACCTGCGCAGCGGCGTCTACACGATGCCCGAGTTCCTCGAGCGCCGGTACTCGGCGGGCGCGCGATGGTACCTGGCCACCGTCTCCATCGCCGGCTACGTGCTGACGAAGATCTCGGTGACCATCTTCGCTGGCGCCCTCGTCTTCGAGACGGTCATGGGCATCGAGTTCTGGACGGGCGCCTTGATCACCGTCCTGGCCACGGGCGTCTACACCGTCTTCGGCGGCCTCCGCGCGGTGCTCTACACCGACCTCCTACAGATGTTCGTGCTCATCGGCGGCGCCATCGCCGTGACCCTCATCGGGCTCTCCGAGCTCGGCGGCTGGGGGGCCATGGTCACCACCGCCGGCCCCGAGTTCATGGACATGTGGAAGCCCGCCTCCCACCCGGACTTCCCCTGGACCGGCATCCTCTTCGGCGCGCCCATCCTGGGCGTCTGGTACTGGTGCACCGACCAGTTCATCGTCCAGCGCGTGCTCTCGGCGGCGGGGGTCGACCAGGCGCGTCGGGGCACCCTCTTCGGCGGCTTCCTCAAGGTCCTGCCGCTCTTCCTCTTCGTCGTCCCCGGCGTCATCGCCTATGGCCTGGCGAAGACCGGCGCACTCCAACTCGGCAAGCCCGACGAGGCCCTCCCGGCGATGATCGCCCAGCTCCTCCCCGTCGGCGTCCGCGGGCTGGTGGTCGCGGGGCTGCTCGCGGCGCTGATGAGCAGCCTCTCCTCGGTCTTCAACTCCTGCTCGACGCTGGTGACGTGGGATCTCTACCGCAAGTTCCGGCCCGACGCCTCGGAGCGTCAGCTCGTCTGGGTCGGTCAGATCTCGACGGTCGTGCTCGTGGCCTTCGGCATCGCGTGGATCCCGATGATGAAGCTCGTCTCGGGCCAGCTCTACACCTACATCCAGAGCGTCCAGGCCTACATCTCGCCGCCGATCGCGGCGATCTTCCTCCTGGGTCTGTTCTGGAAGCGCCTCAACGCCCAGGGGGCCATGGCGGCTCTTCTCACGGGGGCGGTCATAGGTGTCGCGCGCCTCGGGGCGGAGATCGCGCAGTCGAGCTCGGCCTTCGCCACCATGAACTTCCTGCACTTCGCCATCGCCCTCTTCGCGATCTGCGCCGCCGTGCTCATCGTCGTGAGCCTGCTGACGCCCGCCCCCGACGAGGCGCAGCTCGCTGGCCTCACCTACGCCACCACCACCGGCGAGCTCGAGAGCGACCCCGGCTGGCGCCGCACCGACGGCGTCCTCACGGTGGTCCTCGTCCTGGTCGTCCTCGCCGTCTGGGTCGCCTTCGCCTGACGCGAGGGGCTCAACTGACGCTACAGGGCGGCCGGATCCCGGGGACGGTCGAGCTCCTGGTCGGCGGCGGCTGCCGTAGAGGTGCGGTCATCGGAGGTCACCGGCCGTTGCGCGGGGGATGCAAGGATCGGCACCCCCTGCCAGCGCGGTGAAGCACAGTCCCCACCGGCGGTATCCACCGCTAGCGTGAGTCTGGTGGATCGGGGATGAAGGAGTGTCTCATGCGATGGACGTCACCGTGGGCGATGTGTGCGCTGCTGTGTGCCTGTAACAGCCACCCGCTGGTGGAGCTCGAAGCCACCGTGAGCGCGGCCAACCACGAGGAGAAGACGCTGCCGAGCCGGACCAAGCTCGACTTCCTCTTCGTAGTCGATGACTCCAGCTCAATGTGCCAGGAGCAGGCCAACCTGGCGCGGAACTTCCGCGCCATCTCGGAGTTTCTGCTGGCGCGGCTCGGATCGGCCGCCGACTTTCGCGTGGCCGCCGTGAGCACCGACCTGTCGCCGGCCGGTGGCCGAGACGGTCGGTTCACGACGGCCCGGGGCGACACTACGCGCCACTGCGAGGGACAGGTGACCGAAGCCGATCCGACGTACTGCGCCGGTCTCTTCGGTCGCCCCGGCGCGCTGCCGATCATACGCTCCGGCCCCGACGGGAACGTCGGCCGGCTCTGCGCGGACGACCCGGATCCGGAGAAGTGCGTCACCTCGGACCTCGAGCAGAAGTTCAGTTGCCTCGTGGGGCTCGGCGCCGGTGGCTCCTCCTTCGAGCAGGGCCTTGAGGCGATGCGCACCGCCCTCGCTTGCGACGGCCCCAACGCTGGCGCCTTCGGGACGTGCTGCGACGGCGGCGTCTACGACCCGTGGTGCACGCCACCCCCGGGGGACGAGCCCACCTTCCTCCGCCCCGACGCCATCCTGGTCGTGGTGGTCCTGAGCGACGAGGACGACTGCTCCCACGCTCCCGGCGATCCGGTCCACAGCGGCGACACGACGAGCTGCCTCTGGCAGCGCGACAAGCTCCTGCCCGTCGACGACTATGTGCACTTCCTGCGCAGCTTGAAGCGGAACCCGGCCGAGCAGCTCGTCGTGGCCACCATCGCCGCGCCGAGGAGCTACGCGGACGACGGTCGGACCTTGCGCTACGCCCAGGGTCGCGCCGACGCCGCCTGCGACCCCAACTCGTCGATGTACGACGCGACCCTGTCGAACGAGGTCTGCTGTCCGGGGGGTGTCTGCCGGGGCGGGGCGCGGGCCTCCTGCCGTTCGGATGATGGCGTCGGCTACGCCGGAAACCGCTACCTCGCGTTCTCGGAGGCCTTCGGGGACAACGGCATCGGCTGCCCTGAGGGCACCGAGGGCACAGAGGCGTGCGTCCACATCTGCGAGGGCAGCTTCAGCCGCGCCCTCGACATCACCCGCGAACGAATCCAGGGGGTCCTCGGCTCCTACTGCCTGGACCGCGTCCCCGACTGCCGCGTCGGTGACGGTCCGTGCACCACCGACGCCGAGCGCGCGGACGCTCGGAACTACGAGCTCCTGGTCCGAACCTCCTGCCCCGCGATCCCCGACCCCGCGCAGCCCTGCACGCCCAGGGTCCACGCGGCCGGGGGCTGGAGCCTCGACACCGACGCCTCCGACTGTCCCAGCGGCGTGCGTCTCGCGCTCACGGAGCTCCCATCCCCGGGCGCGAGGGTCTCCATCGAGTACCTCGTCGCCCCCTGATAGGGTCGGTCATGCGCCGACTTGCTCTGCTCGGGACCTGTCTCTTCGCCTGTCAGGCCACCGACGTCGAACGTCCCGTGCGTGATGGGGAGGTCGACGCCGCGCTCATCGACGCCCGGCGTCCGGACGGCGAGCTCGACGCCGCCCCCGCCGATGTCTGGCTCTTCGATGATGGAGTCCTCGACGGGGGGGGCTTCGACGCCGACCCGGATGCCGCGCCGCCCCGCTGCGGCGAGGCGGTGTCATGTGACGACGTCGAGCCCGCCGGGGTCGTCGAGCACCGGATGAGCGTCTTGGATGGTTGCGCCTTCGCGCTGCGGAGGACGGGGGACGTAGCCGCGGCGAGGGCCCTCGCCGACGAGCTGGCCGCGGCGGGGCACGGCTACGTGCGGTTCACCGAGGTCGACCTCAACCGTGAGGGGCGCGCGGGCATCACCGTTGGCGCTGGCGTGCGCTTGCGGAACCACCCGCACGAGGGTTTCCGATGGAACGGCGGCGACTCGGGGACCGCGAGCTGGTATCCGCAGGGGATGACCGGCGTCAGCGACGCCCGATCCGTCGCGGGGGACCGCCGCTGGTTGCTCGTGAGCTGGTACGACCATCGAGACGCTCGGCCGACGAAGGGCGTGCGCATCTCACTCGCCGACGCGACCGACCTCGAAGCCGTGCGCTACCGCCACCTCCTGCTCGTGGTGCCTCGCCGCGTGGACGGACGGGCGACCTTCGAAGCGGTGGCGACGGAGAGAGGCGCCCCGGTCCACGCCGGCGGGATCGTCTGGTGGGGTGATCTGCTCTACGTGGCCGACACCTTCCACGGCTTTCGCGTCTTCGACCTCGCCCGCACCATCGAGGTCACCCACAGCGACGACCGCGGTCGCATCGGGACCAGCGCCGGGCGCGTCGACGCCCATGGCTACCGCTACATCGTCCCCCAGGTTGCTCGCTACCAGCACACCGACGACGCCTGTGCGATCCGCTTCTCCTTCGCGGGCCTCGACCGCAGTCAGGACCCACCCCTCATCGTCAGCGGCGAGTACCACCGGGACGACCCCGGCGGGCGCCTCGCGCGCTGGCCGGTGGGTCCCGGCGGCTGGCTCCTCGAGGAGGGGGGGAGAGTCCACGCCCAAGATGCCTTCGTCGCCGCGCAGACGCGGATGCAGGGGGGGGTGAGCTGGGGCGGAGACTTCTATGTCTCGTCGTCGAGCCAGATCGGGAACCTGGGCCGCCTGTACCGTGGCCGCCCCGGGATCGAGAGCGTGATCTCCGCGTGGCCCTACGGCTGTGAGGACCTCTACCTGGAGCGCGACGTCAACCGGGTGTGGACCGCCACCGAGCATCCAGACTTCCGGGAGGTGGTCTCCATCGTACGGCTTCCCCCCTGAAGGGCTCCCGGCCTCCCGGGCGTCCCGGATGGCGAAGCTCGGTCGGGTGATCGACCGCTGATCTCGTGCGGGGGTGGGGTGGTCGCCGGCCTCGCAGGGGGCGTCGTCCGAGTCTCCGCTGTCATCGCCGTCATCGAGGACGCCATCATCGTCGTCGTCGGGGTCACAGGCGTCACCGCGACCGTCCCCGTCGCATTGGACCAACGAGGTCGCAATTCGAGGTGGCCTCTGCCGCAGCGTCCGGGGACGACACGTGCACGCCGCCTCGCCGCGACTTGATAGGTGATCTGACACCTGTCATGTCATATGTCATGAAGGAGGTCACGGCCGTAGATATTCGCCGCTCGCTCGGCGACATCGCCCGGGCGCTCGAGGCGGACGGAGAGCCCATCTTGCTCAAGCTCGGCCGTCGGCCGGTAGGCGTCATCGTCTCATTGAAGGACTTCCACGAACGCTTCGTGCTCGAACAGGCCCGCGATGAGCGCAAGCGGCTGGTGGCCGAGATCCTCTCGGACCGGCGCCCTGGTGAGGGCGATGTCCAAGCTGCGATGGACGAGCTCCGGACTCGGTGATGGTCGTCCTCGATGCGTCCGTGGCCGTTCGCTGGTTCGTGGACCAACCCGGGGCCGAGGCCGCCGCCGATTGGCTGACGGCGTTTGTCGATGACCCGGACCTCTTCGTGGTTCCAGACCTCTTCCGATTCGAGGTCTTCGGCGCCCTCGCCAGGCTTCAGCCGTCGCGGGAACCGGGGTGGGCCCAACGCTGCTTCGACCGCATGGGTCGGCTCGGGATCCGGGCGATCCCGACTGACCAGACGTTGCTGGACCGAGCGTTCGTGCTCTCCCGCGAGCTCCGCGTCGCCGGCTATGACGCGGTGTATCTCGCTCACGCGGAAGCGCTCGCCATTCCTTGGTTGACGGCTGACGAGCGCACCCTCCGCCGGCTGGCCGGTGACCCTCGGGTCGCAGCCTTGTCCTGACGGCTACCCTGGCGCCGGGAGTCGCAGCTCAAAGCGGGCTCCGCCGCCCTCGGCGTCGGTCACCTCGAGGCTGCCGCCGTGGTCGAGGACGATCTTCTTCACGATGGCGAGGCCCAGGCCGGTCCCGTCCGCCTTGCCGGTCACGTAGGGGTCGAAGACGCGCGCCCGATCCTCCGGTGGCACGCCGGGGCCGTTGTCGCCGACGGCGATGAGTCGGTGGCCGTCGGGGAGGACCTCCACGTCGATGGTGACCAGAGGCTCGCGGCCGGCCTCGGTGGCGGCCTCGGCGCCATTCTTGACGAGGTTCGTCAGGGCTTGCCGGAGCAGCCCGCGGTCGAAGTCGGCGGGGATCTCGTCGGCGGCGGCGCGGGCCTCGATGTGGGCGATCTCGGGGTGCCCGGCGACGACGTCGTTGACCAGCGCGGCGAGGTCGCCGGGCTCGGGGGCGACGGCGGGGAGGCGGGCGAAGCGGCTGAAGTTGTCGACCAGGCGGCGCAGGTTTCGGACCTCCTCTTCGATGACCTCGACCGCCGTGTCGAGGGTGCGCCGGTAGCGGTCGTCGTCGCCCCGGTAGCTCTGCTGCGCCTGCTGGGCGGAGAGCAGGATGGGCGTGAGGGGGTTCTTGATCTCGTGGGCCAGCCGGCGGGCGATGCCCTGCCACGCGGAGACCTGCGAGAGGTACTGCACGCGGGCCGTGGTCTCCCCGAGGGTGCGGGCCATCTGGTTGAAGCCCCGCGCGAGATCGGCGACCTCGTCTCTCCCTTCGGGGATCAGGCGGACGTCGGTGGCCCCCTCGCCTACGGCCGTCAGGGCCTGGTGGAGCCGCTCGAGGCGCTGGGTGACGCGGCGCCCCGTGACCACGCTGACCAGCCCCGCGACGAAGAGCGCCGCGGCGAGGGCCCCCACGAAGTTCCAGGCGTACTCGTCGGCGAGGTCGTCCCGGGCCGAGGCCAGGGCGCGGAAGGGCTCGATGACCTCCGACTCCATGCGCTGGAACCGCTCGAGCACCGCGCGTTCGAGACCGTAGGTGTAGCGGACCGTGTGGCCCTCCGGGGTGTCCAGCACCACCTCGGCCCGCAGCCAGTCGCCCGTCTTCGGCGGCCCCTCGACGCGCACCTCGTCGACGGAGATCTCGATGACGCGCGGGTCCGCCGCATACGGGGCCAGCGTGGCGCGGATGGCGTCGGGCCCCCGACTGGCGGCGTTGGCCAGCGCGCGGCTGTCGGCGAGACCGGTCGCGATGGCCCGTTGGCGGGCCTTCTCGGCGCGCACGTAGTCGCCGTAGACCAGGCTCGCGTCTTCGAGGGCCTGCTCGATGGCGGGGTTGATGCCCGCGCCGAGGCTGCGGTCGAAGAGCGTGCCCGAGAGCCAGTAGGCGACGCCGAGCGGGACGCCCGTCAACAAGACGAGCAGCGCCAGCAACTTGAGCTCCAAGCGGCCCATCAGGGGGTCCTCCGGTAGAAGGGGAGGCGGTCGGCCCGGAAGGGGTGCCCCGAGGCGCGCAGGACGCGCTCGGCGGCGCCGGGCTTGAGGTTGTGGAACAGGCGCACGAAGGAACCGAGCAGGCCGCTTCCGAGGGGATCCAGACTCCAGGCACCGCCGCTCGGCTCGACCAACCAGCGCCGCATCCGGGCGAGCTGCTCCGCGGAGAGCGGGTTGATCTCGACGCGGGCTACGACGCGGAAGACCGCGCCGTCGGTGGGCACGTCGGCGGCGATGGGGATGGCCCGGAAGCGGCCGAAGTCGGTGAGGAAGACGTCGACGCTCCGGTAGGTCACGGTGGCCGCCGCCGGCAGGTCGTGGTGCACCGTGAGCCGCTCGTCCCAGAGATCCCAACGCACCCGGACGAGGCGCCGGAGGGCACCCACCGTCGCCCCCGACTCGTGGGTGTCGAGGCTGAGGTCGAGGAAGATCGTGGTGGTCAGGCCGCTGCGGAGCCGGCGCCGCAGGGCCGCGTCGAACAGGGGCGCCAGATCGGTGCTGAGCCGCAGCGTGCGCTGGTCGCGCTCTACCCAGAAGGTGGTCACCGGGGCGGCGAGCGTCCCCGTCAGCAGCAGGCCGAGGAGCGCGCTCATGGATCGATCAACAAGAAGATGTTGCCGACGCTGATGCCCATCACGCCGATCTCGCTGTCGATTCGGAGGCCGAAATCGAGGGCGAGATCGATGGGGAAGGGCTCGCGGTCGGCGAAGTCGGTCTCGGCCAACTCGTCCGGGGTGCCCAGGCTGAGGAGCGCCGCGCCGAAGAAGATCTCGACGCCGTATGGATCGTCGGGTCCGCTTCGCGCGAGGGGCAACCGGTACTCGAAGCCCGCGCGAGCGGCGAAGGTCTCGTAGCGCTGCTCGACGATGGTGCCGTCGATGAGGTTGGGGCCACGGCGGCGGGCGAAGTTGAGGCCCAGGACGCGGTCGGGGATGTACGGGTGGAGATCGCCGATGAAGAAGCGCTCGAAGAAGGGCGGGTCGCCGAGCAGCGCGCCGGCCTTGGCGTCGACGCGCACGACGTGGCCGAAGGGCAGCCGCAGGTAGTGGTCGAAGCCGAGCAGCGCGCCGGCGAAGGTCCCCGCCCCGGTGCCTGTGCGCCCGACGAGGGAGGCGCGCAGGCCGCGGGTGGGATGGGCGGGGTCGTCGCGTCCGTCGTACTCGATCCCGACGGAGAGGGCGGCCACGGCGGAGTTCCCGGCGGGGACCGCGAAGTCGAAGCGCCTCGTCGCGCCCCCCGGCTCCGTCTGGGTCGCCTCCCTCGGGAGGTCGGCGTGGAGCCACTCGCCGCGGACGCCGAAGAGCATCGACAACGCGCCCGCTCGGAGGCGACCGCCGAGATCCCCGCCCGCGCGCTGGAAGGGGAGCCGGATCTCGGAGACGTCCTCGCCGGCGATCTGCTGCCCCGCGGGGCCGACGAAGGGCTCGTTCCCGTGGACGTAGCGGGCGCCGAGCATCAGCTCGAGGCGGTCGCTCATGAGCCCGCGGCGTCCGACCGTGAGGCGGGCGGCGTGCTGGTCCTCGCTGGTCACGACGCCGCCACCGAGGGAGAAGCCGAGGGCGAAGGGATCGAGGTCGGAGGCCTCGACGCCGCCCCACAGGAGGGTGGGGCGCGCGTGCCCGAGGTGGATGGCGTCGACGCTGGCCGTCTCTCGTTCGACGCAGTCGAAGACGAGGACCACCAGCCCGCGCTCGCTGCCCTTCTCGAGGCGGGCCCGCACCGACTCGAACAGGCCGCTGGCGAGCAGGCGGAGCCGCGCGTCCGTGATCGCGCCCTCATCGACGGGCGCCCCGGGCGTGAGCTCGAGCCGGTCGCGCAAGGCCTGGTGGCGGAGGGGGGCGACGCCCCGGAGATCGATGGACTCGACGGTCGGCGTCGCGAGGGCGGGTGGCGCGAAGAGGAGGCCCCCGACGAGCAGCACCGCTACGCCACGGCCGCGGAGATTCAGGCGTCGCCCTCGACCAGGGCGAGCAGCGTGAGCACGCCGAAGCCGGTGCCGCCGGCGCGCACCGAGGCGTCGTCCTTCTCCGCGAGGGCCGGGCCGGCGATGTCGAGGTGGGCCCAGGAGACCTCACCCTTGAAGTGCTGGAGGAACTGGGCGGCGGTGATCGCGCCGCCCCATTGCCCGCCGAGGTTCTTGATGTCGGCGCGCTTGGACTTCAGCGTCTCGGCGAGCTTCGGGTCGAGCGGCAAGCGCCAGACGTTCTCGCCAGCGCGCTCGGCGGCCCCCGCGATCTCGCTGGCGAGGGCCTCGTCGTCGCTGAGCAGCGCCGTGTAGTAGGGGCCGAGGGCGACCATGCACGCCCCCGTGAGGGTCGCCAGATCGACGATCCCGCGGGGCTCGAGCTGCGTCGCGTAGTGGATCGCGTCGGCCAGGACGAGGCGCCCTTCGGCGTCGGTGTTGAGCACCTCCACGGTCTTGCCGGAGTACATCGTGAGCACGTCGCTGGGCCGGTAGCTGTTGCCGCCGGGCATGTTCTCGCAGGCACCGACGATGCCGTGGACGGGGGCGCTCGGGTTGAGCAGCGCGACCGCCTTCATCGCCCCCAGCACCGCCGCCGAGCCGGCCATGTCGATGTACATGTCGGCCATCGACTTCGCGGGCTTCAAGCTGAGGCCGCCGCTGTCGAAGGTGAGGCCCTTGCCGACCAGGGCCAGGGCGTCGGTGTCCTTGGTGCCCGGGGGCGTGTACTTGAGGTGGATGAACCGCGGGGGGATGGTGGCGCCCTGGGAGACGGCCGTGATGCCCCCCATCTTGCGGGCCCGGATCTCGTCCCAGCCAAAGACCGTGAGCTCGATGTGCTCGTTGCTGTCGGCGATGTCCTTGGCGACGGACGCGAGGTGCTCCGGCGTGCAGATGTTCGGCGGGAGGTTGACGAGCGTGCGCGCGAGGTTCACCGCCTCCCCCTGGGCGGCGCCCCGCTTCACCGCCTGCGCGTCGGCGCCGGCGATGGCCACCGACTCGACGGTGAAGCGCGGCTCGTCTTCGTCGGCGGCTTGAAGGTCGTCGAAACGGTAGCCGCCCTGGACGGCGCCGCAGGCGAGCTCTGAGGCGTCGCCTCCGGGCACGAGGCAGACGGTGGCGTAGCGCCCCTTGGTCGCGGCCTCGACGGCGAGGGCGGCGTAGTCGCGGGCGACTCGCGCGCCAGCGTCCTTTTCCTCGCCCAGGCCGATGAGAAGGACGCGCGCGGCGCCGAGCTTGCCGAGGGTGTCGATGGCGACGACCTGCCGGGCCTTGCCCTTGAAGCACAGGCGCTCGGCGGCGGCGGTGAGCGCCCCATCGAGGATCTCGTCGACGGCATGCTCGGCGGCGGAGGGCTCTGCGTCGGCGTGTCGCCCGAGGGCGAGCAGCCCGCCCGCGAAGGTGCTGGCTTCGCCGCTAAAGGTCGTCAGCTCCATTTCGAGACTCTCCGGCCGTTTCGTGGGAGAGGCGTTCTAACATGGACGCACGGACGGCGGGAGAGTCGCTGATGCTCGGTGTGGAGGACGTGGCCGCGGCGGTGGCGGAGCTGGCGCCGCGGATCGATGGCGGCCAGGTGCAGAAGATCCGGGAGCCCCGGGCGGACACCGTGGTCTTGTCGATCCGGCGCCCGGGGGAGACGGTGCATCTGGTCTTGTCGTGCGCGCCGCGGGCGTCGCGCATCGCGCGCGCCGAGGGCGCAGGACCCACGTTACCCGAGCCGACGACCCTCGGCCGCTGGCTGCGGGCCTCGTTGCGGGGCCGGCGGGTCGCTACGCTGCGCCAGCTCGGGGGAGACCGAGTGGTCGAGTTGGCGTGGGAGGGCGGCCGACTCGTCGCCGAGCTGACGGGCCGCCACGCCAACCTCTTTGGCCTGACCGGAGATCGCATCGCGGCGGTCTCGCGCCCCCCCTCCCGCGGCTCTCGGGACTTGCGGCCCAGCCGCGACTGGCGCCCACCGGACGGATCCCCGCGCATGGGCGAGCGACGCTTCGAGAGCGCCCGGGCGATCGAGAAGGAGGCCCAAGCGCGCCTTACGCGTGACGTCTCGGAGCACGACGAGGCCGCGCGCAGGCGCCTGCTCCAGGAGGTCCGACGGCGCCTCGAGCGGTTGCGCAAGAACGTGGCCGCCGACGTCGCACGTTGTGAAGACGCCGACGCCTATCGTCGGGCCGGCGAGCTGCTCAAGTCCGAGGTGCACCGCCTCCGGCGCGGGATGACGTCGGTCGAGGTCACGGACTGGTACGCGCCGGGGACGCCGCAAGTCGAGGTGCCCCTCGATCCGAAGCTCGACGGCCAGGGGAATGTGGCGCGGCTCTTCGGTCGCTATCGGCGAGCCCAATCCGGGGCGGCGCGCGCCGCGGAGCGCCTGGCCGCGGTCGAGGCGCAGCTCGCGACGCTCTCGCGGCTCGCCGACGCGCCCGAGCTGGAGTCGGCGCTGCGAGATGCCGGCCTCCTGCGGACCCGGCAGCGGCGTCCGAAGCGGGGAAGGGAGGCGCCGCGCCAGCCCTACCGGGAGTTCCGCAGCGCGCGCGGCGAGCGGATCCTGGTGGGCCGAGGGGGCAGCGACAACCACGCGCTGACCTTCCGCCACGCCCGTGGCAACGACCACTGGCTGCACGTCCGCGACGCGCCCGGCGCCCATGTGGTGGTGCTCGGCGCGGCACCCCACCCCGAGACGCTGCTCGACGCGGCGGCCCTCGCCGCCCACCACAGCGACCTGCGGGGTGAGCCCGTCGTCGACGTCACACACACGCTGCGCAAGCACGTGCGGGCGGTGAAGGGCGCCCCGGGTCGGGTCACGATCGCCTCGGCGAAGACCCTGACGGTCACCGATGGGCGGGCTCGGGTCGATCGGCTCCACGCCGACGCCCGAGGGGAGCGTTCGCGTTCTTGACGCTTTCGCGGTTAGCCGTGTCGAATCCAGGGGTGAATCACCTCCACCGAGTCACGCTGTCGAACTTCCTGAGCCTTCGGAGGGTCAGCCTCGAGTTTGGCGCCTTCAATGTTCTGGTCGGTCCGAACGGAGCAGGCAAGTCGAACCTCTTGTTGGCGCTCCAGCTCCTTGGGGAGGTGGCACGGAACGACTTGGGCCCAACGGTGGCGGCCTTTGGAGGTCTAGATCAGCTGACGTACCGTGGGAAGGGCGGCGGCGGGCCCATCAAGATCGAGATCGAGGGCGAGTTCACGCAACACGCTTCACCCACCGCACGCGATGAATACCGCCTCTCATTCTGGGCCAATCGACGATACTTGCAGCGCTACGAGACGTTCACGTTCAAGCGCGTCGGTGGTCGTGGACGGCGGATCACGATCAAAGGGGGCAAGGTCGAGGTCAGGGCGGACGAGCGCATCACCCTCCAGTCGATCCAGAGCGGCTCCGCCGGGCTGTCTACGTTGCAGCGCCTGGGGAAGAGGGCCGGTGCGCCGCAGGTCTCCGCGCTGGCCGGGCTCTTCGAGACGTTTCGGGTCTTCGAAGTCGACGTCGCGGCGGCCCGTCGCCCGGCGGCGGTCGCGGAGGGCGGTGTTGGCTCTACTACATGATCCTGCTCCCCCTCGCCTGACGTGCATCGAGGAGGTCGACCACGGTCTCCACCCGTACGCCCTCGACCGGCTGGTCGAGCGCATGCGGTCGGCCGCGACTCGAACTCAACTACTGCTGGCAACTCATTCGCCAGCGCTCGTCAACAGGCTGCGCCCGGAGGAGCTGATCATCTGTGAGCGAGATGCGGAGGCCGGAGCTTCGCGGACTCCGGCGATTCCGCAGAGTCAGGTCCGAGAGATCTGCGCTTAGGACGAGCTTGGTCTTGGGGAGCTCCGGTTCTCGTCACGGGGCGCAGCCAGGCCAAGGCGCGCAAGAGCGCCCAGGATGTCGCCGCGCAGGTCCGACGCGATGGGCGGCGATTCGACGTTCGGGGCGTCATCGCGCACCAGGATTGCGACGCGATTGAGCCGGCTCATGTGGGTCATGCGCGCAGCATCTTGACCAGGTATCAGCACAACTGAGCGTACCGGTGGTCGCAGTCACGCCGGCCTTCGAGATGGAGACAAGGACGCCTATCGGCGGGATCTCCGGCCGAGGAGCAAGGGCGCGCGGGTGCGCGACTACGAGGAGTCGGATTGTCCGCACATCGTCCAGAAGGCGTGGGAGATGGGAATCCTCGCCACGCCTGACGCGAGCAGCGACTCCTACGACGCCTTTCGGAGCGCATTGTCCGCCGTGGGCTGGTAGCGCCGCCGGGCCAGCCAAGGCGCCTTCGTCGCGTTGTTGGGCCGTGTAGGTGTATGTGCTACAGTCGTCGACGATGAGCGAGACGCCCTCCCGCCCGGATCCCGACGACGGCACGCCGGCCCGTGTCCTGGTGGTCGACGATGAGTCGGTCATTCGTGAGATCCTGAGTGATTTCCTGATGATGGAGGGCTATCAGGTCCTCTCCGCTGGCGACGGTACGGAGGCGGTGGAGGTCCTCGCCCGCGAGACGGTGCACATGGTCATCAGCGATCTGAAGATGCCGTCGATGGACGGGCTCGAGCTGCTGGCCCATATCCGCGAGCATCACCCCGATCTGGTGACGCTCATCATGACCGGCTACGGCACCGTCGAGACGGCCATCGAGGCGATGAAACGGGGCGCCTTCGACTACGTGCTCAAGCCCTTCAAGGTCGAGGAGGTGATGCACACGGTCGGCCGCGCCTTCGCCCAACAGCGGCTGCGCGCCGAGAACATCGAGCTGCGCGCGTCGCTCTCGCTCTACCAGCTCGCCGCGGAGCTCGGCGACGAGGTCAAGCTCGCGCCTACGCTGCGATTGGTCGTCGACACCGTGATGGACCAGACGAAGGCCGACCGCGTGAGCCTGATCCTCCGCCCCGACGAAGACCAGCAATGGGAGGGGGCGAGCGCCGGCGAGGGCGAGGCGATCACCGACGCCGACGTGACGATCGAGGCGCTCTCACTCACCAGCGCCGTGCTCGCGAGCAACGGCCGCGCCTTCAAATACCTACGGGGCTCCGACCGCACCCAGACCGTGACGTCGGTGATGATGACCCCGCTCACGAGCCACGGACGGCCCCTCGGCCTGCTCGTCGCGGTGCGCGAGCGTGGCCGCCCGTTCATCGAGGGAGACCGAAAGCTGCTGACGATCATCGCCGACCGGGCCGCCGTCGCGGTCCACAACGCGCAGCTCTACGCCAATCTGGAGCGGAGCTTCGTCACCACCATCGAGGCCTTCGTGACCGCCCTCGAGGAGAAGGACCGCTACACCGCCGGGCACAGCGAGCGGGTGGCGGAGTTCGCCCTCGTCACGGCGCGGGAGCTTGGGCTGTCAGAGGCCGAGTGCGACCTCATCTACCAGGGCGGTCGGGTCCACGACATCGGCAAGCTGACGCTGCGCGTCGACGAACTCAACAAGCCGGCGGCCCTCACCAACGAGGAGTTCGAGCGGTTCCGCGCCCACCCCTCCTACGGTGAGCGCCTGCTCCGGGAGATCCCGACCTTCCGAGCGGTGCTGCCCGCCGTCGGCGGACACCACGAGAAGTGGGACGGCAGCGGCTACCCGCGGGGGCTCGCGGGGGAGGACATCCCGATGATGGCGCGCATCATGTCCGTCGCCGACACGTACGACGCGATGACCAGCCACCGCGCCTACCGCAGCGCGCTCAAGCACGCCGTCGCCGTGGCCGAGCTCGAGCGGTGCGGGGGCACCCAGTTCGACCCGGCCGTCGTCGCTGCCTTCCTGGTCGCCATCGAGGGCTGGCGCGACGACCGCAAAGCCAACGGGCGCGAATACCCGCGGTGACATCACCTGATGAAGACCTGCTCCCCGTGCCACGCGAGGGCCTCCCGACTCGGTCGCCGCCCCGCGTCGTCGGGCACCCGACGCAGCCGCTTCGCGTCGTAGGCGTAGTAGCGCACGCCGTTCTCCCAGTCTTCGCGTAGCGCTTCGGAGACCCGTACGCGGAGGTCCGGCGTCACCGTGACGTAGCCCCGGTCGAAGAGCGTGTGGAACTCCTTGGTGAGAACCAGGCCGTTTTGTGGGTGATTCGAGGCCGGCCCGAGGTAGGGCTGGATGTGGGCCGCGTCGAGGACTGGTTGGGTTCGCTCCCCGGTGATCGCGCAGCCGCCGTAGGCGTCGAGGAGCCGCAGGCGGAACGTGCTCTGCCCGGCGCGGCGGGCGACCTGCGTCTCGGCCCACTCGCGCTGGTCGGTGCGGACCGGCTCGAAGGCGTCGCCGAGCTCGGGCGGGGTCGGCCGGGCGTCGTCGCGGATGCAGGAGAGCAGGCGGGCGGCGCGATGCGCGTCCCTTTCGGTCTTGCCCTGCACGATATTGCGCGCGAAGCCCTGGGCCTCCCTCCAGGGGAGCCAGCGGCGCTCCGGCCAGAACGTCGCGTCGCGCAGGATCGTGCAACCGAGGCCTTCCCGCGGAGGCTCTTGGGCTGCCAGAAGTTCACCTCGTCGACCCGCCCATCGCTGGCCTGGAGCGACAGGAAGTCGAACCAGCTTCGGTCGGTGTTGGCGATGAACGGCAGCATCGCCTCGACTATGGGCCTGTCCAACAATAAATAGGCGCCTCGCATCCACGAGCGCAGGCCATCTTCGCCCGCAGCTCGGTCGCCCAATCCTCAACGTACCTCCGGTACGCCTGCGGTTGAGCTCGGTCGCCGCGAACGAATCTGACCCACGCTCGCGGCGCGAGTCTACCTATTTATTGTTGGACAGGCCCTATGCCACGGGCCGCCTATGCGGCGAAGGCGACGATGGGGGCCGCCTCCTGACGAGTCGGGGCCTTGTTGGGGCGGGGCGCGGCGCTGATGGTCTGCTCCCGGGGGATGATGTGCTGGGTTTCCGCGTAGCGACGAAGGCGGCGGCGGAGCTGCTGGCGACCCCGGAAGAGGCGGCTCATCACGGTGCCCACGGGGACCTCGACGATCTCGGCGATCTCGGCGTAGCTGAAGTCCATCAGATCGGCCAGGATCACCACCACCCGGTAGTGCTCGGGGACGGCCTCGATGGCGCTGGCGACGGTGGAGGAGAGCGCGTCACCGAGGTAGCGTCCCTCGGGGTTGAGGTGGGCGTGGACGCGACCTGGGCCGTAGAGGGTGCTGCACGAGACGTCGGCGCCCTCGCGACCGAGGATCTCCCGCTCCTTGCGCTTGCGACGGTAGTGGTTGATGAACGCGTTGGTCATGATCCGGTAGAGCCAGGCGCGGATGTTGGTGCCGCTGCGGAACTTGTCGAAGTGGCAGAGGCCGCGCATCAAGGTCTCCTGCACGAGGTCCTCCGCGTCCCGGTCGTTCCGCGTGAGCTGGAGCGCGCCAGCGTAGAGCGTCTGCCGGTGGGGCATCGCGAGGGAGGCGAACTCGGCGGCGGCGGCGGGGGCGGGGGGGCAGGCTTGGCGGCTCATGTGGGCTCCTCTTCGGGCGTTCGGTGATAGCTGCTGCGACCACCCCCTAGAGCAGGAGGCGTGCCAAACGCGCGCAGGCCCGAGAAACCTGGAATGGAACAGGGGCCGCCCGAGGGCAGTGTGGAATCCCACCACACCGCTGTGGAGATCCCCCACACTCGCGTCGCGGGATCCCACACCTCGGTCGATCGATTGGAATGGCCCGGCTACACGACCGTTGACTGCGCGCGCGTGCGCGCGTAAAACGCGGGCGTTTCGCATAGAGAATTCAGGTACTTCTATGGATCCCGGTGCTCGGCGCGGCCACGTCCCAGTCAACATCGAAGACGAGATGCGCGAGTCCTACCTGGGCTACGCCATGTCGGTCATCATCGGCCGCGCGTTGCCCGATGTGCGCGATGGGCTGAAGCCCGTGCACCGCCGCGTGCTCTACACGATGCACGACCTCAAGAACAACTGGAACTCGGCCTACAAGAAGTCGGCGCGCATCGTCGGCGACTGCATCGGCAAGTACCACCCCCACGGCGACCAGGCTGTCTACGACACCATCGTGCGGATGGCGCAGGACTTCTCCATGCGCTACCTGCTCGTCGACGGGCAGGGGAACTTCGGCAGCGTCGATGGCGACCCCGCGGCGGCCATGCGCTACACGGAAGTGCGCATGACCCGCATGACGCACGACCTCCTCGCGGATCTCGAGAAGGACACCGTCGAGTTCGGGGCCACCTACGACGAGAGCGGGAGCGAGCCCACCGTGCTGCCCACCCGGGTCCCGAACCTGCTGGTCAACGGCAGCGCGGGCATCGCGGTGGGCATGGCGACCAACATCCCGCCGCACAACCTGACGGAGATCGTCGACGCGTGCATCGCGGTGATGCGCAACCCCGACCTCAGCTTCGAGGAGCTGCTGGAGTTGGTGCCCGGCCCGGACTTCCCGACCGGCGGGATCATCTACGGGATGCGCGGCATCCTCGAGGCGTACCGCACGGGGCGCGGGGTGATCCGCATCCGCGCGGTCTGCAACATCGAGGAGATGGGCAACGACCGCGAGCGCATCGTGGTCGACGAGCTGCCCTACCAGGTCAACAAGGCGCGGCTCCTCGAGAAGATCGCCGAGCTCGTCCGCGACAAGCGCATCGAGGGCATCAGCGACCTGCGCGACGAGAGCGACCGCCGCGGCATGCGCATGGTCGTCGAGCTCAAGCGCGACGCCCAGGCGCAGGTGGTGCTCAACCAGCTCTTCAAGCTGACGCCTCTGCAGTCGAGCTTCGGCATCAACATGCTCGCCATCGTCCACGGCGAGCCGCGCTTGCTGCCGCTCTACGACGCCATCCACCACTTCCTGGAGCACCGCCGCGACGTCACCATTCGGCGCTGTCGCTACGAGCTGAAGAAGGCGGAGGAGCGGGCGCACCTCCTCGAGGGCTACAAGATCGCCCTGGACCACATCGACGAGGTGGTCCAGACCATCCGCCAGTCGAAGACGCACGAGGAGGCGCACCACAACCTCATGGTGCGCTTCACCCTGAGCGATCGTCAGGCCAAGGCGATCCTCGACATGCGTCTGCGTCGCCTCACCGGCCTCGAGCGCGAGCAAATCGTCGAGGAGCTGGCGGCTGTTCGCCTCGAGATCGCGCGGCTGCGCGCGATCCTTGAGGACGAGGGGCTGCTGCTCGACCTGATCGAGAGGGAGCTCCGGGAGGTCCGCGAGCAGTACGGCGACGAGCGGCGCACGCAGATCACGCACGACGCCGCCGACTTCGACATCGAGGACCTGATCCCGGTCGAGGACATGGTCGTCACCGTGTCCCACAGCGGCTACATCAAGCGCGTCCCAGTGGCCGAGTACCGCACGCAGGCCCGCGGTGGCCGTGGCAAGAGCGGCATGAAGACGAAGGACGCCGACTTCGTCGAACACCTCTTCGTCGCCTCGACCCACAGCACGATGCTGTTCTTCACGAACTCGGGGCGCGTCTTCTCGCGCAAGGTCTTCCGGCTGCCCTCCGGATCGCGCATCGCGCGCGGCAAGCCGATCGTGAACGTGTTGCCCTTCGAGGCGGATGAGCGGCTGGCGATGGTGCTGGCGGTCAAGGAGTTCACGGAGGGACACAACCTCCTGTTCGCCACCGCCCGAGGCCAGGTCAAAAAGACCGATCTCATGGCCTACAGCAACATCCGCTCGACGGGGATCATCGCCGTCAACCTTCGGGAGGGCGATCGCCTCATCGCCGTACGGCCGACGACCGGCAGCAGCGACGTGCTCCTGTGCACCCGCACCGGCATGTCGATCCGGTTCCGTGAAGACCAGACCCGACCCATGGGGCGCGACACCGCCGGGGTCCGCGGGATCGATCTTCAAGGAGACGACGAGGTGGTCGGCTGCATCACCTTCGACCGCGACGAGGTCGACGAGGAGCACACCACGCTGCTCACGGTGACCGAGAACGGCTACGGCAAGCGCACGTCGGTCCGGGAGTACCTCAAGACCAGCACCCAGCCCGACGGGAGCGTCGACTACGTCGCGCAATCCCGTGGTGGCAAGGGTCGCATCGACATCGTCACCGACGATCGCAACGGCCCGGTCATCGGGGTCATCCGCGTCGACTCCGAGGACGACCAGTACCTGCTCGTCACCAACGATGGGATCATCATCCGGGCCGACGCCTCCACCGTGCGCCAGGTCAGTCGCAACACGAAGGGTGTGCGGCTCATCAACCTCGGCGACGGTGACCGCGTCGTGAGCATCGCGCGCTACACCGAAGACGACGCCGACGACGAGGTATCCGTCGCCGAAGAGGTCGAGGCGGAGTCCCCCGAAGAGGTCGTGACCGAGGCCCCCGAGGAGGGCTGATCCAGGTTGTCGGCGCTCGCGTGTCGTGGTAGACACGCGCGCCTCGCTTTCAGGGGGGAGAGATGCCCGATCGGCGCAGCAGCAGAGCCCTCCTGGAGCGGGCCGAGAAGGTCATGCCCGGCGGCGTCAACAGCCCCGTTCGCGCCTTCCGTGCCGTCGGCGGTCACCCTCCGTTCATCGCGTCGGCCCAGGGCGCCTGGCTCACCGATGTCGATGGCCATCGCTACCTCGACTACGTCGGCACCTGGGGCCCCGCCATCCTCGGTCACGCGCACCCGCAGGTCGTCGCGGCGGTCTGCGCGGCGGCGGGCCGCGGCACCAGCTTCGGCGCCCCGACCGCCGCTGAGGTCGAGATGGCCGAGCGCGTGCAGCGCTTCTTCCCGTCGATTGAGATGATGCGGATGGTGTCGAGCGGCACCGAGGCCACCATGTCGGCGTTGCGCCTCGCGCGCGGCTTCACCGGCCGCGACGACATCGTCAAGTTCGAGGGCTGCTATCACGGCCACGCCGACGGCCTGCTGGTCAAGGCCGGCAGCGGCGCGATCACCTTCGGCGTACCCGACAGCGCGGGCGTCCCGCCCGACGTCGCCCAGCACACCTACACGCTGCCGTACAACGACGCCGAGGCGGTTCGCGCCCTGTTCGCGGAGCGCGGCGACTTCATCGCCTGCGTCATCCTGGAGCCGGTCGCCGGCAATATGGGCGTCATCGCCCCCGAGCCTGACTTCCTCGCCGCGCTGCAGGAGGTCACCCACGCCAACGGCGCGTTGCTCATCTTCGACGAGGTCATGACCGGCTTCCGCGTGGCGCCGGGCGGCGCCCAGGAGCTCTACGGGATCACCCCCGACCTGACCTGCCTCGGCAAGGTCGTCGGAGGCGGGTTGCCCGTCGGAGTCTACGGCGGGCGCGCCGACGTGATGCAGCACATCTCGCCGCTGGGCCCCGTCTACCAGGGCGGCACGCTCAGCGGGAACCCGCTGGCCACGGCGGCGGGGCTGGCGACGCTGCGCATCCTGGAGACGCCGCACCTCTTCGAGCGGATCTGCGCCACCACGAAGGCGCTGTGCGACGGAGTCGAGGCCATCGCCCACGAGCTGGGCGTCGCGATGCAGGTCCAGCGCGTCGGCACCATGTTCACCCTGTTCTTCGCGGAGTCCCCGGTGCGTGACTTCGCGGACTCGACGGCCACCGACCACGCGCGCTTCGCCCTGTTCCATCGGGCGCTGATTCGCGAGGGCGTATATCTGCCGCCGAGCGGTTACGAGGCGTGCTTCGTGTCGGCGGAGCATGGCCCCCACGAGGTCGAGTTGACGTTGTCCGCCGTCCGGAAAGCGCTCAGCGCGTAGTCGGTGGATCGCAAGGATATCGAGGAGAAGACCCGCTCAGGATACAAGGCCCTTCGACATTCCAGCATCGGGATCGAGTTGGCGATGTGGATCGTCGTCGGGATCCTGTTCGGGAACTGGATCGAGTCGAAGTGGGCGGTCGCGCCCTGGGGCACGCTAGGCGGGTTGATGCTCGGGATAGCCGGTGGCGCGCGGACGTTGGTCCGAGCGCTACGTGAGTCGCAAAAGGAGCTCGACGAGAGCGAAGATGAGTAGGCTGATCCGACAGGTCATGGCGATCACGGCGCTCTCCGGTGCGATCCTGGTGGCCGGCGCCGCGGTGCTCTACGGCACGCCCGCCATCGTCCTCGGCGTCTTCGCCGGGGTCGCCCTCGCCCTGGGCAATACGCTGCTCGTGAATCGGCACGTCGCGCGCCTCTTCGATGGCGACCTCAGCGGCTTCTCCCTCTTCCTCTTCGTCTTCAAGCTCGCGGCGCTGGCCGCGACGCTCTACGCGCTGATTGTGCAAATTGAGTTGAACGCGCTCGCCATCCTGGCGGGCTTCACCACGCTCGCCTTCGCGGTCACCGTCAGCGCCCTCGGCGCGCTGCGCGGTCCCGCCACGAGCGCGGAGTAGGGGTCGATGACCGATCACGAGACATGGTTCCACCTCATCCCGTTCCTCAAGTCGCTCGAGGCGAGCCTGGGCGACAAGATCGGCCGGGGCTGGCTGCTCGACTCGCCCTACCCGGGCATTCACCACATCTACATGGGTGTGTTCGTCGTGCTGCTGGTCCTCCTCATCGGCGTTCGCTACAAGGGCGCCCTCGAGGGGCTCAAGGAGCAGGCCGTCATCCCGGACAAGAAGCTCACCCTGCGCAACTTCGTCGAGATCATCTGCGACGGCACGCTGGGGATGATGAGCGGGGTCATGGGTGAGAAGGCCGCGCGCCACTTCCTCCCCTTCATCGGCACCCTCGCCTTCTTCATCCTCTTCTCGAACCTGCTCGGCCTGGTCCCCGGCTTCCTGCCCGCCACCGACTCCCCCAATACCACCGCCGCGATGGCGATCCCGGTCTTCTTGGCGACCCACTGGTACGGGGTCAAGGAGAACGGGATGGGCCACTTCAAGCACATGCTCGGGCCGGTGTGGTGGATCGCCCCGCTCATCTTTTGCATCGAGATCATCAGCCACTTGATCCGCATCTTGAGCCTGTCGGTCCGCCTCGCGGGCAACATGATCGGCGACCACAAGGCGGTCGGAGCGTTTCTGGCGCTGACCTACCTCGGGGCGCCGGTCCCGATCATGGGGCTCGGCGTCATCGTGTGCATCGTCCAGACCGTCGTCTTCTGCCTGCTCAGCGCCGTCTACATCGGCATGGCGATCGAGCACCAGGACCACGGCGACGAGGCGCACGCCCACTGATTTCAACCAGCGTCGCCCGCCGGGCGGCGCGAAAACGCGGCAAACGGTGCTCGCGGACGTGGTCCGGCGAGTCGAAGCCCCGCCTAGGTCGTGGGGATAGATAGCGAGAGAAGGGGCCGACCCTCGCGGGTGGGCCGCGCCGGCGACGCCGGGAGCCGCAACAAACCAGGAGAGCACCCATGGTGCGCATTGTTTCGTTCGCTTCGTTCGCCCTCGTGATGCTGTACAGCGTCGTCGCCTTCGCTGGCGGTGACGCCGCGGCCGCCACGAGCTCCGGCATCACGCTGTTCTCCAGCAGCGCCGCCGCCTACATGGCCGCGGGCCTCGCCATCGGCCTCGCGGCCCTTGGCTGTGGCATCGGCCAGGGCTTCGGCACCGCCGCCGCCATGGAGGGCATCGCCCGCAACCCCGGCGCCGCCAACAAGATCCAGCCGATGTTCATCCTCGGCCTGGCGCTCATCGAGTCCCTCGCGATCTACGGCCTCGTCGTCGCGATCATGCTCCTCGGAAAGTAGGTCCTTCCCCCGAACGCGGATACCGTCTCAAGACGTGAGAAGCGTCCTCGGCATCCGCGGCCTCCTTGCCCTTGGCCTCTCCGTCCTTCTGCTCGTCGCGGGGACCATCGCGGCGCTGCTGGTGGTGCGCCTCGTCGCCGCCGAGGCCGAGGCCCGCGTCCTGGAGGCCCAGCGGCGCCAGGTCGGGACGCTGGGCGCGCTCCTCGAGGCGACCTGCGCCGCCGCCGACGACTGTCACACGGCGATGGACAAGGCGCTGCGCAGGCGTCGCCACGAGGCCCTCGTCGCGGCGGCCGTCTTCTCCCACGATCAACGCCTCCTCGCAGGGCGCCGCGAGTCCAAGGTCGCCAACGCCCTCGTGGGGGACGTCTGGGGGGGCTCCCCCAGCGTCGCCGCGCGCGTGCGCCGGAGCGCCGACCACCCACGGGGTGAGGGCATCGATCACCGGGTCGCGCGACGGATCCGGCTGCGGGACGGACGCCGCGTCGTCGTGCTCGCGACCTTCTCCCTCGACGGCCTCCGCGCCACCATCGCGGGGGATCAGCGGCTGGTCCTGCTCTACCTCCTCTTCGACTTCGCCGCGGTCCTGGCCTTCGGGATGTACCTCGGCGGGCGCTACCTGGTTCGTCCGATCAGGACGCTCACGACGGCGGCCACCACCGACGGCGCCGAGGTGCCGCTCCTCGATGGCCCCGTCGAGCTCGCTCGCCTGTCGCGCGCCTTCGCGGATCTGGTCCACCGCCTCCGCGAACGCAACGAGGAGCTGGCGCGAAGCGTCGCGGCCCTCGAGGCGGCCCGCGACGAGCTGGTGCGCAGCGAGCGGCTCGCCACCGTCGGTCGCCTCGCCGCCGGCGTCGCCCACGAGGTCGGCAATCCCCTCGCCTCCGTCGTGGGCTACCTCGAGTTCCTGCGAGACGAGCGCGGCGTCGATCCCGACACCCGCGCCGACCTGCTGGCTCGGATGGATCGCGAGGTCGAGCGCATCCGGCTCACCATCCGCAACCTGCTGGACTTCAGCCGACCCTCCCCCGCCGAGCCCCGCTCCGTCGACCTCACGGAGGTGGTCGCCTCGGCGGTCGAGCTGGTGCGGGTCCAGCGAAAGCTCCGCGGCGTCGAGATCGAGGTGTCCGGTAGCGCCCCTCCGGTCACGGCCGTCGCGGAGCGACTGCGTCAGGTCCTGGTGAACCTGTTGCTCAACGCCGCCGACGCCGTCGCCGGGGACGGCCGCGTCTGGGTGCGCCTCTCCGCCGACGAGAGGATGGCGCGGATCGATGTCAAAGACGACGGCCCCGGGGTGCCCGAAGTCGATGCCGCGCGGCTCTTCGACCCATTCTTCACCACGAAGCCTGCGGGCGAGGGTACCGGCCTGGGCCTCGCGATCTGCCAGCGCATCGTCGAGGAGGCGGGGGGCACGCTCTGGTTCGAGCCGAGCGAGGGCGGCGCGAGCTTCGCGTTCACGCTGCCCCGGGCGGCCGAGCTAGACCAATAGCCCGGCGAGGTAGTCGGCGAGATCCCACAGCAGCGTGTCGCCAAAGAGCAGCGCCTCGATGGCGGCCAGGGCGAGGAACGGGCCGTAGGGGATCACCGTTCGGCTCTCCTCGTCCTCGTAGAGGCCGACCTCGTCGAACCGCTCGTCGAGCTGCTCGGTGGTCATCGTGAGCTCGTTCGTTCGACCCGTGGCGCGGCTCCACAGGGTGGCGCCGGCGGTGGCGATCAAGGCCTGCACGGCGCTGGCGAAGAGCACGAAGGGGAGCGCCTTCCAGCCGAGGAAGGCGCCGATCATCGCCAGCAGCTTCACGTCCCCGAGGCCCATCGCCTCCCTGCGGAAGATGAGCCAACCGAGGCCGTAGACCAGCATGAGGAACGCGGTCGCGCCCACCGCGCCGTAGAGCATCGTCAGGCCGTCGAGGCGGGGGATGGCAAAGGCACCACCGACCCCGATCGCTGTGGCCGGCAAGCTGAGCTCGTCCGGGATGAAGGTCCACTCGAGATCGATGAAGGTGATCGCGACGAGGCCGTAGACGAAGACCTGGTACCAGGCCCAAAGCGCGAGTCCGCCAAAGAGGGTGTCTGGGTGAAGCGGGAGAACGGCGGCGTCGAACAGCGCCAGGGAGAGCACGCCGCACGCCGCCTCGACCAGGGCGTAGCGGGGGCTGAAGGCCTCGCCGCACGCGCGGCACCGCCCGCGCAGTACGAGGTAGCTGATGATCGGCACGTTGTCGTACCAGCGCACCGGCGTCTCGCAGGATCCGCACCGAGAGCCGGGGCGGACGAGGGAGAGCTCCCGAGGCAGGCGGTAGATGACGACGTTGAGGAAGCTGCCCCAGACGGCGCCCCAGACGAACGCGTAGATCTGGAGCGTCAGCGTCACCGGAGCCGGAAGGTCCCCAGCCGCGCGCGGTTGTCGTTGTCCTTGGCGCCCTTGTGGACCTTCATCCGCGTGCTGCCGCGGTAGAGGCCCACGTAGAAGGTGTAGCGGCCTCGGTTCTTGGTGCGCTTGACGACGACGCGGTGCTCGTCGGCGATGATGTCACCCTTGGTCCAGTCGCTGGTGGGGTAGAGGCCGGCGACGGGGTCGTGGTCGCCGTGGATGCGATCCCCGGCCGTGTCGAGGTGGACGAAGACCTTCCAGTCGCTGCGCAGATCCGCGAGCACCTCCCAGTAGACGGTGATGCGCAGGGGCGAGCCGCGGGAGGGCTTCTCGGGATCGAGCTTCCAGCCGACGAGCTTGATGACGTCCTTGCCACCCTTCCGTTCGCGGAAGATGGTCGCCGCGCGGTGCGCGTCGCCGGGCACCCCGTCGACGAGGGCGTGGGTGATCGGGTTGTGGTCGGTGTCGTGCTGGCCGAGCTGATTCGAGACCAACAGGAAGCGGAAGCTGCGGTCGTCGACCACCGGGAGGGTGCGGGTCGTCGCCTTGCGGAACTCACCGTTGACGCGCGCCAACTGGTCGCGGGGGATGATCGCGAAGAAGCGCCCGTCGCTCTTCGCCAGCTTGGTGAAGCGTTTCGCCGTGAGCGCCTCGAGCTCCCGGGTATAGAAGGTGCTGTTCTTGGCGTTGACCTTGTACTTGAACAGCTCTTGCGTGCCATCGGCGCGGTCCGAGTAGGCCTCGGTGATCCCCTTCTGGCTGAAGTTGTCCGTCAGCTTGCTGGCCACCCACACGTTCTGAAAAAGGCCCCACCACACGAGGATCGAGACCATCGCGATGCCGCGTAGCGGTCGCCACTCGATGACCTCTCCGACGAAGTCGGCGATGCGCACCGCGACGCGCCGTGAGAGCTCGACGGGGCCGCGCCCCGCGAGGACCGCCGCCCACAGCGTCCACAATACGTAGAGCGCGACGTAGACCACGACGAAGATGATGGCGCCCAGGATGAACAGGCGCGCGCCGGGCTTCATCCGCACCCACACGCCGCCCCCGAGCATCGACTCGGCGGCCGTGCGAAAGACGGTGAAGAGGATCGCGGTGGGCAACGCCGCGCCGACGACGCGGGCCAGGCTGAAGACGCGCGGCGGCGCCAGCGGGTAGACCAGGGCCGCGGCGGGTCGAAGCAGGCTCTTGGCGCCGCCTTGGTAGACGATGAGCAGGCCGAGCAGGGCCATGTCGAGGACCCGCGCGATCCACCAGTGCTTCAACGAGGGCGGGAAGGCATCGACCTTGGCGCCGACCATCGCGTCGGCCAGGAAGTGCGTCTCGTGCTTCAGGTTGCTGTCGAGCAGCGCGAGCATGACCACCGCGGCCAGCGCCAGGAGCGGCTGGGGCGGGGAGCGCAACGCGCGCGCCAGGTAGACGCCCACCGCCAGCGCGACGACGGGGGCCCCGGTGAACAGCGCGAGGTGGGCGTAGGGAGCGCCGAGCGCGGGCCCGAGGAAGGCCGCCGCGAACCACGCGGCGAGGGCCGGCGGGACGAAGCGCGCGACGGCGGGCTCGTCTTCGCGCTCGGGATGCCAGAGAAGGTCGGCGAACGCCAGCGGCACCAACGCCCCGAGGGGGAACAGCCCGAAGCCGATCTGGTGGACGAAGCCCTCGAAGGTCGGGCGCTTGGCGGCGCTGCCGGCGCCGCCGAGGGGATCGGTCCACAGGAGGAGCTGCTCCAGGCCTGCGCCTTCGGGCATGTAGACCGACGCTCGCCACCAGCCGAGGCCGACCACGACGAGCGTGATCGAGAGCGGGGCGAGGGGAAACGTCCGGCGCCAGGCCTCCGCCGGGTCCTGCTCAGCGAGGGACCGGGTCCAGCTCGCGGCGGCGCCGACGAGCAGCGGGACCGCCAGCGCTGGCACGCCACCGCACAGCCCCGCCGCCCCGGCGAAGAACCAGGCGACCCAAGGCCACCACCCCGCCTTCTGCTCCGTAACGGCCCGGAGGAACGCGAGGGAGGAGAGGGTGATCAGGGCGGTCGTGACGCCCGCTCCCAGCGCCAACCTGGCGTGGTAGGAGAACAGCGGCATGGTCAACAGGCCGAGGACCGTGAACCAGGCGGGGAGCCGCCCGTAGAGCTTTCGAGTCGTCCCGAAGAGCAGCAGCACCACGCACAAACCCAACGCCAGCCCCGGGAGGCGCAGGGCCATCTCGGTGGTGCCTCCGAGCACCGTCGTCGAGGCGAGGACGGGCCAGTAGCCGAAGGGGAGCTCGGCGACGTGGCGGGAGGCGTCGGCCTTCCCCGTCGGGAGGCGGACCTGGAGCCAGGTCTGGTCTTGAGCGATGAGGTCGGCGACGTTCGCCTGGTCGGCCTCCCAGGGCTCCCATACGCCGAGCCACGGCGTGGACAGCCACATCACGGCGACCACCGCCAGCAGCAGCCAGCCGTCGCGCCGTTCGGGGAAGCAGGTCTCGAGCAAGCCGTCGCTCATCGGGCGGGGGAATGTACCCGCGTTCGCGGGAAGCTTCCAGGGCTGTCACTCACCCACGAGGTAGTGGGCATCCAAGCCCCAGCCAGAGAAGGCGGGATGCTCCACCTGGACGAGCCCGGCGCCGAGCCGGCCGTCTGGGAGGCCGAAGCGCACGCCGAGGACGCCGAGGACGCCCGCCGTGAAGGTGTCGGCCTCCTCCGAGCGGCCATCCAGCAGGTTCAGGGAGCCTACGCGCGGGACGATCTGTACGTAGAGCTGGGTCGCGTCGCCCACGCGGGCCTCGAGCGGGAGCTCCAACGTGATGTGGCCCAGCGTGATCGAGGTGTCCTCCGCCGAGGCCCCGGTGGAGGTCGCGTCGTCGGCCTTCGAGGTGGGATCGAAGAGCCCGAAGGTGCCCGCGAGCCGCGCGCCGAACCGGAAGTTCTCGCCCTCGCTGTGGACCCCGAAGAGGAAGCCGAAGAGCCACCCCTGGTGGGGTTGGTCGACGGTCGCCGCCTCGCACATCTCGTCCACCGCCGTGAACTCGCAGTTCGGGTCTTCGTCGGTGTCGCAGGGACGATCGCAGCTAAACTCGAGCGGCTGCTCGATGGTGAGCACCTCCAGCCGAGCGCCGAGCTCGACGCTCTGCGCCGAGGCGAGGCTCGCCAGCAGGAGCGTTCCTACAAGTCGCGGCAACATCGGAACCCCAGGTTTCGGCCGCGCACCTCGGGGTCGCGCAGGTCGTCTCTTTGCATGCAGCTCAGCCCGGCGGGCACGTTCGACTCGTAGCCGCCGCCGCGGACGCGCGCCAGCCCGTCGGCCTCGTCGCTGGTCCACTCCTTGAGGTTGCCCGAGAGGTCGAAGACCCCCCCCGACTCGCAGCCCTCGAGGGCGCCGGTGGGCAGCGGCCCGTCCTGGGTGCCGGGCGCGTCGGGATCGACGTCGTGCTCGCCACCGTTGCAGGCGTCGGGGTCGTAGTCCTCACCGTAGGGGAACGCGTCGCCACCACAGGCCGCCTCCCACTCCGCGCCGGTGCAGAGGCGTCCGCCGGCCGCGGCGCACGCCTCGCGCGCCTGCTGTCGGCTGGCGTTGGCCCACGGCAGCACGCCGCCGACGCTGCACGCGCGCGACTCCACGACGCCCGGCTCGGCGTCCGTCGCCCCCGGTCGGCTCGCCTCGTAGGCGAAGACCGAGTACCCCTCCAAGGTCACCCACGCCGGGACGTGGTCCTCGTCGGCGACGCCGTCGCAGTCGTCGTCGTGGTCGTCGCAGTCGCCGTCGCCCTCGGCCGCCGGCGCCGCCGGCTCGACCGCGCACTCGACGCCAGCCCCGTCGGGGGCGCACGCGAACTCCGCCGTCCGCCGGCAGGCACCGACGCCCGCCTCGCAGATCCGCGGCCGGCTGCGCGCGGGGCCGTCGAGGTAGAGCGCGTCGACGAAGTCCTCGTCCGTGCGCCCATCGCAGTCGTTGTCCAGGCCGTCGCAGAGCCCCGCCTCGTTGCCCGCCTGGAAGGTGGGCGGGCGCCGGCAGCGGAACCCCGCCTCGCCCGCGCAGACCGGGGTCGGGTCGCCATCGGCGCACACGCCGCGGTCACCGCAGAGGAGGTCCGGGACGGTCAGGTCGCCGGCCTCGTCGATGTCACCGTCGCAGTCGTCGTCGGCGCCGTTGCAGCGCTCACGACGCTCGGCGGTGGCGGTGATGGTGCACGCGTACTCGCACCCGGTGTGAAGCTCGCCATCCGCGTCGTGGAAGCCGCCCGCGCAGGCCGCGAGCGTGCATTCGCCATCGACGCAGGCCACGCTCGCGTTGGGGAGCGCATCGCAGGCCACGCCGCACGCCCCGCAGTTCGCGGCGTCTGTGGCGGTGTCGAAGCCCTCGTCGGCGTCGCCGTCGCAGTCGTTGTCGACCCCGTCGCAGATCTCGCGCCCGCCGGCGGTCACCAGACAGTCCGACTCGCAGCCGTCGAGGGCGCTGCCGTTGTAGTCGTTGAAGCCCGGCGCACACGCCGCGATGAAGCAGTTGCCCGCGCGGCACTCGAGCTCGGCGTTTGGTCCCTCGCAGCGGCGACCGCACTCGCCGCAGTTCTCGACATCGACGAAGAGGTCGCGGCGCAGATCGGGATCGTCGTCGTCGATGAGGCCGTCGCAGTCGTCGTCTTCGCCATTGCAGATCTCGATGGCTGGGACGCAGCCCGGGACGCGCGCGTCGGGGTCGATCGGCTGGAGATCCGGGGTCGACGCGGCGTCCGCCACGGGGGCTGGTGTAGCGGCGTCGTCGCAGCCGCCCGCGGCGAGGACGCACAGCGACGCCAGCAATCGCTTCATCGGGAGGCGGCGGCGCCCCGTCGCGAGCTGCGGCGCTCCACGACCTCGTCGGCCAACTCGAGGTAGGCCTTCGCGCCGCGGGAGCGCGCGTGAAACTGGAAGATGCTCAGGCCCGCGGCCTGTGCCTTCGCCAGCGCGCTGTTGATGGGGATGAAGGTCTCGAGGAGGAGCCCGCCGTAGTTCTCGTGGAGGGCGCCGCCGATGGCCTCGTTGATCTGACGCGTGCGCCCGTCTACGCGGGTGCGCAGGATGCCGAGCACCTCGAGGCGTTGCCGGAGGCGGACGTTGACGGTGTCGACGGTGCCGAGGAGGTCGGCGACGCCCTCGAAGGCGAGGATCGACATGTCGCAGGGGATGAGCACGTGGTCGGCGGCCACCAGCGCGTTGAGCGTGAGGTTGCCCAGGTTTGGCGGGCAGTCGATGAGGATCGTGTCGTAGTGGGTCCGGGCGCCATCGAGGGCGGCTTGCAGGATGTACTCCCGCCCCACGCGGCTGGACAGCAGCGCGTCGGTCTCGTTGAGGCCCTTGTCGGGGGGCGTGAGGTGGAGGTTGTCGATGTCCGACTCGACCACCGCGCCCAGCAAGTCGCGCGGTTGGGGGGAAAGCAACACCTCGGAGAGCGTCACCCGCCCGGGGCGCACCGACTCGCGCAGCGAAGAGGCGACGTGCCCCTGGGGATCGATGTCGATGACCAGCACGCGTTGCTGGTGCCCCTGGATCAGGGCGCAGGCCAGGTTGACGGTGGTGGTCGTCTTGCCCACGCCGCCCTTCTGTGCGGCGACGGCGATGACCCGCGCGTGGCGCCCACCGGGGACGACGTTGGGGCGCTCGTCTTCTTTCTGCCGCAGCCGGTTGATCCCGGCGGAGAGCAGATTGCGCATCCCGCGTTGCTTCGACATGGTGCTCCCTCCGCGTACGGATGGCGCACCTTATCGCACCTTGTGCGCTGGTTCAGCCCCTTCTTTGGAGGGTCGCGCTACTTGGTGAGGCTGGGGAGGGGACCGGTGATGCGGCGGACGGCGCCCTTGGCGATGGGGTGCTGGAGCACGTCGTCGAACTCCACCCGCTCGCAGCTCCCGTCCGCCGAGATCGCCACGACCCGCGTGTGCGACGTGGCGGCGTCCTGGTGGACGAGACGCGCGACCTGCTGCGGATCGATCCCCGGCAGGCCCACATCGAGGAACAAGATGTGGGGGCGGAAGGTCGACACCAGGCGGCCGGCGTCGAAGGCGTTGTTCGTGTGCTCGACTTTGTAGGCGCTGTTCGCGTCGGCGTTGGCGTCGTCGAAGATCCCGTCGAGGATGGCGTCGACCACCGAGGGATCGTCGTCGACGATGAGCACGCGCTGCGTGCCGGCATCGACGCGGTCCTCCCACTGCATCGGGATCTGGTTCTGGCGGCAGAACGCCTCAAGATCCGCGCGCATGATGCGGCGATGACCCCCGGGGGTCTTGTAGGCCTTGATTCGCCCCTCATCGATCCACCGAATGATGGTCATCGGCGTGACGCGGCAGAATTTGGCCGCCGAGTGCGTCGAGAACACGTCAGGCAACTTCTTCGCCATGCCTGATCCTCCCTTGGAGTGCCACCAACAGGATGCACTCGAACGGCTCGAGCCGCAAGAAACCCCTCGAGCCCTATATATCAAATCTTCTATTTCTTCGATAGCGCAAAGTGCGTGGGGCCCCGGCTCGAGGGCGCGCGGGGACGCCGCGTGTTGCCGCCGCGCCGCGTGTCCCTCTATGCTGCGGCGATTTTCGCTCGACGCCTTTTCGGGGGACCCATGAAGAACCGCCTGTTCCGGCGACTCGCCCTCTTTGCCCTGGCCGCCACCTCCTTCGCTTGCGACGACGACGGCGGCGCCGGTGGCTGCGCCGACGACGAGGCGTGCAGCCGCGGCGAGATCTGCAAGGAGGAGGCGTGCACCATCATCGAGTGCGATCGCCTCGGGGACTGCCCGGGCAGCGGTCGCACGTGTCTCGACGACCTGCGGCAATGCTCCGCGAAGGAGTGCGCGGACATCAACGCCGACGCGTGCCTGGGCGATCTGGTGTGCCTCGAGGAGGGCCCGACCCGGCACACGTGCGTCGAGCCGGAGTCGATGCCCGCCGACAGCGGGATGCTCCCGGTGGGCGACATGGGCGAAGGTGAGGGCGAAGGCGAAGGCGAAGGCGAGGGCGAGGGCGAAGGGGAAGGGGAAGGCGAAGGGGAGGGCACGCATTGCAGCCCGTGCGCTGGCGATGGCGACTGCGCCGGGTTGGGCGAGGGCGCGCGCTGCACGCCGATCGGCGCCGAGGGGGCGTTTTGTACGAGCGCGTGCACCGAGGGTGACGACTCGACCTGCCCGGCGGGCTTCACCTGCGTACAAGGCCTCGCGCAGTGCGTGCCGCGCGGCTTCAACTGCGCCATCGACTGCCTGCGCGAAGGCTGCCCCGAGGGGCAGCTCTGCGACGTCGATCTGGGCGCCTGCGTCGAGCTTCGCGGTGCCTGCGGTGCGTGCGCGGGCGACGCAGATTGCGCGGCGGGGCTGAGCTGTGGGGAGGTCGGGGGCGCGATGGCCTGCCTCGCCGCGTGCGACGGTGGGGCCTGCGCGGGCGGCTTCGTCTGCGACGCCGACGTCTGCAAGCCCCAGTCGGGCGTGTGCGATGCTTGCGGTGGCGTCTGCGCCGATCCGACGCCGGTCTGCGTGGCCGACCGGGCCGAGTGTGGCGCCTGCGGGCCGGGCTTCCCGTGCGCCGACGGGATGGTCTGCAACGTTGACTCGAACACCTGCGAGGAGGCGATGGCGGGGCTGTGCAACCAGGACCTCGACTGCCGGGAGCCAGGCTTGCGGGTGTGCTTCGGCGGCGAGTGCATCCCGTGTCTCCAGGACAACGACTGCGGGCCCCGGGCGCGCTGCGAGAACATGGGGTGCATCGACGATCTCTGCGCCGGCGTGGAGTGCCAGATCGGCTCGGCCTGCGACGCGGGCACCGGGCGCTGCGACCCCGGGTGCAACGCCGACGCGGATTGTCCGGCGGCGGAGCAGGCGTGCAACGTCGAGACGGGGCAATGCTGGTTCCGCGACCTGTTCTGGCAGGGCTGCGACCTCGGGGGCGGGGAGGGGGTCTGCGCGCCGGGCGGCGAGTGCATCCCCCCCTTCCTGCCGATTCGGATGAACGGCGGCATCTGCACCTGCGAGAAGGAGGATCCCGCCGACCCGAACTCCGCCGACCGCATCCCGTGCCACCCGGGCGGTACTTGCGTCGCGGAGTTCCAGGGTGAGCTCTTGCCTCAGCCCGTCTGCTCGATCGCGCCCTTCTGAGCTTGGCCGCGCCCGGCAAGGCGAGGCAGAAGGTCCGCAAGGCGCCCCCGAAGAAGCGGCGCAAGGGACGCAAGAAGACGGCGGACGTCGAGGTCACGGCGGATCTCTTGGCCGCGATCCCCCTCTTCGCGGCGCTCTCCGGCGAGCTGCTCGAGCGCCTGGCCCCTCGCGTGGCGCACCTCGACCTCGATCGCGGCGAGCACCTCTTCGATGGAGCGCCAGCGGGCGGCGACGACGAGTCGCCGGTCTTCGTCGTGATCTTCGGGGACGCCTCGGTGCACCGGAACGCCGGTGGGGAAGAGGCGATCGTCAACTACCTCCGCGCTGGCGACGCCTATGTGGAGAAGCTCTTCGCCGACGCGGAGACGAGCACGCTGCGGTTGACGGCGATGTGCCCAGTCCGGGCGCTGCGCTTGAAGTACCGGGACGTCAACTACTTGCTCAAGAAGAGCGCCACCTTCAGGGAGGCGTTCTCGGCCACCATCCGGCAGGTCACGGAGCGCCAGTCGACGCGCTTCGACGACGCGTTCCAAGGGGAGATCGCGCAGTTCATCGTTCGCGAGCGGCTCACGTTCGCCGGACGCGTGAAGATCAAGAGGGCCGACATCTGCATCGAGTGCGACGGGTGCTACGACGCGTGTCGCTCGAGGCACGGGACCGACCGGCTCGGCCCCAGCGAGGTGAAATACGGGCTCACGGAGGTCCCGCAGAACTGCCACAACTGCGTGGTCCCCGAGTGCCTCGACAAGTGCAAGTTCGGGATGATCACGCGCGACGAGCGCAGCGGCGAGATCGTCATCGCCGACGACTGCACCGGGTGCACGATGTGCTCGCGGGGTTGCAGCTTCGACGCCATCCGCATGCACCCCATCGCCGATCTCGACCTGCCTCGGTACTTCCCGGGCCGAAGCGCCGACGCAAAGGGCAAAAACATCGCGCAGAAGTGCGACAACTGCGCGCGTTACGCGGATCAAGCGTGCGTGACGGCGTGTCCGACGGGGGCGCTGTTTCAGATCGATGGACGGGAGCTCTTCGACTACTGGGAGCAGTTCACGGTGCACCGCGCGCCGGGCTTCGCCGAGGTGGGGACGCCGGTCGCCGCACGGCGGGGTTCGCGGCTCTTCTGGCCGCTTTTCACGCTCGCGAACTTCCTGTTCCTTTTTTGGGAGAGCCTCGGTCGCGCGCTGTGGCCGGCGTTGACACTCACGGCGTCTGCGACGAGCCCGTTGATGAAGGCGGGGGACGCGTTCGGTCACGTCCTCGGCTATGTCGGCGCCGGCTGTATGATCGCGACGCAGCTCTATCGATTTGGCAAGCGGTACGCCCCGCGTTTCGGGAGCGTGCAGGCGTGGATGGAGAGCCACATCTGGCTCGGCGTGTTGGGGCTCGTCTACGCGTTTTTCCACACGACGCAGAATTTCCGTGAGCCCATCGCGGTGGTCACCTTCATGACGATGTTGGTGGCGATCCTCACCGGCGTGGTCGGGCGCTACTTGCTGTACCTCGTGCCGCGTAGTCGGGCGGGGCAACAGCTCGCCCTCGACGAGATCGAGCAGGAGGTGCAAGCGCTCAATCGACGCATCGAGGCGGGCTTCGTCGACCATCGCCGAGGGGTCACCTTGATGGTGAAGGTCGATGGTCTCGGCGTGGAGGCAGAGGTGACCGACGCCGCGTCTCAGAAGCTGCTCACCGGCATCGTGCGCTTGCTGGGGGAGGATCGGCGCCAGCGCAAGGCCATCGACGAGTTGAGCGAGGAGGTCTCCGGTGCGGCGGAGGTGGGCAAGGCCGCGCTGGTGCTACGCCTGCTCAAGCAGAAGGCGAGGCTCGAGCGCTCGCTGCGGCGCCATGCGTTGTTGGCGACGGTGTTGAAGCGCTACCGCGTGGTCCACGTGACGGCGAGCAACGTGATGTTCGGCGCCCTGATCTTCCACGTCGCGCACTCGTTGATGTACTCCGTGGGGTGAGTCGGCGGTACCATCGGCGCGGATGCGAGCGGCGGCCATCGCGTTTGTGTGGGTGCTGGCGGGGACGGCGTACGCCGCCAAACCGTTGTCGCGACCCCATGCTCACCTCGACAGGTCCGACGAGTGCAACTCGTGCCACGTCGCCTTCGGCGGCGTGCCGGTGGAGAAGTGCCGCGACTGCCACCGGGACATCGACGAGCGCATCAAGCGCGGGAAGGGCTACCACGGCCTGAAGGTGCGCTCGAAGGCGTGCTTCTCCTGCCACCGCGAGCACCTCGGGCGGGGGCACCAGATCACGCCCCTCGACCGCCGGTCCTTCGACCACGAGGGGGCCGGATGGCCGCTCTCGGGGGGGCACGTCGGGGTCCCGTGCCGCGAGTGCCACACGGCGAAGCGCAAGCGCACCAATCGCGACAGCTACCTGGGGGCGTCCAGCCGGTGCGTCGACTGTCACGGCGAGTACCATGGGGCCGGGCAGAAGGCCGATCTGGCGCGCTGCGACCGCTGCCACAACACCTACGACTGGAAGCAGCTCAACGCCAACCTGCGATTCAACCACGAGCGGGAGACGCGCTTCCCTCGCACCGGGCGACACCTGAAGGCGCCGTGCGAGACGTGCCATTTGGGGAAGAAGAGGTTCGCGCCCATCAAGGTCGCCGGCTGCGTGACCTGCCATCAGGACCCGCACCCGGCGGGGGTCTTCAGGCGGCGAATCTGCGAGGACTGTCACGTCACGAGCTCGTTTGAGAACACCTCGATCTTCGAGCACGGCTCGACGGGGTGGGCGCTGCGGGGGAAGCACCGCAAGAACAAGTGCGCCGACTGCCACGACTGGAAGCGTTGGAAGCCCCGGAGCCGGGATTGCTCCGGCTGCCACAAGGATCCGCACCGGGGGCAGTTCCGCGGGACCACGTGCTCGCGTTGCCATCAGGAGCAGGGCTTCGACCGGCTCAAGTTCAACCACAACTCGATGAGCCGCTTTGCGTTGCGCGGGAAGCACCGCCGCGTGGCGTGCGAGCGCTGCCACCCCGGGGGCAAGTACAAGCCGATCGAGCGCGAGTGCCGTGGCTGTCACTCGGACAGAAGCCCCCACGCCGACACCTTCGGCGAGACGCCCTGTGGCAACTGCCACTCCCCGGTGTCGTGGCTCGAGACGCGCTTCGACCATGGGGTGACGGGTTTCCCGCTGGGGGGGCGACACGCGGAGCAGCCGTGCTTCCGGTGCCACCCCAAGGGGACGGAGACGGAGGATGATACGCGGCAGGAGTGCGTGTTCTGCCATCGCGATCTGCACGGCGACCAGTTCGAGGGCGCGAACTGCGACCGGTGTCACAAAGGCTACGAGCGGTGGACGATCGAGTTCTTCGACCACACCGTGAGTCGGTTCGAGTTGGGCGGCAAGCACCTCGATGTCGGGTGCCGCGGCTGTCACAAAGAAGGGCACTTCCGGCCCATCGACACGGCCTGCGGCAACTGCCACCAGAACTTCCACGAGGGACAGCTCTCGAAGGCGTGCACCGAGTGCCACAGCCCGCACGGCTGGCCGCTGGTCGACTTCGACCACGACTCGGGCAGCGCGTACGCGCTCGTCGGAGAGCACCGGGCCCTCGACTGCGCGAAGTGCCACGTGCGCAACGACTACAAGGGGCTGCCGCAGGACTGCGAGGGTTGCCACATCGACGTGCACGGGGGCACGCGGGGCGCGCAGTGCGACCGTTGCCACACGGAGCGGGACTGGCAGGGGAACTCCGGGCAGGACCATGATTTCGGGGCGTTTCGCCTCGAGGGCGTGCACGACACGCTGCCCTGCGAGCGTTGTCACGGGCCGGATCGACGCCGTGAGCTTGCGGGGACGGGACCCGAGTGCGTGCGCTGCCATCGGGACCCCCACTTCGGTGGGCTCGGGCCGCTGTGCCACGACTGCCACACGCAGGACTACTTCCTACCGAGCACCTTTCTACACCACGAGACGGGGTTCCGGTTGTCGGGGGCGCATCGGTTCGTCGAGTGCCGTGAGTGCCACCCGCGGCGGGTCTTCGGAGGGCTGCCGAAGAACTGCGACTTCTGCCACACCGACACCTTCCGCTCGACCCGAGGCGGGGCGTGTGACCACACGGTCGAGTGCCCCGGCGGGCTCGTCACCTGTCAGAACTGCCACACGACGCGGGGTTTCGCGCCGGCGCGGCCGGGGGTCGCGTGTGGCACCTGCGAGAGCAGTCGTTGAAGCGCGTCACCCTGTGGCTCCTGTGCGCCCTCGTGGCCGACGCACGGGAGGCCGACTTGGATGGGCGGGTCGCGCTGCGCGGCGTGTACTCCGCCTACGACGACGCGACGGCGCCGGACGTGTCCTTTGTCTTTCTCGAGACCGACGCGGCGGCGGTGAACCTGACGGGGCCCGATGGGCTCCGGCTGCAACTCGACGCGACGTTTACGCTCGACGCGACGGATGATCGGCCCAGCATCGACGGCGCGGTCCCCGCCCACGACCGGCGTTTCGGGCGGACCGAGAGCGCCGACCAGGTGCGGCAACTCTACGTGCAGCAGCCGAAGCTCTTCGGCCGGCTCGACGTGAGCGCGGGTCGGATGTACGTCGAGTCGGCTGGCAACCCGTGGGTCGACGGCGTCGATCTCGCCGTCAGATTCGATGGTGATCGGGGGCGCGTGGGCGCCTACGGAGGGTTGCGGCCCGATCCCTTCGACCACGCCGTCTCCACCGCGCAGCAGGCTCTCGGCGCCTACGGTACCCTGCACCGTGGAGGCTTCGACGGCGCCCTGGCCTTCAACACGGTCTTACGCGACGGCGAGATCGACCGGCACTTCATCTTCAACCGAATGCACCAGAAGGTCGCCCCCGGCCTCTACCTGGCCAGCTACTTGACGCTCGATCTGGCCGACGAGGTCGACACGAACGTGCTGCTCGCCACCGTGGACTACACGCCGACCCGCGCGCTCAACCTGACGATGAGCCTCACCCGCTACAGCCTCGAGCGCTACCGCGACCAGACCATCTACCACGACGTCGTGGAGGAGAATCAGGCGGTGGTGCTCGGAGACGAGGTGGTGGACCTCGTCTACCATCGCGCGCGCCTCTCGGCCTCCTATCGGTTCTGGGCTCACCTGGTCCACTACCAATGGCTCGAGTACAAGCACCGGCAGCAGGACGAGCGCGAGGCGTGGTTCTACACCGTGGGGCTGCGCGAGGAGTCCCTCGCGGGCACCGGGCTCGAGGTCGATCTGCGCGGGTCGCTCCGAAACAACTTCAAGTCCGACTCGTGGCTCGTCGCCGTCCACCTCGCCCGGGATCTGCCCTGGCGGATGTCGGCGGAGGGCTGGGCGACGTGGTTGAGCGGGCGCTCCATCGACCACTCGGAGGGGTTGCCCCAGCGGGTCTTCGACGAGCTGCACGAGATGGTGTGGCTCGGCGCCCAGCTCACCTGGCGCCCGACGCGGACCCACCACGTGCATCTGACCTACGATCTGCGCAAGGAGACCGAACTCCAGGACGCCCGCAATGGCGATCCGCAGCTCATCCAGACGGCGATGGGCCGCTACGCGTGGGTCTTCTGACGGCAGCGCCTGCTCCTCGCGGCGTTCCCCCGCCCCGCCCCGCCTGCCCGCCCCGTCCACCGAGGAAGATTGGTTTGATAAACAGACCACTTTGTTTGATTATCAGACCAATTCTTCCAAGGAGGTTCAGATGCGAGCGGTATCGAAGGTCGACCGGGTGGCGGCTCGGATTCGTGACGACATCCTGGCCGGCAAGCACGAGGTGGGGGGGCGGCTTCCCCCCGAGCGGGTGCTGTGTGTCGAGCACGAGGTGCATCGGCTGACGCTGCGCGCCGCCCTGGACCGGCTCGTCGTCGAGGGCTTGCTCGTCAGCCGGCAGGGGAGCGGCTACCGGGTCTGCGACTTCCGGGTGAGCGGCGGGCCACGGCTGCTGGCACCGCTGGCCGCCCTCGGTACTCGGGAGGAGCTCGCCCAGCTCGTGGGTGACCTGCTGATGGTCTACCGCCAGCTCGTGGCGGTGGTCCTGCCTCGGCTCGCGACCCACATCGATGAGGGGGCCCGCAGCCGGGTCGGGGCGGCCCTCGAGCAGCTCGCCGTCGCCGCGGAGGCCGGGGATCCGGAGTTGGTGGCGGAGCGCGACCTCGAGGTCGTCCGCGCCTTTCTGCACGCGACCGGTAGCCCCGTCCTCGCGCTCTTCGTGAACCCGATCGCGGCGGTCATCCGTGGTGACGAGCGCATCCGACGCGCGATCTACGCGGATCCGAGCGTCAACGTGTCGGTTTGGGCGGCGCTGGCCGCTTGGATGGCGGATCCACGGCTGGACCACATTCCAATCCTGCTCGCGCACCAAGAGCAGCTTCACGCGGAGACGCTGGCGCGCCTCTGATCAGACCTCGAGCAGCTCCGACTCTTTGTCGGCGATGACCGCGTCGACCTTGGCCGTGGCCGCGTCGGTGCGCTTCTGCACTTCCTTCAGCGCTCGCTCGAGGTCGTCCTCCGTGATGTCGCTGTCCTTCTCGAGGGACTTCAGCATCGCGTTGGCGTCGCGGCGGCTGTTTCGGACGGAGACCTTCGCGTCCTCCCCGTTGCGCTCGACCTGGCGCACGAGGGCTTTGCGCCGTTCCTCGGTGAGTTGGGGGATCACCAGCCGAATGATGGTGCCGTCGTTGCTGGGGTTGAGGCCCAGGTCGGACTGCTGGAGCGCCCGCTCGATGTCCTTGAGCAGGTTCTGCTCCCAGGGCTTGATGGTGATCATCCTCGCCTCGGGTACCTGCAGCGACGCGATCTGGCTCAGCGGCGTGGGCTGCCCGTAGTACTGGACCCGGATGTTGTCGAGGAGATTGACGTTCGCGCGCCCGGACCGGACGCGCGCCAGCTCACGGCGTAGCGCGGTGAAGGCCTTCTCGAAGTTCACTTCGAGCTCTTCGTAGACTTCGTCGACCACGTCTCGACCTCTCGATATCAGGTTGAAGGCGGACCGTATCATGGTCCTAGTCGGTCGCCGACACCTCATCAGCGAGTTGCTGAACGATGTGGGTGCCGACGTGCTCACCGGTGACGACGCGCATGATGTTGCCGGGCTCTTTGAGGTTGAAGAGCACGATGGGCATCGCGTTCTCACGGCAGAGGCTCAAGGCGGTCGCGTCCATCGCGCGGAGGTTCTTTTGCAGGCACTCGTCGTAGGTGACGAAGTCGTAGCGCTTGGCGTCCGGGACCTTCATCGGGTCGGCGTCGTAGATGCCGTCGACCTTGGTGGCCTTGAGGACTACGTCGGCCGCGATCTCGACGGCGCGCAGCGCGGCGGCGGTGTCGGTGGTGAAGTAGGGGTTGCCGGTCCCGGCCGCGAAGATCACGAGCCGCGACTTCTCGAGGTGCCGCATCGCGCGCCGTCGGATGAAGGGCTCGGCGACGCGCGGCATCTCGATGCCGCTCATGACCCGCGTCACGAGGCCGGCCTTCTCGAAGCCGTCCTGCAACGCGAGCGCATTCATGACGGTCGCGAGCATCCCCATGTAGTCGGCGCTCGTGCGGTCCATCCCGCGCGTCGCGCCCGCGACGCCACGGAAAATGTTGCCACCGCCGATGACGACCGCGACCTCCACGCCCAGGGCGTGCACCGACTTGACCTCGCCCGCGATGCGCTCGACCACCGCAGGTGAGACGCCGTACTGGCCGTCGCCCATCAGCGCTTCGCCGGAGAGCTTCAACAGGATTCGTCGGTAGACGGGCTGGTCGGACATCTCCGGGTTAGACCTCGGCGGCCTTGGCGACCTCGGCGGCGAAGTCTTCGGTCGCCGCGCGCTCAATGCCTTCGCCGAGCTCGTAGCGTACGAAGCGGCGCACCGTGATCTTCTCCTTGATGGTCGACGCGACCTCCGTCACGTGCTGGCGCACCGTCTTGTCGGTGTCCTTCACGAACGCCTGATCGAGGAGGCAGATCTCGGACTTCCACTTCTTGACCTTGCCTTCGACGATGCGCGGCAGGATGTGCTCGGGCTTGCCCGAGTCGGCGAGCTGAGCGAGGAAGATCTCCGACTGCTTGGCGGTGACCTCCTCGGGGATCTCGCTGTCGTCGAGGTAGGTGGGCGCCGACGCCGCGATGTGCATCGCGACGTCCTTGACCAGGGCCTGAAACCCGTCCGAGCGGCCGACGAAGTCGGTCTCGGAGTTGATCTCGACCAACACCGCGATGCGCCCGCCGTGCACGTAGGCGCCGACGGAGCCCTCGGCGGCGACCTTGTTGGCGCGCTTGCCGGCGGCGGCCAGGTTCTTCTTTGCGAGGTACTCGGCCGCGGCGTTCATGTCGCCGTCGGTTTCGACCAACGCCTTCTTGCAGTCCATCATGCCCGCTCCGGTCTGCTTGCGCAGTGCGGCCACGTCCTTGGCTGAGATCGCCATGTGGTTAGTCCTCGTAGATGAGTGGAGTTCTGGGGGCTATGCGTCTTCGGCGGGGACGGGTTCGGCGGGAGCCTCCTCCGGGACGTCTGGGACGGCGCTCGCCTCCGGGGCGGGCATCTCCATGCCGGCGGGCTTGATGGCGACCTCGGGGCCGCCCTCCTGCTGGCCGAACTCGACGGCGCCCATGCCCTCTTCGTCACCGACGCCACCGCTGAAGCGCTCGTTGTGGTGGCGCTTCCCGGCCATCACCGCGTCGGCGATGCGGCTGGTGAACAGCTCGATGGCGCGGATCGCGTCGTCGTTGCCGGGGATCGGGTAGTCGACGGCGTCGGGGTCGCTGTTGGTGTCGACGACCGCGACGATCTTGATCCCGAGCTTGCGGGCCTCGGCGACGGCGATGTGCTCCTTGACGGTGTCGACGATGAACACGGCACCGGGCAGGTGCTCCATGCTCTTGATGCCGCCGAGGTTGGCCTCGAGCTTCTCGCGCTCGCGGAAGAGGCGCAGCGTCTCGCGCTTCGTCAGCGCGTCGCTGGTGCCGTCCGTGAGCATCCGGTCGATGGTGCGGAGCCGGTCGATGCTGCCCTTGATGGTGCGGAAGTTCGTGAGCGTTCCGCCGAGCCAGCGGTGGGTGACGTGGAACATCCCGCAGCGTGCGGCGTGCGTCCGCACGACCTCCTGAGCCTGCTTCTTGGTGCCCACGAAGAGCACCGAGTCACCGCGCGCGACCGTCGCGCTGACGAAGTTGAAGGCGTCCTCGAAGAGGGGGACGGTCTTCTGGAGATCGATGATGTGGATTCCGTTGCGCGCTCCGAAGATGAACGGGCGCATCTTGGGGCTCCAGCGGGCGGTCTGGTGGCCGAAGTGGACCCCCGCTTCGAGCAACTCGCGCATGCTGACGGCGGACATGTTCTCACCTTTCGTTGCGTTGACTTCCGCCGCGCCCGTCGTCGCGAACCACCCACCCCAGCCTCACTGGGGACGCAGGGCGCTCGCTCGGGGCGCGTGTGTTTTTCGTTCCCCGCCTCACGACGGGCGGACGCATCTACCAGATCGGTCCGTTGGCCGGCAAGGGAATCGACGCGAAAGGACTGTTGCCCGCAACGCGCTTGCCGCTGCGCACGTAGGTGCTTACGTTCCCGGTCCGGCGAAAGGCGACATCCGATGAGCTCCCACACCCCCAACGACGCCACCCGTGTGGAGTCCGTCGAACAGCTCGTCGAGTACATGCTCGAGGGCGCCAAACCCCGTGAACGTTGGGTCGTCGGCACCGAGCACGAGAAGCTCGGCTGGTATCCCCGCGCCACACCGAGCCCCGGCGACCTCTACCCGGCCTATGGCGGTGACGCGGGCATCGGCGCGCTGTTGAGCGCCCTCGAGGCCGGCGCCGGCTGGGAGGCCACCCGGGAGGGAGACGCGATCATCGCGCTCGCGCGGGACCGCGCCACCATCACCCTCGAGCCCGGTGGCCAACTCGAGCTCAGCGGGGCGCCCCTGCGCACCCTCGCAGAGACCGGGGCCGAGCTGATGGCCCACCTCGAGGAGGTCAGGGCGTTCAGCGAGCCGCTCGGGCTCGCGTGGAGTGGCCTCGGTTGTGCCCCGGTCGGCAGGCCCGGCGACATGCCGCACATGCCCAAGGCGCGCTACGGCGTCATGCGCCGCTATCTGCCCACGCGCGGCGCTTCGGCCCTGCGCATGATGCACCAGACCTGCACGGTCCAGGCGAACTACGACTTCGCAGACGCCGCCGACGCCATGCGGAAGCTGCGCGCCTCGCTCCTGGTCCAGCCGATCGTGACGGCGCTCTTCGCCAACTCGCCCTTCTTCGATGGCCGGCCGACCGGCGAGCGTTCGCACCGTGCGGAGGTGTGGCTGGCGACCGACGACGATCGCGTCGTCTTCCCGCGGTCCCTGCTCGAGGCGGGCGCCGACCTCCGCGACTACGTCGAGTGGGCCTTGGACGTCCCGATGTTCTTCGTTCATCGCGGGGACGCCTACATCGACAACGCCGGGATGACCTTCCGGCGGTTTCTGCAGGAGGGGGTCCGCGACTGCACGGGTGGCGAGCAGTGCCGCGCCAACGTGGGCGACTTCGCGCTGCATCTCTCGACGCTCTTCCCCGACGCCCGCATCAAGCAGCACCTGGAGGTGCGCGGCGCCGACATGGGTGACGCGGCGCATGTCCTGGCGCTCCCCGCGTTGCACCTGGGCCTGCTCTACGACGACGCCGCCCTCGCGGGGCTCCTGTCGCTGCTCGACGGGATCGACTACGAGGCCTGGTGGTCGCTGCGGCGCGCCGTGCCGACGGAAGCCCTCGAGGCGCGGGTGAAGGTCGCCTCCGACGAGGCCCGCGTCGGCGAGCTCGCGAAGGAGGTGCTGCGCCTCGCGCGCGCCGGCCTCGAGCGGGTCGAGCCGGGGGCGGCGGACCTGCTCGCCCCCCTCGACGAGACGGTCACGACCGGCCTCACGCCAGCAGATCGTCTGCTCGCGAGCTGGGATGGTGACGTGTCTGCGCTCTTCGAGGCGACGCGGCTCGCCTGACGCCTGCTACTTGCGGAAGAGCTTCTTCACGCTCGACCGAAGGCTCTTCTCGCGGTCGGGGGTCGGCGCCTCGTGCTCCTCCGGTAGGTTGACCTGCACCGTCCCGGTGTCGTCCTCGCCGTCGTCGCTGTCGTCGAGCTCGATGATCCCGTCGGCGCGCTCGTCGCCAGCGAAGAAGCCCTCGATGCTCTCGTCGTTGCCGTCGTCCGTGAGGACCGTCCGCATCGCGTCGGCCTGTGACGCGAGCTGCTCGATCTGAGAGGCGAGCTCGTCGACCGACTCGAGGACGATTCCGTCCTCGATGACCAGCTCGGAGCCTGACTCGTCCTCCTCGATGGCGCCCGCGAAGCTCCCGTCGTCGATCTCGAAGAAGTCGTCGGCGTGGTCTTCTCCGTCGTCGGGCGCGGAGTCGCTCACCGCTGGCTCCACATCGGCGGGAGGGCGGCTGATCTCCGGGGCGTGGGGGGCCGGGGGCGGCGTGAGCTCCCGCTGGCCGGTGAGCGCGTCGAACAGGCGTTGCGCTCGCCCGGAATCGAACGGTGCGCCACGCAAACGCTGCACGTGGTCGTCGCCGACTTCGGCCACCAGGGAGGCGAGGGTGTCGTCGAGGTTCACCACGGTCAGAAACGATAGCCGGCTTGGAGCCGCATGCCCAGGTATGCGTCCTCGGCGCTGACCCCGACCCGCCCACCTCGACCCTCGCCGTCGACCTCGGAGTCGAGGGCGAGGTACTCGATCCCGGCCCGGGCGACGAGGCCGTCGCCGAAGAACGACGAGATGCCCGCGTACACCCCCAAGCCCGACGCGGTGACGTCACCGCCGAGCTCCTCCGCCGAGTCACCGAGGCTGACCACCGGTGCCGAGTGCAGCTCGGCGTCCAGGACCACGTACGGTGCAGAAAGGGGCACCGAGCCCCCGACGCCGACGTCGAGGTAGCTGTAGGTCGTCCCGTTGTATTCCTCGTTGTCGTCGATGGTGATCGCGAGGACACCGAAGCCCACGAAGCCTCGAACGGAGGCCGCCAACTCGTCGTCGCCAAATCGGTGCTGGTAGAGCAGTCGTCCGACGACGTGGTCGTGGGTGGTGTCGAGCTCCGTCTCGGCCTTCGTCGCTTGTCCCATCTCGTCGGTGCTGGCCACCTCCTGGCGGGTGACGAGGAAGACCTTCTCGTAGTGCAGCTCGACCCCGAGCCCCGCCGCCGCGCCGTCCGTCACCGACGAGAGCGGATACAGCGTAGCGTCGAGGACAAAGCCCGGCACGAAGGAGGACTCGTACTCGATTCCGCCTTCGGCGAACTGCGCCGACTCCGGGGCCGCGGCGTAGGAGAAGGAGCGCGACATCAGCTTCACGCCGGCGTAGACCGTGCCCAGGCTGCGACCGGTGCGCGCGCCTCCGAGGTCGCCGCCGCTGTCCAGGAGATCGTCCAGCGTCTCCTCCGGTTCGGGCCGACGCGGTGGCGGCGGCGGCGGTGGCGGTGGCGGTGGCTCGCCGGCGCGGAAGAGGTCTCGCTCGACCGCGCGCGCGGCCTCCCGCCAAAAGGCCCGGCTCAATCGTCCGCGGGGCGCGAGCACCTCGTGCTCGCCGACGATGCGACCATCGGTGGCGGCGATCACCGTGAGTCGGACCACCCGGTCGCGCTTGCGCGCGTCGGGCCAGGCGTCGCGGTCCGGCCGGACGATCTTGCCGAAGACGATCACGTCCACGCCCAACGCCTCGCTGACGTTCGAGACCGCCCGCGCGTCGTCGGCGATGAAGTCGAGGACCCCCTGAGCCCGAGCCTCCTTGAGGAAGCCGCGCGTGCTCTGGATCTTGACGCCCTTCAGCTTCTTGAGGGCGGTCTGGAAATGGCCGATGGCGCGGGTCCCTCCGCCCTTGCCGTCCATCGCCGGGATCGCCACCGTGACGCTCTGAGCCGCCGCGAGCGCCGGTACCAGCAGCGCGAGCAAGAGTGGTCTGTGGCCCCTCACTCGAAGGTGTCCCATTGCGTGTCGCTGGTTCCCTGGACGCCCTGGAGTCGCAGCATGAAGTCGTCCGGGTTGGTGCAGTTCTTCAGCGCCTCTTCTTTGGTGATGAGGCCGCGCTTGAGGAGCTGCATCAACGACTGGTCGAAGGTCTGCATTCCGTAGCCCACCGCGCCCTGGGCGATCGCCTCGCGCAGCTCGAGGATGCGGCCCTCCTCGGAGATCAGCTCACGAACTCGGGCGGTGCAGAGCATGACCTCCATCGCCGCCACCCGTCCGTTTCCGTCGGCTCGCTTCAACAGCCGCTGACTCACCACGGCCCGCAGGCTCGACGCCAGCCCATTGCGGATCTGCGTGTGCTGGTGCGGGGGGAAGACGCCGATGATCCGGTTCACCGTCTCCACCGCGTCGACCGTGTGCAGAGTGCTCAAGACGAGGTGCCCGGTGTCGGCCGCCGTCATCGCGGTCTCGATGGTCTCGGCGTCGCGCATCTCGCCCACCAGGATGACGTCCGGGTCCTGACGCAGAGCCGCGCGCAGCGCGCGCTGGAAACTGAGCACGTCCTGACCGACCTCGCGCTGATTGATGATACTGCGCTTGTCGCGGAAGAGGTACTCGACGGGATCCTCGGCGGTGATGATGTGGGCCGTGCGGGTGGCGTTGATGTGGTTGATCAGCGCCGCCAGTGTCGTGCTCTTCCCCGACCCTGTAGCGCCGGTGACCAGGACGAGCCCGCGATGCTCCATCGCGATCTTCTCGAGCACCGGTGGCAGATCGAGGTCGGCGATGCTCTTGACCTCGGTGGGGATGACCCGCATCACGAGTCCGACGTTGCCCCGCTGCCGGAAGGCGTTGACGCGGAAGCGCCCGAGCCCCTGCACCATGTGGGCGAAGTCGAGCTCGAGGTCCGTGTTGAACGCCACCCGCTGCTCGGGGTTGATCATCGATCCGACGATCTGCTCGAGGTCGGTTGGCGACAGGCGCGGGCCGTTGCGCAGCGGCACCAGGCCGCCGTTGATGCGGAACAACGGCGGCAGGTCCGTCTTGAGATGTACGTCGGAGGCGCCGCCCTGCGTCGCCACCTTCAGAATGGCGTTGAGATCTATCACCGGCGGGAGAGTAACAGCCGACCTCCCCCCGGCCAACCAAGAGCGATCAGGCCTCGGCCTCGGCGACGGTGGTGCGGCGGTTGATGCCGTGATGCTCGAGGACCGCCGCCTCGATGGAGCTCATCATCTCGGGGTTCTCGATGAGGAATCGCTTGGCGTTCTCTCGCCCTTGACCGACCCGGTCGCCCTTGTAGGAGTACCAGGCACCGGACTTGTCGACGATGTTCGCCGCGACGCCCAGGTCGAGCAGCTCTCCGGACTTGGAGATGCCCAGGCCGAACATGATGTCGAACTCGGCCTCGCGGAACGGGGGGGCCAGCTTGTTCTTCACCACCTTGCAGCGGGTGCGGTTGCCCATCGGCACCCCGTCCCCCCCCTTGATCGTGCCGATGCGGCGGATGTCGATGCGCTGCGAGGCATAGAACTTCAGCGCGTTGCCCCCGCTGGTGGTCTCCGGGCTGCCGAACATCACGCCGATCTTCATCCGCACCTGGTTGATGAAGAAGACGCAGGTGCGGCTGCGGTTGATGCTCCCGGTGAGCTTGCGCAGGGCCTGCGACATGAGGCGCGCCTGCAACCCGACGTGGCTGTCGCCCATCTCGCCTTCGAGCTCGGCCTTGGGCACCAGCGCCGCGACGGAGTCGATGACCAGCACGTCGACGGCCCCGGAGCGGACGAGCATGTCGGCGATCTCGAGGGCCTGCTCGCCGGTGTCGGGCTGGGAGATGAGCAGCTCGTCGGTGCGCACGCCGAGCTTGCGGGCGTAGGTCACGTCGAGGGCGTGCTCGGCATCGATGAAGGCCGCCACGCCCCCCATCCTCTGGGCCTCGGCGATGGCGTGCAGCGTGATCGTCGTCTTGCCGCTCGCCTCGGGGCCGTAGACCTCGATGACACGGCCCCGCGGGTAGCCCCCGGTGCCGAGGGCGATATCGAGTGTGGTGCTGCCCGTGGGGACCACCGGCACGTCGGCGACCAGGCTCTCGTCCTCGCCGAGGCGCATGATCGATCCCTTGCCGAACTGCTTCTCGATGGCGCTCACGGCGAGGGAGATGGCGCGCTCGCGGTTCTTGTCGTTTTGAACTCGGCTCATGACGGTTGCTCTCCAGATTGCTGGGTCCCGCGCCCTCGGCCGGAGCGGCGGCGGGCGATGGGCGGTCGTTGGATCGTGGACAGGCGCTCGGCGACCCGGCGATCGAGCTCGGCGCCGATGGCGTCGTTGGAGGGGGAGCTGACGGGCGCCTCCGGGCGCTCGCGGGGCATCTGAGCGTTCCAGCCAGGCTCGAAGCCGCGGCGCTCGCGGCGGTAGAGCGAGAGGCGGCGGACCTTCAGCGGGCCGAAGTCGCGGTGGGGGTCGAGGCGCGTGGGGGCAGACTCGACGCGGGCGAGCAGCACGTGGGGGCGCCACCGCCCCGCGGTGACGGGGAAGCCGTAGCTGGCGAGGGCTTCGTGCAGGTCGGCTCGCAGGGCGGCGAGCTCGCCGTCGGGGTCGTCGACCAGCGCGCGCACCATTCGCGGCGCCTCCGGCGGCCAGGCCTCGACGCCCTTGATGGTGACGGCGAAGGGCTGGTGCCGGGCGATGACCCGCTCGGCGGCGAGCCGGGCCGCTTCGAGAGCCGGCTCGGGCACCTCGCCCAGATCGTCGAGCGTGATCTGCAAGTGCCTCCGGGGCACGCACCGATTGCCCTCGCCTTCGATGCCGCGCTGCACCTTCGCCAGGGCCTCGCGGATCGGACGGGTGAGCTGCACTGCGAAGAAGCCGTGGCGGTTCATGGGGTCTCCGGGTGGGGCGCGAGCTTGCGTCGGACACGGTCGAGGGCGTAGGCCACCGCGTATTGGCGAACGCGCTCGCGTCCCCCGCGCATGTGGCGTGTTCGAGTGGCGTCGATGCCGGCGCCGGACCAGCCGAAGCAGACCGTGCCCACCGGCTTCGACGGGCTGCCTCCGTCGGGCCCGGCGATGCCGGTGATGGCCACCGTGATGTCGGCGCCCAAGGCCTCGCGGGCGCCAGCGGCCATCGCGGCGGCGGTGGGCTCGCTCACCGCACCGTGCTCTTCGAGGACCGACGCCGAGACCCCGAGCAGCGCGCGCTTGACGGCGTTGCTGTAGGAGACGACGGCGCCCGAGAAGACGTCGGACGCCCCGGGGATTGCGGTGAGCGTCGCGCCCAGCAGGCCGCCGGTGCAGCTCTCGGCGGCGCCCAAAGTGAGACCGCGGGCCCGGCAGGCGCCGAGGGCCGCCGCGGCGAGGTCGCCCTCCGGCACGTAGCGGTGGGGGAGGGCGTCGACGATGGTCCGGGCCGCCGCTTCGACCCGGCCGACGTCGACGGCCTGCACGCGCACGTCGTTGACGGGCCCGCGCGCGCGGTAGGTCAAGGTGACGCCCTCGGGGAGGCCCGCGGCAGAGACGGTGGCGGCGAGGTCGGATTCACCGACGAAGGCGAAGGTGAGCGTGCGGGCCGGTGGCGTGTCGCCGTGGCCGAAGGCGGGCAGGACGTGCCGCTCGAGGTGCCAGTCGAGCTCGTGGGGGACGCCCGGGAGCGCGTAGAAGGTGCAGCCCCCGATGCGGAGCTCGACACCCGGCGCGGTGCCGACCTGCGTGGGCAGCGCTCGGCCGCCGACGGGCACGCGGGCCTGTCGTCGGTTCGACTCCGGTGGTGGGTGTTCGCCGAAGAGGCGGACGATGTGCTGCCACGCCGCTTCGTCGTGGGTGAAGCCCACCTCGGCGGCGGTGGCGAGAGCGTCGAGCGTGAGGTCGTCGACGGTGGGACCGAGGCCGCCGGAGACGATGCAGGCGTCGGCGCGCGCGGCGACTTCGCGGATGATGCCCACCAACTCGGCGAGGGCGTCGGGAGCGCTGGTGACCCGCGCCACGCGGTGCCCGAGGGCGTCGAGGCGGGCCCCGACGCGGGCCGCGTTGCCGTTGACGACTCGGCCGTCGAGCAGCTCGTCACCGATGGTGAGGATCTCGATGTCCACGGGTTGCAGCGTTCTCCTTTACCTGTACAAGTGTCAAGTGAAATGGGGAGGGCCGTGTATGGAAACGTGACCTCGGGTCGGAGTCGGGCTACGATGCGCGCCCGCGGCACACGCGAGGTCGGCGATGGAATTTCCGGCGAAATTCGGCAAGTACACGCTACTCAGGCATCTGGCAACCGGCGGGATGGCCGACATCTATCTCGCCCGCCAGCGGGGCATGGGTGGCTTCGAGAAGGACGTGGTCGTCAAGCGGCTGCTGAGGACCCACACCGAGAACCAGGAGCTGGTCTCGATGTTCCTCGACGAGGCCCGCATCGCGGCGAACCTCACGCACCCCAACATCGCGCAGATCTACGATCTGGGTCAGCACGAGGACGACTACTTCATCGCGATGGAGTACGTGCGCGGGGTCGATCTGCGCCGGGTCTGCTCGCAGGGGATCGCGGAGGACGACTTCCTTCCGCTGAATCACGCGATTCGGGTGATCGTCGAGGTCTGCGATGCGCTCGCCTACGCCCACGAGAAGCTGGACGCGGACGGCGCGCCGATGGGGATCGTGCACCGTGACGTGTCGCCGACCAACATCCTGATCACCTACGAGGGCGGGGTGAAGCTGGTCGACTTCGGCATCGCGAAGGCCGAGAACAAGGCCACCGTGACCAAGGCGGGGCAGATCAAGGGCAAGTTCGGCTACATGTCGCCGGAGCAGGCTCTCGGGGGCGCGGTCGATTCGCGCACCGACCTGTTCGCGGTGGGGATCAACCTCTACGAGGTGACGGTGGGGCGCCGGCTGTTTCGGGGCAACGACGTCGAGACGCTGCGCGCGGTCGAGCGGTGTGACTTTCCGACGCCGCGCGAGGCCGTGTCCGACTACCCGGAGGCCCTCGAGCGGATCGTCCTGCGGGTGCTCGCCAAGACCCCGGAGGGTCGCTTCGAGAGCGCTCGAGAGTTGCAGATGGCGTTGGAGGCCTTCGCCGCTCAGGACGGGCTCCGTTCGACGGCGGGCATGCTCGCCGAGTACATGCGCAAGCTCTTCCGCGACCAACTCGACCTCGAAGCGAAGGAGGGCGTGCGGCTGCGGGAGTTGGCGACGGAGGAGGCCGCCGACGAGCCGGAGCCGGAGCCCGAGGCTCGACCGGAGGCCAAGCCGGAGCCGGAGCCGGAGCCGGAGCCCGAGCCGCCCGTGGCGGACTCGCGGGCCGGGTGGGACGCCGTCAACGTCGTGCCGGAGCCGCCCCCGGCCGCCGAACATCAGCGTCTGCCACCCGAGCCGAGCGTAGAGTTGACGGAGGCCGATCTGGCCATCCGAAAGCCGCGCAGCTACGCGGGGCTTCTGATGCTCTTGCTCATCGCGGTGGGCGTTTGGGCGCTCTACACCGTGATGCAGCGTGACCTCGCGTCGGGGCGCAAGCGCGGGCAGGACATCGTCGGCTTCGCGGCGCCGACGTTGCAGCAGTCGGGGCAGGCCCCGGCGGTCCCGAAGGCGCCGGTGAAGAAGGTGCTGCTGCGGCTGACCAGCGATCCCCCCGGGGCGCGGGCGTCGGTGAACGGGAACATGCTCAGCGGGGTCACGCCGACGGCCGTTCAGGTGACGGAGGGGACCTTCGCCACCGTGCGTATGATGCTCGCCGGGTATCTGCCGAAGGAGAAGCGGCTCGAGGCCATCGGTGGGGAGGTCGACATCGAGGTGAAGCTTGAGGAGGGGACGCCAGCGACGGCGAAGCTGCACATCGAGAGCGCGCCGTCGGGCGCCCTGGTCGAGATCGACGGCAACCTGCGTGGCGAGACGCCGCTGAAGTTGGAGGACGCCCCGGCGGGGACGGAGATGACGATCCGTCTGTCGAAGGAGGGCTTCTACCCGCACACCATCGTCTACAGCTTGCCGCCGGAGCACGACGCGGCGGTGCCGGTGAAGCTCGTGCCGGAGAGCGGACCGCGGAGCATGGCGCGCGTCAAGGTCGCGACGGTGCCGGGCTTCGCGCGGGTCGAGCGGGTGGTCGCCGACAAGAAGCCCGAGCAGCTCGGCCGCACCACGAACGTGCCGATCGATCTGAACGTCCGCGTCGGCGACCACGTCCACGTGCGCGCCGCGAAGCGTGGGCTCGAGCCCGCCGAGACCATGCTCGATGTCCGCGACCCGTACTACACGGTCTACCTCCGGTTGCCGGAGCCCGAGACCTTCCACGGCAAGCTATCGCTCCTCGGGACGCGCGGCCTCACGGTCTACGTGGGCTCCGAGGAGGTCGGCAAGACGCCGATCCGCAACCACGAGCTCCCGACGGGGGCCCACGAGGTGGTGGTGGTCGACGAGAAGACGCGGAAGCGCGCGACCTTGACGGCGGAGATTCGCCGAAACGAGACGCTCGAGAAGAGCGTCGTCTCCACCGAGGCGGGGCTCACCGTTCGTTAGGGACTATCCAACAATAAATAGGCGCCTCGCATCCACGAGCGCAGGCCATCTTCGCCCGCAGCTCGGTCGCCCAATCCTCAACGTACCTCCGGTACGCCTGCGGTTGAGCTCGGTCGCCGCGAACGAATCTGACCCACGCTCGCGGCGCGAGTCTACCTATTTAGTGTTGGACAGACCCTTAGCTAGCGTCTCCAGGGCAGACCACGGTGGCGGCGTCGAGCCGGTCGCGCCACCCTGCCTCGACGCCGTGTTTCTCGTAGAAGTCGTCGAGCCGCTCACGCGCCGGCTCCGTCGCCCGCAACCCGAGAAAGCAGATGGCGTTCTCCCCCGAGATGCGGCGCGCGGCGCGGCCTTCGAGCCACCTGTTGAGGCCGTCCCTCATGGCCGTGAACTGCCTCTTCTGGGTGGGGCGTGCGGCCTGCATGAACCAGTCGGAGCCGTACATCAGGCGTCGGGCGAGGTGGGGACGGAGCCGTGTCGCGAGGGCGAGCGCCGCGAGGTAGCGGTCGAGCTGGCGGGGCGCGACGTCGAAGTTGCTGAGATCGGCGTAGGCGTGGGGGGCGTGCTCGAGCAGATCGATGAGATCGGGCATCCAGGGGCCGGTTCGACTGTCGGGGTCGAGGACCGCGGCCATGCCACCGAAGTGGCCGAGGTTGACGCGCAGCCGGGGGAACTCCGTGAGGGCGTCTCGCCAGAACCGGGGAGCCGCGGCTTCGCCCGCCGCGGCGCAGCTCTCGTTGGTCGTCGAGACATGCGTCAGCACCGGGACGCCCCGCTCCTGGGCCCAGCCGTAAAAGGCCCGAAGGTGTTCGTCCAGCTTCGCTCCGAAGTCCGGCCGGCCGGCCCTCGGGCCTCGGTTGGCCCAGCAGGCGAAGGACTGGCCGGCGTTGCCGAGGGCCCGGAAGCCGAGGACCGTGTAGAGCTTGACGCCGACGAAGCCCCATTCGCGCACGGCCCTTTGCACCTGCTTCAGGTGGTCGCCCTCGGTCGCGATGTCGCGCCAGGGGTCGTAGGCGGCGAAGGGCAGGAGCCGGCCATCGTTGAGGATCGACAGCTTCGAGAGCAGCAGCGCCTGGTCGTCGCGGGAGGTCTTGGAGTACGGCTTGCCGACCCAGTAGTCCATGTCGATGAGGGAGGTGACGAAGAGGTCGACGTCGTCGCCGTAGAGCTTCAGGAGCCGGCGGACGTTCGCGGCCCGTGGGGCGGTGAGCCGACGGAGCCACCCGAGGTAGCGCTTGGGCGCACCGAAGGCGGAGACGAGCCCGGCCCCCTTCTCCGAGGCGACGGTCTCCACCTCGCGGGCAAAGTCCTCGTCTTCCGCGACGTCGGGAGCGGGGATCGGGTGCTTCCCGGCGGCGAGGCGCGCGTCGAGCTGCCGGTGCTCTTGGCTGGCGCTGTCTCCCGCCCAGATGAGCATCCGGCTGATCCAGCCCACGAGCCAGCCCGTTCTTCGACGGGCGTCGGGGTGGTCCTTGAACACGATGTTGCGCACGAAGGCGTCGAGGGGGAGGTCCTCGGCGTTGAAGACGTGGGCGTGGACGTCGATTCGGAGCGGACGTGTGGGCGATGCGGGCAGTCGGGGCGCGGGCCCGCGGCATCGTTGGCCAGGCTCGAGGCACGGGTTGTAGGCGAAGACGCTGGCCGGGAACCGGTGACGGCCGTCGGAGCTCGTGAGTCGGCGCTTGAGGATGTAGTCGAAGAGCAGCGGATTGGCGCGGCGCAGGTGCTTCAGCGCCTTCTTCTCGGCGGCGGTGACGGCGAGGTGCCCTTCGCGCACCAGCTTGTTGATCGAGACCAGCTTCGCCACGCCCCTCACGTGGACCCCGGGCAGGGGGTAGTCGCTGCCGTTGACGAAGCGGTGGTGGTGTCGAGGCATCGCCGCGAGGACCGCGTTGAGGGCCGACCGTCGCTTCTTCGGGCCGCGCTTCACTCGTGACTTGAAGGTCACGGCGGAGAGCTCGCCGAAGAGCAGGCCTTCGTACTCAGGCACCTCGAGCATCTCGAGGAAGAGGTCGAGGTGGGTGCGGGTGGCGCCGGTGTCGAGATCCTTCGTCTCACCGAGGGACGCGGCGTGCAGGACGACGACCTTGAGGCCCATCTCGAGGGCGGGCCGGAGACGCTGCGGGTTGCCGAGGTGCTGGTCCCTCTCCCGCGCCGACCACACCGCCCGCTCCTCCCCCCCGTGGGAGAGCAGCACCATCTCGCGCGCCAGCATCGCCTCGAGGAGCGCGCGCGCGGGCGCGCTCATCGGGTCGATGCGTTGCGCCGACGGGATCCACTTGACGAAGCGAACGCCGGCCGCGTGGGCCGCCGCGAGCCGCTTCAGAGCGTCCGGGGCGCGGGGATGAATCGAGACGACGGGGAAGGCCCGACCCTCGAGGGCCTTCGAGAGCGCCCGGACGCGTGCGTCGGGGGTGAAGAAGTGGGGGTCGGCGACGATCGAACCGCTCCGTCCTCGCGGCCAATCGAGGGCCAGGAGCCCGAAGCGTGATCCGGGTGGGAACGCGGAGACGCGCCTGGCGAGGCAGGCGCCGAAGTCAGCGTCGATGTCTTCGCGGCTGTCGATGCCGGCGGCGGCCATCAGGGCGACGCGCTTCCGGGTCCGAATGGGGTGCCGCAGGGGGGCGAAGGCCTTCGGTGAGTACCACGTGGCACCCGGTGGCACAGACGCCGGCTCCTTCGCGCGGCTCTGGGCCCCGGCGACGTGGACGTGGAAGTCCCAGGGCGCCCCGCCAGGGGGCAGCCCCGTCGTGGCCTCGGCCAGCATCCGTGCGATGGTTGGAGCGTGCTCGTCGTCGAGGTCGCCACACGCGGCGACGGCGAGACGGGGGAGCAGGAGCGCGCACGCGACGAGGATGAGGGTGCGCATCGGGAGGGCGTCCTAGAGCCCGCCCTTCACCTTCTGGAAGGCGCCCATTCCAGACTTGACGAGCTCGAGCGGGACATCGACTACGACCTGGAGCTCGTCGCCCGAGCGGCCGGCGCTGATCGCGAGGCCGAGGCCGGGCGGGACGCCCGCGAGCTGCTGGGCGAAGGTGTTCATCCCGCCGAGCTTGATGCGCTGCGCGATCTCGATGGGCGAGACGTACATCACCATGAAGGCGTCGTCGGCGGCGTTCTTCATCGCGCGGGTCACGCCGGGGACCTTGTCGAGGCCGCTCAGCTTGCCGCCGAGCAGCGCCTCCAGGGTCGGCTTCGCGAGCTCGCCGTAGCCGATGGCGCCGAGCTTGTCGCCGATGGCGATGTGCTGGGTCATGAAGCCGCTCATCAGCGCCACCATCGGTGCGGCGGCGGGGGGGACGTTGGTCATCGTGGTCTTGGAGATGGCGACGGGCGTGTCGCCGATCTTGTAGGCGTCGGGCTTGTAGTCCACCTGGAGGCCCATCTCCTTGTAGTACTCGATGGCCGTCGGCTCCTTCTGCATCTGCGCCAGCTTCGTCTGGGCGGCCTGGGCGGCTTTACCGTCACGGAGACCCATCAGCGCGCTCAGCTCGAGGCCGTCCTTGCCGTGGGCGGCGACCGCCATCTGGCCATCCAGCGACGCGCTGTAGCTGCGCATCGCCGCGATGTAGGGCTTGGCCTTCGCGGCGTCGCCCTTGAACAGGGGCCCGACGACGAAGGCGTCGGAGACCAGATCCATCATCTTCGTCATCCCCGCCGGATCGGCGGAGAAGGAGGCGAAGAAGGGCGCGTCGGCGGGGAGCTTGGCCAACAGCGCGTGGGGGCCGGCGCTCTTGAATGCGGCGAGGGTGGTGGCCAGCGGGGAGCCCTTCTTGGCGGCGATGCGCAGATCCGCCCGCGCGCCGTCGGGATCGGCCTTGACCGTGAGGCGCACGTAGTCGACCTCGCGGGCCGCCTTGCCGACCCAGTCGAAGATGGCCGCGAAGGCCTTCATCTGGTCGGCGTTGGCCCCCGGCGCGCTGCCCCCGACCATCGTGAGCGTCTGCTTCGCCTGGGCGATGCCCTGGTCGAACTCGTCGCCGAAGATGGCGAGCACGTGGTCGATCTCGACATAGACGGCCCCGAGATCCGGCATGTTTGCCTTGGCGAGTGCCTCGGCGAAGGCCTTGTGCGAGGAGAAGGCGCCCTTGTCGCGCGTAAAGACCGCGAAGCCGTCGATGAAGTTCACGAAGACCGGCCGCGTGGAGCCCTTGTACTTCAGGTACGAGTACGCGTTGCCCTGGTCCTTCTCCTTGCGCTCCATGTCGGGCAGCGAAGCGACCAGCGCGTCCTTGGACTTCACGCCCACCAGCATCAGCGGGTCGCGGTGCTTCTTGGGGTCGAGGATCGCGAAGCGCAGCGGCTTCGTCAGATCGAGGGCCTTGCCGTCCTTCAGTCGGAGGTCACCGGCGACCATCTGCGTCGCCTGGGTGCCGAGCTGGTCCGGCGGCGGCAGCGGGGCGACCTTGCCGGCGAGGGTGTGAGCCTTCTTCAGCGTCTCCATCAGCCCGTTGGTGCCACCGTAGGCGATGACGCTCGCGGGCGCCTTCAGCGCAGGGGCGACGGCCTTGGGGGGGGGCGCCTTCTTCTTCGTGACGGCGCCGGCCTTGGCCTCATCGCCGCTCTTCGCCTTGCCACCGTCGTCCTTCGAGCCGCAGGCGATGAGGGCCAGGGCGCCGCAGACGATCATGGCGTGGGGAGTACGCATCATGGGGTTGCCTCGTGGGTTGGGATGCGGCCGGAGCCTACGGGTCGTCGATCCGGGCTGTCAACGCGGGGAGATCAGCCGCGACTCACCGTCTCCCCTCCGAACGCTATCTGCTCCTGCGGGTCATCGCCGCGAGGGTCCGCCGCGGCGAAATCGCGGGGGGCCGCGTCCGGCCGACCCTGGCCAGCATCTGGAGCTTGCCGCCGGCGGGCGCGGAGGCGAGCCCGTCGAGCTCGGCCCGGATCTCGTCCATCTGGGGAAACTCCTGCAACGCCTGGCTGACCGGGTGCATGTGCAGCCCCGCCGCGGTGGCCGCGAGATGGGCCCGCATATAGGAGCGGCCCGTCGCGATCCAGTCCGCCAGCGTGTTGGACGGGGTGGTCAGCGTCAGGAGCGCCTGTGTGGTGTCGACCACCTGGCCGAAGCGGTCGATGTAGCGCCCTCGATTGGCTTCGTCGTGCCAGTTGTCAGCGTCGAGCAGGAGCCGCGCGAGCGGTGACCCAGCGCCCACCATCTCGAGGTTGAGCCCGTCTCGATGTCGTGCGACGTCGTCGCGCGAGAAGCGGAACCAGCGGAGCGACTCTCCGTACAGCAGCCGGTCGTTGACCTCGACGACGTTGGCCCGCTTGACGATATCCAGGATCGGCGGGAGCTCTCCCTCGAAGAGGACGCGGGGTACGACGCCCTCTCGACCCGCGGCGACCTCGACCGACGCCCTCTGCGCGCGGGTGGGCGCGGGCCCTTCGTGGGGGAGGCGGCTGGTGCGGCGGGAGCCGAGGGCGCCGAAGAGCGGATCTGCCGTGCCCCCGTCGTCTCGGATGAGGCGGATGTGCGCCGTCGGCCGCGCTCCGTACTGGTCCGGCGGCATCTCCCCGTCGGGGAGGACGGTGACCTCGGCCCGATGGCCTCGCGAAGACGCGGCGATGGCGACGGTCTCGAGCAGCGTCCCGTGCCCGATGTGAATCTGGCGCGCGGGGGGGTCGGTGTGGGGCAGGAGACGGGTCGGATCCACGAACAGGCGCGCCTCCAACTCCGAGAGCAGCTCGAACCGCCACGGTTGGGTGTTGTGGGGACTGGGCGCGGTGATCCCGAAGCGCAGCGCGGTGACAATGGGCGGGTCGCCGCCGCGGTCGCCGGGCAGGGCGCGGCGGTTCACGTAGGGGCCCCCGCAACCGGAGCCGAGCGCCGCGACCGACAGGAGCGCGCCGGTGCCGAAGGTGAACTGCCTGCGATCGAGTGAACGGGTCATGGCTTCCCCCTTTTGGGACACGAGACCAGGGTGTGTATTTTGTATGCGGTACGCCATGTGAGGTTTTGCAAGAGGGCATCTCGTTTGCTAAATGGCTGGTATGAAGCAGGTGGCCACAGAGGTCCTCGCCGGGCTCCCCGTCCTGTTGGCGGCGGCGGAGGAGGGGAGCGCGACCCGGGCGGCGGGGCGCCTCCAGACGACCCCGGCCACCGTCCTGCGGCGGCTCGAGGCGGTCGAGTCTGCGCTCGGGGTGCGGCTCTTCGAGCGGCTGCCCACGGGGCTGTCGCCGACGCCGGCGTTGGAGGTGGTGCTCCCGTGGGCAGAGCGGGGGACCTCGACGGTGGACGGTATGCTCCGGGACCTGGCCGGCCTGGAGTCCGCGCCGTCTGGAGTGGTCCGGCTGGCGCTCCCGCCGGTGCTCGCGACACACCTGCTGATCCCCGGGCTCGACGCGCTCCGTGCCCGCTGCCCGGGGCTGACGCTCGAGCTCGCGTCGGCCACCTCGGTGGTGGACCTCTCGCACCGCGAGGCGGATCTCGCCCTCCGCGCGGTGCGACCCACGCAACCCGATCTGGTTCTGCGCAAGCTCCTTGAGTACCCGTACGTGGTCGCCTGCTCGCGCGGGCTCCGCGAGCGCACCCGGTCGGCGACGCTCGCCGAGATGCCGTGGCTCTCGTGGGACCGGACACTCGCGCACATCCCGGAGGCTCGGTGGCTCACGACGGCGCTCCCCGACGCCAGGGTGGTGCTCCTCGCGTCTGACCTGCACACCTTGATGGGCGCCGCCCGCGCCGGGCTGGGGGCGCTCGTGCTCCCGGAGCCCATGGTCGCGCTGGAGCCCGATCTCGTGCGCCTGCCGGCGACCGGCGACCTCCCGAGCGGCGCGCTGTGGTTGGTCGCGCACCGCGCCCTTCGCCATGTGCCCAGGGTCGCGGCGGTCTGGGCGTGGATCGAAGACCACCTCGACACGCTCACATCGGACGTGGGGAGCGTGCGAGGAGCCGGCGGCTCCGTGGGGTCGCAGGCCGAGGGTCCTGCGTAGCCGCACCGTCCCGGTGTCGACGTGCCTGCCATTACGGCGGGGGGCGAAGAAAGATCGAAACCGATCGGCGCTCGGACGGATAGAACCTGGTGTGAAGACGCGACGAACGGACGCGCTACGGGATGAGGATACCGGAGCGGAGCGATGCTGACCTTGCCCGGAGATGCCGACAGGGAGAGCCCGAGGCGTGGCGGGTGTTGGTGCGGCGCGTCAGTCCTCTCGTCTACCGCATCGCCGTGCGGGTTCTCGGACGGGGCGGAGACGCGGAGGACGCCGGCCAGGAGGCGCTCCTGCGGGTCTACCGGTCCTTTGCGACGTTTGATCCGACTCGGCCCCTCGAGCCGTGGGTGGCGCGCGTCGCCTACAACGTCGCTCTCAAGGTCCTTGCGCGGCGCACGCGGCCCGGCGCCCCGGGGGAGGACGGGGCATCGTTGGCGGGGCTGCGCGACGAGCGGGGTCGTTCGCCCGAGGAGCTGGCGGCGCGGACGGAGGCCGGTGCGCTGGTGGGTGCCGCGTTGGCGCGGCTCGACCACGAGGACCGAGTGCTCGTGACGCTGACGTACCAGGACGGGCTGAGCAACTCGGAGGTAGCTGAGGCCATGGAGATGCCGGTGGGGACCGTCAAGACGCGCCTCCGCCGAGCGCGCGGGAAGCTTCGGCGGTGGCTGGCGCCGGTGCTGCGGCGAGGCGATCGAAGATGAGCGAGGTGCTGCGCACGCAGGTGGGGCGCTACCTGGACGGGGCGGCCTCCGCCGCCGAGCGGGACGCTCTGGAGAGGGCGCTGGTGGACGCCGAGGTGGCGCGGCTATTCGCCGAGGAGCTGCTGTTGCGGGACCTGCTCCGCCACGCTCCACCGGAGGTGCCGCCGGAGGAGGTGGTGGCGCGCTGGGAGGCGGCGGTCTTGGGCGAGCTCGACGCGGCCGCCGAGGACGCGCCGGGGTGGATCACGCGGGCCCTCGCCGGCTTCGACTGGTCGCTGCGGGGGCCCGCGATGACCTTCAGCGCGGCGGGGGCGCTGGGTGCCTCGGCGCTGCGCTTCGGTCCGCAGAGACGTCGTAGCCTGGAGGCTCCGAAGAAGAGTTGGTGGCGGCGGGCGTGGGCGTGGAGGAGGCGATGAGCGCGCTGTTCTCGGTGCTGCTGTGGTCGGTCGGCGTGGTGTCGGGGCTGCTGCTGCTGCTGGTGTTGACGCCGATTCACGCGCAGCTCGAGGGCGCGGTCGACGACGAGCGGTTGGAGGGGCGCGCTCTGCTCCGGTGGGGTTGGTGGGTCGTCGTCTGGCGGGTCGACTCCGAGGCCGGGATCGACGCGCGTGTCCTGGGCCTGCGCGTCTGGCGTTACCGGCGTGGCCCGGAGAAGGGAGAGGCCGACGAGGTGGACGACGAGGGCCCGTCCCCCTGGTGGCGGCGCGGCCCAGGGATGGGGGCCGGGCTCTGGCGCGGCCGCTACGCTCTGAAGCGGGTCGCCGCCACGGTGTTTGGGGCCATCCCCGTCCGCGGTTGGATCTGCGGGACGGTGGGCCTGAGCGACCCGGCGGATACGGGGGCGCTCTTCGGTGTGCTCGACCCCGTGGCGAGCTGGCCCCGGGTCATCGAGTTGGACGTCCAGCCGAGCTGGATCGACGAGACGCTGGAGCTCGAGGGCGCCGTCGGCGTCCGGCTCTGGCCCATACAGGTCATGCTGGCGCTGCTCTGGCTGCTCATCCGCGACGGGCGTGCCCGGCGAGGTGTCTGGGCGCTGGCCCGAGCGAACTGAACGACGAGAGGAGATGATGTGATGGAACACGTCCAGACGCTGCTCACCACGGTGAGCGAGAAGCTGCGGACCCTGGCGAGCAACAACGCCGTCGTGGCCCGCAAGATCTCGGTGGGCGACCGCCATGTGCTCCCGCTGTGCGAGCTCTCCCTGGGCTTTGCCGGGGCGGGCGGCCAGGGCGAGGCCATCGACGCGGGCGCCGAGCAAGGCGCCGGGAAGGGGACCGGCGGCGGCGCGGGCGGCATGGCGAAGGCCGCGCCGGTGGCGGTGATCATCGTAGACGGAGGCCAGGTTCGCATCGAGAGCCTGGCCCGCTGACGGAGGAGGACGAGAATGCAACCCGTACAAGACCTCATCTCGCTGGTCTCGGAGAAGGTCGGTGACATCGCCCAGAGCGACATCGTCATCGGCGATCCCATCGAGCTGGGCGCGGTGACCATCGTGCCCCTCTCCCGGGTCTCCATCGGCTTCGGCGGCGGCGGCGGCCAGGGCGAGGGCGACTCCCCGCAATCGAAGGGCCGGCGCCGTGGCAGCCGCGGTCGTGGCGTAGGTGGCGGCGGCGGAGGCGGCGGCAAGGTGCGCCCCGTTGGCGTCATCGTCTTTGGCCCCGACGGGGTGGAGGTGAAGCCCATCACCGACCGCCGGGGGCTGCTCGACAAGCTCTTCGAGAAGGTGCCGGAGCTCGTCGAGAAGGTGCAGGCCATCATGGGTGACGACGAGGGCCCCGAGCCGGCCTGAGCGATCGGCCCTCCAGGGTCGCTCGGTTCACAGCCCTTTCGTCGGCGGTGACGGGGAAGGTCGTGTGGCCGGCCCCGTCGACGTACGGCGTGATGGTCTCGCCGGGCCCCTCGACGGCGGTTCCGACGAACCGCACCTTCACCTCCCGGCGTTGGTGAGGCGCGCGAAGCGGGGCCTGCTCCGCAGCCGGCCCGAGAGATACACGGCCGGTCTCCGGGGCCTCTCGCGGACTGTGCCTCAATCCTGCCAGCCGCGGGCATCCCGCCCCCTGGGTGGCGGAGCCGTGGAGCCAGCCGTGAGCAGAGCCCACGCTCTGCGGTGCTACTCCGCGAGGGACTTCGCGACGCCGACGACGCCGCCGCAGGGGTCCTGGAGCACGGCGAAGGTCACCATGCCCGGCATCGTGACCGGTCCGTGCAGCAGCGTCGCGCCGAGCTCGGTCGCGGTGGTCACGGTCGCCTCGACGTCCTCGACGCGGATGTAGAAGCACCACGCGCTCATCGGCGCGCCGGGTGGCAGGGGCAGGATGCCGGCGACGGGCTTCTCGCCCAGCGCCATCATGTGGTAGCCGCCCGTCGGCGTCTCCATGACGTGGGCCTCCGTCCACCCGAGCAGCTCGCTGTAGAAGGCCTTGGCGCCCTCGACGTCGGAAGTGGCGGCTTCTGCCCAGTCGAAGTCGCCGGGCTGGTCCTTGCGGGGAGCCCAGTCGGCGTGGGATGCACCGCCGGCGTATACGCCGAAGGCGGCGCCCTGGGGATCGGTCGTGATCGCGATGCGGCCACTGTCGGCGTCGGCGCCGAGGTTCATGGGGGGCACCATCACGCCGCCGCCGAGGGCCTCGATGCGGGCGACGACGGCGTCGGCGTCCTCGACCTCGATGTACCCGAGCCACGCCGAGGGCACGCCCGGCGCCCGCTGGACGTCGATGCCCCCGAAGTGGTTCTCACCATTGTCGAGGCCGACGTAGCCCTGGTGGGCCTCGTCCTCTTGATGGGCCCCCTCGTTTTGGAGCGTCCATCCAAACAGAGCGGTGTAGAAGGCCCGTGATGCCTCCGGCTCGGTCGACATCATCACCCAGTAGCAGAAGTCACCGATTCGCCGGCTCATGGTCGTCCCTCGCGTCCCTTTGTGAGGCGGCAGGGTACACCATCTGCGGCCACGGGAGGTGGGGCCTCGCTCGAGGACCCCCCAGACGTTCGGGGGGTCCCCGTCGTGTGCGCCGCACGTAGCGTGGGTGCTGGGCGAGGTGCCCAGAACATGGAGGTTCAGATATGCGACGTCTTCTTCCCGCCTTCGCCGTCCTCGCAGCGGCCCCTTCCGCCTTCGCCGCCGCCGACGTCGAGGTGACCATCGCCGCGCCCAGCGGCGCCTACGTCTACGACCAGGCGCGCTACCGCGTCCGGGTGACCAACAGTGGCGACCGGCACGCGCGCAACGTCTCGGTGCGCATCGATCTGCCGGAGACACAGACCAGCCCCACGGTGTACGTGATGGGCATCGTCGGCTCGAGACACCGCCGCTGCGCCCAGGACGGGACGAGCGTCGTCTGCAGCTTCGGGCGGGTGAAGAGCGGGCGCACCAAGACGCGCTGGTTCAAGATCGCGTTCCCCGTGAGCGCGGCGCCCCTCGAGCTCCACGCCGACGTGTCGACCACGTCGCCCGAGCCGAATCAGGCGAACAACAGCGCGAGCCACGTGGCGAGCCTCCTCTACTACGACACCCCGGTCGCGGGCCCGCGCGCCGCGCACAACCGCCACTGCACCGGCCAGGGGCTGATCGGCTTCTACGAGTGCACGCTCTTCCCCACCTCGATCTCCTCGCACGACATCACACTGGAGGCCGACGGTACGATCTCCTTTGCCGCCGCCCCCGCGTCCTTCACCGGCACCTGGAGCCAGGTTCTCCCCGACCGTCTGGCGATCTCCTACCTCGACGACGGGGTGTTGGTCGCCGCCTTCCACGGGCACGGCGTCGGCGGGGACTGCTTCGAGGGGCTGACGGTCTTCCCCGGGAGCCCGTACGTGGCGCCGTACGAAGTCTGCCTCTGAGGCTACTGCCGCTCGTAGGCGCCGATATCCCACGGCGCCGTGCGCTGCCGCCCGTCCTTGTCCCGGTCGAAGCCCTCGTCGTCGAGATCCTCACCGGCATCGACGGCGGGGGAGTCCGGGCTCAGGTGGAAGTCGCGGGGCCCCAGGAATCCTGGGGCACCATTGATCTCCGTTGGCTCCAAGAGGGGTGCGCCCTCGGCGTAGACCAGGTTGTGGCGGCGAACGACCTGGGCGCAGTCGAAGGCGCACCGCAGATAGGCCCAACGCGCGCTGTCCTGACGGCTGAAGATGTTGTTGATGATGCGCACGGCCCCGAAAGCCCCTTCGCCGCGGGTGAAGTTCACGGCGTTGGCCTCGACGGAGGATGGCCCGACGCGCACGAAGGTGTTGTTCAGGATGTCGATGCGGTCCACGTCGTGTCGGCCGGACGAAATGGAGATCGGCATCGCGACCTGGGACAGGAAGACGTTGTTGCGGATCACCATGTCGAGGACCGGGGCGCGATCGGCGTCGACGCGGAAGGCGTGGCCGGTCGAGCCTCCGTCGACCTGGTCCGGGGTGTGGGCGATCTCGCAGGTGTTGCCCTCGTAGAGGAGGTCGCTACCACCGACGCCGCTCTGGACACAGTCGACGTGGGGTACGGGCTCGGGTTGTCCCATCGGGCGGGGGCAATGGGCCGGCCACGGTGCGTGGGGCAGGTGGCGTCCGATCTCCGAGATGTGGTTGTCCCGAACGATGTGTCCATCGCCGCGGAAGAAGAGGCCGTCGGCCTCCGGAAACATGCAGGCCTCGGCCCAGGCGGCCCGCGCGTGTACCCGCCGGATGGTGTTGCCTTCGATGACGGTGTCGTCGCCCTCGACGTGGATGGCTCGGAAGCCGGTATCCTCGAGGACGTTGCCGACGATTCGGTGGGGCGGGTGCTCGGCCCTCCGGTCGGCGAGGTAGATGCCCTGGCAGTAGGTGTCGGCGAGGTGGTTTCCGACGAGCTCGGTGCCGCCGCGGTCGGCGTAGACGCCGGTGCAATCGTCGTAGTTGGCGTCCTCCCCGCGCGCGCCGTTGAAGGCGGTATCGACCTGGATTCGGAAGCCCTCCACGCGCACGTGGGGGGCGTGGATCGCGAAGCCGCGAACGGTGGAGACGGCGGCGCCCTCGGCCAAGGCCGAGCTCTCGGCGCGCAGGACCAGGGGTGCCCCGGCCTCACCACCCCGTTCCACCGTTACCCGCTCCGCGTAGTCCCCGGTCCGCACGCAGACCAGGTCCCCGGCGGTGGCCTCGTCGACGGCGAACTGGATCGTGGCGCACGGGGCGTCGGGCGGGCACTCGCCTTCGTCGCGACCGTCGGGGGCCACTACGTGGGTCGCACCCTCGCACCTCGCGGGGCCGGCGTCCGGGAGGTCTCCGTCGATGGGGGCGGCGTCCACGGCGGAGTCGGCTTCCGCCCCGGCGGGGGCGCTGTCGCAGGCACACAGCAGCAGCAGGAGCGGTGCGATGCCGCGCGGAATCGAGGTCGAAAACCCCATGAGAGTAGCCTCCAAGAACGGGCCATCGCCGACGGAAGACCCGTGTACTTGGACGGCAGAAACCCGAGGCCGGTTTACTTCGAGTCGAAAAGGGGGCGTCCCGCGCGTGGTGGGCGGCTCAGCGTCAGAAGCTGGGGACGAAGTCGAGCAACTTGTTGCCGATCTTCTCGAGGGCCTTGGCCTTCTCGCAGGCGGTGTGGGAGCCGCCGACATCGAAGAGGGCCGCGGCGGCGTTGTACCAACCGCTGGCCTCGTCGAGGAAGCCGTCGATCTTCTCCTTCCACTCCATGAGCTGCTGGATCTTGTCGACCACGGAGTTGAAGCCGTTGAAGCCGGGGCCGAGCAGGGATTGGAGGTCGTTGATGGCGTTGTTCAGGTCGATGTTGATCTCGAACTTGAAGTCGATGAGCTCGTCGGCCACTCGCTGGTAGGTCTCGGCCAGGGCGCCGCCGATGGCTCGGAAGCCTTCGGAGATCATGAGCTTCGACGCCGCCAGCATCTTCCAGGCGCCGGGGGTGTCGCTGGCGATGGCGTCGAAGGCCGCGTGGCGTAGGGCGAAGGCGGGGGCGAGCTGACACACGGCGATGCGGGTGGCCGTGAGGAAGGTGCGCACCAGGCTCACGCTGTAGATCGACCGGATGCTCACGTTGATGCTGAGCGAGATGCTGATGCTGACCATCGAGAAGCGACCGCTGGGGTCGGACCGGTCGACGGGGGAGGCCAGCGAGTAGCTGTAGCGGTGCAGCGTCCGGGGATCGAAGAGCACGGCGGCCTCGGGATCCACGCTGAGGAACCGTCCACTCCGGGGGTTCATCCACCGCGCGCGCAGGTAGTAGAAGCCGGAGTTGGGGTCGAGGAACTGGGTGTTGTAGAGGTGGGCGTTGGGCGTGTCGCCGGTGCGGTCCGTGAGGTTGCCGAAGGCGTCGTAGGTGTAGGTGTCGGTGATCGCGCCGTCGCCGCCTGCGAGCTGCCGTACGGACATCTGACCGTCGAGCAGGTAGGCGCTCGCCGCTCCGTCCTGGTGCTGGCTGAGCAGATCGGCGCCGTAGACGTAGGCGACCTGGATGGCGCCCTGGGCGTCGGTCTCGGCGAGGACCTGGGCGAAGCTGCGGTTCTCGTCGACGACGTAGCGGGTCTCCGTGCCACCCTCGACGAGCGCCCCGATGCGGTGGCCGTCGAAGTCGTATTCGTAGGTCACGGCCGCCTCGCCGGTGTCGACGAAGACCAGCCGATCCCGGCTATCGTAGGCGTACTCCGCGTCGCCGATCCCGGTGACGTTGCCGTTGTCGTCGTGGGTGTAGGCGACCGCGCCGGCCTGCACGATCCGGTCGTCGTCGTCGTAGACATAGGCCGTCACGCCGCCCTCCGAGTCGTCGCTCGCCGTCCGGTTCCCGGCCGCGTCGTAGGTGTAGCTCACGGTCGGGCCGCCTTCGACCGCCTCCGACGTCAGCCGGAAGAGCGCGTCGTAGCCCCAGGCCACCACGCGGCCCGTGTGCAGCTCCTCGAGGCCGACTCGGTTCCCCGCCGGACCCAGGGTGTAGACGTAGCCGGCGACTAGGTCCTCGCCGCGCCGAGTCTCGATTCGCCGCAGCCGCCGCTGCTCGTCGTAGGTGTAGCTCGTCACCAACCCGCCAGGCTGCGCGAGCGTCGCTCGGCTCCCCGCGGCGTTGTAGGTGTACGTCGTCACGCCACCGTCCGGCGCGGTCACCGTGACCAGCCGGTTGAGCTCGTCGTAGGTGTAGCGGGTGACGCCGGCGAGGGTCGTCACGCTGGTCCGGTTGCCGCGCACGTCGTAGGCCCAGCGCACGACCCCGCCCCCCGGGTCGATCCGAGAGACCACCCGGTCCCGAACGTCGTAGGTCCAGCGCGTCACGCCCCGAGCGTCGGTCACCGTCTCCCGTTTCCCGGTGGGGGTGTGCGTCGCCGACTCCTCGGTGCCGTCCGGGAGCCGCATGAGCGTGAGCTCGCTGTTGGTGTCGTAGGTGTAGGCCGTCGCCGCCCCGTTGTAGTCCACCCTGCGGGCGATGTTCCCCATCGCGTCGAGCTCGAGGCTCATCGCCTCGCCCTCGGGCAAGGTGCGACCCACGGCCCGGCCGAGGGCGTCGTGGGTGTGAGTCGTGGTGTGCCCGTTGGCGTCGGTCTCGGCGGTCCGGTTCCCGAACGCGTCGTAGGTGTAGCGCGCCTCGCCACCCAGGGCGTCGGTCACCCCGACCAGCCGGTTCAAGGCGTCGTAGGCAAAGTGGGTCGTATTCCCCGCCTGATCGGTCTCGGCGATCTTGTTCCCGTTGCCGTCGTATTCGGTCGTGATCCGCGTGTCGTCGGAGAAGACCGTCGCCACCATGCGGTCGTTGCCGTCGTACTCGAAGCGAGTCGTCACCTCGTCGGGCCCGGTGGTCGAGATCCGGTTCCCGTTGGCGTCGTAGGCATGGACCGTCACCTGGCCCAGGGCGTCCATCGTGCGGACGCGCCGGTTCATCAGGTCGTAGGTGTGGGCGGTCTCGTTCCCCGCCTCGTCCGTCTCGCGCACCAGGTTCCCGCGCCCATCGAAGGCCCGGCCTACGATCCCGCCATCGGCGAAGATCGTGCGGATGGGCTGCCCGACCGGATCGTACTCGACGCGCGCGCGGTTCCCAGCGCGATCAGTCTCCGCCGTGCGCCGCCCCTCGGCGTCGTACTCGTAGCGCAGCGCGGTCCCGTCCGGGTAGACGACCGCGGTGTTGTTGCCCAGATCGTCGTACTCGAAGACCGTCCGGTTCCCGCGCTGGTCGGTCTCGGAGCTCTTGCGCCCTCGCTCGTCGTAGGTCGTGCGCACCTCGCCGCCCAGGGCATCGATGGTCCCCACGACGCGGCTCTTGTCGTCGTACTCGAAGCGAGTCGTGAAGCCCTGTTCGCCGTCGCGCCGCGTCTCCGTGAGCCGGTTGCCGTTGTCGTCGTAGGTGTAGATCGTCACCTGGTCGAGGGCGTCGATCCGGCGCACCAGGTAGCCGTGCTCGTCGAACTCCGAGCGCGTCACGCCCCCCTCGGGATCGGTCACCGACGTCCGGTTTCCGTCCTCGTCGTAGGTGTAGGCCGTGACGTGACCCTCGGGATCGGTGGCCCGCGTCAGGTTCCCGCTCTCGTCGTACGCCCGCAGCCGCACGTTCCCCGCGAAGTCGACCTTGCGCACGACCTGATTCTGGTCGTTGTACTCGGCGGTCCGCACCTCCCCGAGCGGGTTGGTCATCTGCACCATCCGACCGTCGGTGTACTCGTAGGTCGTGACCGCGTTGCCCGGCTCGGTGCGCCGCGCGATCAACCCCTCGTCGTTGTACTCGTTGGTCGTGACGTGGAGCGCCTTGTTGGTGTGCTCCAGGATGTCGCCGGCCTCGTTGTACTCGAAGATCTCGACCTGCCCGAGCCGGTCACGCACGACCTCCACGCGGTTCTCGGGGTCGTGGTTGAGCTCCATGCGCCGCCCACCCGGATACTCGACCGCCACCATTCGCCCGTCGTCGTCGTAGATCTGGCGCGCGGGCGTGCTGCCGCTGGGATCGATGATCCGCGTGAGCTGGTGGAACGAGTTGTACTCGTACTGGGTCACGTTCCCGATCTCGTCGGTGACGGCGACCAGATGGCCCTCGCCGTCGTAGGCGTACTCGATGTCGTTCCCGTCGGGCAGCACGACGCGCGTGATGCGCCCGTCACCGTCGCGCTCGAAGTCCACCGACTTGCCCGCGGAGTGGATCAAGCCGTCGGCGCCGATGTGGATCTGGTTGTCGTTGGGATCCTCCACGCGGAAGATCCCGTCGCGGTCCTGGTGGAAGTCGAAGACCCGCTTGTCCGGCGTCGTCAGTCGCACGCCGCGGATCTCGAACTCCTCGAAGTCCCAGCTTATGAGCTGCTGGCTCCCCCGCAACCACAGCCCGCTGTTGCCGCCGAGGATCTGCAACGTCGCCGGCCCCGGGACCGTCCCGTGCACCAGCTCGTAGTCGACGCTGAACTCGCAGGCCCCCTGGATCGCGGCGCCGGAGGCGACGTCCATGTGGAAGACGTAGCGTTCACGGTCCGAGACCCGCAGCTCGGTAGTGTGCAGCTCCTGCTCCTGCACGTCCTCGCACGGCCAGCGGAAGAAGCCGCCGCCACGCGCGATGATCCACTCGGTGTGCTCGGGTCGGTTGTGCTGGAACTTCCCCCGCTTGATGTCCAACGACCACCCGCGCCCGAAGTCGCGCTCGAAGGGCACCCGCGAGTCGTAGGTGCGCTCGACCGTGAGCGGCATCCCCGACACCGGCACCGTCACGTCGGTGTAGGTGATCGTGAACGCCCCCACCTTGGCGTCGCCCTCGGCCACGAAGACCCGCTCGTCCCGCGAGAAGCGACCGTTGACGTCCTCGACCGTCAGCCGGACCTTGTACATCCCGTTCTCGAGCAACGTCGGATCGAAATAGCCGAGCAGGCCGTCGTCGGGCACCTCGTCGCCGCGTTGGAACACGACCCACTCGTCCCCGCCCTTCTCGGCGAGCTCGAGCCGGTACTCGAAGAAGTTCTCGTCACCCGCCTCGGCGATGATCGGCGTGCGCCCGAGCAGCTCGCTGTGGGCGTCGGGCGAAACGATCCGCGCCGTCGGCGGCGTCTCGTCCGCCGGATCGCCGACCCGCAACGTCCGCCGCGCCCGCGCCTCGTTGCCCTGCCCGTCGCTGACGATCGCGAGCACCTCGTGGACGCCCGCCTCCTCGACCACCACCCGCGCCTGTCCGTTCCCGTCGATGGCCAGCGGCTGGTCGTCGTAGAGCACCGTCTGCCGCTCGACCCCGCTCCGCGCGTCGCTGGCCTGGAGCGTGATCGTCAGCTCGTCCCCCAGATCGAGGAAGTCGGAGCTGAGGAAGACCGCCACATCCGGCGGCACATCGTCGGGGCACACGTCGCCCTCGTCGGTCTGCCCGTCGCAGTCGTTATCCGCCTCGTCGCACACCTCCGCCTCGGGCGCCCCCGCCTCCACCCCACACACGATCTCCGCGCCCCGACACACGGTCTCTCCCTCGCGCTCGCAGGCCCCCAGGCCATCCGCGCACGCCTCCCCCGCGTCTACCGTCGCCTCGTCCGTCGTGCCGGCGCCGTCGTCGTCGCTCCCGTTGCGCCGCTCCGGGCGCGCGCCCGCCTGCGGGGCGCGCGCCGGCGCCTCGCCCCCCTCCTGACAGCTCTGCACCGTGTGCCGGCACAGGCCCACCCCACACGTCACGCTCGGGAAGCCCTCGTCGGACTCACCGTCACAATCGTTGTCGAGCCCGTCGCAGACCTCCTCGCCGCCTTCACCGGGCTCCGCGTCGCACCGCACGCGCCCGTTCACACACGACGTCCGCCCATCGCGCAGACACGCCCCGACCCCCGCGCTGCACGGCCGGCCCGCGTCCACCGTCGCCTCGTCGACCTCCCCGTCGCAGTCGTCGTCCTCGAGGTCGCAGCGCTCCGCCTCCGGGCGCCCCGTCACGCCGACGCAGATCACGTCGCCGCCCCGGCACTCCGTTCGACCGTCGCGGGCGCAGATGCCCTGGCCCACGCCGCACACCTCGCCGAGCCCCTCGACGTCCTCGTCGAGATCACCGTCGCAGTCGTCGTCCGTCCCGTTGCAGATCTCGACCCCCGCCCCTTCCAGCGGATCGCACTCGACGTCCTCGCCGCCGTCGCAGTTGGGCACCGCGTGACGGCACGCCCCCACGCCGCAGACCACGCTCTCCTGCCCCTCGTCGAGCAACCCGTCGCAGTCGTTGTCGATCCCATCGCACTGCTCGTCGATGGGCTCGGCCACCGGCTCCGCGGGGCACACGAGCCGCCCGTCCAGACACTCGCGCACCGCCACGCCGCGACACGCCCCCACGCCCACGCCGCACTCATCACCGGCGCCGAGGGCCTCCTCGTCGAAGTCCCCGTCGCAGTCGTTGTCGATCCAGTCGCAGACCTCCACCGACGGCTCACCGGGCACCGCGGAGCACGAGACCTCGCCGTCCGCGCAGCTCCGCACACCCCGCCGCCGGCAGGCGCCGAGCCCCACCCGACACGGCGTCCTATCCTCGAGGGGCGTCTCGTCGATGACGTCGTCGCAGTCGTCGTCCTCCCCGTTGCAGACCTCGAAGTCCGCTGCGCCCGCCAGCGGATCGCACTCCAGGATGCGCCCGTCGGTGCACCGATCGACCTCGCGCTCACACGCCCCCACCCCACAGTTCAGGGTGCCGAAGCCATCGTCGACCGCGCCGTCGCAGTTGTTGTCCAGGCCGTCGCAGACCTCGTCTCCGGCCGCCTCGATCGCGACGCACGCCCGCGCGCCATCGACGCAACGCAGCCGCCCCCGCGCGCAGATCCCATCGTCGCCGGTGTCACAGGGCCGTCGCTCGTCGAGCCGCTCGTCGACCTGGCCGTCGCAGTCGTCGTCCACCCCGTTGCACACCTCGGGCACCCCACCGACCAGCGGCGCGGCGCACTCGGCGCCCCCATCGGCGGCGCACACCGTGAAGCCCTCAGTCCGACACGCGCCCTCACCCCGGGCGCAGGGCTCGCCCACGTCGAAGCCCTCGTCGGTGCCCCCGTCGCAGTCGTTGTCGAGCTCGTCGCACCGCTCCACGCCGGCCTCGCCGCGCTCCGCGTTGCACGTCGAGGCGTCCTCGCCATCGCAGACCAACAGCCCGCGCCGTTCGCACACGCCCTCGCCCACGTCGCACGGTTGGAAGAGCCGGTAGTCCTCGTCGACCTGCCCATCGCAGTCGTCGTCGGCCCGGTTGCAGATCTCGACCCCCGGCACCCCGGGGACCGCGTCGCAGCGCACTTGGCCGAAGCCGTTGCAGCGCGTCAGCCCCTCCATCTGGCAGGTCCCCACGCCGCGCACGCAGGGCTGGGCGATCGGGAAGTCCTCGTCCGTCGTCCCGTCGCAGTCGTTGTCCACGTCGTCGCAGACCTCCGGGCTCGCCACCGCCGGGCCCGGCTCCGGGAACTCGCAGGACACGCCCGCCTGCGGATCGCAGACCAACGTCCCCTCGGCGTGGCATACGCCCAGGCCATCCACGCAGCCCGCGCCGACCCCGGGCACCCCCTCGTCGATCTCGCCGTTGCAGTTGTCGTCGACCCCGTTGCACGCCTCGCTCGCCGGCACCGCCTCGCCCTCGCAGGGGCCCCACCCGCTGCCATCCTCGGCGCAGACCTGCACGCCGCCGGCGCAGGCGCCGACGCCCACCGTGCCGTCGGGCCCGCTGTAGCACTCGCGCCGGGTCCCCGCCTCACAGGCGCAGCCGCCTTCGATCTCGTCGGCTTCGCCATCGCAGTCGTTGTCGGCGCGGTCGCAGATCTCGACCCCCGGACGCACCTGCCCGAGGCAGGGTCCGAGGTTCCCGAAGCGACAGGTGCTCGCGCCAGCGACGCACGCCCCCACCCCGGCCGTCCCCTCGGCGCCCTCGTAGCAGCCCACCACCAGCGGTCCGCCCTCGGCGCCGTCGTCGGCCAGGCCGTTGCAGTCGTTGTCCAGCCCGTCACACACCTCGGCGCTCGGCACGACCTGCCCCTCGCAGGCGCCCCACTCCCCCTCGGCGCAGGCGCGGCGACCCCCGCGGCAATCACCCCGCGCCTCGCTGCCCTCGGGGCCGTCGTAGCACAGCTCCGTGAGCGCGGCGCCGCCGACGCCCTCGTCCACGAAGCCGTCGCAGTCGTCGTCTTCGCCGTTGCATGCCTCCGCCGCGGGGACGCCCGGTTGGACGTCGCAGCGCCCCCGATCCCCCTCGCCGGCGCAGACCACGACCCCCTCGCGGGCGCAGGCCCCGAGGCCTACGGCGCAGGCCGAGCCCAGATCGGGGAAGGCCTCGTCGCTGGCCCCGTCGCAGTCGTTGTCGAGGCCGTCGCAGCGCTCCTCGCCCGCGGCCCCGACGTCACCGTCGCAGGCGATCCCGTCATCGCCGCAGCGCCACACGCCCTGGACCTGGCAGGCGCCCTCGCCGGCCAGACACGGGTCGCCGAGCTCATCGAAGTCCTCGTCTGTCTCGCCGTCGCAGTCGTTGTCGAGCCCATCGCAGCGCTCCGCCTCCGCGCCCTCGTAGGTACACACGGGCTCTCCATCTGCGTCGCAGAGCATCCGCCCGTTGCCGGCGCACACGCCCTCGCCGCCCTCGCAGGGCCCGCCGAGACCAAAGCCCTCGTCGATCTCACCGTCACAGTCGTCGTCGACCCCGTTGCAGATCTCGTCGCCAGCCATCACGCCCGACACGCAGCGCGCCGCGCCGTCGTCGCAGCGCGTCGATCCCGCCCCGCAGACGCCGGGCTCGCCGGTGTCGCAGGGTTGGTCGGCGATGCACTCCGCGTTGCAGATCGCCGGATCGTCGATCTCCCCGTCGCAGTCGTCGTCGCGTCCGTTGCCGCAGATGTCCTCCGGGTGGCACTCGACGTCGACCACGCAGACGCGGTTGTTGTCGCAGATCTGAGCCTCGGGGCAGCCGCCCTCGGCGTGCCGGCAGCCGCCGACGCAGGCCCCCGACTCGGCGCAGAACGTGTCCTCCGGGCACACCGCGTCGTCGGGGCAGGGCGCGTCGACGCAGAAACCATCGGCTCCGCAGTAGCCCCCGGGGCATCGACCGCGGCGGCAGGGCTGCACGCAGTAGCCGTCGGGGTGGCACAGAAGCGCCCCCTCACAGTCGTCGTGCTCGGCGCACTCGGGACCCGCGTCGGGGGCCACCCCGTCAGGGAGCGGGCCGTCGGGCGCCGCCAGATCCGCGGCGGCATCGACGGGCCCGTCGAGCTGGGCGTCGGGCGTCCCCTCGTCGGGGTCGTTCTCCCCCTCCGTCGAGCCCGTGTCCCCGGTGTTCTCCGTGTTGTCCCCGGCGTCTTCACAGCCGAAGGCGAGCAGCGCGAGCAGCAGCCAGCGAGCGTTCATCGTCGTCTCCTCACGCCCACCAGGAGCAGCAGCAGCCAGGCGGCGGCCGTCGATCGCGTGGAGTCGCAGGTGCACCCGGCGCCCCCCGTGACCGTCGCGCCGACGGTGGACTGGTCGGGCCCCAGATCACCGAACATCCCGTCGGGCGGCGGCCCCTCGTCCGGCGGCGGTCCGCCATCCATCGAGCCGTCGAGGGACGCGTCGGGGCCCGCGTCGGGGCCCGCGTCGGGCGTCCCCACATCGGGCAGCGCCGCGGCGTCTTCGACGACGAAGACCGCGGGCTGCCCCCAATCCGAGGCGGCGCCGCGGTTGTCGACGGCGCGCACGGTCCACTGGTAGGCCCCCGGCGCCAGCTCGGCGTCGTAGGGCAGCCGCAGCTCGTGGAGGTCCTCCGCGCGCCATATCGGCTCGCCCGCCTCGGCGGAGAAGAGCTCCAGCTCGTAGCTCAGCGCGTCGTTCTCGGGATCGATCGAGCGCGTCCAGCGGAAGGTGGGCTGGGCAGGGCCGGCGCCCCGCGGCTCGATGGGCTCCGGCACGCTCGGCGGGTCGTTGCCCAGATCCACCAGGAAGCGCGCGGTCGCCGCGGGACCCCCCACGAAGGGGTCTCGCGCGCGCACGCGCCAGAAGTATTCGGTGTCGTCGACCAGGAGCATCGGCAGGACCCACTCGACCTCCGCGTCGCCGTCGGGGGGGACCAGCTCGTCGCTGACCAGCGCGTCCTCGTCGCCAAACGCCGGATCAGTGCCCAGCCAGAAGCGGTAGGTCAGGGGCGCGCCCTCGGGATCGGTGGCGGGTCCGGCGACCAACGTTACCTCGAGGTCGGCCACGACGGCGTCGTGCGCAGGCGCGATGATCGTGGGCGCGGTGGGGGGCTGATTGGCGGTGTCGATGGTGAAGGCCACCGGCGGCGACCAGGGGCTCTCGAGGTCGGTGCTGTCGATGGCGAGGCAGCGCACGTGGTAGGTGGCGTTCTCCTCGAGATCGTCGGCGGAGGGCACCTGGGTCTGCCCGTCGGGGCCCTCGGGGGCGTCGCCGTCGGTCACGACCACCATGAACTCGACGTCGCGGGCCACCTCGCAGTGGTAGCGCAGGGTGTCGCCGGGGTCGGGATCGGTGGCGTTGTCGAGCACGTAGGTCGGGCGCAGCACGGGGACCACGTCGCCATCCTCGGGCCACGTGATGCGCGGCGCCGTCGGCGGCGACTGCTCGGCGTCCACCAGGAACGCCTCGGCGGGCGGGGCCTCGCCGACGTTGTCCTCGACCAGGGGGCGCGCGGTCCACCAGTACCAGACGTTGTCCTCCAGGGTGTCCTCGGGGACGGTAAAGGCGGTGGTCTCAGGTGTCTCCTCGACGCGGTCCGAGGAGAGCAGCAGGTTCTCCAAGGCGGCGTCGGCAAAGACCAGGAACTCGTAGTCGACGGGGCGACCCAGGGCGTCTTGGGTGTTGCGTAGCACGAGGTCCGGCGTGGAGGTGTCGATGCGCGCCTCGTCGATGGGCGAGATCAGCACCGGGGGTGGGGCGCCGTTGTAGACGTGGGGATCGTGGCCCTGCTCAAGCTCCTCGCAGTTCGTCAGCCCGTCGCCGTCGGGGTCGTCGTCGCAGTCGTTGGCGCCCGGATCGAGCCCGTGCTCGATCTCCCAGGTGTCGGGGAGGCCGTCGTCGTCGGTGTCGATGAAGCGCGGGTGACACTCGAAGGCGGTGTGGGCGGCGGCGCCCTCGTCGTCGGTGGCGGTGACGCCGAAGCCGACGAGCCCGGCGACGGACTGGGCGTAGGTGGGCGTCCACACCAAGAGGCACCGCGCGGCGTCGAGCTGCGCGCCGTCGGGGGCCGGCGCGTCCAAGACGCAGGAGACGGGGTCGTGCTCTCCACCCGCGTCGTGGGTCACCAACTGGATCGCCACGGGGGTCCCCTCCAGCGCCGCGGGGCAGACGATTGGGTCAATGGTCGGCGGCAGGTTCGCGACCACCACCACCGCGGTGCGCGCCACGGCCGTGCCGTCGTCGTCGTCGTCGACCACCACCGCGATCGTGTATTGGCCGTCATCGGGGAAGAGGCAGCCCACGGTGGGATCGACGGAGTCGAGGACGTCGAGGATGTTGTCGCCGTCGCAGTCGAGGCTGTAGACGAGGGCCGCGGCGTCTGCGGGGGCCGGATCGGTCGCGGTGACGGTGACCTCGACGGTGTCGCCTTCGTTGGCCACCTCGGCGGCCTCGAGCTCGAGGATCACGGGCGGGCGGTTGATGACCTCGACGACGAAGGGGGCCACGGTGGAGGCGCCCACGAAGTCGGTGACGGTGACGGTGCACTCGAAGCGCACCCCGTCGGCGGGGGCGTCGATCGCGGCGGCGTCGAGCTCGGCCAGCGAGCCCTCGAGGGGTCGCAGATCCGCCCCGTCACAGGCCCACGCGAGCTCCACCGGTGCGCCGTCGGGATCGATCGATCGGCCGGCGTCGATCTGACCTGTGCCGCCCTCGGAGACGACCCGTGGCGGCTCGACGATCGCCACCGGGGGCCGGTTCTCGTGGACGACGACGGTGGTGAAGACGGTCCGCGACTGCCAGATCACGCAATCGAGGGCTGGATCGCAGCCGCGTGGGTTCTCCCGGCCGCTGTCGTACACGCGCAGCGCGATGTCGTAGCGCCCGGGCGTCTCGAAGATGTGCTGGAGGGTGGGCTGGTCGGTGTCGACGTCGATGTCCTCGAAGAACTGCCCGTTGTGGTCCAGATCCCACTCGTAGCGGGTGACGCTGTCGAGGGGGTCGAGGTCGAAGGAGCCGCTGGCGTCGAGGAGGAACGGGGTGCCGGCGCCCACCTCGTAGGGCCCGCCGATGTCGGCGAAGGGTGGGTAGGGCAGCTCGCTGACGAGGACCTCGCGCTCGTCGGTGTCGGTCTGGGGCGGGACGCTGTTGTCGGTCACCCGGAGCTTGACGCGGATGACCTGCGGCTCGTCGCCGTCGGCCTCGGGGTTGGGGTCGGCGTAGGTCCAAACGGCCCGCGGATCGCGGGGGTCCTCGGTTGTGAGGTCGTAGATCCCGTCGCCGTTGAAGTCCCACTCGTAGAGCACCACCGAGCGGATGGGGTCGGGGTGGCTCGAGCCGGATCCGTCGAAGCGCAGCGGCCGGTCGAAGGCCCAGTGGATGTCGGGGCCGGCGTCGGCGTCGGGCGGCTGCACGAAGAGGCTCGGCGTGAGCATGATGACCGCCCAGGCGGTGTTGAGCATGCGCCCCGTGCTGCCCTGGCTGCCGTTCCAGGCGCCCCAGTAGCGCCCGTCGCGGTTCATCTCCTCAGCGACGAAGATGCGCACGCCCTGCTCGTCGTCCTTGTACCAATCGAGGGCGGTGGCCTCGAAGCGTTCGATGGGCAGCGGCTTGGCGAGGCGCATCGCCTTGACCAGGGCCATCAGCGCGTAGGGCCCGGCGCGGTCGAGCTCCCAGTGGGTCGCCATCCAGTCCTCGGCGGCGCGCCACTCGGGGTCGCGGCTCGTCACGTCGGCGAACGTGAGCTGCACCATCGCCGACGGCGTGCCCGCCCGCCCCAACCAGTCGTTGCCGCGGCCGGAATACCCGAAGCCGTGCCCCCCGAAGGTGCGGCGCACGAAGGACAGGTTCTGGTCCTTGGCCCAACGCGAGACCGGGATGTTGAAGAAGTCCTGGGCCGCGATGAGGCCGATCGCCCCCCACTGAGCGCCGGAGTTGTCGCCGCTTTGTCGCCAGCCATAGCGCCAACCACCGTTGCTGGCCTGGCCCCACAGGTACATGTCGGCCATGTCGGTCATGATCTCGTGGAAGAAGCGCCCGCGGACGCCGTCGGGGCCGGTGCGGGCAAATGCCAGGGGGGCGCCGCTCGCCGCGATGCCGTCCATCACCATGCCGCCCTGGTAGGGGGCGCGGGTCTCGGCGGCCTCGATGCCGAGGCCGTTGCCGTTGGTGTCGGGATCGCCCCAGGGGTGCTCGAAGATCGCCGCCGTGCGGAGTCGTGTGAAGAGATAGTCGAAGCCCCAGACGACGTCGTCGACGTAGGGGTTCTCGCGGTGGTCGCCGTCGAGACGGTGCCCGTTGATCTGGAAGGCTTGGAGGGCCGATCCCGCCGAGCAGGCGTGGATGTTCCCGCTCTGGCGCCACCGGCCGCGCGCGGCTCCGGTGCCTACCTGGTCCTTGTGGAGCCACCACAGCGCCTCGTCGATGGCGATGTTGGCGCGGGTGTCGGTGGCGTCATCCTTGACGATGAGGTGGTACTGGTCGGAGCTCTCGTTTCCTTCGGCGTCCCAGACCGTCAGCGTCGCGCTGAAGGGGGTGTCCTCCGGCGAGTCCGGGTAGGCGTGCGCGGCCTCGATGATGCGGTGGTCGGCCACGGCGGCGGGGGCCTCCGGCCAGGGCTCGGAGCCGTCGCCGAAGTCCCATTGATAGGTCAGCGCCCCGGCGTCGCGGGCCACGGCCTTCAACCGCGTGGGCACCCCGGGGATGATCTCGTGGCGCGAGAGGGGATCGACGCCGCGCCAGGGGACGCAGACCACCTCCGGCGGCAGATCCTCGAGGACCGTGACCAGGGCGGTGTCGCGGGCGCTCTGGCCGGCGCCGTCTTCGACGGTCAGCGTCACGGTGTAGTCGCCCGCGGCGGCGTACGTGAACATCGGCCGCGCCCCGACCACGTCGATGTCGTTGTCGAAGTCGCCGTCGCCGTCGCTGTCGACCTGGTCGTCGGTGTCCCACAGGTACTTCAGCACGCCGAAGTCATCCGCTGAGCCGAGCCCGTCGAAGTGCGCCGGGGGACCCCCCGCCCCGGCCTGGTAGGGGCCACCGGCGTCGGCGGCGGGATCGTCGTTGGCGATGCGCCGCACGACGCGGACGGTGTCGGTGTCGCTCTGCCCGACGCGGTCGAAGACAGTGAGCGTCGCTTCGTAGATGCCGGGCGCCCAATAGGTGTGGGCCGGGCGCGCGCCGGAGCCGGTCGTGCCGTCGCCGAAGTCCCACTCATAGCGCGCGATGCCCACGTCGTCGGTGGAGCGCGTGCCGTCGAGGATGGCGGGCCAGAGGCCCTCCGTGAAGACGTCGTTGCCGGCCTCCGCGACGGGGGGCTCCCCCCCTTGCCAGCGCACCTCCAGGAGGTCGATGGAGGTCTGGCGCACGTGGTCCGTCACGCGGAGGGCGACGGTGAAGCTGCGCAGGTCCTGGACCTCGCGGAAGGCCTGGGCGCCGACGTGGTCGACGTCGAAGGTCTGACGGTCGTAGTCGAGGTCCCACTCGTAGCGCATCACGCCGTGGTCGTCGGTGGAGCGTCGGCCGTCGAGGAGCAGGCGGACGGTGCCCTCGAGGGCGGCGCCTTCTCCCAGGTCGTGGTCGGGGCCGGCGTCTGCCACCGGCGGCTCGTTGGCGCTCAACGTGAGCTGGGTGCTCGCGGTGTGACCTTGCCCCGCCTGGTCCGTCACCGTCAGCCGGATCTCGCGCTCGCCCTCGCCGTACACCCGGTGGGTGGGCGCGACGCCGCCCACGACGTCGCGCAGCGCGTGGACCGTCAGGGTGCCCGTCTGCACATCGAAGCCGGGCCTGAGCGAGGCGTCGTTGCGGGCCGCCGAGACGTAGATCGAGGTCCACTCCTCGACGTCGGCTCGCTTCAGATAGAACTCCGCGCCCCCACCCTGCCGGGGGACGATCCGCACGTCGTAGGGCGTGTCTGCGTCGTAGTTGGCGACCTGGGCGCGGGACCGCCCGAGCTCGTAGATCCGCACCGTGCCGCGGTCGAAGTAGATGGCGTAGTAGTACTGGTTGTAGTGACCGTTGGCGGCGTCGTTCTTCAAGCCGAACATCGCGCGCCCGTTGCCGTCGGCCTCCACCGTGGCCTCGAAGAGGAAGCCCGCCGTCCGCTCCCGCGGGTCGGAGGCGTAGGCGTAGCTCTCCCCCCAGCGGTTGTTCCCCACGATGCGCAGCCCGTCGTCCTGCGTGACCGCCCCGGCGCTGACCCAGGCCAGGGGATCCAACGTCTGGCCCGGGAAGAGATCGGTCCCGAAGTCCCACGCATAGAGCGCGATGGCCTGGTCGTCGGTGGAGGCGGCGCCGTCGACCGCCACCTGCCAGGCGCCGTCGCGGGCGTCACCGGTGAACTCGTCGAAGGCGTAGGGCCCACCGGGCACGGCGACTGGGGGCTCGCCGCGGCTGGTGGTGACGGTCAGCGTGTCGATGTGGGTCTGGAGCGCGTGGTCCGTCACCCGCAGCCCGACGGTGTGGACGCCGGCCTCGAGGTCGTGGCTCGGCGTCGCGCCCTCGTCCCCCGAGGGCTCGAACTCGCCCTGGGCGTCGTAGCTCCAGTCCCACTCGTAGCGGAGGATCCCATGGTCGTCGGTGGAGCCACTGGCGTCGAAGGCGACCGTCCAGACGCCGAGGATGGCGTCGCCCTCGTCGAGGACCTGGTCCGGGCCGGCGTCGGCGACGGGGGCGGCGTTCCCCGCCAGGGTGATGGTGGTGTCGTCGGTGGCGCTCTGTCCGGCGGGATCGGTGACCGTGAGGCGGACGGGGACGACCCGCGGGCCGCCGATGGGGTAGGCGGGCGTCGCGCCGACGGCGACGTTGTGGAGATCGTCGAGGTCGGCTGAGCCGGAGTGGACGTCGAGTCCGATTCGGAGCCGCTCGTCGACGCCGTGGTTCGAGTCGTAGACGAGCTGCCACAGGGGGTCGCCAGCCGGCTTGAAGTAGTAGCGGGCACCCGCGTCCGCCTTGAGGACGATGCGGATCTCGTAAGGGTCGTTGCGGACGTAGCTGCCCACGGCGGCCCGGTTCGCGCCGCTCTCGTAGATGCGCAGGGTGCCGCGATCGAAGTAGAAGCCGTTGACGAGCTGGTTGTAGTGCCCGCTGTCGCTGGTGTTCTTCCAGCCCACCATCGCGTGGGTCTCGGCGCGGAAGGTCGCCTCCAGCGCGAACCCTTCGGCGCGGGCGTAGCTCGCGCGGGTGAAGGCGGTGGTCTGTGCCCAGCCATTGGCCCCTTGGAAGTGCAGCGCGTCGGCGCGGCTCACGTCCCCGCTGGTGATCCAGCGACCGCGGTCCAGGACGTCGCCGTCGAAGGTGTCGGTGCCGAGGTCCCAGCGATAGGTCAGCGGCGTGTCGTCGGGATCCGAGGAGCCGCTGCCGTCGAGGGTGACGGTGAAGCGGCCGCCGAGGGCGTCGCCGGTGAGCTCGTCGAAGGCGTAGGGGCCCCCGGCGTCGGCCGTCGGTGGCGCGCCGGCGTTCGCCACGATGGGGATGGTGTCCACCGCGGTCTGTCCCGCGGCGTCGGTCGCCAGCAGGTCCACCGAGGTGGCGCCCTGCGGCATCTCGAAGCGCAGCACCTGGTCTCGGGAGAACGGCTGCACCACCAGGTCGTCGAAGCAGGCCGTCGTCCGATAGGTCGACAGCCCGACGCGCCCCGCGCTGAACGTCCCGTCGCTCACTCGACCGACGAGGTGCCCGTCGACCTCGAAGCGGATCTCTGTCCCTTCGCGGACGATGTGCAGGTGATACGTCACGTCGTTGGCGACCGGGCGCGCCGGGTGATCGGCGGGCAGATCCAACTCGACGAGGGTGGTCGTGCGGTCGTTGGCGCGCCGGAAGATGAGGATGTCGTTGAGGTTTCGCCCCCGAAAGATGACCTCGTAGTTGTCGCGGATGCCGCGCCCCTCGAGGAGCACCTGCGCCTCCTGTCCGGCGCCACCGAGCAGCCGCACATCGACGTCGAGCTCGAAGTCGGCGTTGAAGTGGCGGTCGTGGAGGATGCGCGCGCGGTTGGCTCCGGCGTTGCGTTGGCAGAGGGAGGCGGCGCCCGCGATGGGGTTGACCTCCTCCCGTGCCCAATCGCCCTCGGTGAGGGTCCATCCATCGAGATCCGCCGCCTCGAAGTCCTCAACCAGCGGGGGCAGGGTCCAGCGGAAGTCCACGACGCCGAAGTCGTCGCCCGTCACCGACTCGCCGTCGATCTCCACTTGCCAGAGACCCCCGATGGCGTCGGCCTCCTCGAAGGCGATGGGCGTGGGATCGACCGCCGGCGGATCACCCGCCGCGACGATCACCGCGGGCTCGATTCGATGCACCCCCGCCGCGTCCACCGCGTCGAGGAGCGGGCGGAACGTCCCCTCCGCGTCGTAGGTCACGAAGATCTGCCCCGGGGCGCCGTCGTCGGCGATGAAGCGTCCGTCACCCGTCAACAGGCGCCAGGAGGCGACGCCCGCGCTGGCCTGTGCCTCGAGGGTCGCGATGGCGCCCACGTCCACCGTCTGGCTCGCCGGCAACAGAGACGGGGCGGCCGCGCTCGCCGACGGGAGCGGTGGGGCGCCGACGCCCAGGGTGTTCGTCGAGGGCGTGCCGACCTCCACGGCGGCGGCGAAGGTCGCGTCGCCGTTGTTGGCGAAGAAGAGCAGCCGTCGGTGCGAGTAGTTGGCGATGATCACGTCGGGATCACCGTCTTCGTCGTAGTCGAAGGCGTCGAAGGCGCCGTGGTTGTTCACGTCGAGGGAAGGCACGGCCTCGCCGGCCTCGAAGGTGCGGTCTCCGTTGCCGCGCCAGAGCGTGACGTCGCCGTTGCCGCCGGCGTTGGCGATCACGTCGAGGTGCCCGTCGCCGTCGAAGTCCCCCGCCGCGAGGCCGTAGGGATCACTCCCGGCGTCCCCCACCCGCACCGCCGCCTCGAAGGTCCCGTCGCCGACGCCGGGGTGGACATCGACGTAGCCGTTGCCCTGCCGTGAGCGCAACAAGTCGAGGTGCCCGTCGCCGTCGAAGTCGGCGAGATCCAGGCCGCGACCGTTGCGTCCGAGGTCCAGCCGCGTCTGGCGGAAGCCGCCCGCGCCGTCGGCGAGGAAGAACCCCACCCAGCCGTCGTTCCCGTGGCTGATGAAGTCCAGACGCCCGTCGTGGTCGAGGTCCCCCGCCGTGACGTCCATGACGTAGTTGGCGCCGCCCGCCATCGATCCGGCGAGGGCCTGGCTGCGCAGCTCGCCGCCGTCGTTGGTCAGCAGGTAGAAGTAGTTCGAGTTGCTGTAGGAGCGCCCGGACAGCACGTCCAGGTCGCCGTCGCCGTCGAAGTCACCGAGGGCGACGCCGCGCACGTTGCCCCCACCCATCGACCCGATCTGACGGAAGCCGCCGAAGGCTCCCCCCTCCCAGTCCGCGAGGTAGACGCGACCGCCGTCGTCCGACGCCGCGGCGTGCTGGGTCTGAGCAGTCGCTGTGGCGGTCCATACAAGGATGGCCGCGCTCGTGAGTAGAGCGTTCGTCTGCACCTGCGTTCCCCCGGTCGATGCGCGCGTCGGATTGTAGTGCCACTCGGTGTGTGGGCGCGAGGAGCCTTGCTTCAGGCGCGGGCGAGGTAGTCGGCGGGCACGAAGACGTTGCGGGCGCGGAAGGGCGGAGGCGACTCGAGCATCAGCCGGACGCGGAGCGCGTAGCCCTTGGCCGGGAAGGCGAAGAAGGGCTCGGGCGAGCGCGTGTGTCGAACCCACTCGGGGGGCGTCGTGCCGACCTCGCGGCACAGGGCGCTGATCGTCGCGGCGACGAGCCCCTCGAACCGGCCCTCCCCCGCGGGCCCCTCGGCCACCATCGCCCCCCGCGCCTCGGGGCTCGCGCGCCGGAAGTCATCGACGAAGGCGTTCACGTAGAGTTGGAAGTGGGGGTCGTCGCGACGCCCGAGGAGCTCAATCGCCGTCATCGAGCATCTCCTCGAGGAGCAGCCGCGTGCGGACGGGCAGGCGTTCGGTGGGGAAGTACCGAAGCACCACGTCCAGGACCTCGTCACTGCGCCCGAGACCGAGCAGGTCGACGAGGAAGCGAATGTCAGCGGAGTCCTCCGAGGTACGGGCCGCCGCGCACTTCATCGCGAGGAGCGTGCGCGCGTCGACGGTCGAGATGCGTAGATGCGGCGTCGAGAGCCACTCGTCGTAGCCCGCCCCAGCGGGGACAAGCCCCTTCGCGGCGTCGTTGAGCCAATCCTCGGGGAGCCCCAACTCATCGGCCACGGACAGAGCCGCGGCCCGGACGGCCCGAGCGTTGCTGAACCAACCGTCCACGTCCTTCGTGGCCGGCCGCGCCTTGTGGACCCGCCTTGTGGACCAGGCACATCACCGCGCCGTCGACGAGGAAGAGCTCGGCCTCTTCGCCCATCGCCTCCAGCACCCGGCTGGTGGCTTCGAGCGCCCGGAGCATCGTCGCTCGGTCGAGGAACTCCATCCGATCCAGCCTAGGACGGTGCGGCAGACAAAGCGACCAAGTGATGTGCGTGCCCGCCGGCCG